>CANIWM010000004.1 GCA_947471505.1 Chthoniobacteraceae bacterium | reverse complement strand
CAAAAACCCCACCTTCACGCTGCAAACCAAGCCCCAGTGCGGCCACCCCGGCTGAGCGAAGCTCATCTGGGGTCGCTGTTCCCCTCAAATACGCGCCCTTAAAAATATTCCTTTTTTCTTTTGACTCTACCACCGTTGCTTCGCGGCTCAACCCCACTCGCGGAGCGACACTTCTGTTTCGTGCGGCTTCGCCGTTTGGTTTTTGCCGCGAAGGGACTCGCGGGCTACTTTCCACTTCTAATCACACCCTTCCGAGCCGTCGGGAAAACGGCGGGCTTGCCGTCGTGCGGATGGGTGCGCATGTTCAGAGGTCCATGCCACGAGTTTCGGACGTCCACATCATTGCCAATACCGCGCTGCCCACGCCGCGCGAAATGTTTACCACCAACCCGCGCCTAGAGCGCCACGCGTCGCTCGTCGCGCAGGCTCGGACCGATATTTCTCGCGTGCTGAATGCGGAGGATGACCGCTTTATCCTCGTGGTGGGGCCGTGCAGCATCCACGACCTCAAAGCCGGGCGGGAATATGCCGAGCGACTGGCGAAACTTGCCGATGAGGTGAAAGAGCGAGTTCTCATCGTGATGCGCGTTTATTTTGAAAAGCCCCGTACCACCGTGGGCTGGAAAGGGCTCATCATGGACCCGCATCTCGACGGCACAAACGACATCCCCGAGGGCTTCCGGCAGGCGCGGCGCTTCCTTCTCGACGTGCTCGACCTCGGACTCCCCACGGCTACGGAGATGCTCGACCCGATCACCCCACAATACATCGCAGACCTCATCTGCTGGAGCGCCATCGGCGCGCGGACGACGGAGAGCCAGACGCACCGACAGATGGCGAGCGGCCTGTCCACGCCCGTCGGCTTCAAAAATGCAACGAGCGGTGCGATCCTCCCGGCCATCAATGCCATCAAGGCGGCAATGCAGCCGCAAACCTTCCTCGGCATTGATAACGACGGACGCGCGAGCGTGGTGGCGACGGAAGGCAACCCCGATTGCCACGTCATCCTCCGCGGAGGCGACGGCGGGCCGAACCACGACGAGAAATCCATCGCCGATACGCTCGCTCTTTTACAAAAACACAGCCTCCCGCGAGTGGTAATGGCCGACGCGAGCCACGCAAACTGCCACAAGAAACAAACGCTCATGCCTGCGACCTACCGCGCCATCCTCGACCAGCGCGTGAAGGAAAAAGGGCTCATCGGCGCGATGCTGGAGAGCAACCTCCTCGCCGGCGCACAGTCGCTCGACGACGGTATGGACGCGCTGGAATACGGCAAGAGCATCACCGACCAGTGCATTGATTGGGCGACGACCGAGCAACTTATCCGCGAGACGGCGGAGAAGGCGTAGTTGCGCGTTGTGATTGGTGAGAAGTGATTTGTGGCAAGTGCGGGATGCGCCACTCCAGTTGCGTATCCAAATGGGGCGGGGGCGTGCGAGAGTCGCTCCATGCCATCGCAACCGCTGACATGGGACTCAGGGCACTGGTTGCCGGTGGCGCCAATTCAAAACATCTCTGCTGTATTCACACCGGCCGCGCTTGATGCGCTGAAGGCCGACATCGTGGCGCTCGCGCCTCAATTTCCCGCGTTGGTGACGCTCACCGACGACGAATGCCAGTTACTGCAACGCGTGGGCGCGGGTCGCGAAACTTTTTGCGACACGGCGATCACCGGCGCGGCGACGTTCCCGACTGTGATGCCTGCCTATTTGAGCAAAACGAAGTGGGACAAGGACGAGCTCTACTTTGACCAGCTCGGGGAGGTGGAAGTGGCCCTAGCGGCACAGTTGCAAAAGGTGCGGGACACGCGCGCGGTGGTCGGGGCGGAGCGTTACCGTCAGGCGCGCAAGTTTTACAAAATCGTGAAGACGGCGAAGGAAGACGTGGTCAGCCTGCAATCGCTCTACGATACGCTGAGCGAGCAGTTCGAGGGGCAAGGGGGAGCGGTGAGCCGCCCACGCCGCCGCCAGACGGCGGAGGCCCGGTCACGCCGCCGTAATCGGTGAGTGAGAACGGGCTTTAGCTGTAAACATTTATCTCTTTGGTGTTTAAGTAGGGGGCCGAAGTGACCTTGTTCGGTGTGACGGTGAATAAGGTCAGTGCTGAGGTGAACTCGTTAAGGTTTGTCGTGAACTGGTTCTGGTCTTGTGTGAATCGGTTCAGGTTTATCGTGAACTGGTTCAGGTCCGACGTGAGTTGCTTCACCTTCAAGGTCAACCGTTCATGTCCAAGGTTAAACTGGCTCAGTGGCGATGTGAATCAGTTCAGGTTTCAGGTGAACTTACTGGCCCAGAGCTGAACTAGCTCAGGTCCAAGGCGAACTGGTTCATGTCTGAGTTGAACTGGTTCAGGTTTGAGGTGAACTGGCTCACGTCCGACGTGAACTGGTTCAGGTTTCAGATGAACTGGTTTATCATCGCAATAAATCGACCAAGGAGGGGGGCCGTCCCGGCCCCCTGAGTCGCGAAGCGTCTCCCAACGTGATGTGCCACCGCAGCGGGCGAGACGCCCCTCTTTACCGTCTGCCGCCGTATGAGTGATGTAGCCGCTTTCGCGCAGGCCCTTTTGGGGGAAACTCCGGTCGCGCGTATTGTCCTCGATAGCTCAAATACGTGTTACGGATGATCGATGGCCAGTCGGAGAAACCGCTGGCTTTGTGTCGCTGGGGTGACCCCGTCCGTAGCGGTTACGGCGCTTCCATTTTCCACCACGGAGACGCCGCTCGTCGTCGTCCACGAGCCTGCGCCGATTGCGCGTGTCGCGATGGTCAGCCATGTGCCCGTGGCGAGCGAGTCGCGGGCCTCGATGCGCAGTGCTACGTCGGTCGCGGCGAGGTTGCGGGTGAAGGTCAGTGTGCCGAGCGAGTAGCCCGGAGTCGTGGTGCGGGTGGGTAGGATCGGGCTACCGCCGAGGACGTATTCGGCGAGGTTTTGCAGGCCGTCGCCATCGGGGTCTGCGTTGTCTGCGGCGGTGCCGCTGTTCGTCGCGCCGAGGCCGAAATAAGTCTCCCGCCACGTGCTCATCGGGGTCGATGGGACTGTCGAATAGACGAGTGAGTTCGCAGTGACGATGAAGCGCCCGGTGACTCCGGCGGCGAGATTCGTAGCGGTGAAGTCGCTGGCGCTAAACGTCGTGCTGCCAAACGTGGCGAGGGTGTAGGTCTGATTCATCGCGCCTGTGTTGGCGAAATCGACAGCGAACGTGCCGCTTGCAGAATCCTTTACCAGTGCGCCGCTGCCGAGGTTGATGCGGTCGCTGGTGTTCGCAGTGCCGAGTTCGAGCCGCGCGATGCCGCCTGCCCGCCACGATAGGGCGGCGGCGGTGAGGGTGGCTATGCTGCTGTCGCCGGGGGAAATCTGTCCGCCTCCTTCTAGGAGCACGGCGGTCGTGCTGCCGGAGCCTGCGAGCGTCGCGCCAGTCATCACGTCGAGGCCGATGGCCGTGGTTGCGCTGCCGGTGACGACGAGTGTGCCTGCGTGGATGATCGCTGCGCCGAGGAACGTATTCACGGCGGTGAGTTCGAGTGTTCCTGCGCCGGTTTTCAGCAAGTCGTTGTGCGTCGTGCCGCTCAAGACGCCGGAGAGCACTGCGCGGTCGAGGGTCGATGCGGCATTGTCTGGCACTCGGATTTCGCGGGCGTTGTAGTTGATGTTCGATTCGCCGGAACTGAGGCTGAGGTTGTCGATGAGCGTAATTTTTGCCGCTGCCTGCGGGCTGCCGAGGACGAGCGCAAAGCCGCTCTGCACGAAGCCCTTTTGCTCCCAAAGTATATCGCTTACGCCCGCTACGCCGAGGTCCACGCTGGCATTTGCATCGATCGCCGCGAAGCCGCCGCTGCCTCGGTCTTCCGGGAGCGTGTTTGAGGTCGGGGTGGGCGTGGCGACATACTCCAGCCCGCTCCAGTTCACGGTCCCTGGCCCCGGCGCGTTCGAGATGATAAACGGCCTCGCAAACATCCCGCCGCCGATGATGCCGAGCACGCCGCCGCGAAAGCGCAGTTCGCCGTTGGGCAATGTTGTGCCGGGGGTTGCGTAGAGCGTGCCGCTGTTAATTGCGCACGGTTGCGTGCTGGTCACGTTTGTCGTCTTCGTGAGGGCTAGGATTCCATTGCCGGACTTCACCAGCGGCTGCGTACTGCCCAATCCGCTTGCCAGCGTGAGTTTCGCTTTTTCGACGTTGATAAATCGCGGGCCGCCTCCGCCAAGTGTGCCGCCGGTGATGGTGAAATCATTCGGCCCTGCCAGCGCGATTGCGGTGGTAGTCAGAGTTGCCGCTGCACCGAGCGTCATCGTGAGTCCGCTGCTGGCGGGGAGCAGGCGGATACTATTTTGCGCGTAGTTCGAGGGGGTGATGGTCGCGGAGGTTGTCAGTTGCGAATTCACGGTCCCGCTCGACGTCGCTGGCGCCAGCGTAGTCGTAGTCACAGCCGCGATGCCATTCGCGCCGTGTGTGGCAAAGGCGACGCCGTCCGTCTTTTGCACAGTTGCCCAGCCAAAGCTGGAGCTTCCCGCAGAGCTGGAGAGCAAGGAGCTTGCAAGCGTCGGTGCGGTGGAAAGCACGATGCGCGGATTATTGCCCGCAGTGCCGAGATTCAGTGTAGTGCCCACGTTGTCGATGGCCGAGAACTCCACCGTATTGAGCGCACGCGCAAACGACGCGTCGCGTTGATACCCCGCAATCGTGAGCACCGTAGCCGCGCCTGCTCCGGCACGGTGGACGACTTGCACATTGAGCTGGCCCGAGCGCCCGCGATTGATGGTGCCGTTTGTGGAGGAAAGCTGAAGCCGCCCCAGCGTCTCTGTCGTCCCTCCCGCATGGCCTGAGAGCTGAAAAAGCCCGCCGCCAATGTTATCGAGCCCTGTTGAAAGGCTGTCGCCATCACGTAGGCGGTTGTTGTTGTTTGTCGTCACATTCTCCAGCCGGAATGTGCCTCCGCCCATCACGATAGCTCCCGTTGTCTGCGCGGAGAGCGATGCCCCTCCGTCAAATGTAAGGCTGCCTCCCACGGCGACATCTTTACTGAGATTCAGGGTCCCCGTCAGCGTCTGGGTGCCGGGGCCGCGGACGACCAGCGCGCCAAGATCGTTGCCTGTGCCTGTCGGGACGCCGAGGTGAATCGTGCCTGCGAAGGTTCCACTGCTAAACGCGGATACGACGATGTCTTCGGTGTCCGTATTCGTTCCCACAACTTGAGATTCGACCAATCCTCCGTTGCCCGAGAGCGTGCCGAGTCGAAGCTCCGAAGCGCATGTTAGCGACGCTCCCGTGAGCAGTGCCACAGGATTTGCCCGCAGCGCTGTGCGACCAGATTCCGCGTTGTTGTTAAAGCGAACCGTCCCCGCATTGATTTGAAGCGGGCCAAACCACGTATTCTCCGAGGGCGCAGTGGACGTCGTGGCGGGCGGTACAATCGGCGGCGGAAAAGTTCCAAAACGAAATACGCTGCTTCCGTCTTTAATGATGGTGCCAAAGCCGGAGAGTTTGCGATTGAACGTCACTGAACCGACTCCGTTGCCACCGAAGTGAAGGGACGCCGGAACGACAATCGGCGTGGTGAAGGTGAAATGCCCGGCACCGTTCTGAATCAGTTGGGGATTCGCTCCGCCAAACGCGAGCGTGTTTCCCGCGATGATGTTCGCCGGATCGGTGACTAGAGCCGCCGCATCCGTGGCATTCAGGGTGATGGAGTTGAGAGAGAAAGGCACTGCTGCCGTGTCGTTTGTCGTGGTGTAATTGGGGGCGACACCCAGCGTCGTCCCGACATCTCCGGAAAACACCAGAGCGTCCGCCGAGCTTGTCCCAGCGGGCGCCGCTGCACCTTGCCAGTTCGCAGGCACGCTCCAGTTTCCCACTGTATTTCCCCATTGAAAAGTCGCAGAAAAAGCATGGCAGCACGAAACGCCGAGCAGGAGCGCGGCGGCGAACGAGGGTTTGGATACGATGGGTGACTGCATGGAATTTTGAACGGTGATTTTGAAGCTGAAACGCCTTCATCTCGTAACACAGTTTGCAAACGTGTGGCGAAGAGAGGCGGAAAGAAGGCGAACAGGCGAGTTTCCACGGCTGGTCCATCTCTCTGATTTTCGCTACCATGTGTCCGTAACACTATTGAAGCCTTACCCCGAAAAGCGGAGCATTCACGCAATGGTTCGCTCATCGAGTAGAGCCGCAGGTGTGGCGAAAACTTCATCCGATTTCGTCAAAAATGAATACTCACGGAATAAACTTCCCGCTTTAACGTCTGATGGTCGGTCCGTCGATTTCGGCGGGTCGATCAATAAACCTAAAAACAAAAACAAACATGAAGCGTATCACAATCCGTTCCACCAAAACCATGCTCGCCGGAGCCGCCCTCGCAGGCATCGTCTTCGGTGGCTATATGACCAAAGCACAGGCCGCTGACGAAAAAGGCGCGCCCGCCGCTGGAGAGAAAGCCGAGAAGGCCTCCTGCGAAACCCACACCTGCAAAGGCCAAAACTCCTGCAAAGGCAAAGGCGGCTGCAAGAGCGGCGACGCTGGCTGCGCTGGCAAGAACACCTGCAAAGGCAAAGGCGGCTGCGGAGTGAAGGAAGGCAAGCCGACACACGGCGCGAAGAAAAAAGAGAAGAAAGCCTAACCCCTTTCCTCATCACACAGGCTTCCGCCCAGACTCCGGTCTGGGCGGGAGCCAATGGTGAATGACGAATGACGAAATTCGCAACCCGGTTCGTCATTCGTCATTCGTCATTTTCAATCAATGCCATCTTCCCGCTTCAACGCTTCCACCGACCTCGGCATCGGCATCGGGCTCCGAGTCCCACACTACCGGCATATTTTAGAGAAAAAGCCTGTCGTGGACTGGTTTGAGATCATCTCGGAAAACTACATGGTGGACGGCGGGCGTCCGCTCCACGTCCTCGATTCTATTTTGGAAAACTACCGCGTCGTGCAGCACGGGGTCTCCATGTATTTCGGCAACAGCGAGCGGCCCAATCGCGAGCATCTCCGCAAGCTCAAGCGCCTCGTGAAGCGCACCGGCACTCCGTGGCTGAGCGACCACCTCTGCTGGGGCAGCGTGGATGGCACTTACAGCCACGACCTTTTGCCCATGCCTTATACGAAGGAGGCCGTAGAAACCACCGCGCGCAACATCCGCGAAGTGCAGGACTTCGTCGAGCTGCCCATCGCCGTAGAAAACCTCAGCAGCTACGCCGAGTTTCGCGCCAGCGAGATGAACGAATGGCAGTTCCTCAGCGAAGTCGTGGAGCGCGCCGACTGCGGCATCCTCCTCGACGTGAACAACATCTACGTCTCCTCGCAGAACCACCGCTTCGACCCGCGCGACTACCTCGCCGGCGTCCCGCTGGAGCGCGTCGCGCAAATCCACATCGCCGGCCACACGCGGCACAAGCACATCATCCTCGACACCCACGACCACCCCGTCTGCGACCCCGTGTGGGACATCTACGCGGAAGTCATCCGCCGCTGCGGCAGCATCCCCACTTTACTGGAATGGGACGACCGCATCCCCTCGTTTAACGAAGTCCACAAAGAAGCCCTCAAAGCCGCAAAATATCTGCCCAATGCCAAAGTCCGCCCAGCCTAAGCCCGGCACCCTGCGCGAGATGCAGCGCGCCATGCTCGACGCCATCCGTCAGCCGCTCCGGCCCGACCAGACGATGCAGCGCGGCAACCGGGAGTTTGCCGATGCCACCATCGCGTCGAACGACCGGCTCACGTCGTTCGAGCGACTGGAGGTTTACAACCAGCAATACTGGTGGCGGCTCACGGGGCTCTTCGGCGATGACTTCCCCGGCGTCCGCGCCGTCATCGGCCCACGGTGCTTTGATAAACTGACGATCGCCTACCTCAGCGCGCACCCCTCGCACTCATGGACGCTGCGCAACCTCGGTTCGCACCTCCCAGCATTCCTCGCAGAAAACCCCGCGCTCACCGGGCGGCACTGCGCACTCGCCTACGATGTCGCCCGTGTGGAATGGGCCGCGACTCTTGCGTTTGATGAACCCGCCCGTGAGCCCATCAGCCCCGCGAAGCTCGCCGCTGCGGACCCTTCCCGACTGCGCCTCGGCATCCAGCCCTATCTCCAGCTCGTCGAGCTTCGACATCCGGTTGATACGCTTCTCGCTAAACTCCGTAAGCGCACCAGCGAGACCACCGTATCCAGCAACGCCGCCAAAGCCCGCCGTGCCCCGCGCCCTCTGCGTCTCAGCGTGAAGCCACTGCCCGAGCCTCTCTTTCTCGCGGTTCACCGCGTGGACAACATCGTCTATTTTAAGCGTATCGACGCCATCACTTTCAGCCTCGTCGCTGCATTGCGCGCAGGCTCTACCCTCGAAGAGGCGTGCGAAGCTGCGTTCGCGACCGTCGAAATGTCTGCGGCTGAATCCGTCCTGCGCGTCCGCGAGACATTTGCGATGTTCATCAAGCTCGACTGGCTCTGCCGATGACGTTTTTCCAGCGTCTCGCTTTCGTCGGACTAACCTCGTTCGCCCTTGGCGCGGATGTGGAGCCTCTTTCGGTGAAAGAGCTGCACAACGCATTTCGCGTGACCCCGCAGATCATCTCCGGCTCCCAGCCCGAGGGCGACGAAGCCTTCGCTACGCTGGAGAAAATGGGCGTCAAAACCATCATCAGCGTCGATGGCGCAAAGCCCGACATCGCCGCCGCGCGCAAGCACGGACTGCGCTACATCCACCTACCCATCGGCTACGACGGAGTATCCGCCGCGCGCGTCCCCGAGCTGGCCAGCGCAGCCGCGACGGCGGGGGACGGGCTCATTTACGTCCACTGCCACCACGGTAAACATCGAGGCCCTGCCGCAGTGGCGGTCATCTGCGAGGCCACCGCAAGCTGGTCCCCGCAAGACGCAGAGGCATGGCTGAGAAAGGCAGGAACGGCGGAAGAATACACCGGGCTCTACCGGGCCGTGCGCGAGTTTCGGCCCGTCACTAAAGAGCAGCTTGCGAAAGTCGGCGCACTGCCCGAGGTCGCGAAAACGCCCGCTCTCGTGGATACGATGGTGGAAATCGACGACCGATTCGACGCGCTCAAGGACTCACAGAAAGCCGGATGGAAAGCCGACGCCGCCAACGAAGCGACCTTACTTTGGGAGCATCTCCGCGAACTCGCTCGGACCGAAGACGCCGCCAAACGCCCCGCCGACTATCGCGAGAAACTTGCCGAGAGCACGCAGGCAGCGGACGCCCTCCGAAGAGCCATCCGCGCCTCATCGCTCACTGCCGCCGATGCCGCGATGCAGCGAGTGAGCGAAGACTGCGCAGCCTGCCACCGAGGCCACCGCAACGAGAAGAAGACGCCTTGATTCTCTCGTAGCGGCTGCTGTTACCGCTTCTTTTTGAGGAGCTTTTGTTCCTCTTCAGTGAGCGGACGATTTTGGGAAGGCGCAGGCTGCGTGGGAGCTGGGGGGCGCTGTGGAATGGCTTGAGGCGGACGTTGTGGCGGAGCTTGGCGGGCTGCTTCGGATTGGCGCTGGCGAGCCTCGTTGGCGGCGCGGTTGGCCATTTCGGCTTGTGCGCGGCGTTGGGAGTCGGCGGCTTGTGCGCGGCGGGCGTTGTCCTGCTCGGCGGCGTTGCGTTGTCTTTCCATCGCGGCGGCTTGCTCGCGGCGCGCGTTGGATTCGGCTGCGGCTGCGGAGCGTTGTTGGGCTTGGCGACGGGCGTTTTCGTCGGCGTTGCGGGCGGCTTCTGCTTGTTTGCGCTGTGCATCCTCGGCGTCGGCGGAGCGGCGTTGCTTTTCCACGGTCATGCGGCGGGCGTCGTCGGCTTCGCGTTGCCTTGCGGCTTGGCTGGCTCTTTCACGGGCGATGGCGGCTTCGCGAGCGTTGTTGTCGTCGGCTTGCTCGGCCATTTTTTTGCGGAGGACGCTGTCGTCTTTCGGCGCGGCTGGACGTTCGATGACGGGCGGGCGTTGGGGCTTGATGGCGGCGGGCTTGCCGCTGTCGTCATCGGGCCTGCTTGGGCGGACGATGGGCTGTTTGAGGAGCGTCGGCTTTTCGTCTGTAGGCGCTGCGGGGCGCTGAGGTTTGATGGCGACGGGCTTGTCGCTGTCGTCATCGGGCCTGCTTGGGCGGACGATGGGCTGTTTGAGAAGCGTCGGCTTTTCGTCCGTAGGCGCCGCGGGGCGCTGGGGTTTGATGGCGACGGGCTTGTCGCTGTCGTCGTCAGGTCTGCCGGGGTGGACGATGGGCTGCTTGAGGACGGTCGGCTTTTCTTCGCGGGCGTCGGGCACCATTGGGCGGGCGACGGGCGCTTTCAAAGTGCTTGGTCCATCCTGCGAATCGTCGGCTGGGCGGCTGACGTTTGCTTTGAGCAGCGAAGGCCGTGGGAGTGTGGGGTCGGCCTTCTTGGGGACGACGGCGATGCTCTCGGGGCGGAAGGCGCGGGCGGGAGCGGAGGCGGGCGTCGCGTCATTGACTTCGCCGCGCATTTTGACGAGCAGCTTGTCGCGGGTGCCGTCTTTATCCATCCCGGCCCAGCCGCGTGAGACGACGGGTGCGGCGAAGGTTTTGGCGATGACGGGTTTGCGGGTGAGGACGTTCCAGTTGCTCTCGGCGCGCTGGGGTGCGGCGACGTAGAGGGCGTTGCCGCGTTGGGCGTTGATGAAGACGTTTCCGCGATTGCCGTTCACGTAGATATTCGTGGTGTTTTGCACGAGCTTGAGCGCGGGGAGGGTGTGGGCGCAGCGCGGGGAGATGTAGTCGTAGTCGAGCCCGCCGTTGAACACGTAGCCGCTGTCGCGATTGTATGTGATATTGGTGATGTTCGTCGTGAAGTTGATGATGGTCACATTCCGCGAACGCGGTACGATGACGCCACGCAGCACGGGCGCTCCGAAGTCCCGCGAGTGGCAGAACGAGTAGTGTGCGGGGCCGATGTCGTAGTGCGTGTCGGCCCATGAACTGATACCGACGTTGACTTCCCAGCGAGCCTCCGGCGGGAGCGGTGCCCAGCCGACGTAGTCGTCGCTTTTCCGCCACGACACCCACGCGGGGCCCCACTCGTAGCCGGGAACCCAGCACCAACCGGGGCCTTCGAGCTCGACCCAGCGACCGTAGTGATAGCAGATGCCGCCCCAGTCTTCGTAGCTCACCCAAGTCCACCCGGCATCGGTGTAGCTCCAGTATCCATCGGTGTAAGGGCTCCAGTCGCGGTCCACGCCGGTGGGCTGCCAGACGAGGCCGTAGGTGTCGGTTTGGTTCCATTCGCCGTAGGGCGAGAGGGAGTCGTGGAAGGAGTCAAAACTCAGCCGATCTTCTGCCCAAGTGGGCGAGGCGAGGAGCGAAGCGGCGCAGGCAAGAACGAGTGTGTGTAGTTTCATAGGTTCGGGAAAAGAGACGCCGCTGGTGCTTGCGGCATTCAATTTTATTTCGGGGAAATGCTCGCGCCGAACGGCGGCGAACGCAATCCAATGCTTTAGCTCAACGCAAAGCGCACAGGAACTTCAAGGCGCGTGGGCACGGGACGTTCGTCGAGTTTCGCGGGGTGAAAACGCCATGCTCGCACGGCCCGGAGAGCGGCTTCATCGAGCTCCGGGTGACCGCTGCTTGTGCGCACGTTCACAGCGATGGGATGGCCGCTATCGTCGAGCGAGACGGAGAGAATCACGGTGCCGCTGATGCGCGCACTTTTCGCCGTCGCCGGGAAGCTCGGGCGCGGCGTGCTGAGGTAACTTGCGGGCGTGTAAATGGCGCTGCGATTTCCCGAGCCTGCTCCACTTCCAACTCTGCTTTTGCCGCCGGTTTTCGCGCGCGGTTTCATGGCGAAAGACGGCGCTGCGGCGATGACGGGAAGTGCGCCCATCGCGGTCGTGGCGATGATGTCCGTGACAGGCAGGGTCGGCGTCGCGAGCACCGTGGGAGTGGCGATGCGAATGGGCGGGGTGACTTCCGGCGCGACCTCCGCAGACGGGCTCTCAGCGGCCTCGGCGGGCTGCTCGATGACGAGCGACCAGCCAGCCCCGGAGTCCTCGGAGCTGGCTGGTGCGTCGGTCATTTTCACAGCGGGATAAAGCACGACGCCAGCCATCACTGCCACGAGCGAACCGTGCAGAAGTGTGGAGGCGAAAAGTGATTTCCCGCTGAGCGTCATACGGTCTTAGCGACGGCCCGAGATGGGCTTGTATTTCGACTCCCCACTTTTCCCGAAGTCGTAGCTGAGAATCAGCCAGCACTCTTCGTGTGGAGCGTCATCCGTGAGGCCGAAGAGCACCGTCGTGGCGACGGAGAATTTGTCGTTCAGCCGCCACTGCGCGCTGGGACCGACGTGGATTTTGTGCTCCGGCTCGCCCCGGCTAGTGGAGGTCGTTTCGTGGACGTATTTGCCCTCCACGCCGAGGCTCAGTTGGCCATCAATGAGCGTCTTGCTCACGCCCGCGACGAGCTGCCATTCGGTCGTCCGCTCGCCCGCGAGTTCCTTTTCCCACACAAAGTTCGCGCCGTAATGCCAGCCGCCGGGGAGTTGGTCCCCGAGTAGGAGTTTTAGTTCCAAGACATCCGCGCCTTCTTCCACGAATTTGTATTCCGCATATACCGTCGGGTTCAGCGGCAGCTTGCCCCAATCGGCCAACGCGTAGCGAAGCTCCACGGCGTAATCTTCCGTGCGCGAGCTGCGGTCGCCTTGCACGGCCATGTCGTAGTAAAGGTCGAGCTGCATCCGGTGCGGGAGGCCGATTTCGATCTCGCCAGTCATGCGGCTCACCTTGGTGCCGTCACGCTTGTTGCGATAGCGCCACCACGTCTCCACGCCGACCTCCCAAGGCTCCTTTTGGATATAAACGCGGGTGGTCGGGAAGCGCCGGGCGGAGGTCCATTCCGGGCGACCTGTTTCGCCGACGGGCCGTTCCTCGGTGAGTAAATTGGCGTCGGTGACGGTGACTTCCGGCATCTTTTGGACGGCGGGTTTCGTTTCGGCTGCCAGCGCCGATGTTGCGGCGAGGGCGATGAGTGTAGTGAGTTTGTTGGTCATTTGATGTTGGTAAATGTGCGCTCTATCGAGTGCGAGCGCGCATTTAGCCGGGGCCGTGCCACGTTTGCCCGGATGCCGGTCCGTCTCTGGAAAAAAGGTGTATTCTTTGCCCAGGGCGCGTCTTTTCTTTCGGGTGATGGCTAAGAAATGTTCGCGCTGAATCGTTGGCGTGGATAGATGATGACCATGACCTTTCACTCGAAATACCGCCGATGAGCCGACTTTCTCTCCGGCTGGCGTTGGCGTTTTTGGCGTATGTCGTCGCGGGTTCGCTGGCGCTCGTCTTTTGGCTCGGCTCGGAAGAGCGGCGGCAGTCGCAGGAGCTTTTTGCCGCGATGGCGAAAGCGAACGCGGACTTCGTGCGCACCGGTGCGCCGCTCACGGAGCGGACGGCGCTGAGTTTGAGCGAAGTGCTTGGCGTGACGGTGTTTTTTGAACAGCCGGATGGTCGTCGGTTTCCAAATACCGCGCCGGGACGTCACGACATTCAATATTCGGGAAAAGCGTTCGCTTGGATGTGGAACGATGTTGTGCGCGATGCGTCCAGTTCGGTGACGCCGATGCCGGGAGAACAGGAGGCAATCTCCGTCCCTCTGCGCGACGGTTTTCGGCTGATCCTCCTGCGCGATACCCCGCCTTTGCGAGCTTTGAGTGCGGGCCGGACGTACGCGGTGCTCGGCGCGTTCTGGCTTATCTCGCTCGCTCTTGCCGCCGCGCTCGCACGCGGCATCGTCCGCCCCCTCCGCACGCTCGCCGCGCGCCTCCCGCACATCGCGGAGGAAAATGCCGAGCTGCTCCCCGAAGCCTCGCGCTCGGACGAAATCGGCCAACTTGCCCGCGCTTACCAAGACACCCGCCAGCAACTCTCAGCGGAGCGCCGCGCCCGCGAGCAAGCCGAGCGCCTCGCCACGCTGGGCCGCATGGCCACAGGGCTGGCACACGAAATTAACAACCCTGTCTGCGCCATCAAGCTCCACGCGCAGCTCCTCGAAACGGACACGCCCAACGAATCGCTCACTACCATTCTCGGGGAGAACGCGAAGATCGAAGCGCTGGTAAATCAGTGGATGTTCCTCGCCCGCCCGCAGCCCCCGGCAGTCGCGCCGTGCGACCTCGCGGCACTCGTGGCTGAAGGCATCCGCACCGTTTTACCCGCCGCTGCTCATGCGAAAGTGAGCATCATTTCGGAAGTCGCCAGCGTCTCCGTACTGGGCGACCGCCGCCGCCTCGCTCAAGCCATCACGAATGTGATGATGAACGCCATCCACGCCATGAGCAGCGGCGGCGAACTGCACATCACCAGCGCACGGGCCGCGCTCATTTTTGCCGACACCGGCCCCGGCTTCTCCGCAGCGGCGCTCGCACGGGGGACAGAGCTTTTTTACAGCGAAAAAGAAGGCGGCATGGGCATCGGCCTCAGCGTCACCGCCGAAATCCTCAAAGCCCACGGCGGCGAACTCCGTATCGCAAATACCGCGCGCGGCGCAGCCGTGACGCTCGCGCTGCCTACCCATTTATGATCCTCATCATCGAAGACGAACCCGCCCTCGCCACCGCCCTCGCCACCGCCTGCCGCCGCCTCGGACACGAAACCGAAACCTGCGCCAGTGGTCGCGCCGGGCTGGAGAGACTCAGCGCAAGTAGCCTCGCCATCCTCGACATCGGCCTGCCCGACATCAGCGGCCTCGCCGTGCTGGAAAAGGCACGGGCACAAGCTCCCGGCGTCCCCGTCATCATCATCACCGCCCACGGCAACCTCGAAAACGCCGTCGCCGCACGCAAGCTCGGAGCCGCCGCCTACCTCGTTAAACCTCTCGACCTCCGCGAAGTCCAGCAGACCATCCAGCAAGTCCTCACCACCGCGCCCGCCGCGCAACCCGCTGTCGCCCCGCGCCCCCAAATGATCGGCACCGCGCCCGCAATGCAGCGCGTCTTTCTCGGCATCGCCCACGCCAGCACGAGCGACGCGCCCGTTCTCCTCTCCGGCCCTACCGGCGCGGGCAAGACGCTCGCCGCCCGAGTCATCCACGATCACTCCCCACGCGCCGCCGCGCCCTTCATCACGCTCCACTGCGGCTCGCTTCCCGAGCACTTGCTAGAGAGCGAACTTTTCGGCCACGAAAAGGGCGCATTCACCGGCGCGACCAGCGACCGACAGGGTCACATCGAGCGCGCCGCCGGCGGCACCTTATTCCTCGATGAAATCGGCGACATCGCCCCCAGCGTGCAGGCAAAACTCCTCCGCTTCGTAGAAGAGCGCGCCTTCACCCGAGTCGGCGGACGCACCGACATCCGCATCGAACTCCGCCTCATCATCGCCACCCACAAAAACCTCCGCGACGAAGTGAAAGCCGGCCGTTTCCGCGAAGACCTCTTCTACCGGCTCCACGTCCTCGAACTCGAACTGCCGCCCCTCCGCGACCGCCGCGCCGACATCCCCGCCCTCGCCGCCGCTTTCCTCCGAGCCCCACTCAGCCTTGCTCCCGAGACTATCGCCGAGCTAGAGCGCCACGACTGGCCGGGCAATCTCCGCGAACTCCGCAACGCCCTCGAACACGCCGCGGCCGTCTGCACCGGCCCCGTCCTTCTCCCTCAGCACCTCCCGCCACACCTCCGCGAACTCCCCCAAAAAGACCCCGACGCGCCGCTCATCGCAGCCCTCGCAAGCTGGCTCGACACTCGCCTCGCAGAAAAGGCCACCTACCGCCAAATGCACGACGCCATCGAGAGCATGGCCCTCCGCCATTTACTCGCCCACTTCGACGGCAAGCCTACCATCCTCGCCCGCGAGACCGGCATGAACCGAGTCACCCTCCGGAAGAAGGTCGGGCGCGAAATTGACTGAACTAAAACGTCGCGATTCCTCCCCGAAATCTTCGCAAAATTCGGTTTGCACTATTCATAGGAGCACGGCACTTAGGGCGCATTAAATTATGAAACAAACACTCATCACCGTTGTTGCATTCCTTGCGTTGCTTCTCTCTGGGCAGAAATCGCAAGCGCAGGTCACCATCTCGCTCAGCACGAGCGCTTCGGAACTCCCGATGGTGCTTCCGGGCGATGAGATTGATCCGACGCCAGACGAGCCACTCACTGCCGCCGCTAAGAAGAAGCTGGCGAAAAAGAAACGGCTCCGTGCTCTGGTGAAGGATCATTTCGTGACTGCGGTGTCGCTCTCAAACCGGAGCAAGAACCCGATCGAGTTCGCCTACGACTCGCAAGAGGGGGCGAAGTGCCATTTCTACATCACCCTTTCGGATCAAGACGGGAACGTCTATTGGGAGTCTCCATCGCCGGTGGAGGAAGTGGATAATCCTGTCTCCGCGTTGCGGACGAGGCTCAATGCGGATGGTGAGGAAGAGGAGAACTACGAGGAAGAGCAGATCATTTGCACACTCCCGGCTGGCAAGACTTGGCGCAGTTCGGTGAGCGTCCCTTTGGTCATCGAAGATTCGCCACTTTATCCCGGCACCTACACCATCACCGCCAGCGCGGGCAGCTTCAGCGCCAGCGCGCAATTTATCGTCACGCCGCCCGCTGAAGAAAGCGCGACGGGAAGTATGGACGGTTGCGTGCTCCTCGGTGAGCGCGACAAAAATGGCGAGCCTATCGCGAAGGCGTGGACGCCCGGCGCGGGCTTCTATGTGCAAGTCTCGGAATCATGGGACGACAATGCGATTCACTTTCGCGAGCCGTTTTATTGGGAAGGAACGACGGACGAGAACGGGATGTTCAAACTCACTCCGCCCGTCGGTCATTACTATATCTCCGCCGAGGGGCCAAATGGCGACGACTGGGTATGGGGTGAACTGGAGGTCGATGTCGCAGATGGCGTGAAGACGAAAGCCGTCATTCGTATTTTGCCGGAACTCGGACCGCGGGAACCCCAGGAAGATACGGGTGTGAATGGCACCGTTAAATTCGCGGATGGAACTGCGGCTTCAGGCTGGAATGTGAGTGTTTTGGAGACTTCTGCGGCGGACGGCAGCGTCCGCCCGCCCTTCGAGGAAGACACATCCACGGATGAGGAAGGCGCTTTTTCGATCAATACGCCCGATGGGACCTACCAGGTCACCGCGATGCGAGGCTACAGTTGGTTCGACGATTATGAGGGCGACTGCATGTTTCCATTAGCTGGCGCTACCGTCTCTCGGATGGCGGGCGGCAACTACTTCCCTCGTCCTAAGTTTGAGATTGCGACGGGGACAGTGACAGTCACGGCTGGGAGCTTTAGCGCTATCGAACTAAAGGTATCGACGAACGCAGGGCCACTGCCGCCAATCGTGGTGGAAGGCACCGTGAAGCCAAGTCTCCGCTAAGGACGGAAGCGACATTTTCGCACAACCGGGAGTCCGCGCATACAGCGCGGCTCCCGGTTTTGTTTTTCCGGCCTGTCGCCGCCCTCGCCATTAGGCTGCGTCCATAGAGCGCCTAGACGAGTTTGCCTTCGATCACGAGGTCGCCGCCGATTCGCCGATACGTCGGGGCTGCGAGCTTCGGGGCGATGGCTGAGGCTGCTACGCCGCGCCCTTTCACCACATTCGGGCCGCCGCAGAGGATGGGGGCGATGTAGAAGACGACACGCTGCACGAGCCCGGCGTCGAATGCCGTACCGAGGAGTTCGCCGCCGCCTTCGATGAGGACGGTCGTGCAGCCGCGCTTGCCGAGGTCGCGGAGGACGGCGCGGAGTGACTTGCCGCGATAGACGAGGGTGCGGGCTTTGTGCTCGTCGGTGAAAAGGTGCGCGCTTTTCGGCAGGTCGCCGGAGCGGGTGAGGACGACGCGCAATGGCTGTCGCCCTTTGATTCCGCGCAGCGTGAGGCGTGGGTTATCGGCGCGCAGGGTTTGTGCGCCGATGAGGATGGCGTCGGCGGTGGCGCGGAGCTTCATCGCATCGCGCCGGGAGGCTTCGCTGGTGAGCCATTGGCCTTCGCCGGGCGGGCGCGTGAGGCGACCATCGAGCGACATCCCGGCCTTTGCGATGACGAGCGGCAGGCCCGTCGTCACCCAATGGTTGAAGCCCGCATTCAGCTCCGCGCATTCGTCGGCGAGGATGCCGTGCGTGACGCGTAGCCCGGCCGTTTCCAAGATGCCGATTGCCCGCCCGGCGTGGGCGGGATTTGGGTCGGTCGCGCCGAAGACGACGCGGCGAAAACCCGCTGCCACGATAGCCTCGGTGCAAGGCGGCGTGCGGCCATGAGTGCAGCACGGCTCCAGCGTGATGTAGAACGTCGCGCCCCGTGCATCGGCGGGATTTTTGAGCGCGCGAAGGGCTTCGATTTCCGCATGGGGCATCCCGGCTTTGCGGTGCCAGCCACGGGATAAAATGCGCCCACCTTTCATGATGACTGCGCCGACTGCCGGGTTCGGCGAAGTGAGGCCGATGCCGCGTCGGGCCTCGCGCAGTGCGGCGCGCATGTGGCTTTCATCCTCGGCGAGTTGGCGGTTCATCGGGGCTAGAGAGCCGTGATGGCGTGCCCGTCGTCAATCGCGAATCCGGCTCGACACCGCCGCTGCGCCCTCGCATTTACCACGGGAATGAAACGCATCCTTTCCGGCATCAAACCGACCGGCGCACCGCACTTGGGTAACTACTTTGGCATGATGAAACCTGCCATCGAACTGCAATCGCAGGGCGAGGCTTTTTACTTCATCGCCGACTACCACGCGCTCACCACCGTGCGCGACCCGCAGGCGATGCGCGACAACACGCGCGGCGTCGCGCTCGACTTTCTCGCGTGCGGGCTCGACCCGAAAAAGGCGGTGATTTTCCGCCAGAGCGACGTGCCCGAGCACACGGAGTTGGCGTGGATTCTCTCGTGCGTCACGCCCATGCCGATGCTGGAAAACTGCCACGCTTTCAAAGACCACGTCGCCCGCAACCAAGTGCCCGTCCACGGCCTCTTCGCGTATCCCGTGCTCATGGCTGCGGACATCTTGCTCTACGACTCGAACATTGTACCCGTGGGCCGCGACCAGAAGCAGCACGTCGAAGTCACCCGCGACATCGCCGCTGTGATGAACCGCACGTTTGGTAAAAAGGAACCGCTCTTCGTGATGCCGGAAGCCAGCATCCTGCCGCAGATGGCGACGGTCATCGGCCTCGACGGGCAGAAGATGAGCAAGAGCTACAACAACACCGTCCCGCTCTTCGACGCCGAGAAGCCGCTGCGCAAAAAAATCATGTCCATCGTCACGGACTCCACGCCCGTGGAGTCGCCGAAAGACCCCACGCACAGCAGCATCGTCGCGCTTTACCGGCTCTTCGCCAGCGAGGGCGACGTCGCCACGATGGAGGCAGACTTCCGCGCGGGCGGGCAGGGCTACGGCGTATTCAAACAGCGACTCTTCGATGCGCTATGGGAGCACTTCCGCCCGATGCGCGAGAAGCGCGCCGAGCTTGCAGCCGACCCTTCCTACGTGGACGCCGTCCTCCGCGACGGTGCCGAGCGGGCGCGGGCCGTCGCTGCAAAAACGATGGAGCGCGTGCGCCTCGCGACGGGGCTGCGGTAAGGGCCCGCTTTTCAACCGTAACAATACCGTGATGACGGGAGACAATAGCGATTCAAGATGGCAACCAGCCGACGGGACAACCCAAGGAGCGCAGAAGAGTAAACGGGAGCGCGTGCATCTGATTCTCATGGCACTCGGCAATGCGCCTGCGGCAGCGAATCGAGACGATGCGTTGGCTTTGATAACGAGCATTTTTCGCGATATAGAAAATGATTACAGCGGCGTTCCTGATGGGCATTTCAATGCGGAACGGCTTTATCCGCCCGTGGCTGAGATGGCGCGGATGGTGGACGGGAAGCCGGGGTTGCGCCGCTACCGCCACACGTCCCACTACACAATCATCGCGGACAATGGAGCGATTGCGATTCGGGTCTTCGAGCGTGGACTCAAGGACGGGGTGATGGCAATCATCGGCGAACGAACTGAACTCGATAAGCCGGGTGCCGATGGTCGGACGGTTGCTGAGTTAGAATAGCACTTGCGAAATTCGCACAGTGCGGCATTATTCCCCGCATGGAATTATTTCAAAAAGAGCAACCCACAGCGGTGCGGCAATTCTTGGAAGGATTGGAGACGATGCACTCGGGGCTCAACATCACTTGCGAGAAAGGTGGCGATACGACGGGCGATTGGTGGATGGATGTCGGGCATCGGAGCGGGAGCTTTACCGTCCATTGGCAGCCGAACTTGGGCTTTGGCCTTCACCCAGCGAACAACGATGCGGTTTTCGGCGAACTTCCGTCTGAGCGATATGCGGATACCGCGATGCTGCTACGGCGTGTCGAGCAGCTCGTAGATGATGGCGAAGTGGGCTCTGTCGGGCTGCGAGATTTGCGCGAAGTACAGGGACTTTCGCAGGCCGAACTCGCAGTGCGGCTGGGCATCCAGCAAGCAGCAGTGTCGAAAGTAGAACGCCGCCAAGACCTCCACCTCGACACGCTTTCCGCAATCATAAAAGCCCTCGGCGGCACGCTGGAAATGAAAGTGAAATTCCCCGGCGGCGAAGTGCCCCTGCGGATGAATGGACTCGGCAACGCTTCCCAAGGGCGCGAGCCTGCTCTCCGTTGAGGAGCGCAGAGCCCTTGGCGGTTGCCTCGACTCCTTGCCGCGACAAGTCGCGGGGGCTACGGCTGTGACAAGTCACAGCAGTCCACGGCTTCGCTCACCATTGAGGTAGCCGCGAGTTGACGAATCCGCCTGCGCAGACGATCACCTGCGGCATGATCGAACTTCTTGAATCACGCATCGCTCCGGCGGGCATCGTTTCCATTTCTGTAAAGGCCGGGGTGCTCAGCATCAGTGCGCCCATCGGCGACACGGATGCGCAGACGATCACGATCACCAATCCCGCGCCGGGCTCATTCACCATCACGCCCGATGCGGGCACGCAGTTGAAGCTCGGATCCGCCGCCGCGCTCGACGCAGGCACGGCGCTCACCTTGGAGGCGATCACCAGCGACATCAAAGTCGCTCTCGGCGGCGGGGACGACACCATCGCGCTTACCGGCAGCACCGCGCTGCGCCATGTGACGTTCGACAGCGGCGACGGCGCGGACACGATTCGCGTGAGTGCCTCGACCGTCGGCGGGAACCTCACGCTGCTCGGCGGAGCAGGCGCAGACACCCTCGTGCTGGAAGGCGAGAGCGTCCTCGTCGGCGGCACTGCATCCCTTTCCGGCGGGGATGGGGACAACACATACACGCTCTCCGCCACGGCGCTCTCCGTGGGCAAAAGTCTCGTGTTCACCGGCGGCACGGGCAAAGAAACGATCAACGCCACACCCATAGACAGCGCCCGGATCGTCATCGGCGGCGCATTGTTCATCACTCCCGGCGGCGGGCAGCTCGCGGTATCTATCACCCCATCCAGCTCACTCACCATCGGCGACGCGCTCACGATCACCGCGCTCGGTGCCAGCACGACGACGCTCACTCTCGGCGCAAACGGCAGCGCATTCATCAAAGGGAACGCCACCTTCAAGCTCGGCAGCGCCTCCAACACCGTCACCCTCGCGGCCGGCGGCAGCCTCTCCATGCTCGGCGGGATCAAATACACCGGCGGCGGCCTTGTGGATGATCTGACGATTCAAGCCAGCACGATTTCCCTCCTCGGCGGACTCTCCGCTACGCTCGGCGCGGGGGTGAACTCGGTGGACATTAGCGCGAGCTCCGGCATCTACGTGGGCCTCGGTGTGACGGTCGCCGGGCTGAACGGCACAGACACATTCGAGTGGAGCGGCGGCGGGATCGTCGTCGGAAAGTTCTCGGTCAATCTCGGCATCGGTATTGGCCAGTCGGCGCTCATCACCGGCGGGCTTTCCATCGGCAAAGGGCTCGCCATTTCCGGCATCGGCACGGGGAACTCCGCTGCGAACATCACGCTCAGCCAGCTCGCCATCTCCGGCACCAGCGCCATCAGTCTCGGCAATGGTGCGGACGTGGTGAACATCGACGGCGTTCACTTCCTCGGAAAAACCACCATCTCGACCGGCGTGGGCGCGGACTCTGTGAAGATCGAAAGAGCGGGCAGCGTCGGCGTCACGACGTTCGGCGGCACGGCGAGCATCTTCCTCGGCGACGGCGCGGACACGCTGGAAGTCAGCAGCGTATCGGCCAATGACATGACGCGTTTTGCCGTGAAGTGGTTCGCCGACGGCGGTGCTGGCGTGAACCTCGCTACGCTATCGGCCACGAATGTCTTCGAGCCGTTCGGGCATCAGTTTAAGAGCCTCTAAGCGCGTGTTTCATCCAGTTCTCGAAGACCCACTGGCACCATAAAAAGAGGCGGTCGTCGGCTTTGCCCGCGCGGTGAGCTGCGAGCTTCTTGGTGACGAATGGCGTGGGAGCGAAGTCGAACTTTCCTTCCCGGAGCCAGGTTCCGATTGGCATTCCGAATCCTTTTTTTGGACGGTCAATGATGGTGTCTGGGATGATGCCTCGCAGGGCTTGCTTGAGGATCCATTTCGTCGTGCCGCCGCGCAGTTTCATCTGCCACGGAATGCGGCGGGCCAAGTCCACGACTTCGATGTCGAGGAAAGGGGAGCGGGCTTCGAGAGAGCAGAGCATGGAAGCGCGGTCCACTTTTGCGAGGATGTCGTCGCGGAGGTAAATGTCCGTCCACCATTGCAGCGATCTGTCCACGAGGCTCGGCTGTTTGCAGCGGTCCCAGGCTTCGATGGCTTCGCTGAACACGTCCTCGGGGTCGCAGGGTTCGCCGGTGAGTTCGGCGATTTCGGAAGGCTCTAGCGCGGACATCCAGACGGGGTTCCAGAGCGCGGGCTGGTAGCTCGTGCCGCGCAGGAAGCGCTTCACTTTGAAGTCGAAGCTGACGTTTGCATGCGAGACGGGGAGGCGGGCGGCAAGGAGCCGCAGTGCTTGGTGGACGGGGCGCGGGACCCAGCGTTGCCACTGCTCGGCGGCGCGCAGTGCTTTGAAGGGATCGTAGCCGGCAAACAGCTCGTCGCCGCCGTCGCCGCCGAGCGCGACGGTGACGTGTTCGCGGGTGAATTTGCTGAGGAGATACGTGGGCAACAGCGAGCTGTCGCCGAGTGGTTCATCGAGCCGGGAGATGAGCGAGGGGAGAAGCGCGCGGCTTTTATCGAGGTCGAGCGTCTCGTGGCGGTGGATGCAGCCGAGGGTGTCGGCGACGAGCTTGGCGTGGCTGGATTCGTCGAACGACGGGTCGGTGAACCCGATGCTGAACGTGTTCAATTTCCCCTGCGGGACATGCCGCGCCGCGAGGGCTGCGATGGCGCTGGAGTCTATGCCGCCGCTGAGAAATACGCCGAGCGGCACGTCGGACATGAGGCGGCGTTTGGTCGCGGCTTCGAGCGTGTGCGCGAGTTGCTCGGCGACTGCGTCTTCCGTCCCCAGCGCGAGGTCGGGCTCGATTTGGAAGCTCCACCACTGCCACGTTTTGAGGGAGTTCGCGGCGAGGTCGTAGGAGAATGCGTGGCCGCCGGGGAGCTTCCACACACGCTCGACGATGCTGCGCGGAGCCGGGATGTAGCACCACGCGAAGTATTTTTGCAGCGCGACATGGGAGACGGAGCGCGGGCAGTTTGTGTGCTCCAGCAGCGCGGGAAGTTCGCTGGCAAAGCCGAAGGTCGCGCCTTCGTGGAAGTAATAGAGCGGCTTTTTCCCAAAGCGGTCGCGAGAGCCGAAGAGCCTGCGCCGCACGGGATCGTAGATGACGAAGGCCCACATGCCGTTCAGCTTTTCGGTGAAAGAGTCGCCCCATTCCGTGTAGGCGTGGAGGAGCGTCTCCGTGTCGCTGTGGTCGGTGTGGAAGCTGTGTCCGAGCGCCGTCAGCTCCGCGCGGAGTTCGGCGTGGTTGTAGATTTCGCCGTTGAAGACGATGCCGAGTTGGCCGCACTTCGCGCAACCGCGCGTCCACATCGGCTGCGCGCCAGTGCTCAGGTCCACGATGCTCAGCCGCCGGAAGCCGAGGAAGACCCCCGCACCTTCTTCGTGCCAATGCCCCGCATCATCCGGCCCGCGATGGGCGATGCGCGCGGTCATCCGCTGAAGTGTCTCGCGGTCCCCGAGCCCCGCAAACCCTGCTATTCCGCACATGTCGGCTGCGAATGGTGAAAAAGTGGCATTGCGCGATATGAACGATCTGCCGAGGCGGAGTCAGCCATCAATTCAGGCAAGCGCCATATTTTTGCGCGACGGGCTAATTTGCGGTGGGAAGGCTCGACAAGACGCACGGTTCGGGGAAGAAAGGTCCCCCATGAGATTTGCAAACCAAGTAGCCATCGTCACCGGCGCAGGCCGAGGAATCGGGCGGGCCATCGCCCTCCGCCTCGCCAATGAAGGCGCACGCATCGCCATCGTATCGCGGACGGAAAAGAACAGCATCGCCGTCGCGGAGGAGATCAACGCCAAGCACCTCGGCCTCGCGAAGCCTTACGCAGTGGACGTGGCAGACCACGCTGCGGTGCAAAAGCTGTGCGGGCAAATCCTCGAAGACTTCACCCGCGTGGATGTGCTGGTGAACAATGCGGGCGTGACGAAAGACGGACTCTCCATGCGGATGTCGCCGGAAGATTGGGACACGGTCATCGCGACGAATCTCAAGGGCGCGTTCAATTTCTACCAAGGCGTCGTCCGTGCGATGATGAAGCAGCGCAGTGGCCGCATCATCAATATCGCCAGCGTCTCCGGCCTCATGGGGAATGCCGGGCAGGCCAACTACGCCGCCAGCAAAGCGGGGCTCATCGCTTTTACCAAAGTCATCGCCCGCGAGCTCGCCTCCCGAGGCATTACCGCGAACTCCGTCGCGCCGGGATTCATCGCGACGGATATGACGGATGTGCTGCCGGAGAAGATCAAAGAGGAAGTCATAAAAGAGATTCCGGTCGGCCGATTTGGAGACGGCGAGGACATCGCGGCAGCCGTCGCATTTCTCGCCAGCGGTGAGGCAAAATACATCACCGGGCAGACACTCTCGGTGGATGGCGGCATGGTGATGATGTAGCTGCCATGCAACTCTACCTGCTCCGCCATGCCGATGCTGACACAGTCGCCCCGAGCGACGACCAGCGATTCCTTTCCGAAAAAGGCATGATGCAGGCGAGCCGCGTCGCACGTTACTGCGACGCGCACGAGATACGACCGCGGTTCATCCTCACTAGCCCGCTCCGCCGCGCACATCAGACAGCCAACGAGGTCGCCGGGCACCTAAAGTCCGAGCTGATCACCGTCCGATGGCTGATCTGTGGGGCCACACCAGCGGGCATCTTAGAGCGACTCGATGAGTATAAATCCGCGCCTTCCGTGATGCTCGTGGGGCACGAGCCTGATCTGAGTGGCTTCGCGGGATTTCTCCTCGGTTCGACACACTACGGCTGTATCCATGTGCGAAAAGCGACGCTCCTTTCCATCGATCTGCCGGAGCTAAAAGGCGGATACGGGCGGCTGGAGTTTTCCATCCCAGCGCGGCTCATGTAGCCGCAAAAAACGCTTCCCGAAATACTACGCTTACGTAATAACCGGCGCTCACTGCCGTCTATGAATACCAACTCGCCTACCAGCCTGAGCCGCACGCATGTGCTCATCATCATCGTTGCCGCCATCGGCTTTCTCTTCGATACGTACGAGCTGCTGATGACGCCGCTCGTCGCCCCAGCCGCCATCGCCGAGCTTCTCAAAGTGCCGCAGAACAACCCGCTCGTCACTGCGTGGGTGGGCAGGTTGCTGTGGATCACCGCGTTGTGCGGGGGTGTCTTTGGACTGCTCGGCGGCTGGCTCACGGACAAGCTGGGGCGCAAGTTCGTCATGGCCGGTGCGATCTTCATCTACTCGTTTTCGCCCGTCGCGGCGGCATACAGCACTTCGCTGGAGACGTTCATCTTTTTCCGCTGCACCACCTTCATCGGCGTATGCGTAGAGTTCGTGGCGGCAATCACTTGGATCGCGGAGTTGTTTGAAGACAAAAAGCAAAAGGAGAAATGGCTCGGGATCACGCAGGCGTTTGCATCGCTCGGTGGCGTGCTCGTCACCACAATGAGCGCGTGGATTTTGGCAAATGCCGCGACGCTCCCCACGCTCGGATTGCCTGCCGGGCTTGGTGCGGCAACGCCGGGGACGTGGCGCTTTCTACTGCTCACGGGGATGCTCCCCGCGATTCCCATCGCGCTGCTGCTTCCATTCGTGCCGGAGTCGCGCGTGTGGCAAGAGCGCCGCGCCGCGGGCACGCTGAAGCGCCCGAGCTTTGGCGCTCTCTTCTCGCCCGAGCTTCGGCGCGTGACGCTGCTCACGGCGGCGCTATCGGCGTGCGCTTACGGCATCGCGTTTGGCGCGCTGCAAGTCACTGTCGCGCGAGTCACGCCCGGCCTACCTGAGCTTTCTGCACAGGCAAAGCAGCTCGCCCCTTTACGCAAAGCGGGCGAGGCGCTGAACACGAAACTGAACGCCACGACCGACCCTGCCGAGCGCGGGAAACTTATCGCGGAAATCAAAGCGAACTTTGTGCAGCAGCAGCCGATCAATAAAGACGTGCAAGCGATGAGCAACCGCGTGCAATTCTTCCAAGAAATGGGTGGCCTCACCGGGCGAATCGCGTTGGCCGTTCTGATCATCGTGGGCATCTCGCGGCGGGCGCTCTTGCGGGTTTTCCAGTTCCCCGCCGTGGTGATTTTGCCCGTCACGTACTTCGTCCTATTTGCAAAAGGCGGCGATGCTTTCTTGTGGGGCTACGCGGCATGTGGCCTTCTTACCGTCGCGCAATTTAGCTACTTCGGCGAATATCTGCCCAAGGTCTTTCCGCTCCACCTACGCGGCACCGGCGGCAGTTTCGCCACGAATGTCGGCGGGCGGATGATCGGCACCAGCGCGGCTTTGCTGACGGCCAACGTCATCGCCCCGATGATCGCAGGCGGCGACGCCAAGCCGATGCACATCGCCCAAGCCGCTGGCTACGTCGCCGTGAGCATCGCCGTTCTGGCGCTCGTGTTGGGCTACTTCCTGCCCGAACCAAAGGCCGAAGTTCAGGAATAAGGTGCCCAATCCCTCCAATCCGCCGCATTTCTCGCGGCTGATGAGGCTTTTTGCTTGAGAGTTGTGCGTAAATCCTTCACGCCTATGGACTATGAACCAGCCCTCGGAAGGAGAATCCTTCGGATCAAGTGGAATGCCGGGAGTAAATCGAGCTGCCAAACTAACTGGCGGCCCGACCAAACCGATTACTATGGCCACAATTGCGAAATTGGCAGGCGTCTCACAAGGCGCCATCTCTTCCCTGCTCAATGATCGCGACTACGGAATTCGGGTGAGCGACAAAACTCGCGATCGGGTCTTCAAGGTTTGCCGTGACCTCGGCTATGTGCCGAACGACCTCCGGGCGGAAGTCCGTATGTATCCAGAAACCGGGGACACCTGCCTCCTCGTCTCCGACAAACTCCCCGGCGGCCTCTCCAATCCTTTCGCGGCGCGCGTCGCCAGCGCGCTCCTCAGTTCCAACGACCATCACGGGATTGTCGTCGCACTTTTCGCCGAAGGGCAAGAATACGGGCCGGAAGACCCCAGCCTCCCCACTGCCATTCGCAACGGCACGGCGTCGAAATTCATCTGCGTCGGGACGACAAACGCATCGCTCTGCCGCATCACCCTGCGTCGCGGCTACCCCGTCGTCGTCGTCGGGCACGAGTCCCATGCCCCCGGTACCTCCAGCGTCCTCCCCGACTACACCGCCGCTGCCAAACTCGCACTCAGCCATCTCGCCGAGCTCGGGCACAAGAATATCGGCATCGTCAGCGGTCCTTTTGGTAGCCTCGATCCCCGAATCGCGGAGCTCAATCGCGCGATCGGTATCGCTGCTCAAGAGAATGGCATCCTCATTTCTCCGCAGGACATCTTTCAGGGCGACCTGACTTTTGAGGCCGGCTGCTCTGCCGTCCAATCTCTCGGTTCCCGTCAGCCGTCCGCGTTGCTGTGCCTCAGCGAAGCGGCTGCATGCGGGATCGCTGCGGGCGCACTCCTACGGGGCATTTCCGTTCCAGGGAATCTCAGTATCATCTCGCTATCCGACCACGCTGAGCCTCTAGCGAGCCCCATCGGGATTACCACGGTGGTTTCATCCGTGGTCGATCTGGCAACCACCGCTGCTGCTGAGGCCGATCGTCAAGTCCGCGAAGGGATTCCCGCCACACCCCAGCGCACGATTCGCCCGGTCACACTCATCAAGCGCGAATCCACTGCGCCGGTGAAGAAATAGCGCGGCGATTACTTCACCTTTTCCTTCAGGCCCTGTGGGCTGAAAACCTCGGCCAGCACCTTTTCCCCATCCATCACCCGCACGCCATAACCGACAATACGGTCCCCTGAACCCTCGACCTTCTTCACCTTGGGCGTCGCGTTCTTGCCTCCCTTGCTCTTCCCCTTCTCTACCTCCACATGATCTTCGGTGTAGGAGGAGCTTACCGACTCACTCTCCACGACTTCCTTTTTCCCCGCAGCCACCGAAGTCTTGCGCTCGCCATGTTTGAAAATATCCGTGTCTCCGTCCTTAATCCCTTTTGCAAAAAACCAATACTTCACCACGAGATTGTCGCAATTTAACCGCGACAGATTCTGAAGCGAAATCTCCAGCGATCGCATCTGCGTCTTCGACTCGTGTGATTTCCCCTTTGAGTCCGTCTTCTGCCGCTGCTGCACATCCATTCTTATCGGGCTGGCCTCCGCCCACGCCGAGACTCCGGTGACGAGGGACATCATGATCGAAAACAGAAATAGTTTCATGCCACGCCGTTTCGCATGGAAATCCACAGGGAGCAAGCTCTTGCTCGGAGCGTTCTCTTTAATCTCCGGCATTGCAGCCCGGCGTGTGGACGCTACGTTCCGCGCCCTTTTCCGAATATGATCATACCAAACGTCAGCAAACTCTCAGACGAGCAACTCAAGGAAGTCACAGACATCGTCGGCTCGTTTGGATGCAAGATTCAGGTGATCTACGGCGAGGTGCAGTCCATCTACGCCATCATCGGCGATGAGCGGAATGACGACATGATCACCAAGCTCGAAGGGCTCCCCTTCGTGAACCGGGTGGACCGCATCCAGAGCCCGCACAAGCTCATGGACATTCGCTCTAGCCTCGCTTCACACCGGGTAAAAATCGGCGGTGTCACGCTCGGGCAATCGCTCTTCGTAGTGGCGGGGCCGTGCACGATTGACCCGAAAAACCCCACGCTCACCATCGAGACGGCGCACGCCATAAAGGAGGCGGGCGCGAACGCCCTGCGCGGCGGCGTGTGGAAGCCGCGCACGAATCCCTACAGCTACCAAGGCGACGCCAAGGCGCTCGACATCCTCATGGAAGCGGGTCGCGCTACGGGCCTTCCAGTCGATACCGAAGTGATGGACGAAGAGCACCTCCGCCTCGCGCTCGATGCGGGGGTTCATTGCCTCCAAGTCGGCGCACGCAATGCACTAAACTACTCGCTCCTCCGCCAAATCGGCCAAGCCATCGTCGGGCGCGACGTAGCTGTTTTGCTGAAGCGCAGCATCCACATGGGCTCCACGCAGGAGTTCATCGCCGCGGCGGAATACATCGTCCAGCTTGGCAATCCCAACGTCATCCTCTGCCCGCGCGGCACCTCTCCGACGCTCGACGGATACCGCAACCATCCCGACGAAAGCATCGTCCCGCTTTTGAAAGAGCGCACCTGGGCCCCGGTCGTCGTGGACCCATCGCACTCCGTGGGCAAAGCCGCCTACGTCCCCGCTGCCGCGCTCGCCGCCATCGCCTACGGAGCCGACGGCCTGTGCATCGAGGCCAACGTCGCGCCGAGCAAAGGAATCGGCGACGACCCGAAGCAAGCCGTCACCCCCGACGTGCTCAAGAAAATCATCACCCAAGCGCGCCAGCTTTGGGACATCCGCAGGAGCTAGCCGATGAGTTGGTATCGCCTCGCCATCCTCACCGACGAGGTCTCGCAAGACCTCGACGCCGTCCTCCGCTTTGCCACCGAGGAAAAGCTCGACGGCATCGAAGTGCGCAGCCTTTTCGGCAAAGCCTTCCGCGACCTCTCGCCGGACGACCTCCGCACCATCGCCACCCGCGCCAAGGACGCCGGGCTCGCCATCGCGGGCGCAGCGTCGCCGGTCTTTAAGTGCGACCTCGATTCCCCCAGCGAGATCGCCGCGCACGTCGAGCTGTTCCAGCGTTCCGTAGAAGCCGCGCACATCCTCGGCACCGATCTTGTGCGCGTCTTCACATTCCTCCGCCGCTCGGATCCCGCAACCCGCGACGACCTCGCGCGGGCCGCGTCGCACTTTGGGAAACTGTTCGATTTCGTAAAAGGAACCGGCATCCGCATCGGCATCGAAAACGAAGCGAACTGCATCATGGGCGACGCCGCCGAGACCGCCGAGTTTTGGCGACACCTCCCGCCGAACGACGCCGCCACACTCGTCTGGGACCCGTGCAACTGCCTCTACCTCGACGGCGACGAAGACCCCGTCGGCCCCGCGTTCGATGCCGTCGCCGGGCTCGTCGGCCACGTCCACATCAAAGACGCCCGCCGCGCTGGCACCAAAGCCGCGCCGACGTGTCTCGAAGTCGGCACCGGCCAGCTCGATTTCCCCGCGCACTTTCGCACGCTTAAAGCGAACGGCTATCACGGCTGGATCACCCTAGAGACCCACTGGCGCGTCGTCCCGCTCGACCACGACGCACAGCACCTCCCCGCCGGACACGCCTTCTCCGCCCACGCCGAACCCGCCAGCCGCATCTGCATCGCCCACCTCCGCCGGATGCTAACCGAAACATGAAACTCCGCGCCTGGCTCCAGCTCTTCCGAGCCCCGAATCTCTTCACCGTCCCCGGCGATCCGCTCGCTGGGTTCCTCATCGCCACGGGCGGCGTGCTCGACCACCGCGTCGTCCCCGCCATCGTCGCCAGCCTTTGCATCTATGCCGCCGGTCTGGCGATGAACGATGTCATCGACACCAAAGAAGACCTCGCCGACCGCCCCAACCGCCCACTTCCCAGCGGAGCCATTTCGCGCAGCGCCGCCGTCACCGCCATCCTCGCCCTGTGCGTCGCGGGCATCGGCACGCTTCACGCCGGGCTCGGCCCCCGCAGCGCCGTCATGGGCGTCGCGCTGCTCATCACCGTCTGGCTCTACAACGCCACCACCAAGCGCATCCCCATCATCGGCGCGATCAACATGGGGCTCTGTCGCGGACTCAGCCTCATCCTCGGCGCAATCGCGGGCGCGGGCCTCGACTCCACCACCATCGCCTGGGCCGACGCGCTCCCCTTTTCCTTCGGAATGTTGACGCCCTATTTCGTCCTCGAAGCGCAGCGCACCGGCTGGGGACTTTTCAGCGCCACCGCCGCCGCCATCGGCACCACGCTCTACATCGCCGCCGTCACCAACCTCGCCCGCCACGAGACAAAACCCATCGTCCCCAAGCTCGCCAAAATGCTCCCCCTCGCCGCCGCATTCGCCGGATACATCATCCTGAAACAGTTCACCGGACGCATCCTCATGGACCCCTCGCCGACGCTCTGGCTCGTCGCCCTCGTCCTCTGCGTCATGCAAACCGGCGACCTCCTCAAAACCCCGCCGCGCCCCATCCCACCCGCCATCGGCGGCTACATCCGACTCCTCCTCGTCATGCAAGCCGCCCTCTGCGTCATGCCCGGCAACGCCTACAGCGGCCTAAAAACCATCCCCAGCCTCCTCAGCGCCTTCGCCCTGCTGGCGCTGGTCCCGTTGAGCGCATGGGCCGGAAAAAAGTTCTACGCGAGCTGAGGCGTTCTGAAGTCCGCATCCAGCATCGCCTCCAGCGATTCCATCGCGAGTGCGAGTTCCGCGCGCAGTTCGGAGGTTGGCATCTCGGCGAGCACGGTGATGCAGCGGTGGAAGAGCGATTTCCTTGGGTTGCTGCCGCCCGCTTTTTCTAAGAGGGCCTCAAGCTCCGCGACTCGGCGCTGTGCTTCGCGGATGGCTTCTAGCGCGGTCGCTTCGGTGATTGTGCCCTCGGCTACGCGCTTCAACTGCTGGCACTCGAACAGCCGACACCGCGTGGGCCGCGCCGCGTAAATCGAGCACCGGAGCCCTTCTAGCGCCGAGCATGGCTGCGCGAATGCTCCGCGCTTCACTTTTAGTCCGAGCGCTCCCAGCGACTTTGCGGACTCGCCGGGCTGGAGTTTCACGACGGAGAACATCACGCCGTTGCAGCACATCCCACATTCCACGCAGAGCCGAGCGGCGGCGGTGCTCATATCCTCGGCTTCGCCCGCTCCACCGTCTGCTCGCAGTAGCGGGAGAAGATACTCGCGACGCTGCCCCACGAGTAGTTCGCCGCCACATGCCGCCGCGCTTCCGCAGCGATGTCGGCGGCACGCGCCGCGTCCGAGAGCAGTGCGATGGCTTCATTTGCGAATGCTTCGGCGGTGTCCGCGATGAGGATGTTCCTGCCGTGGGTGTAGTCGAGCCCCTCCGCGCCGATGGTTGTAGAAATTACCGGTGTCCCCATCGCCATCGCCTCATACACTTTGATGCGCGTGCCGCCGCCGACTCGCAGCGGCAGGACCATCGCCGCCGCCTCCGCCATGTGCGGGCGCACGTCGGGGACGGTGCCGGTGAGGCGCACGAGCGGGTCGCTCGCCGCCAGCGCGAGCAAGGATGCAGGCGGGTTGCGCCCGATGCCGAGGAACTCCGCCTGCGGCACACGCGCCCGGATGCGCGGCAGCACTTCGGTGGTGAACCAGCGCACGGCGTCTTGGTTCGCATCCCAATCCATCGAGCCGAGAAACGCCATCACCGGGCGCTTCGGCGGCTGCGCGGGCGGCTGGAAGAACTCGCAGTCCACCCCCGTCGGCACCGCGCCGAGCACATTGCGCATCCCCATTTCCCGGAAGAGCGCGGTGTCGGAATCGGAGACGGAAACTTGCGCATCCACGAACGCCGCCGCCTGCTGCTCCATGCGCTCGACCGCCCGCCATTGCTTGCGATAAAGCGCGCGCTTCAGCGGATTCGTAGCGGTCTCCGCGTGGCGCTTAAAGATGACCGACTCCACGTTGTGCTGAAAGAGCATCATCGGCACGCGCGGCCGCTCGGGCAGATCCAGCAAGTTCCCCATCGGCGCGAGGTAGTCGCATATTAACAAGTCGAACTGTCCGCCCGCGACGAGTCGCGAGAGATGCGCGATGCTCTCGGCGGAGACATACTTCGAAGCGAGAAACGGATACTTTCCAAACAACGTATTGCCCAAGACCTCCGCATAAAATCGCAACCCACGCTTGTTCTTCACCGCGTGCGCGACGGGGATCAGGTCATGGCAATACTCGCTCGCGAGCGCCACGGACTCATCGCTATCCGCAGGCGTGCGCAGGCACAGATACGTGATGTGGTGCCGCTTTCGCAGCTCCTTCAGCATATTGAAAGTGCGGATGCGGTCGCCGCCGTTCAGCGGGTGGAGGATTCGGCAATTGTGGAAAAGGATTCTCAAGCGGCGCACACCGTAGCTGCGCGGCGGCGTGGGGAAAAAGAACATTCAGCGCCACGCTCACATCGGCGTCGTGGAGATGAGTTCGCGGATGATGAAATCAAACGCGGGACTCTCCGTGCCCGCGCCGGGGCCGGTCGTCGCCGCAAAGAATGCTTCATTCGCTTCCGGCGTGAAGGCGAACGTCTGCGTGCCGATTTTCGCTTTGCCGATGCGCTCGGCGACGATGCCGAACATATCGCCGCTGTCCGCCGCAGTGCCGTAGGCGCGGCCTTTGATGAGGATGCTGCCGATGCGGGAGAGCAGCGTAGAGTTTGCGCCGGGGAATCTCGCGTCGTCATTCGTCCCGAGCTTGCCATCCACTCCAGCGCCGACTCCGGCGATTGCGGTGCTGGCGGTCCAGTCGCCGCCGACGGTGATGCTGCCGATAGTTCCGTAGGCGTGATAGAACAGCGAGCCCACGCCCGCTGCGATCTGTGCAAACTCGACGTTGCCCGCGACTGCGATTTTCCCGATGGAGATAAACTCCCCGTCGCTCCCGATGATGAACTCGCTGAGCGCGCGAATCTGCACGGGCGCGGCGCTCGTGCCGAGCACGCTGCCGCCGACTTTCAGCACGCCGAGCACGCCATCCGTCGCGATGAGCAAAGGTGCGCCCGCCGAGCGAATATCACCGCCGACGGTGAGTGCCTCGATGGCGGCCTTCGCGTAAATCCCACCGCCCACGATGGAGCCGCCGATAGTCACCGCGCCGAGCACCGCGTCGCTCCCGGCAAGGGTGAATGCGGCTCGCAGGTCTTCGCGAATGGCGAGCTTCGGCAGTGCGCCTTGCAAGAATACAGCGGCGTTTGCGTCAAACATCCCGATGCTCCGCACGGTGAGCGAGCGGAGCGCGGGTAGGGCAAAAGGGCCAGACTCCGTGGCTGCATTGAGGTGTCCGATGTCGCCGTCGATATTCACCGTCCCGAGGTTCACGCCTGTGGCATCGAGCGTGCCGATATTCACGCGCCCATCGCCGCCGCGCGGGCCGGGCTTGGCGGTGATGGTGATGTTTGCGCCGGTAAATTGCTGCGCAGCAAAGGAGAGCGAGTTGAGTTGGGAGCCATAGCTACTGCTATCCTCAGCGGCGAACACCAACTGCGAAAGACCGAGCGTTCCCTTGCTCGTGGCGATGGTCACGCGGTCGCCATCAAGGTCGGTGTAAGTTACGCTCTTGCCGTTCGCGGCCAACTGAATCGAGTCTTTGTCGAAACTGAAGACGAGGTAAGCCGCCCCTTTGGCTGTTCCCACGAGGATGTCGTCGAAGCCGTCGCCATCTACATCGCCAGCTCCGCTCACCGCCGTCCCGAGGAAGTCTCCAGCGGCTTTGCTCTTGATCCTGAATCCATTGGTCCCGTTGAGAGTTGAGAGTTTCACCTTCGCCTTGAAGCCGCTCGTCTTGCCGAAAATGACGTAGCCTGCGCCGGAGAACTTCCCTCGGTCCCCGGCCTTGTGATCGCCGATGAGGATGTCGGCGATGCCGTCGCCATTTACATCGCCCGCCGCGCTCACGGCGTCGCCAGCGCGAGCGCCTTTCCTATCGCCGAGGATGATAAAGCCATCGCTGCCATTGAGCGACTTGAGTGCGATGCTCGGCGCAAAGCCGCCCGCTTTCCCGAAGACCACATACGCCTCGCCGCGCGGGAGTTCTTTGCGTGCGCCGATGAGGATGTCGTCGAATCCATCGTCGTTCACATCGCCCGCGCTGCTCACGGCGTGGCTGGAGAACTCATACAGGCCGCTCGTCAGTTTGAAGCCGTTGCTGCCATCGAGCGTGGAGAGATTGAAGCTCGCGCTGAACCCGCTCGCTTTGCCGAAGATGAGGTAGCTCGTCCCGATTTTTTTGGTGAAGGAAGCGATCGAAGCCGTCCCCACCAAAAGGTCCGCAAAGCCATCGCCATTCACATCGCCTGCCGCGTTCACGGAAGTCCCCGCGCGATCGCCAGCGGCCTCGCCTTGGATGATGAAGCCCCTGGTGCCATCGAGCGTGGAGAGATTCATCGTCGCGGGGAAGCCGTTCGGTTTGCCAAAGACCACGTAGCTCGCGCCGGAGGCGTCGCCATTCGGGTCTGCCTCGGGTGCGCCGATGATGAGGTCCGCGAAGCCGTCGCCGTTCACATCGCCCGCAGTCCGCATCGCACCGAACGAAAAATCAAACCCCGTCCGGCCCTGCATCTTGAAGCCGTTGCTGCCATCGAGCGTGGAAAGATTCAGCGTCGCACCAAAGCCGCTCGCCTTTCCAAAGACGACGTAGCTCGCCCCAGAGCCGCTGTTATTGGCATCTGCGCCCGATGCGCCGATGAGCAAGTCGGCAAAGCCATCGCCATTCACGTCGCCCGCACTGCTCACTGTGCCGCCGGAATAATCGCCCGCTGCTTCGCCCACGATTTTGAAGCCATCCGCGCCATCCAGCGCGGAGAGTTGCAAGCCCACCCCGAAGCCGTTCGCTTTGCCAAAAAGCACGTAGCTCGTGCCGGCTCCAGAAAGCGCGGAACTTGCCCCGATGATGAGATCTGCAAAACCGTCGCCGTTCACATCCCCCTCGCCGCTCAGCGAAGACGCAAAGCCATCCTCCGCAGACTCGCCGAGAAACTCCACGCCATGAAACGAGCGCAGATCAATACTCGCCGCCGCCGGAGCGATGCGGGCTTCGAGAGGTTCGATGCGGGGCCGCATACCGTGACTTACCGCCCGATGCCGCACTCAAAAGTGAACCACTCCACCGGCAGCGCGGCGAGGGGCTCTCTAAGCTGCGCCAGCTCAGCAGCGGAGCCGTGCAGCTCTAGGCGGATGAGGTCGGAAAGTTGCAGCATCTCGGCGAGCGGCGCGCTTACATTTGCGAGATGCGCCAGCGCGCCGCCCGCTCCCACGTAGGCTTCGCGGCAAAAGACGACATCGCCGTTCACCGTAAAGTCGTAATAGAGGCACGCCGACTCCGTCTTCGTCTTCTCGCAGAACGTGGCGAGGACGGCGCGGGCGGCGTCCATCTGACCTGCGTGGACTTTGAAGTAAGGATGAATGCTGACGATGTTGCTCATGGCGCGCGACTTTTGCGGGCGGTGGTCTGAGCCGCAAGCGCAGAAAAGCGTTCCCTTTCCCCCCGCGCGTCTGGAATCTTGCGAGCATGAACATCAGCATCTTTGGGCTCGGGTATGTCGGCACCGTCGTGGCGGGTTGCTTCGCGAAGGCGGGGCATCGCGTCGTCGGCGTGGATACGGAGCGGGCCAAAGTGGACCTCATCAACTCCGGGCGCTCGCCTATTATCGAGGCGGAAATCGAGGAGCTTCTCGCGGCGGGCGTGGCTACCGGGACGGTGCGGGCGACGACGGATGCACGCGAGGCCGTGGAGGCCACGGAGCTTTCCCTGCTGTGCGTGGGGACGCCCAGCCAGCCGAGCGGGGAGCTGGACCTCACCTACATTCGTCGCGTGTGCGAAGACATCGGCGCGGTGCTGCGCGGGAAGGCGGCGCGGCACGTCGTGGTGGTGCGGAGCACGGTGCTTCCGGGGACGATTCGGGATGTGGTGATCCCGGCATTGGAGCGGGCTTCGGGGAAGGTGTTCGATGTAGATTTTGGCGTGGTGATGAACCCTGAGTTTCTGCGCGAGAGCACGGCAGTTGCGGATTTTTACGCGCCGCCCAAGACCGTCATCGGCTCGCGAAATCGTGCGGATGGAGAGCTGGTCGCGCGGCTCTACGATGGCATCTCCGCGCCGCTCATCCACACGGCGCTGGAAGTCGCGGAGACGGTGAAGTACTGCGACAATATCTTCCACGCGCTGAAGATTACTTTTGGCAACGAAGTGGGCGCGCTGTGCAAGGCCATCGGCGTGGATAGCCACGAGGTGATGCGCATTTTCTGCCAAGACACGAAGCTGAACTTGTCGCCCGCTTACCTCAAGCCGGGCTTCGCATACGGCGGCTCGTGCTTGCCGAAAGACTTGCGCGCGCTGACGTGGCTGGCGCGCTCGCGGGACATCGAAATTCCCATGCTCTCGCACATCACGCCGAGCAACGACGCGCAGATTCGCAGCGCGCTACGGCTCATCACGAACGATGGAAAACGGAAGATCGCCGTGCTCGGCTTCGCGTTCAAAGGCGGGACGGATGACCTGCGGGAATCGCCCATCGTCACCGTCGTGGAGGCGCTGCTGGGCAAAGGCTGCGAGCTGCGGCTCTTCGACCCGTATGTGAACACCGCGCGGCTCGTCGGCGCGAACCGCCGCTACATAGAGGGGCACATCCCGCACATCGCGAAACTCATGGTCGCCAGCGCGGAAGAAGCCGTGGCGGGAGTGGACACGGTGCTCATCGGGAATATCAACGCTGCTTACGCCCCCGCGCTCGCCACGCTCACTGCTGAGCAGCGTGTGATCGATTTGACGAGCGCTGGCGTAGCTCCCGCGACGGCTGCTCGCTACGAGCGACTGGCCGGGTGAAGAATAATTCGTTGCCCCCGGTGACTTAGAAAAGCTACCCACTCGCCCACATGAAACTGCCTCTTCTTACCGCCTCGCTCTTTTGCCTCACCACCGCCGCTCACGCCTGCGACCTTTGCGCGTGTGAGCTGCCGTCTGTCCGACTGGAGCCGCGCGCGGGCTGGCACGCGGGTGTTGCGGAGCAATTCACCGACTACGGACGGCTGCAAGATTCCGGGCGCGGAATCTCGAACCCCGCCGGGCAATATATGCACAGCAGCATCACGCAGATTTACGCGGGCTACGACTTCGCTCCTACCTTTGGCGTGCAGCTTAATGTGCCATACATCGCGCGCACATTCCGGCGCGTGGAAAATGGGACCCTTGAAAACGGCACGGAGTCGGGCTTCGGCGACATCTCGCTGATCGGCTCGTGGACGGCGCTGCGCATGGAGCGCGGCGATTTCCGTCTCACGATGCGGGTCAATGCGGGCATCAAACTCCCCACCGGCGACAGCAGCCGACTGCGGGAGGAGGGGGAGCATGAGCACGGGCATGAGGAGGAGAAGGTGTTCGTGCCGGAGGTGAGCGAAAATGTGACAAGGAGGGTGAACACGGGGACTTTTGTCGAAGTAAATGGCACATTCATCCCCGTCTTCCGCACCGAAACCCAGAAGGTCATCGTGACTCCTGCTCACTTCGAGGAGGAGGAGCACCACGAGGACGAAGAACCTAGCGGCGTCCACGGCCACGACCTCGCGCTCGGCACAGGCAGCCTCGACGGCGTTTTCGGGGCCGATGTAAGCTGCCAATGGAAGCGCGCCTTTTTTGAGGCGGGCCTGCAATACACTCTGCGGGGCGATGGGCTGCATTCTTATGACTTCGCCGATGACCTCTCGTGGCACGCAGGCGGCGGCTTCGTCCTTCTACAAAGCGAAGGCTGGAACGCCGCGCTCGGCGTCCGCTTCTCCGGGGAGACCAAGAGCGAGGATGAGTTCCGTGGCGCACGGCTCGACGACACGGGCATCACGACGGTCTTCGTAGGCCCGCGCCTCGCCGTCACTGCCGGTGAACAACTGAGCGTGAACGTCGGCATCGACTTCCCCATCCGCCGCGACAATAGCGGAGTGCAGACCGTGCCCGACTACCGCGTGCAAGGCGGGGTGAGCTGGCAGTTCTAAGCGCGCAAAAACAGAAACCGCTCGCGCCCGCTGTAATCGCTCGCGACTTTCACTTCCGCGTAGCCGGTGAGTTCGGCGGCGAGTTTCGACGGTTGGTCGAGGTGAAGCTCCAAGGCGATGCGGGCCCCCGGCGAGAGCTTTATTTTTGCCTCATCCAAAAGGCGACGCACGAGCGCGAGGCCATCGAAGCCGCCGTCGAGCGCCATGCGGGGCTCGTGCAGGACTTCGCGCTGGAGGCCGGGAATCTCATCGCTCGGGATGTACGGGAGATTTGCCACGAGCAGATCAATGGGGCCGTCAACCGCTGCGAGCAGGTCGCTCTTTATAAAGGACACGCGACTTTCGAGCTTCGCGCCATTCTCCGCAGCGAGCGCGAGGGCGGCGTCGGATTCATCCACGGCAGTCACGCGGGCTTCGGGAAATGCAGCAGCCAGCGCGATGGCGATGCAGCCCGTGCCGGTGCCGACATCCACGATGTGTCCGCGCTTCCACGCGCAGTCTTCGGCTTTGCCCTCGGTGAGCAGATGCTCGACGAGTTCCTCTGTCTCCGGGCGCGGGATGAGCGCGCGGGCGTCGCACTTGAGCGTGTGTTTGAAGAACTCCGCCGTCCCTAGCAAATACTGGAGCGGCTCGCCAGCGGCACGGCGCTTCACGAGCGTGCGCAGCGGGGCGAGTTCGGCTTCGTTGAGCGTGCGCTCGAACTGCAAGTAGAGGCCCATGCGCTTCATCCCGAGGACGTGCGCAAGGAGGTGCTCGATGTTCAGGCGCGGGCTCTCGACTTTGGCTTTGGTGAAGTATTCCGCCGTCGCCGTGATGACTTCGAGGACGGTCTTCACCGGTAAATATCCACGAGGAAAAGCACTGCGTCGCACTCGCCGATGTTGATGATCGAGTGCGGCACGTCGGCGCGATAAGTGGCCGAGTCGGCGGGTCCGAGTTCGGCAGAATCGTCCGAGCTTTCGAGCCGGATGTTCCCTTTCTCCACGGTGATAAACTCGCGCGTGCCCTCGAAGTGCGGCGTGCTACGCAACTCGGCTCCGACGCGCACAGTGACTTCGTAAAACTCCACATCCTTTTCCAAATTGAGCGGCGAGAGCGTGCGAATCTGGCAGTTCTTATCCGAGCGATACACCTGCCCACGGTCCGACGCGCGGACGACTTGGATGGCCGCCTGCCGCTCGCTCGTCTCGATGAGTTCCGCGATGCCCATGCCGAATGCGCTGGCGATGCGATACGTCACGGCAAGCGTCGGGTTCGCCTTCTCGCGCTCGATTTCGCTCAGCATCGAACGGGAGACGCCGCTGGCTTGCGCGAGATTGTCGAGCGACCAGCCGCGCAGGGCGCGCAGTTTCTTCACGCGACGCCCGAGGTGCTCGTTGATCGATTCCGCGCGCTCGCCGACGGTGGGTGGTTTCTTCTTCGGTGTCATTTGCCGAGTTGAAACTCGAAGCTGTCCACAAGCGCCAGCCAGCTTGCTTGGATGATGTTATCGCTCACGCCGACGGTGCCCCACGCGGTCGCGCCGTCGCTGCTGGTGATGTGGACGCGCGTCTTCGCCGCCGTGCCCGCTTGGCCGTTGATGATCCGCACTTTGTAATCTTCCAGCCGGATGCCCTCGATGCTCGGGTGAAAAGGCGCGAGGGCTTTGCGCAGCGCGGCGTCCAGCGCGTTCACGGGGCCATCGCCCTCTGCGACTTGGTAGCTCTCCGCACCGCCGATGCGCAGCTTCACCGTCGCCTCACATTTGTTCCCCCGTCCGTCGCCAGCACAGCGGTAGGAGCAGTGGTATTCCAGCATGGTAAAGAGCGGCGTGTATTTCCCTGTCACCTTCCGCAGCAGCAGCGCGAACGACGCCTCTGCTGCCTCGAACTCGTAGCCCTCCGACTCCAGCCGCTTCACTTCGTTCAGCACATCTTTGACTTCCGTCGAGCCCTTGCCCAGCGGGTATCCGAGTGCTTCGGCGCGGTTCAGGATGTTTGCCTGCCCGCTCATATCCGAGACGGCGATGACGCGCTCATTCCCCACCAGCGCAGGGTCGATGTGCTCGTAGCTGCTCGCCAGTTTTTGAACCGCATCCACATGCAGCCCGCCCTTGTGGGTAAAAGCCGCAGTCCCCACGAATGGCGCGCGGATGTCCGGCGCGACGTTGGCGAGTTCCGCCACAAATTGCCCCAGCTCCCGCAGCTTCGTGAGGTCGTCGCACACGGGAATGCCGAGCTTGAGCTGCAAATTCGCGATGGCGGTGATGAGGTTGCAGTTCCCCACGCGCTCGCCGTAGCCGTTGATGGTTCCTTGGATTTGGCACGCCCCGACTTCGATAGCCGCCAGCGCATTTGCCACGCCGAGCCCGCAATCGTTGTGCGTGTGGATGCCCACCGCGCGGCCCAGATGCGCGATGGCTTTGGCCGTCACCTCCGCGATAAAGCCCGGCAAGTTCCCGCCATTCGTCTCGCACAAGACCACGAGGTCTGCGCCCGCGTCCGTCGCTACCTTGATGGTCTCCAGCGCGTAAGCCGGGTCGTCTTTATACGCATCGAAAAAATGTTCCGCGTCGTAAAGCACCTCGCGCCCCTTGCTCTTCAAATAGCGCACCGTGTCGCCGATCATCGCGAGGTTTTCCTCCGTCGTGACTTTGAAAACATGCGTGACGTGCAGCGGCCACGTCTTCCCCACCACGCACACCACCGGCGTCTGCGCATCGAGCAACGCCTTCACTTGTGCATCCTCCTCCACCTTCGAGTTGCCCCGCCGCGTCATGCCGAAAGCCGCCAGCTTCGCGTGCTTCCACTTCCGCTTTGCCGCCTCGGTGAAAAACTCCGCGTCCTTCGGATTACTCCCCGGCCAGCCGCCTTCGATGTAATCAATCCCGAACTCATCCAGCTTTTCCGCCACCCGAATCTTATCGAGCACCGAGAACGAAATTCCCGTCCCCTGCGTGCCGTCGCGGAGTGTGGTGTCGTAAAGTGATACTCGTTTGTTGCTCATAAAATGGGGGCGGACGCTACGCACCGTCCCCGTCCTTGGCAAGCGGAGTCGCTTAATTCAGCGCCTTATACCGTCTCGTTCCCGCTCGGCAGACTCAGTGCGCTGCTGCTCCAGTAGTCGATGATCTCCAGCGCCTGAAAACGGAAGACGATCAGCAGCGCATCGTTCAACGGGATGCCGATACGCTGGGCGATCACTTGCAGTGCCTCGGAGCCATTGATGGCTGTGGCGAAGCGCGCCTCCACATCGTTCAGCTTCATCTTTTGGATCATCTCGTAGCCGCGCCGTGTATAGGCGGGCGAGCCGTTCGGGTCGGGCCGCTGGGCGGGCGGGAGTTGGTCGAAGCGCACATGACGCAGCGCCGCGAGGATGTAATTATCCGCGTCCTCATTGCTCGGCGGGAAATTGCGCACGTACTCCGGCACGCGGTCCGTTTCCTCGAACTCGAAGTTCACTCGCCCCGCCGTATAGAGCTGCGCGAAGAGCCGCTGGCCGTGGTCGCGCGTGATTTGCACCACGTCGTCGTGCGGGAAACCATTGCGCGCACTCAGGAAGAGAAACATCGGGCACCCCGTCACCGCTTGATTCACCGTCCCCTCGAAGATCAGTCCCAAGTTCGTCGCGCTCAGGATCACCGGCGAGCCCGCGCAGTAGAGATGCGAGTTCTTCGTCGTCGCGAAAAGGAAGCGCCCGCCCGACATGAACAGCTCGATGGGGTGCCGCCCGAGGAAAAAGCGCAGGATGCCCGTGAGCCTGTCGCCCTGCGCCATTTGCAGCGATTGCCGCAGCGAAAAGAAGCCCGTGTGCCCGCTGAACACCACCCCCGCACCGCCGCTCCGCCCCGGCAACATCCGGCGCGCAGACGGCTTGCTCTCTAGTAAATCCTGCACCGCATCCAGCAGCGCCTCGGCCGTCAGCGGCTTCGTCAGCACGCGGAACACCGTCGGGTAGCGCCCCTCGTAGTCTGTCCCTTTTGCCGGATCGAGCATCAGGATAATCGGCACATGCGCCGAAGCCGGGTCCGCCGCAAACCGCTCCAGCACAGACTCCGCGTCCATATCCGGCAGCGAGTCGGCGAGCAGGATCACATCGGGATGCGCCACCGCGAACCTCTCAAACCCATCCGCCCCGCGAGAAGCAGAGAGCACATCGCAGCCGGGAAAGTTCTGCTGAAGAACGTTTTCGACGAGACGCGCCGACACTTGTGATTCGTCAATGACGAGGATTTTTTGAGCCATACCAGTTTGGAAAATGAGGGCGAAAGATGGGGCCGCTGAAGGAGCGGTGTCAATCCCGTGGCTGGGGAACCATTCACTTGCACTCTCTCGTCGTGTTCCCTACACCGCGCGGCATGTCGCTGAACAAAAAATTTCCACGTCTTCTTCCAAATTCCATCCGCAAGGGGCTCACCGTGGCGCAGCTCGTGGATGATTCTTTTAAAGCCTACAATGGCGGTCGTCTCGCGGAGGCGTGCCGCCTTTTCACGCAGAAGATGGTGGCGGGAAATGGGACGGTGGGGATGTCGCTGACGGGGGCGCTGACGCCTGCGGGGCTGGGAAAAGCCGCCATCGTGCCGCTGATGAAGGCGGGGTTTGTGGATTGGATTATCAGCACGGGGGCGAATCTTTACCACGACCTCCACTACGGCCTCGGCATGGAGCTGTATGCGGGGTCGCCGTTCCTGGATGATGTGGTGCTGCGCAAGGAGGGGGTGATTCGGATTTACGATGTGCTCTTTGACTATGATGTGCTGCTGGATACGGATGCGTTTGTGCGCGAGGTGATTCAGGGGCCGGAGTTTCAGCGGACGATGGGGACGGATGAGTTTCACTATCTGCTGGGGAAATATGTGGCGGCGCGGGAGAAGAAGCTCGGGCTGAGCGAGACTAGTGTGCTGGCGGCGGCTTACAAATACGGCGTGCCCATTTTCACGAGCAGCCCCGGCGATAGCAGCATCGGGATGAACGTCGCAGCGATGTCTCTACGCGACTCGAAGTTGCTCATGGACGTGAACCGCGATGTGAATCAGACCGCAGCCATCGTGTACGCCGCGAAATCGAGCGGGGAGCTGAGCAGCGTGTTCATCCTGGGTGGTGGGTCGCCGAAGAATTTTATGCTGCAAACGGAGCCGCAAATCCAAGAGGTGATGGGCATTGAGGAGCGCGGGCACGACTACTTTCTGCAATGCACCGACGCCCGCCCAGACACCGGCGGACTCAGCGGCGCAACGCCTGCGGAGGCGGTGAGCTGGGGGAAAATCGATCCGGATAATCTGCCCGGCTGTGTCGTGTGCTACGCAGACTCGACGATCACTTTACCCATCATCACGGCGTATGCGCTGACGAAGGCAAAGCCGCGCAAACTCAAGCGCCTCTACGACCGACGCGATGCAATGCTGGAGACGATCCGTGCGATGTATCTCAAGCACGGCCAAGTGACGAAAGTCGAACACCGCACGGACCTCGACAAAAAGAAGAAGCCGGTGAAAGGCCGCAGCGGGCGGAGCGTGACGGGGACGAAGCGGTAAAGCGGGATGAGCAAAGACGGGCTGCATCCGCGCAATCGCTTTCGCGGGCGCTACGACTTTGCGAAACTGACTGCGGCTTTCCCGAAGCTCGCGCCTTTTGTCCGAGCGGGTGTGCATGGCGATGCGTCGGTCGATTATGCGGACCCGGCGGCGGTGAAGGCGCTGAATCAAGCGCTGCTGCTCGACGCTTACGGGGTGCGGCTGTGGGACATCCCGAGTGGGGCTTTGTGCCCGCCGATTCCGGGGCGCAGCGATTACATTCATCACCTCGCCGACTTGCTCGCGGCAGGCGGCGCGGTCCCGCGCGGGAAGGCGGTGCGGGTGCTGGACATCGGCGTGGGGGCGAACTGCATCTACCCGCTCATCGGGGCGGCGGAATACGGCTGGCGCTTTGTCGGAACGGACATCGACGCCGCCGCCGTGCGATGGGCGAGCACGCTGGCGGGAGCGTTCCCCAGACAAATCGAATGCCGTCTCCAGCCCTCGGCGATGCAGTGTTTCCAAGGGGTGCTGCAGCCCGGCGAGAAGTTCGCGGCATCGATGTGCAACCCGCCTTTTCACGCCTCCGCAGCCGAAGCAGCAGCGGGCACACGGAGGAAAGTGCGCAACCTCGGCGGGAAAAAGCCCGCCCTGAACTTCGGCGGCACGAGCCGCGAGCTGTGGTGCGACGGCGGCGAGCTTGCATTCATCCAGCGGATGATCGCGGAGAGCGCCGAACGTCCCTCGTGCTGCCAGTGGTTCACCACGCTCGTCTCCAAAAGCGAACACCTTCCCCGCCTCCGCCGCGCCCTGCGCGCCGCAAGGGCGAGCGATGTGAAGACCCTCGACATGGCGCAGGGGCAGAAGCGGAGCCGCATTCTCGCGTGGACGTTTTCGGGATGACGAATTCTGCGACGCGTTGGTGCTCTAGGGAGGAGATTGGAAATGTAATCCTTGCCAAGGTCGCAGCAGCTATCAATTTTCTGCCCCATGTTAAAACAGATCATCGCCGCACAGTCTGCGAAGGCTCCTCCGCCATCCACCCTCCTGCCTAGGCCACGACCGCTGATGCGCGAGAAAGAGCAGGCTGCCTACGACGAGGCGCTGAAGCGGATGGAAGCCTGCCTCCGCAATGGGAGCACGGGCCTCGATTTGAGCAACCTCGGTCTGACTCATGTGCCGCCGGAGATCGGCTATCTCAAGGCGCTGGATTCTGTTTTCCTCCAGAACAACTTACTAACCACGCTGCCGCCTGAGATCGGGCAGCTTGAGGCGTTGACGGGGCTCTACCTCGCCAACAATCAGCTCACCACACTGCCACCTGAGATTGGAGGACTCAAGGCACTGGAAGACCTTTACCTATTCAACAACCAGCTTACTTCCTTACCGAAAGAGATCGGACAACTCAACGCGCTCAAGGACCTCGTTCTGGAGGGGAACGACGCGCTCGGACTACCTGCGGAACTGCTGCAGCGGGTCTGGACTCAATCGGGGGATGTCCCAGCATCGCCGCAGGACATTCTCGCCTTCTATTTTTCCAACAAGGCCCAGCAAACTCCAACTCCAGCGGCCCCTCTGGACCGCTATGCCTACGATGTTTTTCTCAGCGTGAAGAGCCAAGATTACCCGCACGCTCGGGTGGCGGAGGCGTTTCTGCGGAAGGCGGGTCTTCGGGTCTTTTTCTGCGAACAGGAACTGCCTGAAATGGGCAATAGCGACTACTTCGACGCGATCGATAACGCTCTGGAGGGTGCGCGCCACATGCTCGTGGTGACGAGTTCACGCGAACATGTGATGAGCCAGTGGGTGAAGAAGGAGTGGCAGACCTATTTGAACGAGAAGCTTAGCGGGAGGAAGTCGGGCAACTTGGTTACGCTGCTCTTCGGGAAGATGACTATTGGCGATCTGCCACTCAGTTTGCGGCAACACGAGGCCCGAAATGGCGAGGATCTGGCGAGTTTGCTGAATTACTTCCGAGCACGGGGGACTCAATAGCCCCGGACGCGGCTCAACTTGAGGAACACGGCGATTCCTGGGCGGGGGTCGGCGCAGGGAGGGAGAGAATTGAGGCATCGCGCAACTCTCGCTCGCATTTTCCCGCGCGGTCCATTACCTCCGCCGCATGAGCAAAAACGTTATTCCGGTCACAGTCCGCGCGATCATGCCCTACAACAGTGGGCGTGCGGTTTTTATCGGCACTGAGCAGAAGGTTTTCATCATCTATGTGGATGAGGGCGTCGGTGCGGCGATTGCGATGTTCATGAACAAGACGCCGAAGGAGCGCCCGCTGACGCATGATTTGATGGGGCATTTGATGGCGGCGCTGGGTGCGAAGGTGGAGCGGGTGATTATCAATGACATGAAGAGCGAGACGTATTTTGCGCGGCTGATCATCAGCGCGGAGAACGAGTTGCACGCACGGAAGATCATCGAGCTCGATGGCCGCCCGAGCGACAGCATCGCGCTGGCGATCCAGCAGGGAGCGCCGATTTATGTGGCGAGCGAGGTGTGGGAGGAAGTGGAGGATCGCACGGATATTTTGCGGAAGATGGAGGAGCAGGGCGGCGGGGAGTGACCTTTATGGTTGGCCGGGTGGCTTCGGGCGGCGGAGGTTGATTTGTGTCGTCGCGGGCGAGTTCGGGTTCGAGGGATTGAGCGGGGCTTTGGCCATCTCAGTTCCCTCGGCCATCGGTGCCTCCGGCGCGGGCGCGGGAGCCGCTGGAGTTTTCGGAGCAGGCGCAGGAGCTGGGTCTTGCGTGGTGCTCTCGAAGAACATGGCGCGCTGGACTCGGTATTCGTCGCGGACGGCTGCGGCGGCGTCCATGAATTTGACGCCCTCGTTGACCTTGCCGGTGAAGAGGCCGAAGACGCCGAGTTGCCAGTTGCGCTCTGCCAGGGTGTCGATGGGGAGGTTCGCTTTGAGGAAGGTGGCGGCCATGGCCATGACGCTATCGGGAGTCAGGTCGGCCCATGGAATAGGCAGGACGCCGAAAGCGACCTTCACGTCGAGCTGAGTATCGTTTGCGCGGACGACGCCGCCGACGACTTGCTGGCCGTTCTTTTTCATCAGAGGGGCGTTGTAGCCGGCGGTGGAGAGGTCTTTGATGAGTTGTTCCTTGAAGTTGACGAGCCAGGTGATGCGCTGTGCGAGCAAGTCGCGTTCGGCGGCGTTTTGTTCGAGCGTGATTTCTGCGCCTTTGATGAGGGTGATGGCTTCGCCAAAGCGGTAGTTTTCGCAGAGGCCTTTGAGCTTCATTTTCACTTCCGTGAGTGCGACTTCCTCCGCGCGCTCTTGTTCGGCGCGCTGCTTTTTCATGTTCTCGGCGTAGTTGGCGAGGGCCGCTTCGATCTTGCTGGTGTTGTCGCGTTCCAAGTCGGAGAGCAGGGCGACGAGCGAGGCGGACTTTAGCTTGGCCTTTACTGCGGCGACGTTTTTGAGTGCGGCGGCGGCCTTTTCAGGAGAGCGCTCAAAGTCGCGGATATCACCAGCGACGGTCTGGAAGTGGGTGAAGTCTTCAAGGTAGCTGACGACGACTTTGCGGTATTCACCCGCCCAAGTTGCAGGGCCAGAAGGTGCCGCTGCTTGGTATTCTCTCATCCACTTCACGGCCTCGGAGTGTGCGCCGATTTCCCAGTTTTTGAGTCCGATGACGAGCAGTCCTAGGGCTTCCACCCCGTCCTTTTTATACGCCGCCGCTTCGGAGACGGGCGTCGCTTCACTCGATGCGCCGTGCTTCGCGACGAGGGTAAAGAAGGCGGTCGTTTCCTCATCCATGCCGAGCGCATTGGGGGAAATCCCTTCGCCCATTTTCTTCAGAGCTTCTTGCCCGATGACGGGGCGCCCAAGCAGGAATTCGGAGAGTGCTTCGTGGACGGCACTCCAACTGTGGAGGGGTTCACCGAGTCGATTGTCGGCGAAGAGTTCGCGGAAGGATGCGGCTGCTTGCTCGCGCTTTCCGCTCAAGATGTCGCGCCGAGCTTCGGCGTAGCGGACTTCAGGGCTGATCTTCGGGGTCTTATCGTCTTTGACTATCGCTGCGGGAGGCAGGGATGCTGGCCGATGCATCCAATAATAGAGGCCCCCTGCGACAACCGCAGCCACTGCGGCAAAGGTGATCCAACTCCCACTGCTCGCCGAGGACAGGACGAGACGCCGCGGAGGACGGCTCTTTCCTTTGCGGAGTTCTGAACGCGCGAATTGAAGGTTTTCAATGAAAGCGTCGTAGCTATCAAATCGGTCGGAGGGGGAGACAGCCAGCGCCTTATCAATGACGAACGCCGTGGCATTGCAGACCCCCGGCGCGAAGCTCAGCAAATGAACGGGACGGCTCTTGATTTTTTTGAGCTCCGACATGGAGTTCGACTCCGTGATAAATGGGGGGCGTCCCGCGATTGCATGGAACATTGCCGCAGCTAGGGAGTAGAGATCGCTCCGGAAATCTTCCGGCGTCCCATCGAGTTTTTCCGGTGCGACGTAGAACGGAGTCGCCCACATCTCGCCCTCTTCTTCGTGCTGTTTCTCAACAAGGATCGCGAGCCCGAAGTCCACAATCTTAGCCGTCTGGTCGTCGGCAAATAGAATATTGCCCGGCTTGATATCGCGGTGAATGAGGCCTTTCTCTAGGCCCGCTTTCAGCCCTTGCGCGATCTGGATACCGACCTCCAATACTCGGTCTTCAGGGACTTTCGCGCCGTCGGTCATCAGGCTGTCCAGACTTCCTGCCCCGACCATCTCCATCGCGAGATACATCATCCCTTGGTCTTCACCGTAGGAGTAAACCTTCACGATATGCGGATGGTTCAGCGATGCGGTAATCTGTGCCTCGCTTTCAAAGCGCCGCTTGAAGTTCTCATCTTTGCTGAACTCTCGGCGGATGACTTTCATCGCCACGGATCGGTTTAGCTTTAGGTCAATGGCACGGTAAACAATTCCCTGTCCGCCCTCGCCGAGAATCCCCTGAATCTCGAAGTTTGCGAAGATTTGCCGTACGCGCATCCACGTTCCGCAACCGGCGCAATGAATCTTGGCGAAGACATCCTCATTAGATACATCAATGAGCATTCCGCACGTAGGACAGGTGGCTGTATTATAATCGACAAACTCCATGAAAAGTCGCGCAGGGTATCAGCCGGTAATCGGAGTGCAAGCCGTGTGAACCGCAATTTTACAAATCGACCGCATCAGTTCGCGGTGACGCGAGCGCGGATGTAGCGCTGGGTGTTGGCGGTGATGGGGCGCGTGTCGTAGCCGACCCACGTTTGCAGGATGCCGTTGTCGCTTTGGAGGTTCGTCACGATGGTGTCGCTTGTCCATGGGCCGTTGATGCTATCGGCGACTTCGATGGCGAAGGTGACGTTGGCCGTGGCAGAGCGGGTGAAGCTGACGGCGAAGAGTCCGCCGCTGTTGAAGCTGGTGAGCAGCGCGGGAGTGGGCGCGTTGGGGCTGGTGCCGAAGGCGTATTCGAGGATGTTTTTGAGGCCGTCGTTGTCGGCGTCGTTGAGCAGTCCGTTGGTGGCTGGGTTGGAGCCGATGGTGCGCGTAGCCCAGTTCGTGTAATCCTCATCTACAGAGACGAGCACGGTGTCGAAGACCGTCGTGGTGCCCGTGGCGGTGAGGCGGAGGACGTAGTTGCCGGGCAGTGAAAAACTGGCGGTGGTGGTGAGCGCAGTCGGGGCGGAGAAGCCGACGCTGCCGGGGCCGCTGTCTTTGGTCCATGCGAGGGTGACGTTGCCTTGGACTTGCGAGCCGTAGCTAACGACGCCGGTGAGCGAGGCGGTGGCGGGGAGTGAAACGGTGAAGTCGTCGCCCGCGACGACGCCGAAGACGCCTTGCAGGCCGGGGTTCGGGGCGGTGACGCGCCAGCTTTCTTTCACGTCCCATGTGGAGCGGTCGGCGAGTGGGCTGATGATTTCGATGGATGCGCCGGTACCGTTCGCCGTCGGATACCACGACGAGGAGTAGCTGAAATCTAGGATTCCGAGTTGGTAGCCGGAGATTTCCAGGCGGACCCGTTCTCCCCCATCGGCGAGCTTGCCGGTGTATGGGGTGCCATTGAATGCGGCGAAGCCGTAGGCGGTTTGGAACGCAGATGGGTTGCTGGTGATGACGATGAATTGGCCAGGCGTGAGGGTCGTGTTGGCGGGAAAGGTGTAGTCGATGCCATTGGTGAACTGGACGCCGCCGATATTGAGAGTGAGGGTGGTGCTGGTGTTCTTGAGTTCGATGAACTCGGGCCCGTTTGTGCCGCCGCTTGGGTTATACATCAGCTCCGTGATGCGGAGGAAATCGAGTAAGTCCTGCTGTGTGGTGAGGACGGTGTTGTTCGAGTATCCAGGCGTCGGAAGACTGAAGTATGCAAGGGTAACGGAGCCGTCTGTCGCTCGGCCTTCGGAGCTATCGGGGCGCTCGGGGCCAGCGATGACTTGGTCCATAAGAGTGCCGGAGGAGTTGAGCAGGCGCATGGTTTCGCGAAGGCGGGAGATGGACCAAGAGAGGTGGTTCGCGCCAGCGGTGATGTCTCCATCCGCGACGAATCGTGTGAAGCCTCCTGCGCCGATGTAGCTGAGCGGGGCGATGACGTGCAGGTTGGGAACTTGGATGTCGTTACTGAGGAACATGCCGCCGAGTGCCACGGGGCGTGTGGCGGGGTTGTAAAGCTCTAGGAAGTCGGCAGCGATGATGAAGTCGTTTGCTCCGCACCATTCGTTGATTTTCAGCCCGGCGTTGCTACCGAGGGGGACTCCTGTGTTCGCAGCGAGCGGCGATGGGGTGGTGAGCATCCATGTGCGGTTCACGCCTACTCTCCCGATGGAGAGGTCGGCGATTTGCGGGCCAAAGGTGACGGTATCCACGGGCGTGGTGCCGATGACAGCGCCGGGGGGGGAAAGCGAGAGTGTGTCGCCATCGGCGTCGAGCCCGAACCCGATGTGGATGCCGGGATTTGCGTCCGCAATATTGCCGAGGAGGATGAGGTAGCCGCCTGCGGGGATCGTCGTATTGGCGGGGATGATGAATTTCTGCGGGAGCGTGGGGCTGTCGCTGACGCTGCAATTGCCGAGGTTCACGGCGAGGGTGCCGTAGTTGTAGAGCTCGATCATGTCGGGTCGGGTGGTGCCGACTGGGTAAGCGTTCACGTTGTTGGCGAGGATTTCGTTAATTCGTACGGTGATTGCGGCGGGGTTCACCGTCCATGAAACGGAGGTGGGCGCGGTTTGCCAGATTCCTGCGTCGTTTTTACCGAGAATGGAAACGGTATGTGGACCTGTGCTGAGGCCGCTGAGGTTGAGCGATGTGGAAATTGGGGTGACTGCGCCGTATGCGCCGCCATCTACAGCCGCTTGGTAATGAGTGTAGCCGTACGCCGCGAACGAACCGAAGCCGCCATTCGGGCCAAACATGAGGAGCGCATTCGTGAGCGGCGTGGGTGATCCGGGAGCGCCAGCGACGAGGACGCCAACCGGGATGAGGGCACCGCGATCCGCGACGCCGAGGATGCCGGTGCCGATGGCGGGCGAATTGACATCGGCGATAAATGCGGCGGCGACTTGCGCAGCCGTGGCGGTGGCCGGTGTAGTAATGCTGGCGAGGTTTAGCATCGGATCGGCGACGACGTTGTCGGTGCCGGAGCCAGCCCACGCGACCGGGAGGATATTGTTATCGAGGTTTAGCAGGGTGAGTGCGCTGTTGTAAGTGCGAGTGAGCGCGGCGGCGTCCCAGATGATGTTGGCCTCGCCGATCAAGCCGGAGCCGGGAGTCTCGGCTGCGTCGGCAAAATTGAACACGCCCGAGGCGGTGTCGGTGCCGCCGGTGTTCGTGATGTGGGCGATGGTGTTTTGCACGACAGCCGCTGCATTTCCCTCGCGCATGGTGATGGCGTGGTCGCAGTCGTAGATGAGGTTGCGGATGATGGTGACGTTGCTCTTGAGAGATAAAAACGCGCCACCCGCGATGGCGCTCGCTTTCACCGTGCCGCTGTTTTTGTGGGCGTGGAGGAAGGTGTTGCCCTCTAGCCAGCCGTCGCAGCCGTTCAGTTGGACCAAGTCGGCCTGCGACCCGTTGAAGGTGTTGCGCAAGAGTTGTAGGATTGGGCCAGGTCGCTTCATGTTGGAGAAAGTGAGCGACGCATTTGCGCCGAGCGTCTTGCCGAATGTGCAATCCTTCACGACCGCTTCGCCGCCGACGAGCACCCCTGAACCGGATACTGGCGGAAACGCAGCGGTGGAGTCTGGGAAAGTGGTGTTGCTGACTACGAACGAGCTATCGTTCAACGAGAGGAATTGCTGGGCGGCATTGCGGAATGTGACGTTATCAATAACGACGCGCGAGCCCGTTTGAGCTCTGATTGCCACGCCGCCGTTGTCGGCGATGATGACGTGGCTGAAGCGCGATTCCTGCGTCGCTTCGTCGATGAAAAATCCGTTCCACGACCCAGCGGCAGACGGCTGCTTGCTAAACAGAATCGGCAACGCTGCTGTTCCTTCCGCAAGAATGCGGCCTGTGCCGCTGACGTTGATGCTCATGCCTTGGTCCACATAGACAGTGGTGCCGGGCTCGATGCTCAATGTCTCGTTATCAATCGTCAGCGATGCGGTGACCCGGTAAGGGCCGCCTGCAACGGTCCAGACGGTGTTGCCGTTAATCGCCGCGACACTGGCTACTGAGGCGTCGTCATAGACGATTTCAAACACTTGCGTGTTGAGCACCACATCGCCCGTCCCGAGTGCGCGGACGGTGACTTGGTTGATGCCGGGCTTGAGCGTGACGAGGCTGCCTGCCGTCCATGTGCCGCTGCCGCTGCCGCCCGAGATATAGTTATTCAGCGTTACTGGCACATCGTTCACGGTGACCTTGTGCGTGGTGAGGGAATTCACAGTGCCCGAGAGTCCGGTAGTCGTCGCCGTCGTCGTGGTCGGGAAGCCATTCGTTGCCGCGAGGCTGCACGCTGCGGAGAACGTGCCGTTGATGATTCCCAGAATGTAGGTGCGGCGCGCAGCGGCATAGGTTTTGAACCCATCGCGCGATGCCGCCGGGAGCGCATTGCCAGTGCCGGGGCTCACCCAGTCGCTCAACTGTTCGTCCACGGTTGCGCTGAAATTCGCAGGGAGAAAAACGGTGTTCAGCAAGTCGAAGAACTGGGCCTTGAGCCGCTGGTTGATCTGCGGGTCGGAGTAGAAGTTCGTCATCTGCGAGAGCACCTCGGCATTTCCCGCCGCGAAGGTCGGATCAATCATGGAGTAGATGTTGTTGCCCGTAGCCGTCGTGGTGGTATCGCCGCCTCCGAGGATGGTGTCGTAGTCGTGGATGAGCAGCTTCGCGCGGGGGTCTGTGACGCCGAAATACATACCGAAGTCGTCGTTCGCTCCGCTGCTGATGTTCGTCTCCGCGTCGTTCAAAATCGTCGCCATCGCGAGCGAGCGGCACCATTGGTCTATGTCAATGACTTGCCCGAGCGTCGCCTCCGTGTAGCTGGTCGTGATGACCTTCATCCACGAGTGAAGGGTGTTCCAATCATTCACAGCGGTGTTCGATTGCTTGCCCCAGCCATCCGCGATGTAGTTGGTGAAGTCGGGCGTATTCGAGCCCGTCGTCCGCACGGTCCAGTTCGTCGCACCAAGGCGCACTTTTTTATAAATATCCCCGCTGCTATCCGTGGAGAAATTCTCGTCCATGTAAGTGCTATCGCCGATGGGCTGCATGTGGACATACATGCCGTAGCCATATTTTGCGGCGTTGCCCGTGCTGCCCGCATAGTTCGTGTGATTCAGGCGGACCTGCACCGGGATCGCGCCTTCATGCGGGAGATTCGCCTGCTTCATGAGCTGCGCGCCGAGATACTGGAGATAGGAATACGCGATGTTGAAATTGCCCTGCGTCTGGTTGTGGAATGGGTCATCAGCGACCCATTCCATCTTCCAATTGCGGGGGACGTTACTGCGGCTCCCCGCGCCACGAACGCGGAGTGCGCCGAGGTAATGGACCTCAATCTCATCGCCGTGCGTGCCGATGAAAGTGACGTTGATCGCAGCCTGCGAATCCTTGGTCCAGTTCGCGGGAAGGAATCCGTTTTCGTCCAACCCAGTCGAAATGAGGCGGTACATCGGCTGGCGATTGGTCCATGTTTCGGTATCCACTTGGTAAAGGCAGTTCGCCCCCTGTGCGCCAGCGACGGTCGTGGGCGAAGGCCATGTGCGGCTGCGGGCTCCGCCGTCCGTTGCCTGCACGTAAAACTCCACAATCGTATTCACCACTTGCACCGGGAGCGTGGCCCCGAACTCGCCGTCGTTCGCAAGGCCGTCGCCGTGGAGTCCGTCATCCGCCATCACGACTTCGGTGAAATTCCCGCCCGCCGTGCTCTGGCTCGGCGTCCAGGTTCGGTAAAGGACTTTCCCTGTTACGCCTGTCGCCAGTTCGTCTTTGAGCTTTGCCGTGACGTTTACCGTCTGCGTGGGCAACGGGATTTCTGGACGATGCTTCACGCCGGAAATGAGCGGCGCGCTGTTCAGCGTCGGCGTCAGCGTAATATCCGTATTCGCTCCACCTGGTGTGCGTTGGTTGCCCGTCGCGCCGATCTCGCGCTTGGTCCAGTTTTGGCCATTCGTATTGGGCAGCGCCGGGTTAATTAGTTCCAGCGAATCGCCCAATCCATCCGCCCGCGTCTGCCACTCCCAGCCAGTCTCCGGCGGATTCGCAACGCTCGTCGGGTCGGTGTAAACGCGGTGATTTCCCCAGTCGCCTTCCTTGGAGTAAGTGACCTTATTCACCTCGCTCAAGCCATCGGAGGAAGAGGAGTCTGGATACTGCAAACGAATCGTCTCGCCGCCATTCGCCAGCGAGCCCGTCCAGCCGCCGACGATGAGAGGCACACTGCCGTAAGCCGCGTTAAAGCTCGCCACATTCGCTGCGACGACGAGATAGCCGCCTGCCGGAATCGTCACTGCCGGGAAGACAAAATCCACGCCTTTGGTGAACTGCCAGCCCGTCAAATCCATCGGCCCCGTGCCGGTATTATGCAGCTCAATGTATTCGTCGAGGTCGTTGTTCGACGCTGGGTGATACATGATTTCGTTAATCACGACCACCTTCGGGTCGATGCCGACTTGCAAGTTCACCGTCGTCACTGCGGATTGCAACGTGCCGTCGCTCGCGCGGTAGGTGAAGCTGTCCGGCCCGATGTAGCCCGCTGTCGGTGCGTAGAAAAATGCGCCGTCAGGATTCAGCCCGAGCGTCCCGTGCGTCGGCTGCGCGATGGCGATAGCGGTGAGCGTATCGCCCTCCGGGTCCGTGTCATTTGCCAGCACGCCCGACGCTGCAAAGATCGTCAGCGACGTGCTCACAGGCGTCACGTAGCTATTCGCCACGCCCACCGGCGCGTCGTTCACCGCTGCGACATTGAGCGTCACCGTGGCATTCGTCGTGGAGTCGCGCACGCCGTCATTTGCTTTGTAGGTGAACGTAGCCGCTCCATTGAAATTCGCTGCCGGGGTGAAAGTGAACGAGCCATTTGCATTCAACGTCACCGCGCCTTGGGCCGCATTTGGAGCAGCGACGAGGATGGCCGTGAGAGGGTCGTTCTCCGCGTCCGTATCGTTCGCCAGCACACCCGCCGCGCTCACGGTGAGAGGCACATCCTCCGTCGCAGAATACGTGTCATTATTCGCTACGGGCCGCGCGTTGATGCGAATCGTCACCGTCGTATTCGCCGAGTCCACCGTTCCGTCGTTCGCTTTATAAACAAACGTCGTCGTGCCCGAGAACCCAACCGCTGGCACAAAGCTAAAAGACCCGTTTGCATTCAGCGTCAGCGTCCCCGCATTCGCAGGGCTGAGGCCGCTTACGAGTACCGCCGTCAGCGAGTCGGCGTCTGCGTCCGTATCGTTCGCCAACACACCGGGAGCGGCAGCATTTAGCGTCACACCCACGTCCGTAGAAAATGAATCCGCCACGCCCACTGGCGCATCATTTACCCCTGCCACATTCAGCGTCACCGTCGCTGGCGAAGATGCCGCGCCTACCGAATCCGTCGCACGATAAGTGAACGTCGCCACCCCGAAGAAATTCGTCGCCGGCACGTAGGAAAATGAGCCGTTCGCGTTCAGGGTCAGCGTCCCTGCGTTCGCCGGACTCAGGCCCGTCACGACCGCAGCGGTGAAGGTATCGCCCTCGCCGTCCGAATCATTCGCCAGCACACCCGGCGCAGCGATCGTCAGCGTCGTATCCTCCGTCGCATTGTAGCTATCGGCGACGACGACGGGGGACTGATTCGGCCCCGCGATCATCGTGTAAGTCACCGTCGTGACCGCAGAAGGCCCGGTCGCATCATTCGCCGTGTAGGTGAAGCTATCCGTCCCCACATAGCCCGCCGTGGGCGTGTAAGTGAACGTGCCATTTGGGTTCAGCGTGAGCGTCCCATGCGTCACATTGGAGACGAGATTCGCCGTGAATGGGTCATTTTCCGCGTCCGAATCGTTCGTTAAAATGCCCGCATAGATCGTCTTCGTCAGCGCCACCTTGCAGTCCATACTGATGTCCGAACTAGTCTGGAGGGTCTGGTGGATTTCCACCGCCAAGACGTTCGTTCCCTCCACCAGCGCGCTCGCTGGCAGCGTCAGATTCACTGTCATGTTTGCATTTTCACTACTTACCGATGAGAGCGCATTAAACAGGGCGCCGGTCGTGATTCCCGGAGTAATGAGCACCTGAGTGCCGTTGATATACACGATTCCCGCATCATCGTATTTCAGGGAAACCGCCACATTCGTCACCCGATGCGCGTCCGTCACCGTGAACGTCTTGCGGAAATACGTCGTGATATACTTATTCGTATCCGCCGAGTTGAAGCCCGGTGTCGGGTTATCATCCACGATCGTCGCCTCATCCGCAGGAACATCGCCATAGCCCAGTTCCGCCGTCCCGGTCTTCCACGCAGTATCTACGAAATTCGAGGCGCGCCACGCGGTCCCTTGGTCCGTTCCGTTATCCAGATATTTCCAATTCGTCGCCAAAAAAGGTACCGCGTCCTCCAGGGTCGTCCCCGGAGTCGTCGTCGTCACTGTCAGTGAACCATTGCGCACGATCGTATAAGCATCTGCCACCGCCACCGGCGTATTCACCCCGATGACGTTGATATTGACCGTCGTATTCGCCGACTGCAGCGCGCCATCGCTCACCACATAGGTGAAGGTATCCGACCCCACGAAACCCGTCGTCGGCACGTAGGTAAACGAGCCATTTGCATTCAGCGTAGCCACCCCATTAGCCGCATTCGAGATGAGGACTGCGGTGAGACTTCCCGCCGGTGTATCAATATCGGTATCATTGACCAAAACACCCGTCCCTACCGGCACGGTCAGTGTCATATTTCGGTTCGTGGAATACGTATCATTCGCGCCTACTGGCGCATCATTCACCGCCGTCACCGTCAGGTTCACCGTGGCCACGTTTGAGGCGGTTGTCCCATCGCTCGCCGTGTAGGTGAAAGCGTCCGCACCGTTGTAATTGGCTGTCGGCGTGTAGAGGAAAGAACCGTCGGCATTCAGCGTCAGCGAGCCGTGTGTGACGTTCGCAACCAGCGCTGCGGAAATTGCCCCACCGGTGTCGTTTGTCAGGACTCCGCCGCCTACCAACGGCTCCACCTTTATGTTGTCAAAACTAACGGTGGCCGCCGCCCCGGCTACATTATTACCCGACAAAACAACACCCACCTGAAGCGTTTGTGCGCCCGCCCCTAGTGTCGCGGTATAAGTCACTGTCTGCCATGCCGAAGTCCCATTCCCCGTGAACGTTGTATGGGAAGTTGCAGCGCCACTTGTTGTTAGTCGGGACTGAGCCGTGGCAGTCGCAGTGGCTGCGGCTCCAGTGATCGTCGCTCGCCAATCAAACGTCACGCGCACTGTCTGGGCAGTCGGCAGCGTAAATCCCTTGGAATATCCAGCCGTCCGAGTGTTCCCCACATTGCTCCCATTATACTGTCGTGTCAGTTGCGCTGCGCCGCCTGGGTTCCCAGCCGCGCTCGCCCAAGTGTTGGAAGAAGTTCCGCCCGTTCCCGTGAACGGGAAAATATTATTTATAAACGTCCATCCCGACAAATCCGTCCCAAACGTATCCGTCCCCAAAAAAGGCGTCGGTGACACCGACAGAATCGTATCTTCATTGGTCGAAAACGCATCATCTACCGCCACCGGCACGGCAAAAGCCGACCCGATCAGGAGTGAAAGGAGGGCGGTGAAGTACAGAGTGGTTCGTATCATGGGTAAATAATGGGTGACGGAAAGAGTGCGGCACGATGGCGATATTTTCGGTATATGCAAGTCCGTCTTCGGTAACGCGTTGGTCGAGAGTTCGTGGTTGAGAGTTGAGCGATGAGAGATTGCGCGACGCCATTCGAGGGAGGTGGACGGGCTCGACGGCGCGCCTCCCGTGCTGCCATTCCCGTGCCACGGGGCTGCCGTTTTCCGGTCGCGGGAACCCCCGGGATTTTATCGGCCCTGCGCTCGTAAGCTGCTTTTACCAGCGCAGGGGAATTTTCACCCGTCAGCAATGCCACAACTTCGCGTCCTTCTCGGCTTTCAGCAAGGCCAGGTCTATTCGCTCGACTCACGTCCGATGATCATCGGGCGTGAACCGGGGAGCGACATCGTTCTCGATCCTGAGAGCCCTGCCTCGCGTCGGCATGCCGAGATCCTCTGTGAATCCGGGGAGTGGACAATTCGCGACCTCGACAGTAGGAACGGGACTCTGATTAACGGCTCGCCGGTCAAGTGCGGGGCGTTGAACCACAGCGACGAGATTCTCGTCGGCGATAGCGTCTTTGTTTTTGAATACAATGACCGCCTCACCGCCGAGACGGAGGCTGCGGCGAGTCGCGCCCTGCCACGGGAGCCGTTGGGGCTCCAAAACGACCCGAAAACACTGGAATTGGTGCGTTTAGTAGCGGGAAAGATGATGCGGTTAGAGCGCGAACTAGCCCGCCTCGTCGGATCGCAGTCGGGGATGATTCGCGATATCCTCATCGCCATCCTTGCTGGCGGTCACTGTCTGCTCTCTGGCCTTTCGGAACGAGCGAAGACGGTCGTTCTGAACGTCATAGGTAGTGTTTTGCGTCTCCGGGTGAACCGCCAACGGATGAGGCCCGACATGTCCCTCGCCGACATCACGGGCACGGACGTAAAGGAGAGCCCTGCGCATGCGCCGCGATTGCAGCCGGGGCCGATTTTCTCCCAGATATTCATGGCCGAAGACATCAATCGCTCTTCCCCTGATAACCTCAGCGCCCTCTTTAGCGCGATGCGCGAGAGGAATATCGTCTTGGCCGAACGGACGTGGCCTGTGTCGGACCCATTCTGCGCCTTACTCACACAGGACGACCCGAAGTGGGATGCTCCTTTCCCCATGAAACCGCATTACCTCGACGAAATCATGTTCAGCTTGCGTGCAAACCCGGCAGACAGCGCTCCCGTCCCGGAGTCCATTTTCGAAGGCGTCGTCACCGCCGCCCAAGTCGTCACACTGCGCGCGTTGGTGAAGGATTTCGCCATCGATGAGTGCATCACCCGATACGCCGTGCGCCTGACCTGCGCGACTCGACCGCATAACGCTGGAGCGCCCGCTGCGGTAAATCGCTGCGTGGCGACTGGCGCTGGGCCAAACGCGGCCCTCGCACTCCTGCTGGCGGCAAAAGCGCGCGCGATCCTTGCAGGCCGCCTTTTTGTCACGACGGATGATGTCCGGGCCGTCGCGTCGGGCGTCTTCCGCCACCGTATCGCGATCAATCAACGCGCGATCGAAGACCGGAAAGACGAGGATTATATCGTCCGCAAAATCATCGACTTCGTGCACACTGACAGTGAGCAGTAGCTCGACTTTCCAAAGTCGAGACTGGGCGTTCTCGACATTGGAATGTCGAGCTACGTTTTTGCGTCCGCGTCGGAAAAGCCCCGCCTTAGCGTGCCCAAGTGATCAGCCGCAGCTCGTGCGCCTGAATGATATTCGGGTGGCTCGGGATGACGCGCACGCTGAGGCCGTAGCTGCCGCTTTCGTCAGCAGGGATGGCTCCGGCGAAGCGATAGGTGCCGTCTGCGAGCTTCTCTACCATTTTGAGGTCGGCAGTCTTTGCGCCGGTGATTTGACCGTTCACATTTTCGCCGAAGAACGCCTGCACTCGCACGAACTCGGGTGCGATGGGGCCGAGAGCGACGCGGGCGCTGACATCCAGTTGCTGGCCGACCGTGACGCTCGGGCTGTTGCCGTTCCGGACGGTGACATCGCTGACGGCGATGTGGGACCAGTCGCGGCGGATGTTCGATTTCCACTGGCTCAGTTCGATGGCTTTTTTGCACCCGTCGGAGTTGAGAATGGTATGTGCGCGAGCGGCGCTCTCGTAGAGGCGCTCGGTGTATTCCTGGACCATCCGGTGCGTATTAAAGACGGGGAGGATGGTGCGGATGGATTCGCGCATGAGGTTGATCCATGCGAGCGGGAGTCGGCCATCAGGCTTGGCGTAGTAGAGCGGGAGGACTTGCGTCTCCAGGATGTGGAAAAGGCTGGCGACATCCACTTCGGTCTCGAATTTCTCATCGAGTTCCGCGGTGCTTTCGGGGATTTCTGCGCCGATGGCCCAACCGTTTTTCCCGGTGTGGGCTTCGCACCACCATCCGTCGAGGACGCTGAGATTGAGGCCGCCGCTTGGCGGGAGTTTCATACCGCTGGTGCCGCTGGCTTCGAGGGGGCGACGGGGATTATTGAGCCAGAGATCGACGCCCTGATACATGCGCCGCCCGACGTAGTGATCGTAGTCTTCGCAGAAAACGATGCGCCCCTCAAACTCGGGCATCCGGGTGAATTCATAGACTTTCTTGATGAAGCCCTTGCCCGGTTCGTCCTTCGGGTGCGCTTTGCCGGCGAAGACAAATTGCACGGGGCGCTCGGGGTTATTCATGAGCTTCAGCAGCCGTTCCTTATCGGAGAAAAGGAGCGTCGCGCGCTTGTACGTGGCGAAACGGCGGGCAAAGCCGATGGTGAGCACTTCGGGGTTGAGCATCCCGGAGACGGCACGGATTTTTTCTGGGCTTTCTCCGAGGCGTTGCCGCTGCACCCGCACGCGGTCGCGGATGAAATTCACGAGCCGCGCCTTTTGTTTTTGGTGGGTTTCCCAGATGACGTCATCGGGGATGTCCTGCACTTTCCGCCAGAAGTCCTTGTCGGTGAGATGCTCCTCCCAGTCGGGCATGAAGCGGTCGTAAATCTTCACGAAATCGGGAGCCATCCACGTCTTTGTGTGGACGCCGTTGGTGACGGAGGTGATGGGCACTTCTTTAACGGGAACGCCCGCCCATACATCCGTCCAAAGCGTCTGCGAGACGCGACCATGCAACTCCGAGACGCCGTTTGCGTGGCGCGTGCTGCGGAGCGCGAGGATGGTCATCGAGAAGGGTTCGTGCGGGTCTTTTCGCGTCTGGCCAAAGCTGGCAAACGTCTCGAAGTCGATGCCGACATTTGCCGGGTAATCGCCGAAGTATTTGCGCATCAGCTCCAGCGGGAAGGCGTCGTTCCCCGCAGGCACCGGGGTGTGCGTGGTGAAGATATTGCCGGAAGCGGTGGCTTGGAGTGCGGAGTAAAAGTCGAGACCTTGCTCTTGCACGCGCCGCCGGATGAGCTCCAGCGAGATGAATGCTGCATGGCCTTCGTTGAGGTGATGCACGGAGGGCTTAATGCCGAGTGCCGCGAGCGCATGGACGCCGCCGAGGCCGAGCACGATCTCTTGCTTGATGCGCATCTCGTGGTCGCCGCCGTAGAGCTGGGCTGTGATGTCGCGGTCTTCCGGGATGTTGTCGGGGTGATACGTATCCAACAGGTAGAGTGAGATTCGGCCAATCGCGAGCCGCCAGACCTTCGCCTTCACCCAACGGTCGAGGATTTTGACGCTGACGGTGAGGATGTCGCCGCCTTTGTCTTTCACTTCCTGCACGGGGAGGTGGGTGAAGTTTTGGTTCAACTCCACGCTTTCTTGCCAGCCCTCTTTATTGATCTGTTGGCGGAAATATCCGTGCCGATAAAGCAGCCCGATGGCCACGAATGGGATGTCTAAATCGCTCGCCGATTTGCAATGGTCGCCGCTCAAGATGCCGAGGCCGCCGGAGTAATTCGGGAAGGATTCGTGGAAGCCAAACTCCGCCGAGAAGTAAGCGACGGGGCCGGTAAGTGGCGAGCCCGTGCGCGTCTTTGCCCACGTATCTTTGCGCGTCATGTAGGCGTGGAAACGCTTCATCACGCCACCCATCTCGCGGAGAAAGTCGTCGTTTTCCGAAAGCTCCGCGAGTCGTGCCTGCTTACAGAGTTGCAGCATTCGCACAGGGTTATGGTTCGTTTTGCTCCACAGGTCCGTGTCGAGGTGCCGGAAGAGTGCGCGAGCCGTCGGCTCCCAAGTCCACCATAGGTTAAGCGCGAGTTCGCGCAGAGGTTCGAGGGTTTTGGGGAGTTGGGGGACGACGTTAAACGTGTGTATCGGTTGCATTTTCCCTTTCTTAGAATGTTTGATGTGAACGTTCCGGGAAAGGTAGCGACGCGGACTAAATAAGCCCCGACGTGCGAGGGCAAGCCGTTTTTATTTTTTCCCTGAGCCGATGATGCCCCACACCATGAGGAGGAGGAAAATGAGAACGCCCGCCGCGATGCCGATGCGCTTGTAGTCCATCTCGCCGGATTCCTCTACTGGTGCGGCGGGAGAGGCGGGAGAGACGACTTTTCCAGCCGCTGGAGCGGGTGCGCCGGAAGGGCTGGGGGCTACGGGGGCGATGGCCACACTTGGCTCGTTCGTGATGCGGAATGATGCGCCGGTGCGGACCAAATCCGTGTCTTCCAGCGCGCTCTTTCCATCGCCCCGCAGCATCGTCACGGTGAAAATCTGGCCGTTCGCCGCGGTCGCCCGCACGACGCCTTTTGCGTCCTTATGGTTCACGGGGAATTGGAGCCATTGCGTCGTGCCCGCCCCCGTTTTCGAGTATCCAAAAATCGAGTATCCAAGCGCGGTGAGGTCTTTCTTGATCGTCTCGGCAACTTCGGGTGCATCGAGCTTTTTGCCTGCAAGCGGAATCTGCACGGCGAGATTAAACATCGAGTTCGTCCGCTGATTGGCCACACCGGTGAGTACGCGGATGGTGGGCGTCACCGCTTCCGGCATCGGGAGCCAGTCCGGTCCGTCAGGGAGCGTGACCGCGATGCCGTATTCTGCCGACTGCCAGACAGCGGCGTGGAGCGAGTTGGCGAGAAAGAGAACGGCAAGGAGCGAGAGCAGGCGACGGAGCATAGTGGCGCGTAAGAAACAGCACGGCGTCCCGGGACTCAAGCTAGTAGTGATTCGTGATTTGCCGCAAGGGAATGGGCGTGGGTCAGGACATAGGTAACACCTGCCGTGGATTTTCGTTATAGTTTCACGGTTGGATTCGGTGTGTTAATGGGGGTGTTTTCGGCGCTGGGGGCGGCTCCCGAATTTGGTGCGGGCGCAGCGGAGGGGGCGGGCGCGCAGGCGTCAGCCGGAGCGCCCGTCCAAAGCGAGGAGAGCGCCGATCTCGTAATAGCCCGTGGCAATATCGAAGGCGCTGGCGATTTCGGTCCAGTCCTGAAGGTATTTGATCCCCTTCCATGATTCATCGCTGTTATCGACGATGAAGAGTTCACCGCCCGATTTAGTGGATTCGCTCATAGGATTCTCTTTTGGAGGCATTCCAATGAGTCGAGGGCTACCGCTTCGCGATGGCAAGATGGATGGTCGATTTACCGCTCTGACCGCTGAACTGTTTGCTGGGAACGTGGGAGCCCCGTCTCATTGGCACGGGTGCATCGTTCGGGGAAGTGCGTGCGCCAGTTTGGGAGACTGGATAAGTCCGTTTCGCCGACATCGGAATACAGGAGAGAGACGCAGCGATGCGTCCCATTTTTCTGCACGAGCAACGGAGAAGATAATCCCCCGTCACCCCTGCGTTACTGAGCGTGTGCGAGGGTGTGGGTATGAACTCAGAGCCTATCGAATACCACCGCGCGTGCTTCCTCCTCACGCGATATTTCCTCCGCATCGGCACTCGCGTCTTCGGCATCACACTCATCGTGCTGCTGGCGATTGCAGCGTTCGTTTTTCCAGCAGCAGGGCGCTTGGGGACGCCGGAGTGGCTGCTTTTCATCGGGCGATTTCACCCACTCGTGCTGCATCTCCCCATCGGTCTGATCGTGCTCGTGCCAGTGCTGCATTTGCTGACGTATGTGTGTCAACGCGGGACGCTGCGCCCAGCGGAAGCGGCGGTGCTCGCACTGACGGTGGGCGCTGTGTTGCTGCTGGTGCTCGAATCGGAAAGCGCCGCCCCTTGCGGACGCAGAAGTCAGAATGCTTCGCGAATGGCTACGCGCGCTGCCCGTGAAAGAGGAATAGAGTGCGCGGTGGAACATTCGACCATCCGTCGCGTTGGATGACACAAATTTAGGCCGAATTTACTCCCATTGCAGGGGCGAGGCATCGTAGGGAGTTAGGGTTATATTTCTATGGTTCCTGCATTTCTGGGGAACATTACCCGTCCATGCTCCGTCCTTCACACTCGCTCAGTCGCAATCCTGCGCGCGAACTTCTTTTGTTCGCGGCTCTCGCGTTGATTTCGCACGGGCAGACGGTGCATCAGCTCACCGGGCCGACTTACACCCAGAACTTTGATGGTGCGGGCTCGCTGGTGCTGCCTACGGGCTGGGGCTTCGGGCAGGGCGTTCCGTTTGCCAATACGACGACCTCTGCCACGCAGTCAGGCGGGACGGTGGGTGCGGGCATCCTCTCGGGCAGCTCGGCGGGCGGCTCATACTACTTTACCAATGGCACCCTCGGCACGGATACGGACCGCTCTATCGGCTACCTCACGAGCGGCACGTTCTCGAACAATCGCGATATCCTCTTCGGCTTTCGCAATACGACAGGACAGTACATCACGACTCTAGGGCTGACGTTTGACTACGAGAAATATCGCTCGGGTTTTAACTCGCGAGACTGGACGTTCTTCGCCTCGGCGAACGATACGAGCTGGGGCAGCGCGCTGGCGGGCGGGGCGCAGAGTTACGCGGCGGATGCGAACTCGACGAACGTTTTTGCTCCTCCGCAAAGTGTGACGAAAAGCGTGACGATCAGCGGGCTGAACATCGCGCCAGAGGCGAACTATTACTTCCGCTGGAACTATAGCGGAAGTGGCACCGGCTCAGGCGCGCAGGCGCTCGGGCTGGATAATCTCGGCATCTCGGCAACGCTCATCGGCGGCATCCTTTACTGGGATACGAACGGCGCGCTCGCGGGCCTCGGCGGCTCGGGGCTGTGGGATGCATCGGCGCTCAACTGGAACATCGAAAGCCTCGGCACCGCAGCACCGCGCGCGGCGGCGGCAGACCGCGAGCTCGTCTTCACAGGCGGAGGAGGGACGGTGACGCTCAGCAGCGGCGCGGCGGCAAATGCGGGCATCACTTTTAACAGTAACGGCTATGCGCTGAGCAGCGGCTCGCTGGCGCTTGGAAGTGTGGCAATCACCGTCACCAGTGGGCTGCATACGGTGACGATTGCCAGCGCGATCACCGGCGGCTCCGGGCTGCGAAAGGCGGGCGCGGGAAAGCTCACGCTCACCGGCGCAAACTCGTTTTCCGGCGGCACGACGATCTCCGGCGGCGTGCTGGAGATTTCTTCCGAGCAAAATCTCGGCGGCAGCGCGAGCGGCGTAGCCCTCGGAGGTGGAACGCTAAAGACTGCTGCCAGCGTTGCGCTCTCGGCGGGTCGTTCACTTTCCGGCAGTGGGACCATAGACATCGCACCGTCCACGGCGCTCATGGTGAGCGGCACCACGACTGCCGGTGCTCTGGTGCTGACAAATACGGGCACGCTCCGGCTCAGCGGCGTCGCGCCTGCCGTGGACTCGCTCGACATTCAGCAACCCGGCAGCATTGACTCCGGCAGCGATGCCATCCGCCTCGGCGGCCCACTCACCAGCTCGCAAGGCAGCGGCACGGCGACGATCTCTGCGGGGCTCGACCTCGGCAATGCGCTCCGCACTTTCACCATCGGCAACGGCAGCTCGGATATCGATGTACTGCTCTCCGGCATCCTCACCAGCGGCACGGACGGGCGCTTGCTCAAAGTGGGCGCAGGCACACTAAGCCTCACCGGAGCGAACAGCGGGCTCACCGGCGGAGTCCAGCTCGGCACTGCCGTGGCGACCGGCGGCGTCCTCGTCATCCAGGGCAATAACACGCTTGGCTCAAGCGGCACGCTGCTCTTCCACTCCGGCACACTCCGCGCCAGTTCAGCGGTGGTAGAGCCGTCGGGAATCGCGCTCGACTTCGGCGGCTCGTCCACGCTCAGCGCCACCTTCGAGGGAAGCGCGATACAGTTCCTCGGTAGCGCACAATTCTCCGGCACCGCCGCGCACAGCATCGTTGCAAATACAGACATCAGCATATCCGGCGCAGTCTCCGGCAGTTCGCCCGGCGTCGCGATTCAAGGAACCGGGAGCATCACGCTGGAAAGTGGCGGCAGCTTCACCGGCAACATCACCGTGGATAGCGGCTCACTCATCCTCAACGGCCCGCTCACCGCCGCCACTCGCCCGGCGATCAGCGTCACCGCATCCGGCATCCTCGCAGGTGATCAGGCCACCGGCAGTCTGGGCTCGATCCTCGTGAACGGCGGCACACTCAGCCCTGGAAACTTTGCCGATTCCACCGGCACCCTCATCACCACCGCGCTCGACATCCGCACCGGCAGCACCCTCGCTATCCAGCTCGGCGGCATTAGTCTGAGCAACTACGATCACATCAACGTCAACGGAACTGTAAGTCTCGGCGGCGCGATTACCCTGAGCCTCGTCAGCGGATTTATCCCCACCGCTGGCATGACATTTACCGTCGTAAACAACGACGCCAGCGACGCGGTAAACGGCACCTTCTCCGGCACCCCAAATGGCGCGACGATCTTCGTGGCAAGTAGCGCATTTTCCGTCAACTACGCTGGCGGAGACGGCAACGATGTGGTCCTTACAACCATTCCAGAGCCAGCATCCGCCGGCCTCCTTTTGACAGGAACCGCACTCCTCGCGCGTCGCCGCCGGACGCGAGGGACTGTTTAACTTTTCGCCTTTTACCCTAACGCCACTTGCCTCGCCCCGCCTTCGTCAATGGCCTGAGCCGCCTCCATGAGGAGGGACTGCCAGTTGCCGAAAATGGTTTGCGCAACGGGGCTCGATTTTACGGATTCGCCGACCAATCCGGCACGCCAAGAGACAATCGTCTTAAACGCTTCAGGCCCGCTTTCGTGGAAACCTCCGACTGTTGCCTCCGCATGGACGACTTCGCCTTTACTGAAGTAAACGATGCCACGCGCTTCGCCTTGCGAAAACTCGAGGGCACTGGTGACTCCGCTCATGCACTTGAGCTGAATGATGTCGGATGGGGAAAGCCCACCGAGCGTAACCTCGAAGCCGTTGGCCGTGTCTTCGTCCGACGGCTCACTGAGAAGGCGAGAGACCGCTTCGAGTAGCGCTTTTCGCTGAAGAGGCTTGGCGAGAATGTTCAGAACACCGAGCTGTCGGGCACGGTCGCGATATTCGTTATTTGGATTCGATGTGATGATGAGCGCTTTCGCCTCGGGGCAAAACGTCGCCATGTCGCACAGGAAGTCGAGCCCATCTCCATCGGGCAACCCAAGGTCCACGATGAAGAGATCCACCTTTTGGTCGGCGACGAGGATTTGCGCCTCTTCGACCTTGCGTGCGGTGATGAGTTTATGCTCGCGCGGCAGGACGCGCAGAACATCCCGGATGTAGTTCTGAACGGTCCGGGTGTCTTCGAGTAATAGGATGGTCGGAATTTCGGTTTGCATTGGATAAAAGATGAATGATGAGCGTCTTCACGCGGCAATCGTCGCGGGCCCCGCGAGGAATCTCTCCAGCCCAGAGAGCATTTCAGATACCGTGCGCCGAAGTTCAGCGACCTCTTGCTCCAATACTTCGGTGTTTCCGCTTTTGGCACTGATTTCCAGCACCTTGGCAGCCTCTTGAGCCGCCGATGCGTGGAAGACTCCGACGACTCCCTTGATGGCGTGGGCCGCACGCCCGATCGCTCTTGTATCGCCTACTTTCAAAGCCGCATACACGGTATCCATGAGTTCCGGAATGTCCTCATCGCGGCAATCGAGCAGCAATCCCGCGAGCGTCTCTTTCGAGCCACCGACGCTCGATAGCAAAGCCGCGACATCGAACGGCAACCCCGAGTTCGTCCCCGGCGTTGGGAGCGGAGCAGACGCCTGGGCCGATGAGGTCTCTGCGCGCTTCATGCCGGGCACCACACTCTCGATGCACGAAAGCAGTTCATGCTCGCGCATCGGCTTGCCAAGGTAGCTGTCCATGCCGGATTCGATGCATTCTTCGCGGGTGCCCTTGAGCACATTCGCCGTGATCGCAATGATGGGAGTACGCGGCACATTTCTCTCCACCTCCCGTGCTCGGATGAGCTTGGCGGCGGCCGTCCCATCGAGGTTCGGCATCTGGAGGTCCATGAGGATCAAATCGAATGTCTTATTCTCCAAGATGGACACCGCCTCCGCTCCATCCTCGCACAACTCCACGGCGTGTCCCCAATTGCGCAGATGCGACCTTGCGATGCGGCGGTTCGTCGCGTTGTCCTCCACGACGAGAACACGAAGCCGCCGACCGTGGGGCGCCTCGCCAACAACGGACACTTGCGCCGCAGCCTGCTTCGGTCTCGGAGCGAGTGCTGTTTGCAACACCGCGCGTAGCCTCCGTCCGCTCACCGGCTTTAGTATGTGGCCAGCGGCGGCTGGAAAATTGCGGCAGTCTTGGTTGCTCGCGGCCATCATCAGGATCAACAAGGCCATACGTCCGTTCGACTGCTCACGATTTACCGCGTCCCAAAACTCCGCCCCGCCCGATGACGCGCGAAAGGTATCGACGATGACGAAATCAAACGCCCCATGCTGCATCTCTTGGGCGGCAGACTCTGCGTCGGCGCGGCAGACACACTCGATTCCGAGCGCCACTAGCTTTTCCTCCAGCAGCGAGGCCGCAAGAAGGTGCGGCTCCACGACGAGCGCGCGCTTTCCGTGCATCTCAGATGAATCCTCTACACCACCCGTCGCACGAACCTGGAAGCCCACCTGAAAAGCGAACTCGCTCCCGTGGTCAGGGACGCTTTCTACTCCAATGACGCCGCCCATTAACGCGACGAGTTCCTTCGTGATAGCGAGCCCGAGACCCGTGCCGCCATATTGGCGCGTGGTCGATCCATCCGCCTGCGAGAACGCTTGGAAGATTGTCTCCCGCTTGTCCTCGTGGATACCGCAACCGGTATCCCTCACCGTGAATTTCACCAAAGCCTCGGGCGATCCCGGCTGCCACACCGCGCCCAGCTCCACCAGCACGACAACATCGCCTTTGGCCGTAAACCGCAGCGAATTGCTCACGAGATTCAATATGATCTGCCGTAGCCGATAAGGATCGCCCACGAGCACGTCCGGCACGTCGGCACGAATATCGAGCAGCAGTTCCAATCCCTTTGAGTGAGCGCGCGAGGCGTAGGAGGCAAGCGTGTCGTCCAGCAGCTCCCGCAGTCGGAAGTCCGTGCGCTCTAGCTCTAGTTTGCCAGCTTCAATCTTCGAAAAATCGAGAATGTCGTTCAGCAGTTCCAGCAACCCTTGAGCAGAGCTGTTCACCGTGTCCAAAAATTCCCGCTGCTCCGCGTTAAGCTCCGTCTTTAACGTCAGCTCCGTCATGCCGATGATACCATTCACAGGCGTACGAATCTCATGGCTCATCACGGCGAGAAAATTGCGCTTCGCCAAGTTTGCAGCGTCAGCCTCCATCGCGAGATGGCGCACTTTGACGCTCGCGCCTTCAGCTTCCATATTGGCATGCGCGAGTCGTTCATTGGCCACGAGCAGCGCGACATTCCCCTCGATGAGCTTCCGGCGGTCTGCGCTTCCCGCCTCCACCATCTGCCGCATCGCAGTCGCGAGAAGGCCGATCTCATCGTAGCGGTTTTCCACCAATACCGATACGCCAGACTCGCCCGCCGAAATAGCCTTGGAGCTCGCTTCAAGGCGGGCCAGCGAATCGGTGATATCCTTTAAAATTGTCCGCCCAAGCAGAAGACTCAGCGCCATCCCAATCGCCTGAATCGACAATACCCAAGCGATACGACCGAACTGCATCGCCTGCTCCGGTGTGACCTCCTCCACCGGGTCCATAGCCGCGAGCAACCACAATCCAGGAATGAGTGCCGCCCCGACGCACAACAGCGCGCACATACGGAGCTTCTGATGCACTTTCAGGGTGCGTAAGGAGCGCAGCAGGAGCGATTGTGCAGCAGGCTTGGCGGTGTGTAACGGCGTGGAACTGTTCAAAACAATTACACCCAACAAAGCAGAGGCCACGCCTGATTACACAGCGCCTCCTGCGCGTACGGCAAACGCCAAGCCACCATCCATCATGTTTGCGAGCTTGGCTTGCTCCCTGCTATTCGACGAACACACCATCTATCGGCTCACTCACTTTTAATCATCAGCCCACTCCATGCCTCACTACGTCCTAGGACTCTCTGCTTACTACCATGATAGCGCCGCCGCAATTATCCGCGACGGCGAAATCATCGCCGCAGCGCAAGAAGAGCGATTCACCCGCAAGAAACACGACCACGCCTTCCCCAAGCACGCCGTAGAATACTGCCTCCGCGAGGCGGGCATCACGCCTGAGCAGGTGGACTACGTTGTCTTTTACGACAAGCCGCTGCTGAAATTTGACCGCCTCCTCGAAACCTACGTCGCCTACGCGCCAGCGGGCTTGCAGTCCTTCATGATGGCCATGCCGCTGTGGCTGAAAACGAAGCTCTTCCTCCCCCGCGAGATCAAAGCCTCGCTCGGCGGCACTTACAAAAAGCGCGTCGCCTTCACCGGCCACCACGAGTCCCACGCGGCCTCCGCATTCTTCCCTTCGCCATTCGATGACGCCGCCATCCTCACGCTCGACGGCGTGGGCGAATGGGACACCGCCAGCATCGGCCACGGGCGCGGCAACCGCATCGAGATGCTCAAGACGCTCCACTTCCCCCACTCGCTCGGGCTGCTGTATTCCGCCATCACCTACTTCTGCGGCTTCCGCGTGAACTCCGGCGAATACAAGCTCATGGGCCTCGCTCCATACGGCGAGCCGAAGTATGCCGACATCATCCGCGAGAAGCTCATTGACCTCCGCGAAGACGGCTCCTTCCGCATGAACATGAAGTATTTCAACTACGCGCAGGGCCTCACGATGACAGGCCCAGCGCTCGATGAGCTACTCGGCGGCCCACCTCGCCCGGCGGAGTCTGCGATCACTCAGCGGGAGATGGACCTCGCCTCCAGCATCCAAAAAGTGACGGAAGAAATTGTCCTCCGCATGGCCCGCCACGCCAAGAAGCTCACCGGCTCAAAGAACCTCGTCCTCGCTGGTGGCGTCGCGCTCAACTGCGTGGCCAACGGCATCCTCCTCCGCAGCGGGATATTTGAAGACATCTGGATTCCGGCACCCGCTGGCGATGCGGGCGGCGCGCTCGGTGCCGCGCTCTTCGTCTCCCACCAACTCCTCAATGCACCGCGTGTGCAAAACGGCCGGGATTCGCTAAAAGGCGCACTCGTCGGACCAAAGTATGCTGACGCCGACATCCGCACATTCCTCGAAAAAGAGAAGATCGCCCACCATCACCACGACGAAGAATCCGCGGTGCTCGAAGCCGTGGTAAAAGAGATGATCGCCGGGAAAGTGATCGGTTGGTTCCAAGGCCGCATGGAGTTCGGCCCTCGTGCGCTCGGCTCCCGCAGCATCATCGGCGACCCGCGCAATTCCGCCATGCAGACGCAAATGAACGTGCGCATCAAATTCCGCGAGAGCTTCCGCCCCTTCGCCCCGAGCTGCCTCGCAGAGGACGCCGCGGAGTGGTTCGAGCTCGACCGCGAATCGCCCTACATGCTCCTCGTCGCGCCCGTCCTTGAGAAGCACCACACCAAGCTCTCCGAAGACGAACGCCGCCTCATGGAGGCCGACCCAGACTTGCGCAAGCGCGTCAACGTCCCCCGCAGCGCGCTCCCCGCGATCACACACGTTGATTACTCCGCCCGCATCCAGACCACGACGGAAGAACGCAATGGCCGCTACTACCGGCTCATCCGCGAGTTCAAAAAACAGACCGGCGTGGGCGTCATCGTGAACACGAGTTTCAACATCCGAGGCGAGCCCATCGTCTGCACGCCACAAGACGCACACCGCTGCTTCATGGCCTGCGACATGGACGTGCTGGTACTCGAAAACTGCATCCTTTATAAATCCGAACAACCCCAGATGAGCGAATCCGACCGCGAAAAATACGTCGGCAGCTTCAGCCTAGATTAAACACGCCATGATGAATCCATTCAAAGAAGTAAACTGGAACCCCGACACCGAAGACCGCCGCAGCTTTGGCCGCAGCTTGATGATCGGCTTCCCGATTATCGCCACCGTACTGCTCCTCTTCAATTTGCTCAAAACGCATGAGGTCCAAATGTGGACGATCTGGCTCGGCACAATCGGCTTTGCCGTAGGTGCGGCATGCCGCGCCATCCCGGCCATCGCGCCGCCCTTTTACTACGTCTGGTACGCCATCGGATGTAGCATCGGCATGGTCGTCACAAATGTGATTATCACAGCCATCTATTTCCTCGCATTCGCACCGATGGGCTTCTTCCTCCGTGCATCCGGGCGCGACCCAATGGAGCGCCAGTTCTATCCAGCCGGGCAGACCTACTGGAAGGACGCCGAGAAAATTACCGACAACGAGCGATACTTCCGCCAATACTAGGACTAAGACCATGAACGAACCCGAAAAAAACTCATTTGAGCAAGCATCCGAAGCCAAACCAGCGGGTCTCGGCGCGGAGATCATCGCGCTTCTCAAGCACAACAAAAAGTGGTGGCTTATACCGATCCTCATCGTGCTCCTCGGAGTCGGTGGGCTCATCGCCGTAGCACTCGTCTCACCGGGAGCCGCGCCGTTTATCTACACGCTGTTTTAAGTCACTTGCTCCACACGAAGCGGTAGTTCCCTGCCGCTACGTCGAAGCATTGGGTCCCCGGCTGCGTGCTCTTACGCCGCCACGCTTCCGGCAACGGTTTGCCGTCTTCGCTCACGGTGCCGCCATCGGGCAGACACAGTAGGGCGCTCGTGTTTGCAGGAATCGTGATGTCGTAGGTAATGCGGTCGCCCTCCCGCTTCCACGCGCTCGTGATTTTTCCGCGCGGGTGGACGGTGCTCGCGCGGACCCAGTCCATAGGCTTCCCATCGGGGTTGCTGTCTGCGGATGGGACGTGCGGGGCAATGATGAGGTGCTGGAACCCCGGCTCCGCCGTGTCAATGCCTGCGAGCGATTGAAAGGCCCACTGCATCACCGCGCCGAACGAGTAATGGCTGAAGCTGTTCATCGCGGCGTTGTTCTTACCGGTCGCGCCGTCGAAGCCCTTCTCTTTTGTGAAGCTGTCCCACCGCTCCCACACGCTCGTCGCGCCTTGCTCCACTTCGTAGCCCCAGCTTGGGAACTTGCGGCTTTGGAAAAGGCGCGCTGCGAGGTCGTGCTGGCCGTTTTCCGTGAGCACCGCGAGCAGCGGCTTCGTGCCGAGGAAGCCCGTCGCCATGCGGAAGTCGTTTTTCGCAATGCGCGCCACGAGGCCCTGCGCGACGGGTGCGATGAAGGGTTTTTGCTCCCGCACTTGCAGCACATCGAGGATGCCGGAGGAAATCGCGATCACCGCCGCACTCTGCGTCTCCACCGAGAGCGAGCCGTCCGCCTTGATGAACTGCCGCGCAAAGCTCGTCGCGAGCGCCGTGCAGCACATGGAGTATTTCAAGGCGGCGTCCTCCATTTTCGAGGCACGCGCCATTTCCGCCATGTCGCGCGCGGAGATGAAATGGTAGCACAGATCAATAAACTCAATCGGCGTCGCCTCGCCCACATTCAGCCAATCGCCCCATGTATTGCCGATGCTCACCCCCTTCAGTTCCGGGTCCGCCTTCGCGCGCCAGTTCATGAATTTCACCATCGAGTCCCAGTGTTTCGCGACGAGTCGCGTGTCCCCGTACACCTTCCACATCGTGTATGGAACGATGATGCCCGCATCCGTCCACGCCGTCCCGTGCGTGGCACCCGGCGCACCGTGGGCGTAAGGATACGGCGCATAATCGGGATACGCCCCGCTCGGGCGCTGCGCCTCGCACACGTCATCCACCCACTTCGTGAAGAACGCCGCCACGTCCGCATTATAGCTCGCCGTGCGCACATAGATTTGAGCGTCGCCCATCCAGCCCAGCCGCTCATCGCGCTGCGGGCAATCCGTGGGAACCTCGATGAAGTTCGCTTTCTGCGTGCGCACCGTATTTTTCCAAAAGCGCGTCATCACCTCATCGCTGCACGCGAAGTCGCCGACGATGGGCGTGTCGCTATTCAGCACCAGCCCCGTCACCGCATCGAGCGCCGGCTTTTCCGTCAGCCCCGCCAGCTCCACGAACTGAAAGCCATGGTAAGTAAAACGCGGCTGCCACGTCTCGCCGCCCGAGTCCCCGCGCATCGTGTAAAAATCCGTCGCCCGCGCCTTGCGCAAGTTCTCCGTCATCAGCCGCCCATCCTTGTGCAACATCTCGCCGTAGCGGATTTGCACCTTCTGCCCCGCCGCGCCGCGCACCTTCAGCCGGATGATCCCCGCGATATTTTCCCCGAGGTCGAAAATGTAAGTCCCCGGCGCTGGCTCCGTCAGCTTCTTCGCGGGCAACTCTTCCGTGATCCGGATCGCCGGGGCCGCGTACGCCACGAGCTGCTTCGGCTTCACGAAGCCCAGCTCCACCTCCTTCTGCGAGCCCGGCTGGAAGAACTTCGCCTTCACGCTCCCATTCGCCTCCGCCGCGATTGCACGCTCCCACTTCCAGTCCGAAGCCGCCGCCACAGGCTTCGTAAAAGGCACGCGCCGCCGCGCATCGAAGCTCTCGCCCATTAAAAAATCCGCCTCCCGGATCGGCCCATCCCCCGACACCTCCCAAGTCGTATCCGTCGCCACCGTCTCGCGCGTGCCGTCCGCATACTCCACTTCGAGTTGCCCGAACAGCGCGGGCGTCTTCCCGTAGATATTCCGCCCACTGTGTTCCGGCCCATAGCCCACCAGCAGCGCGTAGCCGAGGTAGCCCGCATACCAGCCATCCGCCACGATTGCGCCCAGCGCATTCGGCCCCTTCTGCACGAGCTTCGTCACATCGTGCGTCCGATAGTGCAACCGCTCGCGATAGTCCGCCCAGCCCGGCTCAAAGTAACTATCACCCACCCGCTCGCTGTTGCAGTGCCACTCCGCCAGCCCCAGCGCCGTCCCATGCAGCACCGCGCGCTTCACCTCCGCCCGCAGCGTGAACCTTTTCACAAAATGATGCGTCGGCGGCAGCGACAGCGTTTTCCTGTCCGTATGCAGCGGCGACCCATCCTTAAACGAAATCCACTGCGCCTTCCAATCCTCCGGCTTCAGCACGCCCATGCTCCACCTCGCCGCCGGGCTCCACGCGCTCTCCACGCCATCCTTATCCCACACCCGCACCTGCCAAAACGCCTGCCCACTCGTCGCCAGCGCCGCGCCCGCATATTCGACATTCAGCGTCTCCTCGCTCGCCACCTTCCCGCTGTCCCATAAATCGCCCGTCCCCTTCGCCAGCGCATCCGCCGACGACGCCACGATCACCCGAAACGCCGTCTGCCGCTGCCCCCGCACCGTCGCGTCTCCCTCCTCCACGCGCCACGACAGACGCGGCCTCGCCGCATCCAGCCCCTGCGGATCGTTCAGCCACTCCGTCCGGAGCGCAGCAGGCTTCAGCGCAGCCAGCGCGACACACGGAAGAAAGAGGGCGGAAATAAGAAAGGCGGATTTCATGCAGAGGATAAAAGGCATTCGCAGCGCCGAGCGAAAGTCCCATTTTCTGTCGCACGATTGAAGTTGCCGCGCTCCCGTATCGCGACGATAAAACGCCCGCGCTCGCCGTTGTGGCGGGCCTATTCTCAGATGGTCAAAAAACTTCTTCACACACGCTACCGCGTCGTCGATCTCGAAAAAACAGTCTCCTTTTACCGCGAAGTCCTTGGGCTCGCCGAGGTGGACCGCAAGGTCTCCCCTCGCGGCTCCACGCTCGTCTTCCTCAAAGCGCCCGAGAGCGAGGAACTCGTCGAGATTTGCGAGTATCCCGCCAGCGGCCCGGTCGTCATCGGCCCGGACCTCACGCATCTCGCTTTCTCCGTGGATGACATCGCCGCATTTGCCGCGCATTCCGCAGCGAAAGGCTACCCGCTCTCCGATGGCCCCACGCCCACCAGCACAGGCAGCATCATCGCATTCATCGACGCGCCGGAAGGCTACGAGATCGAAATCATCCAGCGCCCACGCTAAATGGAGTTCGACTGGCTCGACGCATCTTTTGACCTGCACAAGGTCACGCCACGGGAAATCGAAGAATCCTTCGAAGACCCCTTCAGCCTCCGGCTCCTTCCCGATGTTGAGATCGCCGGCGTCGGCCATGCGCGCTATTTCAACCTTGGTAAAACGCTCGATGGACGCGGCATTTTCACCATCTTCTGGAGCGACGGCAAACGCATCCGTGCCATCCTCTCGCGCGACATGACGCCGGAGGAAATCGCCTTCTACGACCGTAAAAACCAAGAGCTGAGCTAACCATGAAACTCATCGCCAACTGGACAGAAGTCCCCAAGTTTGAGTCCGAGGACGACGAAGCCCTCTTTTGGAAAGACGCACGCATCGAGCCCCGGCTCATGAACCAATCCCTCCTCAAAGCCGACAACCGCGACAGCACCACCATCACCCTCCGCTTCGACCCCCGAATGCTCGCCCGAATCAAGCGCATCGCCCGCTCTCGCTACCTGAACTACCAGAGCATGATCAAACAATGGCTCAGCGAACGGCTAGAGCGCGAGCAACGTGAAACGAACGGGCAGTGAGGCGGCTCAGTTCAGCACGATAATCGGCGCAGGAATGACGCGCACGGGCGGTGCCTCAGTCGTCCCTTCGCTTTGCTCCAGCGCGCTGACGAGGCTGTTGTCGAAGGTCACGCTGAGTTTTCCGGCGGGCACTTTTAGCCACACGGTGTTGTGGACGAGGCGACCTTCGCGGTCGTAGCTCGTGGTGTCTTGCGGGACGCGGGTGTAGCGGATGAACTCCCACACTTCTTTGCGCCCGGTGGCGTCGAGTTTGGAGGTTTTCTTTTGCGCTTTGCCGAGGGAGGCGGCGACTTCGTCGTGCGTCATGTTGAGGCCGACTTCGTTTTTGGCGATGAGGGCGTCCACTTCGGCTTTGCGCTTGGCGTTGGCGCGGAGGCTTTCGAGGAACTCGGGCTTGAGCGGGGTCAAAACGGTCGCGTCCACCCAGCCAGAGACTTGGCCTTGCTGCGCCATGCCACGAACGCGCAGCCCTTTTTCACCCACCGCGAGCAGCTCGACGGGGCGGCCTTTGCCGATGATGCCGAGGAAGCGACCTTGGTTCAGCAGGCTGTAGACCGAGGCGTCCGAGAGCACGGCGAGCTTCACATTCTTCACCCCGAAGTCGTCGAGGTAAGTCGCGCCCGGCTCGCGCAGGATGGGCGGAGCAGCGATAGTGGAGAGGGTGAGCAGAGCGGCGATGGTGAGTGAGCAGGCTTTCACGAGAAAAAATGTAAGCCCGTTTGTCGTGGGCACCAGCGGATTTATTCACAGCGATAAAAATGGGCGTTTTTCCACGCTCGACAAACGCCGCGCGTTCTCCTGTTTTGAAGCCTCACACAACGACCCACATGAACCACATCTACACATCACGCCGCTCCTTCCTCAAAACCACGCTCGCAGCCAGTGTCGCGCCGCTCTTTCTGCCGTCGCGCGTTTGGTCCGCAGAGACAAAACCAAACGACAAAATCAGCATCGGTATGATCGGGATGGGCAAGATGAACACCGGGCATCTCGGCGATTGGCTCCGCAAAAAAGACACGCAAGTCGTCGCCGTGTGCGATGTGGATACGACGCGCCGCGAAAATGCGAAGAAGACCGCCGATGAGCACTACGCCAAGAACGGCGGGGGAAAAGTGGACGCCTACAAGGACTTCCGCGAACTCATCGCCCGCAAGGATATTGATGCCGTCTGCATCGCTACGCCGGACCATTGGCACGCCTACATCGGCATCGAGGCGCTGAAATCCGGCAAGGATGTGTATGGCGAAAAACCCCTCACCAACACCATCCACGAAGCGTGGGAACTCGTGAAAACCGTCCGCGATACGAAGCGCGTATTTCAGACCGGCTCGCAGCAGCGCAGCTCGTCCGAGTTTCGCGTCGCCTGTGAACTCGCCCGGAACGGCGTCATCGGGAAGATTTACCACGTCGCGGTCGGCGTCGGCGGGCCTGGGAAAACGTGTGATCTCCCCGAAGAACCGATGGAGCCGGGCTTGGACTGGGATATGTGGCTCGGTGCCGCGCCGATGCGCCCTTACAACAGCATCCTCGCGCCACGCGGCGTCCACACGCACTTCCCCGATTGGCGCAAGTTCTGGGAATACGGCGGGGGCATGGTCACCGACTGGGGCGCGCATCATTTCGACATCTGCCAGTGGGGCCTCGGCGAAGACGAGCGCGGGCCGCTAGAGATTCTCCCCGTCTCCGACCCGAAGGCGGACAAGGGCGTGAAGCTCAAATACTCCAACGGCGTGGAAGTCACCCATGTCTCCGAGAACGGCGTCACCTTCCACGGCGATAAAGGAATGATCTTCGTGAACCGCGGGCGCTTCATTTTGAAAATCGGCGACCGCGAAGTGGCGAACTTCAGCACCAACGAAAGCAAGCCACCGCTCAAAGAGCAGGTCGCCGCTGCCGAGAAGGAGTTCCTCGCCGATGCGAAGGTCAAACTCATCAACTCCCCCAACCACAAAGACAACTTCATCGAGTGCGTCCGCAGCCGCCAGCGCCCCATCGCCGACGTAGAAATCGGCGCGCGCACTGTGACCACCTGCCATCTCGTGAACCTCGCCTACCGCCACGGCCAAAAGATCCAATGGGACCCGGCGAAGCTCAACTTCGACGGCGGCACAGGCAAAGCCGAATGGCTCACCCGCGAGTATCGCAACTGGAAAGTATAGGGAGGGCAGCTCGCCCGACTACTTCGTCTCGGAGTAGTCGGTCGCTGTCATCAGCACGGACTTCACTCCGTCTGCGACAGTCAGTGAGCCACCGGCTTCTTTCTCCGACGCCTCTTTCGCAGCGATCCAAATAGGATCGGCGCGGAAGGCTTTGAACGACGCCTCCATCGCAGCGGCATCCTTGTGTGCCAAGAGATAAACGAGCGTGTTATCCGTGCCGGGTTGGCCTGCTTGCAAGTTCCAGTAGAAGAGGTTCGTCATGCCGTGCTTGGCAAAGAGCGCGATGGTGTGGTCGCGGAAGCGGGCATTTATTTTGGGGAGATTGCCGGGAGTGGTGGTGTAGGTGCGCAGCTCGAAAACGCGGGGCGCTGCTGATGATGCCTTGATCTCCGGCGAGTAATCTGTCGCCTGCATGAAAGTGCTCTCCACTTTCGCCACGAGCTTCCCATTCACCTCGCTGGCTTTCTGAGCGGCTTTCCAATCGGGGTCCGCCATGAATGCTTTCCACGACGCGTCGCGGGCTTCGCGGCTGGGATAGGCGAGCACATAGACGAGCTTCGACTCGGAGTTCTCCGCAGGCGTCCAGTAGCCGAGATTCGTCATCCCATGTTTGGTGAAGAGTTTCGTCGTGTGATCGCGGAAGCGCTTGTGAAGTTCGTCGAGCTTGCCCGGTGCGGCGTAATAGACGCGCATCTCGAAGCAACGGGTGTCTTTTTCAGCAGCAAAGGTGGGCATAGTGGCGGCGATGGATACGGCGAGAAATGTTCGGCGGTTCATAAGGCGAGCATCCAGCCACGGATTGTCGAGTTCGCCAACTGGAATGTAGGGAATCAACCGCTTTCATTTGCGTCCGCTGAGAGCGGCGGATATTGCGACGCCGTGCAAACAATCGTCATCGGTCACAAAAATCCTGATATGGACTCCATCTGCGCTGCCATCGGCTACGCTGAACTGAAGCGGCTCGCAGGCTGGCAGGATGTCATCGCAGCGCGTGCCGGAGCGACGAATCCGCGCATTGATTACGTGCTGGAACGGTTCGGCGTGGAGGCGCCGGTTCTGCTCACCGATGTCTCGCCGCGCGTGCAGGATGTGATGCAGCAAAACGTCGTCTCCGTGCACGCAGACACGCCGCTCTACGATGCGATCCAGCTCATCGATCGCCGCCGACTGCGCGGCCTGCCTGTCGTAGATGATAAGCGGCACTGCCTCGGGCTGCTGAACGCTTTCAAGATCACCCACCACCTTTTCCCGCCACGCGAGGAGGCCCATGCGGCGCGGACGGTCACCGCATCGCTCGCGGATGTCGCGCGGACGGTGGGCGGGCAGTTGATTTGCGGGAGCCTCACCACCGAGGAGGAGGATTTCTTTCTCCTCGTCGGCGCGATGCGGCAGGACAGCTTCGGCCCCCGGCTTGCGAAGTATCGCGATGAAGGGCGCAAGGTGCTCGTGTTTGTCGGCGACCGCCCGCACATCCAGCTCCTCGCCATCGAGCACGGAGCCCGCGCCGTCGTCGTCACCGGCGGCTACACCGTGGAGCCCGATGTGGAAATCGCCGCGCGCGCCGCTGGCATCCCGCTGCTCTGCGCACCGGCGGATACGGCGACGACCGTGCTCATGTCGCGCGGCAGCGTCCGCGCCGGACGGATGCTGGAGCACACGCCCCTCTCTTTTCACCGCGATACACGGCTCTCGGACGCACGGCACAAGACCGCGGCAGTGAGCGCGTTCCTCTTCCCCATCGTGGACGACCACGGCGTCATGTGCGGCATCATCACAAAGTCGGACTTCATTAAAGACATCCCGCGCCAGCTCATCCTCGTGGACCACAACGAACTCGACCAGGCCGTGCGCGGCGCGGACCATCTGCCCGTCGTGGAAATCCTCGACCATCATCGGCTCGGCGGGTTTACCAGCACGACGCCCGTGCTCTTTTGGAATAACCCCGTCGGCAGCACGTCCACCATCGTCGCGCTGTGCTACCGGCAACTCGGCATCCCCATCTCGGAAAAAATTGCGGGCATCCTCATGGCCGGCCTCATCAGCGACACGCTGAACCTCTGCTCGCCCACGACCACGCCGACGGATGCCGACATCCTCAACCAACTCGGAAAGCTCGCCGGCGTGGAGCCCGACGCCTTTGCCAAAGACCTCTTCAGCGTCGGCAGCCCCCTGCTCACCCTCACGCCAGAGCAAGCCGTGACGGCGGACTCGAAACCCTACACCGAGCAAGACAGACGCTTCGTCGTCGCCCAGATCGAAGAGCTGACCTTCGCCCACTTCGCGGAGAAAAAGGACGCGCTCCTCGAAGCTCTCGAAACGCGCCGTGAGAGCGAGGGATTCTACTTCGCCGCGCTGCTGGTGACGGACATCAGCACGCAAAGCTCGCTCCTGCTCGTGCGTGGCGACGCGCGCTTCACCGAGCAAATCGATTACCCCGCCGAAGGCCCGTATATCTGGCGACTCGAAGGCGTCGTCTCGCGGAAAAAGCAGCTCCTCCCCTACCTTATCGAGTGCCTCGGGAAGATGCCGCCGGGTTAAACTGCGCGCCTACCGCGTGTTCCTCCGCGAAGGGCGCTCGAACGGGCGCTTGGGCAATTGCTTTGGAAGCCGTTGCTTTTTCACCGGCGTAATCTCGGGCTCGGGCGTGAATTCGTGATTGAGCCGGGCGAGGTAGATGACGTGCTCAAATCGCTTCGCCCGCTCGTGTGCTTTCACCGGGATTTCGGAAGCGAGGAAACCGGCACGCCCGAGTTGCTCGATGAAGAATCGCTCGTTCGTCGCCGACCAAAAGGCCACCTGACCCTCCGGCTTCAGCGCACGCTTGATGATGCCAAAGCCGCGACGATCATAGAGCCGCGAATTGCCCGGTTGGACGAGTGAAGTGGGGCCATTATCCACATCGAGAAGGATAGCGTCGTAGCTGGCGGGCGGAGCCTGCTTCAGCACCGCGAACACATCGCCGACGATGACTTTTACACGTTTGTCGTTGAGCAACGCGCCGTTCACATGGCGAAGAAACTCGCGGTTCCACTGGACTACATCCGGCAGCAACTCCGCCACTTCCACGACGGAATCTTTGCGCACAAAATCCAGCGCACGCCGCAAGCTATAACCCAGACCGAGCCCGCCGATGAGCACGCGCGCACTTGGCACCCGCTCCAGATTTTTGCACGGCAACTCCGCCAGCAGCAGCTCCGACGTCGTCGAAGTCGTGCTCATGAGCTGCCGTCCGTTGAGCTTCAAGAAAAACTCCCCATCGTGCTCGTGGAGCGAGAAGTTAGAGCCGTCAGGAGTGCGCGTAGTGCCGAGTGTGCGGTATGGTTTCAAAGTCCGCGCACGATGGCAGCTCGGGAGAAATTGAGCACGCAGGAAATACGCACATGCTCGCCGAAAGATGCCTCCGCGCGATCACCCTTCGGCCATCACACCCTTCTGGTAAGTCGTGTAGAGGAAAATCGGGATATTAAGCGCCCCTAGATGCTGCTGGATCAACGGCTCCACCTGGTCCCACTCCAAACCGCCCACCCCCGTCGCGAGCCGCGGCAGAGCGACGCTGGAAATCTGCTCCTCCTCGATGAGCTTGTGCAACTCGCGCAGGCAATGATTCACATTCCGGTAAGTCGCCTTGCCAGGGTGCGCGTGTTCCGTTGGCGCGGGCTCCTGCGTGAATAGGTTGATCACCCGACGTCCATCCGCTCGGGTCCACACCCACAGGCCCCCTGGCTTGGGATGTGCCGTGTGCAGGTAATGCCGGAAGTCCTTGTGCAAAGCCGGCCAGTCCTGCCTCAAACTGAGCGCCAGCCCCGAATCAAAATGGTCATTGGGCGCAATGCCGTGTGCCACGGCCTGCGCGTTGCTGAGAAGAATATCACCGGTAACTTGTTTAATCATATCCACGCGACCATGCGCGACCACTCCGCCCCCGCCTACACGTTCCTTGGCCGGATCTGCGCTGCAATTGTCCAGCGAGCAACTCGAGAAGCTCGAAACGAAGCAATACTATGGCAGCCGCCGCAGATGGAGGGAGCCAAGGGCAAACCACGCGTCCTCTTTACTGCCACGGAGATCGGCGAGAGCGGGCACTTTCACATGCGTGGCGCGCACAAATGATGAGCGTGGACGGAGCAGCGGCTACGTATTGGTTGCAACTCGACCGCGTCCTCCGGTAAGGAGCAAGGCATGAACATTACTGGACTTCGTAGCCCTGCCGAGAAAGTCGGCTCGCTCGTTTATTTTGGCCGGATGGTGGACAAGATTCGGCTGCACGCGGCTGGTCAGTTGCCGACGGATTACATTGAGAATCTCGGGGACGGATTCGACAAGGTGTGCGCGAATCTTTTTGGCATCGCCTACTCCGCAATCGTGGAGCGCGTGAAGGCGGGCGGGACGGATGAGGAAGTGCTGGCGTGGTGCTTTGAAAATGGCCGCAAGCTCACCGAGCAGGACCTCATGGTGTGGAATGAATTCCTGCGCAAACGGGGATGGAACGACGCGGGCAGCGCACGCCTCGCACAGCGCAAAGCGGAGAGCGGCTTCACCGCGAGGGAGGACATCCAGACGTTCTTCCAATACATCGATGCGGACGAAGGCCGGTGAGAGCGCAGGATTTTTCAAAAGAACTTTGACTAAACCGGGCCGCCTATCGTCTATGGCTCTAACAAACGGGCTGTCCGAAAGGTCGGTGCGTTTGAAACTTAAACACACAAACACAACTCCAATCATTCAGATGAAATTGAAAAACCTGTTCACCATTACCGTCGCCACTCTCGCCATCGCCTTCCCGGCGTTCGCTGAAGAGGAAACGCCACTCGGCAAAGAGATGGAAAAAGTCAGCAAAGCCATGAAGGCCATCGGCCGCGCCGCAAAGGAAGGCAAAGTCACCAAGGATTTGGCGTCCAAGGTGGATGAAGCCAAGACCGCTTTTGAAGCTGCAGCCAAGCTCGAGCCCGCAAAGCTCAAAGAGGTGCCAGCCGCCGACAAGGCGAAGTTCCTCACGGACTACAAAGCCTCGTGCGAAGTAGCGATCAAGGAACTCGCAGTGCTCAAGGCCGCGATCGAAGCCGAGAAGGCCGACGATGTCGCGAAGAGCCTTGAAAAGCTGAACACCGGCAAGAAGGAAGGTCACAAGGCTTTCAAGTCGGAGTAAAAAAACGCGCTGTGATTTGTGACTCGTGAATTGTGATTAGTCTCACGCGAGATTCGGTGGGCGCTTCCCACGAATCACATCTCACAAATCACCACTCACAATCTAGCAGGGCGGCGTGCGAGAGTGCGCCGCCCTTCTTGCTACTCACACCATGACACGAAACGAACTGCTCGACCTTTATTTTATGGATGCGCGCGCGAAGCTCATCGACATCGCGGCGTTTCTCGACCGGCTGGATCGCGGGACGGGCGATGCGGATTTTCGCCTGCCTGCTTTTCTCAAAGCGATGAAGGAGCTGGCGGGAAATGAGCCCGAGCGTGCGAGAAATGTGCTCCTTTCCCTCAGCGACCCGACGACGGAGCCCATCGCAAAAGCACCCGGAAAAGGTGCCGTGGGGGCGTGGATGAATGACGAAGCGCGTCTCTCAACTCTCAGCTAAAAACTCTCAACTACCGTGCGATATATCGAACCACACGGACACATGGTGTCCCGAACTACAGACGACTACACGGCGATGGCGCTGGCGGGCTGCGCGGCGGTTTGCGAGCCGGCATTTTGGGCGGGCTTTGACCGCTCGGGGCCGCAGGGATTTTACGATTACTTTTGCCAGCTCACCGACTACGAGCCGAAGCGCGCCGCGAAGTTCGGCCTGCCGCATTACTCGTGGCTGTGCATCAATCCGAAGGAATCCGAGGACATGAAGCTGGCGGAGGAGGTCATCAGCATCATCCCGGAATTTCTCGCGCGGCCCAACGTGCTCGGCATCGGTGAGATCGGCCTGAACAAAAATACGCGCAACGAACTCAAAGTGCTGGAGTGGCACATCGACCTCGCCGCGCGGCACGGGCAGATGATTCTCGTCCACACCCCGCACCTTGAGGACAAGCTGAAAGGCACGCGCTTCATCCTCGATGTGCTCAAGGCCGACAAGCGCATAGACCCCGCGCGCGTCATCATTGACCACGTCGAAGAGCACACCGTCGGCATGGTGCTAGACACCGGCATGTGGGCGGGCATGACGCTCTACCCGGAGTCAAAATGCACGTCAGCGCGGGCCATCGACATTTTAGAAAACTACGGCGAAGAGCGCATCTGGATGAACTCCGCGTGCGACTGGGGAATCTCCGTCCCGCTCGCCGTCCCACGCACCGCGCTGGAGATGCGCAAACGAGGCTGGACGCCCGAGCGCATCGAGGCCGTCATCTACGGCAACCCGCTGCGCTTCATGTCGCAGAACCCGCGATTCAAGCTGTAAGCGTGGCGACCATCCTCCGCGCCCGCCACGTCCTGCCCATCGTCGCACCCGTCATCCACGACGGCGCTGTCGTCGTGGAAAATGAACGCATCCTCGCCGTCGGCCCCTTCGCCGAGATTCGCAGCGCGCACGCTGGCGAAGTGCTCGACCTCGGCGAGCAAATCCTCCTTCCCGGCCTCGTGAACGCCCACTGCCACCTCGACTACACGCGCCTCCGCCGCGCCATCTCCCCACAGAAAAGCTTCACTGGCTGGATTCGCGCTATCAACTCCCACAAGCGCGGGCTGTACGACGAAGACTACCTCGACTCCATCGCCAGCGGCTTTGCTGAGCTGCGCAAATGGGGCACCACCACCGTAGCGAACATCGAGTCATTCCCCGAGCTGATGCTCCGAATGCCCAAGCCTCCACTGCGGACGTGGTGGTTCATGGAGATGATCGATTTACGCCACCGCCTCAGCACCGAGGCCGCAGTCACTGGCGCGCTCGCCTTTTTTGAAACCGAGCGTCCCGGCTGGCTCGGCGGCTTCGGCCTCAGCCCTCACGCCCCCTACACCGCGAGCGGCCCCATGTACGAACTCGTCTCTAAAGCCTCCGAGCAATTAGGCATGAACGTCACCACCCACGTCGCCGAATCGCGCGAAGAATGGCACATGTTCCGCGACGGCAGCAGCGCACTCTACGACTTTCTCCTCACGCTAGGTCGCTGGATGTACGACTGCCACAAAGCTCGCACCCCCTTCGCCCACGTCGCCCACCACGCCAAACTCGGCCCCCGCTGGCTCCTCGCCCACATGAACGAACTCGACGACTCCGACTTCGCCCTCCTCGAAGCCCTCCCGCACAAGCCCAGCATCGTCCACTGCCCCGGCAGCCACCGCTACTTCCGCCACGCCCCATTCCCCCTCGCCAGACTCCGCGCTACAGGCGTGAACCTCTGCCTCGGCACAGACAGTCTCGCCAGCACCGACTCACTCTCCATGTTCGACGAAATGCGCGCCATCCCCGGTCTCGCGCCGCTAGACGTCTTGAAAATGGCCACCCTCAACGGCGCACGCGCCCTGGGTTTCGACGGCGGAAAAATCGCGCACGGAGCCGTAGCTGACCTCATCGCGATCCCCCACGCCGCCAGCCAAACCCAAACCCCGGAAGCCGTCCTCGCCCACCGCGCCCCCGTCCACTGGATGATGCTCAATGGCAAAGTGATCGGCTGAGCCGACCTCTTTTTATCAGGGATATTTTGATGCGAGTGCCTTGCCTGGTTGTTGACGTGCCGTGTCCGTTCACCCACGTTCCGCGCCTTCGTGAATACACCGTTCAGCCTTTTTCTCGCGCTCCGCTACCTGAAGCCAAAGCGCAGTTTCGTCTCCATCATCACCGTGCTCTCGATCACCGGCGTGGTCATCGGCATCGCCGCGCTCATCGTAGTGATCGCCGTGATGACGGGCTTCGGGCTGGAGCTGAAAAAGAAGATCATCGGCTTCGAGCCCCACGTCCAGGTCTCACAGCGCGGCGGGCTGCTTCAGGATTGGGAGTCGGTGCGGGAGCTGGCGCTGAAAAGCCCCGGCGTCGTCGGCGCATCGCCCATTGTCGCTGGGCCTGTGATTATCGAAGTCGCGGGAGATTCCCCGCAAGTGCAGACGGCGCAAATCTTGGGCGTCTTGCTCCCCGAACACGAATCGCTGATGGACATTCGCAGCTTCGTCAAACAGGGCACCTTCGACCTCGAAGGCGACAAGTGCCTGCTGGGGGCCGGGCTGGCGCACGATCTCGGTGTGACGGTGGGCGACAAGATTACCGTGAACGCGCTCGGCAGCCATTTGCGCGAGGCGTTTAACGAACTCAAGCGCGCCGAGAAGAACGACCCGAACGCGAAAACCATCGGTGAGATTCGGCAGTTGATTCGCCCGATGGAGCTGACCATCACCGGCCTCATTGTCACCGGACGGATGGACTACGACATGGCCTACGTCATCCTCCCCATCGAGCTGGCGCAGCAGGCGTATGGCTTCTCCGGCGATGTTCACGCTGTCGCCTTGCGCACTGCCGACCCCTATAAAGTGGAGGCCACCACGAACTCCCTCCGCGCCAGCCTGCCGCCCGACCTCGCCGTGAGTTCGTGGATGGATACGAACAAAGACCGGCTCGACGCCGTCGCGAACGAGCGGACGATGATGATGTTTGTGATGATGATCATGGTCGTCGTCGCCGCCTTCTCCATCACGAACACGCTCATCACCGTCATCGTGCAAAAGAAGCGCGAAATCGGCATCCTCAAGGCACTCGGCGCCTCCCGCTGGGCCATCATCGGCGTCTTCCTCGGGCAAGGCGCAATCGTCGGCGTGCTGGGCAACATCATCGGGGTCGCAGCCGGCTTTACCGTGCTCGCGCTGCGCAACCAAATCCGGGAGTTCCTCGCGCGCTTCGCCGGGATCGATATTTTCTCGGCAAAAATCTACCTTTTCACCGAAATCCCCGCGCAAATCACAGCGGGCGACATCGCCGTGATCTGCTCCGCATCCTTCATCATCTGCCTCGTCGCCGCAGCCATCCCCGCATTCTTCGCCGCCGACCTCGACCCGGTGAAAGCGCTCCGCGAGGAGTAGCTCAGTTCAGATACCGGAAATCCGCTGTCGCAAAGAGCGCGCGAGCGAGGCTGAGCCACGCTGCACGGACATCGGCGGCGTCTTTCATGCCGGGCTGGGCTGTCTCGCCTTTGCTCCAGTTGGCGGGGAATTTTTGCAGGAAACTCCACGCGGCGGATTTCTCGTTTGCCGTCGGGTTGCGCCCGAGCGTGAGCCAGTAACAGTAGTTGAGGCGTTGGTCGAAACCGGCGTTCGATGGGAACGCCGCCAGCACGCGGTCGGCGAGATTGCCAGCGCAGCGGGAGACGAATTCGTTGTTCAGAATGTAGAGCGCTTGGGCGGGGACGTTCGTCTTTTCCCGGTCGCCGGTGACTTGGTTGGGGTCGCTGAAATCGAACACCGCCAGCGCATCCGGCGGGAGGTCGCGGGCGACGGGGAGATAGACGCTGCGGTAGCTGACTGCGCCGCCGCTGTTGATGAGTTGGTCCTCGCTGATGCCGCGAAAGCGCGGGCCGCCGATGGGACCGTCGCCGTTTTTGGAAATGAGCGAGCCGCTGGGCGATTCCAGCTCCAGCTTCCCACTCGCGGCGAGCATGGCGTCGCGGATGCACTCGGCATCGAGGCGGCGCTTGCTTGCGCGCCAGAGCAACGTGTTCTCGGGGTCTGCGGCAAATGTGGCAGGCTGATACTCGGACGAGAGCTGGTAGGCGTGACTGAGGACGAGATCGCGGGCGAGGCGCTTCATGCTCCAGCCGTAGCCGCCTTGCGTGGTGGGCGCGGCGAATTTCACGGCGAGAAAATCGAGCAGTGCTTGGTTGTCGGGCTTTTTGCCCGTCGTGCCGAAATTGTCCACGCTCTCCACGATTCCACGCCCGAAGACCCAGCTCCAAACCCGGTTCACCGCAACGCGCGCAGTGAGTGGATTCGTCGGCGAGACGAGCCAATCGGCAAGCTGCTTCCGTCCGCTCTCAGTCGCAGGAATGGTCGTTAGATTTGCCGAAAGCGCGCCGGGGAAACCGCGCGGCACCGAGTCAGTCGGCTTATCGGCGTCGCCGCGCGCGTAGAGTTTCGCGTCCTGGACGCTCGCAAACTCCGGCGGGCGGCCAATCCGAGCCTGCGGCCCACGCCGCAAGAAATCACCGAGGCCCCGCCCAAAAGCCTCACCCTTCGACTGCGGTAAATCCTGAACGCCCATCGCCAGCGCCTTGACCTGTCCGCTTTCGTCGAAGCCTTTCAACTCCGTTTCGAGTTGGCCAATTTGCGACACCACGATCAGCGGGCGGAGCTGCGCCGCGCCTGTCCGGGCGGGCTCGGGCTTGCCGTCGCGCCGTGCCTCAAACCTCTCTTTGAACAAGTCGGCCTGCTCCTTTTTCAGCGCAGCGAGGCGTGCTTCTTTGTCCTTACGCTCGCTGGCGGAGAGCGCCTTCCCGTCGGTCTTTACACCGCTGGCGATGGGCAATTCGACTAGCTCGGAGGAGTGCCGATTTTGAATCCCCGTCGCCGTCCCGTAGCGCGTCTCGGTGCTCAGGAAAATGCCCGCCAGCGCGTAGTACTCGCGCTGTGAGATGGGGTCGAATTTGTGGTCGTGGCACCGAGCGCACGATACCGTCATCCCCATGAAAGCTTGCGAAACGACATCCACCTGCTCGTCCGCGAGGTCGAGGCAAAACTGACGCGGGTTTTGCTCATTCAGCCCCTTCGGGCCGAGCGCGAGAAAGCCCGTCGCTGTAAGCTGCGTTGCCCGCTGTGTCTCGCCCTTCGCGGGAAGCAAATCCCCTGCGATTTGCTCGCTCAAAAACTGATCGAATGGCTTGTCTTCATTGAATGCCGCGATGACGTAATCGCGATACCGCCATGCGTGCGGAAAAGCGGTATTCACATCCTTCCCCGACGACTCTGCATACCGCGCCACGTCGAGCCAGTGCCGTCCCCAGCGCTCGCCGAACTGCGGGGCGGCGAGCAGCTTATCCACCCACTTCGCCAGAACGGCCTGCTGCATCGCCCGAGCGACCTGAGGATTCGCGGATGCAGCTTTCCAATCCGCAAAAAAATCGCCCACTTCCTTTGGAGACGGCGGCAATCCGATGAGGTCGAAATAGATCCGCCGCAGCAAAGCATCCGGCTGCGCATCGCCTACTGGACGCAGGTTCTTCGCCTCCAGCCCCGTCATTAGAAAGCGGTCCACATCACCATACGCCCATGCTGCGTCCTTCGGCTGCGGCACGCTGGCTTTTTGCGGCGGCTGAAAGGCCCACCACTTTTTTGCAGCTTCGGCGTCGTACTTTTTCACCACCTTCGCCACGCCATCGCGTGGGTCGGCAGCCCCCATCGAGACCCACGTCTCGAAGTCCTTGATGATGGCATCTGGCAGCTTGCCGCCTTCCTTTTCCGGCGGCATCGCGAAGTCCTTATTCGCATAGCGGATCGCCTCGATGAGGATGCTTTTCTTCAAATTCCCCGGCACGACCGCCGCCCCGCTATCGCCGCCGCGCCGGATGCCCTCTCGGGTGTCCAGCACAAGCCCGCCCTTCACCTTCTCGGTCTTCTCCGAGTGGCACTTGTAGCACTTGTCAGCAAGTACGGGACGTATCTTCTTTTCAAAAAAATCGAGCTGCTCCGGAGTGTCGGCGTAGAGCGGAACAGCGGCGGCAAATGTAGCGAAGAGAATTTTCACTTTCATAATGGTCATCAAACATCCGAGATACGGATGAGTTGCGCAACTCCAGCGAGTTTCCTTCGAGGTTCAAGACATCAGTGCCGGAGAACGCTCGAACCGCGTGTCCTCGTTCGTGACGTTAGGCTACTCTTTGGAAACGGCAGAGAGCTTCCGCAGATACGCCGCCAACTGCCATCGTTGTTCCGATGTCAGCGTCGCTTCCCAAGACACCATCGGCGTCCCGCTGATGCCAAGCGAAAGCACACGGTAGATGTCGTGAGGCTCGTCACCATTTCGATAGAATCGAGCCCGGAGATCGGCAGGCTGCGCAGGGTTCCCGAGATCATCCTTGAGCGCTGCTGCGGCTGGCCCATCCCCTGCCCCGTCCTTCCCATGGCATGCCACACAGTGCGTCTGGTAAAGTGCGGCTCCGGAATCCTCCTCCAGCTTCCGTTTCGCCGCATCGCCAAACCACGCCGGTGTCACCGGGAATTTGATCGGCGGTGCATAGTTTGCGGGGTCTTTCCATTTTCGCGAAAACCCTTTGATGTACTCAACGACCGCGTTGAGCTCCTCTTGGCGAAGATTTGTGAACATGCCCATCGCGGTCCCCGTGACGCCATCGCGCACCGTGCGCTTCAGGTCGTCATTGGTCGGCATCTTCCCAGCCGGCGTCGTGCGGTACTTAAATACCCCAGCGCGGAAAGAGCGCGGCTTGATCGAAAGCCCGGGAGATAGTTCTCCTGTTCCGTCACCGAATTGCCCGTGGCAGACGATACAGTTTTGCTCAAAAACGAAGCGTCCCTCTTCAAACAGCTCCCGAATAGGAAAATTGGGCTTCCAATCGTCCCCGCAACTAACGGCGACTAGGAGCCAGGCGGCGATGAGTCGAATGTGATTCTTCATGGAAAGCGTGTATCGGACGGCTACGACAATGCCGTTGCCTGCCGCACCTCGCACTCCGTTTCTTGCTGAAATCCATCAGTATATTGTCCCGCCGTCGTTTGACGGGTGGGCTTTGTCATGCCACCATCGGCGCTGACTGTGGAAGCGCATTGAACCAACCCAATATCGTCGCCCTGCGGGCGCGTGGCGCTGGAGTCTTACAAGTAGCCGCGCCTACTCGGCAAAGAACGCCGATGCCACGTCCCACGTCTTTGGCGTGAATACGGATGTCGGCAGGTCCGCGAGGTTTCCGTCAATGAAGGTGTGATGCCAGAGCTGCGTGGCGACTACGGCGGCGAGACCCATTTCTATGGAGAGTCGCGGCAGTGAGCCGGGGCGCATTTGACGGAATGCTTTTCGCCAGTGGCTCACCTCGGCGATGTCGAAGTAGCGCGTACGGCGAAGCGATTCGTCGCTCAAAAGTTCGCCGACGTATTTTGGCTCGGGGTCCATGTGGAAGCTGTCGAGCGGCGCACGGAAGATCACTTTGCGGCGGTTGTAGATTTGCGGCGGCAGCCAGCGCTCGGCGACGAGTCGCAGCAGATGCTTGTCTCGAAAGCCGCGCAGCTTCCACCGGGGATTGAGCTTTGCGGTGAAATCGAACACGTCTTCGTCGAGAAACGGGTAACGCACTTCCACCGAGGAGTGCATCGACACGCGATCGCCCTTCGCCTGCAGCAGGTGTCCGGCGAGTGTCACGCGTGCGCCGACCCACAGTCCGCGGTTCAGCGGATGCCAGTGTTTGGCGCGCTCCAAATTGATCCCGAGTCCCGCCCATGGCGTCTGCTGCTGAAGCAGTTCCCGCATCGGTGCAGCGTAAAAGCGGAGCTTCGAAAGCGCGAGGACGCCGTAGGAATCAATCCACGCATTCGGTCCGCCAACGGCAGCTTCCAGCCCCTGCCGGTATTCCGTAGGATACTGAGGCACTTTGCTGAGGCGAAGGAATGCGCGCCGTGCTTTGTCGCTAAGCCGAACGCCGGGGATGGCATCGAGAGCACCGAGCACTTTTGCGATTTTATACCACGGGTAGCCCGCCAGCCATTCGTCGGCGCCCTCGCCGGTAAGCACGACTTTCTGCCCGCATTCGTGAACTTTTCTCGCGAGTTTCAGCAACGCCGCGCAAGAGGTGTCGATGACGGGTGCCTCGGCGGCGCGGATGAGCTCCGGGTAAGTATCGATGGCGTCGCCGGGGCGAAAATCCTCAACGATGGGCGGCTTCGTGCCGATGTGCCTTGCGGAGAGATTAGCGGCACTGAGCTCATCGAGCGCCGGGTCGTCCACGCGAATCGTGTATGTGTTGATGGCCGGACCTTTGATCCGGCTTGCCATTGCTACGATCATGCTCGAATCGAGCCCGCCTGACAGATACGCGCCTACCGGCACATCCGCGCGAAGCCGCTTCTCCACAGCATTCAGAAGCACCTGCTCGAATTCATCCACGACTCTTTTCGGGTCATCATCGGAGTCTTCGTCGCCTTGGTTCGGGAAGTCCATTTCCCAGAACGCACGCTCGCTGACGAGTGCTTTGAGTCCAGACTTATCTCCGGGTGTGATCTGCAAGAAATGACCGGCGGGGAGGAGCTCGACGCCTTCGAAACATGTCACCGGACCTGGCATCGCGGCGAAGGTGAAAATGTGATCGATGCCGCGCAGGTCGGCTTTCGGCGTGATCATTCCGGAGGCGAGCAGCCCTTTTATTTCGGAGGCAAAAAGCAGCCAGTCGCCCTGCCGGCTCCAGTAAAGCGGCGAGATGCCGAACCGATCGCGGCCAAGCGTGAGACGTCGCTGGCGTGTATCCCAAAGCGCGATGGCGAATTGCCCGCGCAATTGCTCGAACATCCCCTCATGCTGCTCCTCCCAAAGGTGCGGAATGATCTCCGTGTCGCAGTGCGTATGGAGCCGGTGTCCTCGTTTCTCCAAGTCGGCGCGGCGTTCGCGGTGATCAAACAGCTCGCCGTTGAACACTACGAAGACATCCTTGTTCTCGTTCGACATGGGCTGCTGACCGTCGGCGAGTCCGACAATGCTGAGCCGCCGCGAGGCCATGGTGATCCCTGGAAGGTGAAGAAAGCCTTCCTCGTCCGGGCCTCGATGAGTGAGCGCCCTCGACATCGCTTGAACCGCGCCCTCGGGTACCGCTCTAAATCCTGATAAATCGATAATTCCAGCAATGCCGCACATATAGACCACCAGTTCGGCGCTCCCTCTCTGGTCAGCCGTATCTATTTTAAAAATCGTAAGTCCGATACAACCAGGCGCCCCACCAGCCCCGAATACAAATTTGATGACCCATACGAATACTTCCATCCCCGTACGCAGCCGGCAGACTTTACGCGGAAGCGGAGATCCGATTAACCCGAAATCCGCGAGAGATGGCATCGCCATCATCGGGATCGGCTGCCGGTTTCCAGGGGGTGTCAACGACACGGAAGCATTTTGGAAGCTCCTCATGGATGGACGCGAAGCCGTCTGCGACATCCCGCCGGATCGCTGGAATGTCGAGCGGTTCTACGACGCCGAGCCGGGCATCGTGGGGAAATCAGTCGCGAAGCGCGGTGGTTTCATCGAGGGCATCGACCAGTTTGATCCGCAGTTTTTCGGAATCTCGCCGCGCGAGGCCGCCTACATCGATCCGCAGCAGCGGCTCTTGCTTGAGACTACGTGGGAAGCCATCGAGGACGCGGGTGTCGTTTTGGATTTCGATAAAGGAACGGACATCGGCGTATTCGTAGGCGTCTCGCACAATGACTATCAGGGCATCCAGCACAGCGCGACCGACCGAGCTGGAATCAGCGCGCACACGCCGACCGGCAGCGCGCACAGCATCGCGGCGAACCGGATTTCGTATTGCCTGAATCTCACGGGCCCGAGCATGGCGATGGACACCGCGTGCTCCTCTGCGCTCACCGCCGTGCATGTAGCGTGCGAACATATCCTCGCCGGTCGTTGCAAGTCGGCCCTCGCGGGTGGTGTGACGGTGATGATTACGCCGGACGGATTCATCGGCTTTTCCCAGGCAGGGATGTTGTCACCGGAGGGAAAGTGCAAAGCGTTTGATGCTTCGGCAAACGGCTTCGTCCGTGGAGAAGGCGCGGGCATGGTTTTGTTGAAGCGGCTCTCCGATGCGATTGCAGACGGTGACCCGATTCATGCGGTCATCATCGGCTCCGCAGTCAATCAGGACGGCCACACCAATGGAATCTCGCTCCCGAGCCCGGAGGCGCAGGCGCGACTCGTGCGGGATGCGTGCGTGGACGCCGGCGTCGAGCCGTCGCAAATCGCATACGTCGAAGCCCACGGAACCGGCACCGCGGTCGGCGATCCGATCGAAGCTCACGCGCTGGCCGAGGCATTGTGCGGGGACCGCGCCGCAGACGCGCCGCTCATCATCGGGTCGGTGAAGACGAATCTCGGTCATCTCGAAACAGCATCTGGTGTCGCCGGGCTTGTGAAGGCGGCGCTCATGCTTCAGCACGGCCGGATACCGGCAAATCTTCATTTCGAGAACCCAAACCCAAACATTGATTTCGAAGGGTTGAAACTGCGAGTACCGGTGAAAAGCGAGGACTTTCCTGACTCAGCGACCGGACGGATGGTCGGCGTAAATTCATTCGGCTTCGGCGGCGCAAATGCGCACGTAGTGCTGGCGGAAGCTCCGGCGCGTGTCGAGGTTCCCATCTCAAACGAGGACCGGGACCGCGCTTGGCCGGTGATGCTCTCGGCGCGTTCCGAGGAATCATTGCGAGTCGCCGCATGGCGGTTGAGCGCCTGGCTTGATGAGCATTCAAAATTGAACGGTCATTCGCCCCTGCTGCCGGACCTGACTTACATGCTCGGCGCAAGGCGCAACCATCACTCTTACCGTCTCGCGTTGGTTTCCCGCTCGATGCCGGAAATCGTGCAGGAGCTCGCTTCGTTTTCAACAGGCCAGGAGGGGCCGAAGGTCCGGACAGCTTTCTCGCCACGGCGTGAGCACGCCGCCCGCGTGGTTTTCGTAATGAGCGGACAAGGCACGCAATCTTGGAGCATGGGCCGGGAGCTGATGCGCCGCGAGCCTGTGTTCCGCAAGACTATCGAGGCGTGTGATGCCGCGATGCGTCCGTGGTCGAGGTTTTCACTTTTGGATGAGCTTGCGAAGCAGGAGTCGGAATCGCGCATGGACAAAACGGAGGTATCCCAGCCCGCGATTTTCGCGATTCAAATGGCGCTCGCAGAGCTTTGGAAATCGTGGGGCGTGCATCCGCTGGCGGTCGTCGGACACAGTGTCGGTGAAATCGCCGCAGCGTGTGTCGCGGGCATTCTGACACTCGAAGAGGCCGCAAAGATTATCGTCCTCCGCGGTCGGTACATGGATGAGTGTGCGGCTTCGGGTGGGACAATGCTCGCTGTCGGTATGAGCGAGGAGGAAGCGCGCGCGTTGATTGCGCGACATGATCGGACCGTCAGTATCGCCGCGTTCAACGGCCCCCGGTCACTCACGCTCTCCGGATTGAAAACATCACTGGAGGCAATGGCCGCAGAGCTTGAAGAGCAGGGTGTGTTTGCGCGCTTCCTGCAAGTGAGCCATCCGTTTCACCACGCGATGATGCAGCCCGCTGCTGACGCTTTGCGCGCCGGGTTGTCCGGTCTGATGCCTGGAGATGCGACCATTCCGTTCTTCAGCACGGTGACGGGCGGATTGTACGATGGTCCCTCGTGCGACGCAGGTCATTGGTCGCGTGGAGTGCGCCAGCCGGTGGAGTTTGCCGCAGCTGTGGCAGCCGTTGCAGAGTTCGGTGTCGATGTGTGGCTGGAAATCGGCGCGCATCCGGCATTGGTACGCTCGATCAAGGAATGCCTCGCCGAGAGCGCTCCAAAGGCTGCAATCATCGCATCCACGCGTCGCGAAAAGGAACATGAGTCGATTTTGGAAGCCGCGATGGAATTGCATCTCTCCGGCGTAGTACTCGATTTCGCAGCTCTCTCGCCGTCGCGCCGGATTCTTTCCCTGCCGGCCTACGCGTGGGAAAAGAGCCGCTGGTGGAATGAGTCAAGCGACCTCCGCGACGGACGTCTCTCGCCCGGCGGACGCGGATTGCTCGACGTGCGCCTCCCGCGTGCAACGCCGACGTGGATCGCACGCCTCGACGCGCGGCACATGGCATTTTTGAAGGATCATCGCGTGGAGAACATGACGGTGTTTCCAGCGGCGGGATTTGTGGAAATGGCGCTTGAGGCCGGGGTTCAACTGTTTGAAGGACGACCGTTTGCCGTCGAAGATTTCGAAATTCGGAAGCCCCTGATTCTTCCCGAGACGTCGTCCGGCCTTCTGCTGGAGCTGACTTACGATCTCATCGAGCGCACGTTCACGATTCAGAGCCGTTTTGAAAACACGGCTTCGTGGTCGGTCCATGTCATTGGTTCGATGCGTGGCGAGCGCACGGAGTCGCAGTTTGCCGCGGCGACTTGGGAGGCTGCGCTCTCACCAGGCCTTGAAGCGGTGGATGTCGCAACATTCTACGGACACATGAGCGAGATGGGCCTGCGCTACGGCGAGGAATTCCGCCCTATTCGCGAGCTCGCGGCGGGCGGTGGAAAGTCGATGGGACGCGTCTCGTTGGGTGAGGCGATCGCACACCGGGCGGGCGAGTATCCGCTGCATCCGGTGCTCTTTGATGGAGCGCTGCAAACGTTCTCTGCGGGCTCAGCGACTGTGGAAGGTCGCACTGCCGGGCTCAGACTTCCCGTGCGGTTTGCGCGCATTTTATTCCTGCGTTCGCCGGGTGCGATGACGCACGTTCGCGCTGCCGTGGCGGTTGCGAACGACGAGTTCGTGGAGGGCGGAATCGAACTGTTCGATGAATCGGGCCGTCCTTGCGTGAGAATCGATGGTTTCCGGGCAATCAGCGTCGAAGGCTCCCGCCGGTCCGGCAGAACAGGAAAAGGGCGCGACGTGGCGTATCACGTAGCGTGGGAGCGCTCGGCGACTTCGCAGGCGCGGGTTCACTCGGAGCCAGTGCCATTGCACCGGTTGCAGGGAGTTGCGCTGAGCGCTCTGAATGAAGTGCTCGACATGCGAGGCCGCGATAAGCTGGACGCCGCGAGTGCGGCGGGTGACGAATTGACCGCTGCTCAGGTCGCGAACGGTCTTCGCGAGATGGGTGCGGGAACCAGCGCAGACGGGCTTTTCACGGCCGGCTCGCTCGGTGTTGCCGACTTGATGGTGCCTTCATTTGTGCAGCTTGCCGACAATCTTGTCCGGGAGAATCTGCTTACCAAAGATGGCGACGCATACCGGACCACGCCTGCATTTATCAAGGCGGCGGATTCCATTCAGAGCGTGCTTAGAATGTGCATCGAGAAATTCCCCGGGCACATGCCGGAAGCGCTTTTGTGTGGAACCACATGCTCGGAACTCGGCGCGATCTTCCGCGGCGAAAAGGAGGCAGTGCAGGTGCTCTTCACCGGGGGTGGAGCGGAGTTGCTCGATCAGTTTTACGGCGACGGCGTCATCACCAGTCCATGGCTGGCGGCTATCGCTCGCGCAGTGCAGGAAGCGGCGCGCAATCTCCCGCCGGGCCGCGGACTCAGGATTCTCGAGGTCGGCGCAGGCACCGGTGGCCTTGCTTCGCAGGTGTTGCCGCTGCTCGCGCGCGGCTTGCATTCCTACACGTTCAGCGATGTGTCGGCGGCGTTTTTCCCATCGGCGCGGCAGAAGCTCGCAGCGTTTCCAGAGGTGGAATTCAAGACGTTTGATCTTGAGCGTCCAGGGGCGGAGCAGGAACTGGAGTCCGGCTCTTTCGACATCATCCTCGGCACGAATGTCGTGCATGCAGTCAGCGACGTGCGGGCCGCGCTTCGCAATATTCACGACCTGCTCGCGCCCGGCGGCAGTCTGCTTTTTGTCGATGTCGCCACACCGCATCTGTGGCTAAATGCGGTGTTCGGATTGACGAGCGGTTGGTGGCGCTTCAACGATTTCGACCTTCGTCCAATGCATCCGCTTCTCGAGCGTGCGCAGTGGGAGAAGGCGCTGATCGATTCCGGCTTTAGCGAGACGGCCTCAGTGTCCGGGCTGATTCGCAGCCAGGGGGGCGAGAGCCTGATAGGACTGATGGCGCGCAAGGAATGGGAAGCTCCGCAGCCCGTTGTCGCTCCTGCAAACGATGCTCCCACGGAGCAGTCGTGGCTCGTTTTCTCGGATTACTCGGGGCTCGGCGAGCGTCTTGCGAGTGCGCTGAGAGTATCCGGCGTCCGCTGTCGGGTCGCGATTCGCGGAAGCGAATTCTCCGTGGATGGTCCGGATGCATTCACCGTCTGTGCAGAGCAGCCTGGAGACTGGAGCAAGTTGCTTGCGGCTTGCGACGATGCGCCGCCGGAACGTTTTGTCTATGCGTGGACGTTGGACGAATCGGAGCCTGCGAACGGCAAAGATAACGCCCTGCTCGGAACGGATGGACTATTCCATCTCGCGCAGGCTCTCGCGAATGGCTGGCCCGCTGCAAAAGTCCGGCTGGATTTGGTGACGCGAGGTGCACAGGCCATCGGCCTCGGCAACGATGTCTCTGTGGGGCAGGCGGCTGCCATCGGACTGATGCGCGTCATTGCGAACGAGTATCCAAATGTGACGTGCCGTGGAATCGACCTGCCATCGCAACCCGACGAAACAGACGATGCCGCCCTGTGGGCGGAATTGCAGCGACATGACGCGGAGCGCGAAATCGCGTTTCGCAGCGAAGCCCGCTACGTGCGGCGAATCGTTCGCGGCTTGGAGAAGCGTGAGCAAGAGCTCGCGCCGACCGTACCGCTGCGACTCGAATCGATGGAGCGCGGCATTCTCGACTCTCTTCAACTGATGCCTTTTGCCCTTCCAGACTGCGGGCCGGGGGAAGTCGTGATCGAGGTCAAGGCAGCCGGAATGAACTTCCGCGATGTTCTGAAGGCTCTCGCGCTTTATCCCGCAGAAACAGCGGATGCGCGAATCTATGGCGACGAAGTCGCGGGCATCATCCGGGCCGTCGGCAAAGGCGTGACGCACGTTTCGCCAGGCGATCGTGTGTTCGGTCTCGCAGTGTTCGGTCTCGCAACGCACTCGATGGCGCGTGCCGGTGACGTGCAAAAGATGCCGGACGGTCTGTCGTTTGAAGAAGCGGCGACGCTGCCTGTGGTGTTCATGACATCGTGGCACGCACTGACGACCGTGGCTCACTTGCAAGCGGGCGAAAAAATTCTCGTCCATGCGGGAGCCGGCGGTGTTGGGATGGCGGCGATTCAAATCGCGCACTATCTCGGGGCCGAAGTCATTGCGAGTGCCGGAAGCCCGGCCAAACGCGCATTGCTGGAAGTGCTGGGCGTGAAGCACGTCATCGACTCCCGGCGCGGCGATTTTGCCGAGGCTGTCATGGCGCTGACCAACGGCAGAGGCGTGGACGTGGTGCTCAATGCACTGGCGGCTGAAGCCATTCCGATGGGGCTTTCGTGCCTCGCGCAGTTCGGTCGGTTCGTTGAAATCGGCAAGCGCGACATCTATCAAAACTCTCGAATCCCGCTTTGGCCGCTGCGTAAAAACGCATCGTTCCACGTCGTCGCGATGGATGCGATTTTCAGCGGCGATGAAGAGCGCACCGGCCTCTTGCTGTGGAAAATTGCCGATCTCGTCGCGCAAGGAGCGATGCGGGCGCTGCCGTTCCGCTCGTTTCCGGCGTGCCGCATCGATGCGGCGTTCCGGCTCATGGCGCAGGGCAAGCACACGGGCAAGGTCATCGTATCGTTCCCGGAGCCGTTTGTCGCAAGGCTGGGTGAGCCTCTGGCTTCTCCGTTCGTGGTGAAGCCCGACGGTGCGTATTTGATCACGGGAGCCTTCGGAGGATTCGGAAAAGTCGTCGCGGAATGGCTGGCAGACTGCGGAGCGAAACACCTCATTCTGGTCAGTCGCAGCGGCGCTACAACGCCGGAAGCGCACGCATTCCTCGCGAAGCTCACAGCGCGCGGAGTTTCGACGCAAGTTGTGAAGGCCGATATCGGGGACGCGGATAGCGTAGCGCAGTTGATGAAGGAGGCCGCCGCGGGCGGGCCGCCGCTCAAGGGCGTGTTCCACCTCGCGATGGTCATCGACGATGCGTTGATTGCATCGCTTGACCGCGAGCGAATGAAAAAAGTCATGGCTCCGAAAGCCTACGGTGCCTGGCTCCTGCACGAGGCAACGCAGAGCCTGGCGCTCGATTGCTTCGTGATGTTCTCATCGGTTTCCAGCATCTTCGGAAACTCGGCGCAGGCCAATTACGCTGCTGCAAATGCGTTCCTCGATTCGCTCGCATATCACCGCAAAGCGCACGGTCTTCCGGCGCTCGTGATCAACTGGGGCGCGCTCGGCGGCGAAGGATACGTGGCGCGCAATGAGCGCGTGGCGGAATACCTCGCACGTCAGGGCACGACCCCGCTGTCGCCCGGCGAGGTGCTTGTTTTGATGGAAACCTTCCTGAATGCCGGCGTCACCCAAGCGATGGCGCTTCGTGTGGACTGGTCGAAATGGCGGCAATCGTTCCGAGGCAGCCAGGAGAGTCCGTTGCTCGAACTTATTTACGCTGCGGGAATCGAAGGCCCGGAAACCGGCGGCGCAAAAAGCGACTGGCGGCTCCGAATCGAATCGTGCGCCGCAGAGGAGCGCGCCGACGTGATTGCACAGGCCGTGCGCAGCGTCGTGGGCGGTGTTCTCCGCGTGAAGCCCGAGGGCCTTCGCTCCGACCAGCCTCTCACGGACCTGGGTCTGGATTCGTTGATGGCGGTGGAAATCGAAAACTCAATCGAGAGCACCATCGGCATCGCACTTCCGCCCGCGAGTCTGATGAGAGCGCGCACCATCGGACAGATCGCGACCTTGATCACGGAGCACATGGGCAGCCCGACTGCGGCACCTGCGGCACCTGTAAAAGAAGTAGTGCCCGATGATGCCGTGGATATCGACGCGCTTTCGGATGCGGAAATCGAGCGACTCCTCGGCGAGGCGCCGGAGACTCCATCCGACGAAGTCCTCGTGGAAAAAGGGAACTAAAACCCGGATCTCACAGGATAACCGAGCACGTCTGAAGCAATGGCTGGAGAGCGGCGAGTCGCGCGTACAACCGCTCACATTTCCGCAGCGCGAACTGTGGGAAACATCGCCCGTGCCGCCCGCAGATTCATTGAACAACATCTGCGCCATCATTCACTTGCGGGGTCCATTGACTCCGAAAGGATGCGAAGCGGCGGTGCAAAAAGTCGTGGATCGGCAGGAGGCGCTGCGCATCTCGTTTCTACCGGGGAAAGATCAGCCGATGCAGATGGTTCGCAAAACGGGCGCGCCCGTCCTGCAGTTTCGTGACTTTTCATCCACGCCCGAGGCGCTCGAAGAAATCGCCGCCGAAATTTTCGCCCGGCCATTCGTGCTGCTTCAAGGGCCGCTCTATCGGGCGGAAGTGTTCCGGCGCTCTGACAACGAACACATCCTCGTGCTCGCCATTCACCACGCGATCGCAGACGGCTGGACGCTCGGCGTCTTTGTGCAGGACTTGTTTGCCGCATACTTGCTAGGCCATCGCGGCGGAACCGGCGCTCTCCCGCCAGTCCCTCTCTCCTACACGGATTGGGGCGCGGCAGAGAGGGCGTTTTGGAGCCCGGCGGAATTGGAACAGCGTGGCGCATTCTGGAAGTCCCACCTCGCGGGAACCCGAAGACTTTGGGACACGCAGGGCACCGGTCGGCTTCAGCGTGAAGTCTCGCACATTCCCGCTGAGCTTGGACGCGCAGTGAAAGATCTCGCGCGCAGAAACGGTGCGACGCTTTTCAGCACTTTGCTCACTGCGTTTCAAATCGCGTTGTCCGAATGGACAAACACCGACGACATTCTCGTAGGCACGCCCGTGGCGAATCGCACAAAGCAGGCGGTCCGTGAGACGATGGGTTACTGTTCCGGCGTTGTTCCACTCCGAGGGATTGTGGACAAAGAGCGCGCATTTGCTTCGAGCCTGCGTTCTGTTCATCAGGCGACGGTGGAATCATTCGCGAACGCAATGCCCTTTGTGGAGATCGTGAAAGCCGTGGACGCTCCGCCGGAGCCGGGTTGCAACCCGCTGTTCGACGTCCGCTTCGCGCTGCAAAACCATCCGGTCCCGGATGTGTCGGTCGCCGGACTCTCACTTCAACTACGGATGCGCTCGACGGGAACCGCCCGCTTTGCCTTGGCGTGCGAAATCAACGAGACCGGCGATGCGATGGAGGTCGCGTGGCTCTTCCGCGAAAGCTTCGCGCCGCTCGGTGAGATTCAGGATTTGGGGCGTCTCTACCTCTCCACACTCGCCGCTGCCTGCGGCTCGCCAACGGGCACGACATCCTCCCTCAGCAATATTCTACGATGAACTCCGAAGAATCGAACATCACACGAAGCGAGCCACATTGGGTCAGCCGGTCGGCATTTCAGATCGTCATCTTCCTCTTCCTGTTTACGGAAATCGCGCTGGCACTCGTCTTGAAAAGCGGCGCATCGCTTTGGTTTGCAGTGCCGCTGGTGATGATTGTGAGCCATCTCATGCACGGAGCGGCGGTTGGCTTTCACGAGGCGAGTCATGGTCTGCTGCGGCGCAATCGGCGCTTCAACGAATTCGACGGCGTCTTGATCGGCGTGTTCAGCTTCATGAGCTTCAGTCTTTATCGAGCCGCACATCAGGCCCACCACGCGCACCTCGCGACGGAGCGTGATGAAGAGCTGTGGCCCTTCGTCCGTCCGGGAACTCCGCGATGGGCGCGAATTCTCGCGGCGTGTCTGGAACTCAGCCTGGGTGTGTTTTTCACGCCGTTTCTGTTTCTGCGAACGTTCCTGCGGAAGGGCTCGCCGATTCGGAGCAGAAAAGTCCGCCGGCGGATTTGGGCGGAACTCGTCCTCGTGGTCGTGGTGTGGTGCGTGGTCATTGCGTCCGTGTCTCATTTCGAGCTCTGGCGCTATTTTGTGTGGATGTATGCGGTGCCGACCTTTGTCGCGGGAAACCTGCAAAGCTGGCGCAAATATATCGAACACGTCGGAATGATGGGGAGCACCGTCAACAGCTCCACTCGCAGCATCGTGGCGAACGACTGGATCGGGCGCATTGTGTCGTTCACGCTTTTGCATGAGCCGTATCACGGCGTGCATCACATTCACGTCGGCGTGCCGCACGCGGAGTTGCCGGGACTCGCATCGTCGCTGCATCCCGCGGAGCCGGAAGAACGCCATCCTTTTCCAAACTACCGTGCAGCGTTGATCGACCTGCTCCGAAGTCTTCGGGACCCACGGGTCGGCGCGCAGTGGCGGACGGACGGGGGCCGGCCATGAGCGCGGCGCAGGACGACGGGAAGACATGCGTTTTCGAGGCCGTCGGGCTGACGAAGGAATACGACGAGGGACGGGGCCAGGCGTTGCGGGGCGTGGATTTCCGGATTCACGAAGGCGAGTTCGTGGCCATCACCGGACCGAGTGGTTGCGGGAAAACGACGCTACTTCAAATGCTCGGGGCGCTCGACGTTCCGGGTGCGGGAACGTTGAATTATCGGGGTGAGTCCATCGCGGACCTTCCGGCTCCGGCGGTGTATCGTGCGCGCGAAATCGGGATTATTTTTCAGGCCTTTCATTTGCTGCCGACATTCACCGCCATCGAGAACGTGCAGTTGCCGATGTTTGAGGCCGACTTGTCGATGTCGCAGCGGAAAGAGCGCGCGGCGAAGTTGCTCGAGTCTGTGGGACTCGAAGGGCGGCGCGATCATTTTCCCACGAAGCTTTCCGGCGGCGAGCGGCAGCGCGTTGCAATCGCACGGAGTCTCGCGAATAGCCCGTCCGTGCTTCTGGCCGACGAGCCTACGGGCAATCTCGACAGCGAGAATGCGCATTTCATTCTCGATTTGATCATCCGGATACACCGGGAGCAGAAGATGACGCTGGTGCTCGTCACACACGACATGACGATCGCGCAGCGTGCGTCGCGGACGATTCAAATGAAGGACGGGCGCATCGTATCCGATCAGCAACTATGACATTTTTCATTGTAGTCATTCGTGGATTGTTGAGGCGTCCGGTGAGGACCGGGCTCACGCTCGTGGGCATCTCCATCGGCATTGCGGCGGTCGTTGCGTTGGTGGGAATCTCACGCGGCTTCGAGCAAAGCTGGGCGGCCGGGATGAAGGCGCGTGGAACGGATGTCGTGGTGAGCAACATGGGCAGCGCACTGGCCCCGAAACCATTTGCTGCAAATGTGCGCGACCGCATTGCAAAACTGCCGGGCATCGCGGCGACGTGCTCGATTTTTGTGGATATGACGAGCGTCGAGGACTCCTCGATGATGATCATATCCGCGCGCGAATGGGGCGGGTTCTCGTGGCAAAATCTGAAGCTCATTTCCGGTCGCATGCCGACAGATGCCGAAGAGCCTGCTGTCGTGCTCGGACAGACCGCCGCGGAAGTGCTGAAGAAAAAGCTCGGCGACACCGTGCAACTCGAGACGAAGGAGCTGAAGGTCGTCGGCATCATCGACGGCGGCGCGTTGGTCGAGAACGGTTCGCTCATTATTTCGCTGCCGCTGTTTCAGGAGATTTCCGGCAACGAAGGTAAGATCAATATCATCGATGTTCGTGCCACACCCGGGTCGAGCGAGGACGATGTAAAACGATTGTGCGTGGCCATCAACAGCGTCGTGCCCGAGGCACGGGCGATGGTTGCCGGCGAGCACGTGGGCAATAGTCAGGCGTATCGTTTCATCAGCGCGATGAGCTGGGGAACTTCGTTGCTGGCGGTGATTGTCGGCGTTCTCGGGGTGATGAACACGATGCTGATGACGGTGTTTGAGCGGAAGCAGGAGATTTGCATTCTTCTCGCGATCGGGTGGAAGCGCAGCCGCATCATCCGGATGATTCTGTGGGAGTCTGCGTTGCTCGGCTTTTTTGGCGGAATCGGCGGCGTTTTGATCGGCGTCGCCGGTGTAAAAATCATGGAGACGTTGCCGGCCATTCACGGTCTTCTGGAGCCGGACTTGAGCGTCGGCCTCATGATTAATTCCGTCCTCATCGCGCTCGTCGTCGGCGTGATCAGCGGCATCTATCCAGCTTGGCGAAGCTCGCGGCTCACTCCGAGCCTCGCGATGCAAGGGTGATTCTTTTCCTGCAACTCATTATGAAAACATTATTCCGCAATCTCACACTCGCACTCGCATTCACTGCCAGACTCAGCGCCGCAGAGCCCACTGCTTCTGAACTCGCCGAGAAGCTCGCCGCACTGCAGCAAGACGGAAACTCATACGTCCGACTCCGGCTGGATGTTCAGCGACCGGGGGAAGCGAAGGTGGCGCTGCAAATCCAAATCAAGCAGCGGCGCACTGCGAATGCGACGGAGGTAGTCTATCAAGTATTGTGGCCAAAGGAGCGCAAGGGCGAGGCAGTGCTGCTGCGAAGGGCAGGGAATCAGCCGCTGACGGGTGCGATTTTCACCCCGCCCAATACTTCGCGAGCACTCGATGCGGCGCAGGGAAAAGAAGCGCTCTTCGGCAGCGACCTTTCTTACGGGGATGTGCTCGAAAACTTCTACACGTGGGAAAAGCAGGCCATCGTAGGCACGGAAACCGTGGACCGGGTGCCGTGCCAGATTCTGGAATCGAAGCCCGGAAAGGGGCAGCAATCCAGCTACGCCAGCGTCCGCAGTTGGGTGGACACGCGTCGATTTGTTCCGTTGCGTGTGGAAAAATATTCCGCATCTGGGCAAGTCGTCCGGCGCATCGATACGATGAGTGTCGCGACGGACGATCGGAAGCGCCACATCCCTGCAACACTGTCGATACGCGCGCAGAAGGACTCTGTCACGGAGCTCGACGGCTCGCGTCTGCGGCACGATGTGATTTACGAAGATCGGGAGTTCACGGCCGGCGGGCTCGGCGAAATGAAAGTTCCGCGCACGGCTGCGGAGTAAAGTTTTTGGTGGTGGATACAACCACCGTGTGAGCGGGCGCGCTCTCATCTTTAAGTGTGAGAAGAAACAACATTCTGACACTCGTCAGCGCCGCTGTCTTGGGTCTCGGGTTTACCATCAACAACATCGCTTTTGCGGATGCAGCGACGGCCGCAGGATCCACAAGCGGATTCATTGCCGCCTACGAGCAAGTGTTTCTGGCTGCGTTTTAATTGACCACTAAAGAGCTCGATACCGCGTTTAAATTCTGGGGAACTCGGTCTCATAGGCCTGAACATGCCGGACAAGACCCGTTTTTCTGTACGTCCCAAACGCCACTGAAAGTGGTTCGACCCAAGTCGCGCAAGCCATTGAAAATCAACGGGGAGCCGGTGAAGGGAATTGAACCCTTGACCTGACGATTACGAATCGTCTGCTCTACCTCTGAGCTACACCGGCGTTTCTTCGCGGAGGGGCGGGACTATTGTAAGTCGCTCCAATCTTGGCAAGCGGTTTGTCCGATCAATGACGTTTCGCGCTTGCCGGGAGACGGCATGGCGTGCGAACCACACGGGGTGATGTTTCCGCTATGAATCGTTATTTCCGCGAGTTGTCTGTCGCTGCGGCGTTGGGGGTGTTGATACTGACGCTTGCCGTTTTTGCGCCGCACTTTTTTGCGCTTCAGCCGCTCCTTTCGCGGCTCACGGCGCAGACTCCGGCGCTGGTCGTGGCTATCGGGATGACGCTGGTGATGGTGGCGCGGCAGATTGATATTTCCGTGGGCGCGCAGTTCGGGATGTGCGCGGTGGTGGCGTGGCGACTGGCTCCACATGGGCTGGCGGTCGCCATCGGTGGGGCGATTGCTGCGGGGGCGCTGATGGGACTGCTCAACGGCGCGCTCGTGGCGTGGCTGAGGCTGCCGAGTATCGTGGTGACGCTGGCGACGATGGTGACGTGGCAGGAGGCGCTACGGCTGTGGCAGGAAGGGCGGCTGCTCAATCTGCCCGCTGGCGTGCAGTGGTTCGGGATGAGCCAAACGAGCGGGCAGACGACGCTGATTGTTTTCTCGGTGGCGATGCTGGCTGTCGCTGCGTGGATGATGCGCAACGTGGCCGCTGGTCGCCACGTTTACGCCGTGGGCACAGACGCGGAAGCGGCGCGATTGGCGGGCGTGGACCCGAAGCGGGTGACCTTTGGCGTGTTCGTGCTGATGGGCGCGCTGACGGGACTGGCTGCTGTTTTGAACACGGTGCAATCGCCCCAAGTACAGCCGACGTGCGGCGACGGACTGGAGATGAAAGTGATCGCCGCTTGCGTGGTCGGCGGCGTGGCGGTGAGCGGTGGGCGCGGGCGGCTGTGGGGCGTTTTCCCCGGCCTTATCTTGCTCGCAAATGTAAACCCAGCGCTGACCCATTTCCATGTGCAGGCGTATTGGGAGAAGGCGATTCAGGGCTTCGTGATCCTGCTCGCCGTTGTGGCGGATGGGCTGCGGGGGCGGAGGCAGCGGTTGTAGTCAGTGGGCAGTCACTGCCAACTGCCCACTACTTACTTTCTACTACAACGACCCGATCTGCGCGCGGTAGTCAGCGGGACTCTTGAGCGTTTCGCGCGCGGCGGCGTCTTTGGGCTCTAGCTTGAAGAGCCAGCCTTCGGTGTAGGGCGCGGTGTTCACCAGCGCGGGGTTGCTGCGCACGGCTTCGTTCACGGCGATGACGGTGCCGGCGACGGGTGCGTAGATGTCGCTGGCGGCTTTCACGCTCTCGACGACGCAGGCGACTTGGCCAGCGGCGACTTGTTTGCCGACTTCCGGCAGGTCCACGAAGACGACATCGGTCAGCTCGTGCTGGGCGTGGTCGGTGATGCCGACGGTGCCGTCGGCGCGGAGCCATTCGTGGGATTCTGCGAAACGAAGATCTTCAGGTACGTTCATAAAGTGGCGGATGTTCTGGCTTGGATGCGGTGCGTTTGAAAAGCGCGAAGTCTATGCTTTCATTTTTCGGAGCGGTTTTTTCTCCACGATGGCGGTGAAACGCCGCCCACGGATGTCTATCTCGATGGGTGTGCCGGGCGTCGCGTCGGCTACGGGGAGGTAGGCCATGCCGATGCCCGCAGCGAGCGTCGGCGACAGCCCGCCGCTGCACGTCTCGCCGATTTGAGCGCCATCGCGATAGACTGCGTAGTGGCTGCGTGGCGGTGGCGTGGTGCCTTTCATTTTGAAGGCGACGAGTCTCCGCTCGATGCCGTGTTCTTTCTGCGCGGCGAGCACGGCGCGTCCGGTGAAGTCGCCCTTTTGCAAGTCCACGAAAAAGCCGAGCCCGGCCTCGATCGGCGTGCGCTCGGGCGAGAGGTCGTTGCCGTTCAGCGGGTAGCACATCTCCAGCCGAAGTGTGTCGCGTGCGCCGAGGCCGCAGGGCTTGATGCCAAATTCTGCGCCGCTCGCCAGCACATCGTTCCACACCTGCACCGCGCTCGCTGCCGGGCAGAAAAGCTCGAAGCCGTCTTCGCCCGTGTAGCCCGTCCGCGCGATGAACGTCTGCCCGCCACCGATGTCGAGCCGGACGATGTGATTGCGCGCTGGAGCCTCGCATTTTCCACCCACATACGCGTCGAACCACGCCGCCGCTTTCGGCCCCTGCACGGCGAGCCCGGCGAAGTCGTCGCTGCGATTTACCAGCGTCACATCGGCAGGAAGGTGGGACTGCATCCAGGCGAAATCTTCGTCAATCATCGAGGCGTTCACCACGAGCAGCCAGTCGTCGTCGCAGATGCGATAGATGAGCAGATCATCGATGACGCCGCCGCGCTCATTGAGCATCAGCGTGTATTGCCCTTGCCCGATGGCGAGGCGCTCGACGTTGTTCGTCAGCATCCGATTCAGCCAAGCCGCAGCGCCCGCGCCTTCCACGAAAAACTGCCCCATGTGCGAGATGTCGAAAACGCCCAGCGCTTTGCGGACGGCATGGTGCTCGTCGATGATCCCGCTGTATTGCACCGGCATATCCCAGCCGCCGAAACCGATGAGCTTGCCCCCGAGACGAACGTGCTCCCCGTGGAGCGGTGTTCTTTTCAAAACGATGTTGGATTCAGACATGAGGCGCGGAGAGTAGGGGCGACGCAAGCGGTGTCAAATCTCGGCTCAATAAACGCCCTCGACGATCGTCTTCTCCATCGCCCCGAACGGACGCACTTCTGCGACACCATCCCATGCGTATGGCGCACGTGGTTTGCGGCGCAGTGCTTCGTCGCGCTCTAGGAAGCGGGGCATGAAAAACTCCTTCGTCAGCGTCGTCAGTTCCACGCGGCCCCAGGTATCGTAGGCCACGGTTTTGGCCGTATCGTTTGGCTCCACTACACGCAGGACTGCGCGCGGTTGCGGGGCGTAGTAGGTGATGGAAAAGTTGTCCTCTTTCGTCAGCGGCACACTCGCGGCGAGGCCCATGAGCGTGTTGCCATAGGTCGGGTAAAAGCCGATGCGGCCTTCCAGCACTTCCTCGACGATGAACCGCACGTATTGCGGCAGCATCGTCGTGCCGCCGCAGAAGACGCCACGGATGCCCGCTTCGTAGATGTCCACCTTCTCCGCGAGTGCTTCTAGGAGCTTCGGCGTGGTGAAGAGGCCGCTCACCTTCCGATGCTTCAAAATCGTCGCCGCCTGATCCACGACGTGCGTCATGTATTGCTTCGCAACGTCGAACTGTTTGTTCGAGATGAGCTTCTTCACAAAGCGCGGATCGAGATCGATGAAGTAGCACGACGAGCCGCGCACGTGGGCCAAATGCTCAATGGCGAGCCGCAGCCGCCGTGGCCCCGTCGGCCCCATCATCAGCCACGCGCCGCCGCGTGGGAAATGCTCGTCCGCGATCTTCTCGGAGAACTCGCTATAGTCCGTCTTGTAGTCCGTCCAGCCGATGCGCTGCTTTGGCATCCCCGTCGTCCCGCCCGTCTCAAAAATGTTGAACGGCTGGCCTTTGAAAGCAGCAGGCACCCAGACTTCTGGCTGGAGGTCGCGCAGCCACTCGTCTTCAAAATGTGGGAACTTCACCATGTCGGCGAAGCTCTTCACCTCTGCGCGCGGATCGAAGTTCTTCTTCGCCCAATCCAGCCAAAACGGGCAGCCCGTCTCCGGGGAGAAATGCCAGTTGAGGATTTCTTGCAGGTGAGTTTCGAGGTGAGCTTGGGCGTTGGCGATGGCGTCGGACATGATGGAAAAATAGTGTGTGTGCGTAGTAATTTCCGGCGACGCATCCGGCAAGGAAATGTTGCGATGCTTTTCAAAACGTCCGCAGTTTTCACAAAAAACTGCGACACAGATGAAAGGGCTGCTTGACGCGACCCCGCCCGATAAGGCTTATAGCGCGCTTTTGGCGGAGGGCTCGCCCTCTCGCTGGAACGATAACCCAACCAATGAAGCTCCGTATCTTCGTCATGGCCCTTTGGGGCCTTACCACACTCGTCGCAACCATGCCTACCGCAAAGGCTCAGGATGCGGCGATGCCTATGGTCAAATCCATAGATGTCCAATTCGTCGGGCCGGAAACGGTCTCGCGCGAAAAGATTCTCGCCAACATGCGCACGCGTGTCGGCAAGTCCTACTCGCCCGCGACGACCGAGGAAGACATCCGCAATCTCTACGCGACGGGCAACGTCTCGAACGTCCGCATTTTCGGCGAACCGGCGACGGATGGCGTGAAAGTGATCGTCGTCGTGGCGACCAAGAGCACCATTTCCGAGGTCGGCATCCGGGGGAACTCGCGGTTCAAAGAATCCAAGCTCCGCGACCAGATCAGCACCAAGCCCGGCGACGCGCTGAGCGAGGCGGCGCTGGAGGCAGACCGGCAGAAGATTCTTGAGTATTATCGTGGCAAAGGCTTCGGCGATACGGACATCCGCTACCGCACCGAGGGCAACGAAAAGCAGGGCACTTCGCGTGTGTATTTCGACATCACGGAAGGCGTGAAGACGAAGATTGACCGCGTGGTTTTCGAGGGAAATGCGAACGTCTCTTCCCGTGAGATTGCGAAAGTCGTGAAGTCGAAACCGAAAGGTTTCCTCAATCTACTGTCGTCCACCGCCGGGAAGCTGAACGAAGATCAACTCGAAGACGATGCCCGAGCGATTCGCGAGCTCTACCAGAGCAAAGGCTACGCGGATGTGGACGTTCGCCGCCCGAGCATTTCGCGCCGTGGGGAGAAAGTGGATATTTCATTTCCCATCGTGGAAGGCCGCCAGTATCGCATCGGCAAAGTCACCTACTCCGGCGCGAAAGCGCTGGCGCTCGGCGATGTCGTGAAACCGCTGAAAGTGAAGTCCGGTGCCGTCTATTCGCCGACGGCAGTTCGCGGAGACATCAAGGCTATCCAAGACCTTTACGGTGCGAAGGGCTACGTTGATCTCCAAATCGCCGCCAGCCCAGCCCCTGCTGGCCCCGGAATGGTGGATTTGAACTTCCGCATCGAAGAAGGACTGCAAAGCACCGTCAACCGCGTGAACATCACCGGCAACGACAAGACGAAACCCAACGTCATCCGCCGCGAACTCGCCGTCTATCCGGGAGACATCTTTAATACCGTGCGCGTGGACAGCAGCCGCCAGCGCCTCATGAACACCCAATTTTTCTCCAAGGTGGAAATGTTCCCGAGCGAGACGAGCGTGCAGGGCCAGAAAGACCTGAACGTCATCGTGGAAGAAAAGCGGACCGGCAACTTCAGCTTCGGCGCGGGTTTCAGTTCCATTGATAACCTCCTCGGCTACGTCGAAATGACGCAGGGCAACTTCGACATCCTGAGCTGGCGCAAAGGCTACGGCCCATCCGGCGGCGGGCAGAAATTCCGCATCCGCGCCCAATACGGCACGCGACGGCAGGACTTCGTGATCGCGCTCACCGAGCCTTACTTCCTCGATAAGCGCCTCTCCGTCGGCGGCGAACTCTTTTACCGCAACGCCAGCTTCACCAGCAGCGTCTATGACGAGCGCCGCCTCGGCTTCGCGATGAATGTGCGCAAGCCCATCAACGACTTCGCCTCGATGCGCTTTGAATATCGCCTCGAAGACACGAAGCTCGACCTCAGCGAAAACGAAAAGGAAGTTTCGCCCGAGTTGCGCGACCTCATTAACCGCGCAGACGGGCTCAAGAGCCAAATTTCTGCGGGCATCACGCACGACACCCGTGACCGCGTCTATCTCCCACGCAAGGGCCACAAAGTGGACGCTCAGACGTTCATTGCAGGCGGCTTCCTCGGCGGCGATGTGAATACTTACGGATTCAACCTCGAAGGGTCGCAATACTTCCAGCTCCCGCTCGACATGATTCTCAGCTTTGAAGGCGAAGTCGGCTCGATCACCGAATGGAGCGGCTCAACGGACGTGCCGATTTACGACCGCCTCTATCTCGGTGGCCCCAACAGCCTGCGCGGCTTCCGCTTCCGCGAAGTCGGCCCGAAAGACAGCCGTGGCGAACCCGTCGGCGGCAAATCGCTCATCCGCTTCAGCACAGAAGTCACCTTCCCCGTCGTCGAAAGCGTCCGCGGCGCAGTCTTTTACGACATGGGCTACGTGAACGAAGACTCGTTTGCATTCGGGCCCAAAGACGCGCGCTTCGGCTCCGGCGGTATGAATTCCAACGTCGGCATCGGCTTGCTCATCGAGCTGCCAGCCATCGGCCCCGTCCGTATTGATTACGGCATCCCGATGCAATCCGACATCCACAACGACTCGTCCGGCAAGTTCCAGTTCAACGTCGGCTACAAGTTTTGAACCAAACCGCCCATCTGCGGTCCAAGCACACTCAAACCATCATAATGAAGAAAACACTTATCCTATCACTCCTTATCGCGTCGCTCGCGCTCAACCACCAAGCCGCTGCCGAAATCAACATCGGCACCGTGGACATGAAGAAAGTCTTTGAAAGCTACAAGAAGACCAAAGACGCCGAGCAGCGCATCAGCGAAATGCGCAACAAGTACAAGAAGGAACTCGACGAGCGCATGGAGAAGATCAAGGGCATGAAGGACGAGATCGACAAGCTCACCGAAGAAACCAAGAAAGCCGAACTCAGCGCCGAAAAACGCCAGGACAAAGCCAAGAAACGCGACGAGATTGCCAACGAAGCCAACAACATGTGGCGCGACATTCAGCAAGCACAGCAAGAGAAGGAAAAGTCGCTCGCCGACCACTCCGTTCGGATGCGTAATGGCATCGTCGAAGAGATTAAGAAGATCATCGATAAAAACGTCGCCACCAAAGGCTACGACCTCGTTTTCGACAAATCCGGCCCTAGCCTCAACGGCGTGAACATCGTCCTCCATGCGAAAGAAGCGTGGGACTTCACAAAGGATGTCGTGGACGAGCTCAACAAAGCTCCCGGCGCAAGCAGCGCAGAAGACCTCGACGTAGCGCCTCCCGCCGCGCCAGCCGCAACGACTCCCGCCGCCAAGCCTGCGACTCCGAAGAAGGACAAATAACCACCTTCCACCCGTGGAAATGACTGTATCTGAGCTGGCCGCCCTTGTGGGCGGCCAGCTTGCTTCCGGGGCGGATGGCTCCATCCGCATCCACCGCGTCGCATCGCTCGCCGAGGCGGGCCCCGGCGATGTGACGTTCCTCGCCCACCCTCGCTACCGCCCGCTGCTGATGACGTGTGCCGCCAGCGTGGCTCTCGTTCCCACGAATTTCGCGCACGCCATTGCTCCCGCCTGCATCTACTGCGAAAATCCAGCAACGGCCTTCGCCAAAGTCCTCGAAAAATTCGCCCCGCCAGAAATCATCCTCCCTCAGGGAATCCACCCCACCGCTGTCATCGGCAAAGACGTGCGCATCGGCGAAGGCGTGAGCATTCAGCCCTACGCAGTCATCGAAGATCGCGCCACCATCGGCGACCGTGCGACCATCGGCGCGCACTGCTACATCGGCCAGGACGCAGCCGTCGGAGCCGACAGCCTGCTCCACCCCCGCGTCACCCTCATGCACCGCTGCACCGTGGGAAATCGCGCAGTCATCCACAGCGGCGCCGTTATCGGTGCAGACGGCTTTGGATTCGAGACACGCGAAGGTCGCCACATAAAAGTTCCGCAAACGGGCATCGTAGAAATTCACGACGATGTCGAAATCGGTGCAAATACCTGCATTGATCGAGCGAGATTTGGCCGAACTGTCATCGGCGAGGGCTCAAAACTGGATAATTTAGTGCAAGTCGGTCACAATGTGCAGGTTGGGAAGCATTGCTTTCTCTGCGGACACGTCGGAATCGCCGGAAGCGTCCGAATCGGCAACTACGTCACCTTAGCGGGACAATCTGGCACAGCCGGACACATTACCATCGGGGACAAGGTTGTCGTCGGTGCCAGCGGAGGAGTCACTAAGTCACTGTCCTCCAACGGGATATACCTCGGTTTTCCCGCCCTTCCGGCAGCCGAATGGAAAGAGCAGACGGTCCACATTCGCCAAATCGGGAAGCTCAAAGAGCGAATCGCCCACTTAGAACAAATTTTGAGCGCTGACAGTAAAAATTCGATCCCCGAAATGTAACGCTTGCCCCCCGTGATTCGGCACCTACGCTTGCTCGGACAGCAATGAAGAACAAGCGCACCACGAAAAAGAAGCCGACTACGAAACGCAAACCGTCGAAGCGTTACGCCGCGATTCCGTGCAAAATTGTGCAGCGACAATTCGAGTTTAACACGGAAGGCCGCTACTTCGATCTTCAGACGGTCTTCGACAAAATAAACGCGCAATACTTCGGCAGTCGTCTGCGCCGCTACACGATCACATGGGGGCAAAAGCGCCGCAAAAAACCCGAAGCGATGATCGTCTTTGGTAGCATTCAGGAGGAGGACCGCATCATCCGCATTCACCCACTGCTCGATCGCGAATTCGTCCCACGATGGTATGTGGAATACGTCGTCTTCCACGAGATGCTCCACGCGTTTGTCCCCGACCGCTACGACAGCGCGGGCCGTCGCATCGTCCACCACGATGGCTTCCTCAAGCGCGAGCGCACCTTCCGCTTTTACAAACGCGCAATCGAGTGGGAGCAGGATAATCTCGGGCGGTTTTTGCGGTAGGCTGCTTCACATCGCCAACTTCGGCGGGCGCGATGCCGGGAGACGTGCAGCCTCTTGATGAATCTCGATGATTTGCAAATGCAGCCGCGTCTGTTCGTCAACGGACAACCCAGGCGTGCGGATGCGCGCCTCAATCGCTTGCCGCCGCTTCGTGATGTCGCGGCGCTCTAGCTCGTGCCAGCAATCCTCGGCAATCACCTTGGCTTCCTCGGGGAGCGGACGACTGAGGATGGGCGCGAGCGCGGCTTCCTCGCCTGCGGTGAGCGTGGCGGTGAAGCTGTTCACCGATGCCATATCATCCGCGCGAAAATCTGCGGCCAGCACCTTCGCCAGCAGCGCAGAGCCGGGCGTCGCGTCGTCGAGCACCCGCTCCCAGCCTTGCGCTTGCAGCCACATGCGCGAGACGGGGTGGTGAAGCGCGAGGAGCAGCAGCCATTGCCGCGCTTCGTCGAGGATGATGGGCTCCGATGGCCGGGCATCCAGCGCGGCGTCTTCGTCGTGGTGAGAAAAGACGGGCTTTTTCCCGAGCATCGCGCGCAGCTCTGGCGTTCCGATTTCGAGGCGCGTGGCGGCGTTGTTGATTACCGCTTCGCGAGCGACAGCATCGGGGATGAGGCTGATGAACTCGGCGAGCTTGCGCGCCGCCGTCACTTTCCCGCGGGGCGTATTAAAGTCGGGCATCCGGGCTTGGCGCTCGATTTGAAAATCGAAGAAATCCCGCGACTTCGCGATCTGCGCAGCGAACGCTTCGCCGCCCTGTTTCTGGATGAGCGAGTCCGGGTCTTCGCCGGGCGGCATCTCGGCGATGCGGATGAGCAGGCTCTCGTTGAGAAGCTGTGGCAGCGAGCGTTCGGCGGCTTTCTCACCGGCGGCATCGGAGTCGAAACACAGCACCACTTCATCCACGTAGCGCTTCAAAATGCGCGCCTGCCGGTCCGTGAACGCCGTGCCCTGCGGAGCGATCACATTCTGCACGCCGTTCTCGAACGCTGTGATGAGATCGATCTGTCCCTCGCACACGATCGCCTGCTTTTTCTCGATGAGCGCCCTCTTCGCCTTGTGCAGCCCGAAGAGCACCGCGCCTTTCGTAAAGAGCGGCGTCTCCGGCGAGTTCACATACTTCGCCGGGCTCTGCTCCGCAAACAGCACGCGCCCGCTGAAGGCGATGACTTCGCCCGTGTCGTTGCAAATCGGGAACATCACCCGCCCGCGAAACCGGTCGAAAATCCGCCCGTTGTCCTCCCCGCCCGAGAAGAGCCCGCTTTGCGTCAGCTCGTCGCGCGAGTAGCCCGCCGCCTCCGCGTGCTGGAGCAGCCCGTCCCACGAGTCCGGCGCAAACCCGATCTTCCACGACTTCGCGACATCCGCAGACAGCCCGCGTTTTTTCAGATACTCCCGTGCACTGTCTGCCGACTTCCCCCGCATGAGCTGCGTGTGGAAAAAATCCGCCGCCTCTGCGTGCAGCCCGAGCAGCCGACGCCGCAAATCGAGCCGCTCATAGTCCCCCTGCGACATCTGCGACTCAGGAATCTGGATGCCTGCTTTCTCCGCCAACTTCCGCACGGCGGCAGGAAACTCGATGTGCTCGTAATCCATCACGAATCGAAAAACCGACCCCCCCGCACCGCAGCCAAAACACTTGAAAATCTGCCGCTGCGGATTCACCGAAAACGACGGCGAACGCTCTTGGTGAAAAGGGCACAACGCCTTGAACATCGAGCCCATCCTCTTGAGCGGAAAGTACGAGCCAATCACCTCGACGATGTCATTCGCCGCCGCGACCTGTTCGATGATTTCGTTTGGAATGATGCCCGCCACACCTCGGAGTCTTCACGCCACCCCCGCATGTGTCACGCACCTTCCCGAGTAGTCATGTCGAAGGGCAAATCCGTGAGGCGATGGTGCAACTCGAAGCTGCAGAGACCCGTCTCCGCGTGAAAACAAAATAGCTCAGATTTTTCCAACGAAGTTGAGCAAAGAAGGCACGCGCATTGCTATCCTCAACTTTTGTATGAAAGACCAGCAATTCGACGACCTCATGCAGAAATACTGCGGCGAGGTGGAAACCCAAAAAGCCGAAGAATTCCGCCGCCTACGGCGCGCCATCATCGTCGGCCGAATCCGTAAAACGATCCTAGTTCTCATGCTGGCCGGGGCCGGCTACGCTGGGTTCCTGCATCGAGGCCAACTTATGGCTGAATACACCCGCCTATTCCCGAAAACCAAAGTGGCTGAATCAGCCGATGCGAAAGATACCATCGGGCGCCTCAACGTTGGTGCCGCTTCCAAATCGAAGCTCCGCGAGGTGCAACAAAACACCGACAAACGGAACGCCGAGCTCGAAAATCTCTTCAAATAGGGCCACGTCTCTCAGGCGCTCGGAGCGCTCCCGCTATCGATGCGCACCAACTTCGGCGACGGCTCTCTGATGTTTCGCCGCGGCTCCATCTTTCGATTCCGTGCTCACTTTCAGGTCGCGAATGAGCCCGTTGGATAGCCGGTAAACCCAACCGTGAACGGTGAGGTCCTGACCTTTTTCCCACGCTTCTTGCACAATGGTCGTCGCACAGACGTTCGACACTTGCTCGATCACGTTGAGTTCGCACAAGCGCTCGTGGCGCTCTTCTTCCGGGAATCTCTCCAGAAGCTCCGCGTGCTTGTTCCGCACATCCTGGATATGCCGCAGCCAATTATCGATAAGGCCCAACCTGCGATTACTGAGCGCGGCCAACACACCGCCACAGCCGTAGTGCCCGACCACAAGGACGTGCCTTACTTTCAGCACCTCCACGGCGAACTGGATGACAGAGAGGCAGTTCAAGTCCGTATGCACGACTACGTTCGCTACGTTGCGATGAACGAATACTTCACCGGGTAAAAGGCCGGTGATTTGATTGGCGGGAACGCGGGAGTCCGAACAACCAATCCATAAATATTCAGGCGACTGGACATCCTCGAGTCGCTTAAAAAAATCAGGCTCCTTTGCTCGGATCGCCTCGGACCATTCACGGTTACTTGCCAGCAGGTGCGCTAAATCAGACATGTAGCGGAGTTATAGCCCGCAGACCGAGACTAGCAAGCCGGGTCATTTCTCACTCTCGTCCGCACGCTTCGCAGACTCGCCACCAACGAGAAAAATGCCGATGATGAGAAGGAGAATGAGAAACGTGATGAGGTGAAAGACGAGGAGCAACTTGAAGCTGAAGCCCATCATCGCAAGCCCGGCCAGAACGAGCGTCGCCACGAGATAGCCGCTCGTCGCGATGGTGCTCCCTCCCTCGAAAAGCCCCCGCGCCTGCAACCCCCTCGGAGCCGGAATCACAGCGCAGAAGAGCCAGCACAGCAACTCCGCGAAGAGCACCGCACCAAGGCTGAGCTTGAACTTGTCGTTTTGAAACTCCTCGGGAATCAGCAGCAGCCCGACGGCAGCGGTGACCGCCATAGCGGCGAGAGCGAGGATGGTGAGAATGCCGAATGTGAAACGTGAGTGCATAGTTGGATTGATGAAAAGATTTAGTCCCCACCGCCGCCGCCACAACCACCGCAGCCGCTACTTCCTCCGCCGTCCCCTCCCCCGCCACCATCTCCGCCGCCGCTACTGCTCCCTCCACCACACCCAGCACTTGAGCACCCACCAGTGCTGCTTCCATTGTTCTGTGGCGTGAGCCCGCGATCGAGTTGACTCATCCCTGTCCCGCCAAGAGCCATGCTTGTTCCATAAAGGGCGGCGACCATCGCGAGCTCGCCTGCCCCCACCGCCGGGGACGCAAGCTGCGTGCGCCTCTCGATACTGGGCCTCGGGTTTTCGCGTCGCATTTTTGCCAGCACTGCGTCGCCCTTTTTCGTGCGGAAAGGGCGGATCGCCCACACAACAACGATCGGGACAAACAACACGATGGTCGCAATCACGAGGAAGGAAACGGGCTTTCCTCGCGATAGACCGATCCAGACTTTTACGAAGCCGAGAGCTGGGATCAGCATCAACAGCCAAAATGTCTGCCGTCGCAGTTGAGCGATCTGACATTCCGCCAATACAAGAGCCCGCGTGCGCAGATGCTCGATCATCCCTTCGATCCACGGCTTCATGTGAAGCCGCACTTCCTTCATGTCGCAGACGTTGCTTTTGATGCCAACATACACAGCCCGCTCGAACGGGTGTAGGGCTTCGCACGACTGCGCCGCCGGAAGCTTGACCACACTTCCGCTCGGCGTGACAGACGCCAGCTCCCGCCGCACCAACTCCACCATCGCCGTATTCACCGCCAGCGTGCCGCCGCCATTGAGCGTCGCGACGGAGTAGATGTCATCCGGCACATCACCCGGCTGTAAAATACCGGCAGGTCCGCGCCCCACACTCCGCAAGATCGCAGCGACCGCGAAGACCCCCAGCGCAAAGAACCCAAAGAACTTGAGGAACTCATCCCCACGCATATCCAGAATCGGTACCGCCGCCATCGGGCTGAAGCACCCCGCCGCGCTCACGGCCATCACGCCACCTGCAATCATCGCCGCTTTCTTCATCCAGCGCGGTTTGGCGATGACCCAGTTTCGCCGTGTGTTCACACGGGAAAAAGCCGCGTCTTCGCCAAAGCGCGCTGCCGCCGGATGCCACACGTCCTCAGGCGCCTCTTCCCCGAATGCCTCCCGATAGCTCGCCAACGTCCGGGCATACATTTCGTGATGCTTCACATCCTCATCCCGCCCCCCTCGCGTCGGTCCGTGGTGCAACGGTCTGCCGAGCACTGAGCCGCACAAATCCTCCCAATAGCACCGCGTGTAAGTGAGGTGCAAGTGCCACGCTTGGTCCACCGCATCACTCGGGCACATCGGGCTACCCGCAGTCATCGTGAGAAAAAGGAACCGCCTATATTCGAGTAAGACCGCCCGCGTATAGGCCGCGCTCCACCCATTCTCCCTCGCGAGGCGCGCGCCGAAAGTCAGGCGCGTCTCCGGCGCGTCGAACTCGAAGGCTTCGATTCGGGACCACAGCGTTTGTTGCTCGGGATTCATAGACGTTGGATTTCGTTCCTTCCTTTAGCAGCCTATGTGAACCGTGGCAACTCCGCTGCAACAGCCTTTGTGGTTCTGTCTATTGGTTCAAACTGAGCCACTACCGAGACTCTGGACATTTCGCGGCGCATCCGCTTTTCTCCACGGCCTTATGAACAGTCTCTGGGATCGCTTTCAAAAATACCACCTCTCCAACGAACAACTTGGCCTCTCGCTCGACGTGAGCCGCGTCCGCTTTTCCGATGAATGGCTCACGGGCATGGAGCCGCTGGCGCAGAAGGCATTCGTCGCCATGAAGGCGCTGGAGGGCGGCGCAGTCGCCAACCCGGATGAGGGCCGCATGGTCGGGCACTATTGGCTGCGCGCGGCGGAGTTGGCTCCCACGCAGGCGCTCCGCGAGGAGATCGTCACGACTTACGCCTCCATCAAAGAATTTGCGATGAGCACGCACAAGGGCGACCGCTTTTCCGATGTGCTCGTCATCGGCATCGGCGGCTCGGCACTCGGCCCGCAATTCGTCGCCGATGCACTCGGCACGGCGGACGATAAAATGCGGCTGTATTTCTTCGATAACACAGACCCCGACGGCATCGACCGCACACTCCAGACGCTCGCCCAGCGGCTCGACCACACGCTCTGCGTCGTCATCTCCAAAAGCGGTGGCACTGCCGAGACTCGCAACGGAATGCTCGAAGCCGAGGCTGCCTACAAGAAAGCGGGCGTTGATTTTGCAAGCCACGCCGTAGCTGTCACCGGCCCCGGCTCACAGCTCAATCAATACGCCACGAAGAACGGATGGCTCAAGCGGTTCCCCATGTGGGACTGGGTCGGCGGGCGCACGAGCGTGATGAGCGCCGTGGGCCTCGTCCCCCTCGCGCTGCAAGGGCTGAACGTCGGCGAGATTCTCCAAGGTGCCGCCGAGATGGACGACTGGACGCGCATCGCCGAGACGACGAAAAACCCCTCGATGATGCTCGCCCTCATGTGGCACTTCGCGGGCGGCGGGAAGGGCAAAAAAGACATGGTCATTTTGCCGTATAAAGATCGGCTCACGCTATTCTCGAAGTATCTCCAACAGCTCGTCATGGAGAGCCTCGGCAAGAAGCTCGACCTCGACGGCAACGTCGCCGAGCAAGGCATCGCCGTCTATGGCAACAAAGGCTCCACCGACCAGCACGCCTACGTCCAGCAGCTCCGCGACGGCGTGAATAATTTCTTCGCCACCCTCATCGAAGTCCGCAAATCCCGCAGCGGCAGCAGCATCGAAGTCGAGCCCGGCGTGAAGACCGGCGACTTCCTGCAAGGCTTCCTACGCGGCACCCGCACCGCCCTTTACGAGGCCCAGCGCGACAACCTCACCATCAGCATCCCCGAAGTCACCCCGCGCATGATCGGCGCACTTATCGCGCTCTACGACCGCGCAGTGGGCTTCTACGGCGCACTCGTGAACATCAACGCCTACCACCAACCCGGCGTCGAGGCGGGGAAAAAGGCGGCAGCTTCCGTGCTCGCCACGATGCTCTCCGTCCGCAAAACGCTCACCGCCACCCCACAGACCGCCGCGCAGATCGCCGACGCAATCAAAGGCGACGCCGAAGAAGTCTTTCACGCCCTCACCCACCTCGCCGCGAATGATCCAGCGGTGAAACGTGCCGCCGGTGGAGCGCCCGCCGCGCAGACCTTTGCAGTGGGGTAGATTGATTACCCTCATTTGCTAAATCTTGGCGGACACTCCCCCTAAGCGACAAAGGCGGGCAACTGACCGGCGATTGGATCGGCGCTCGTCTGAGGACGCCGCGTCCTCGGAAACACGCTCTCGAACTACTCGATACCCGCGAACTTTTTCGCGGCTTTCTCCAGCAATCCATTCAGGACGGTGAGGGCGACCGATTGGCCTTTTTCCTTCGCCTGCTTGAGCACCTTTTTCCATACGGTGTCGTTGCGTGCGTTCTCGATAAATTGATGCCCTTTCATTGTGAGCCCACGAATCAAAAACCGAGTGGGGAATCCTTGTCCGTCCGTGTCGAATACTCCCGTGAGGTAACCCTCGATGATGAGTAACTGGATATGCTCGTTGGTCTCCGCTTGTGGGCGATCCTCGAAAGCGAGGCTTCCATTAAGGACTTCACCCGTGGGAATGTCCTCTATGGGTTTCAGGATGTCTCTCATCATTTCAGGGTCAAAGCGCATAGGTTGGGAAACGAGCGAGCTATGCGCCTACTTGCGTTAGCGCGGCATTGAGAGATTCCATTTCATCATAACGGCAAAAGCAGTCGCAAACGTCGTTGCCAATCCGCAGGGCGGTTTCGTCCCAGCTCTGATTCTCGGGATCATAGACCATCGCAGCGAGCATCCGGCCATTCCGCTTGCGCAAATCGCTCCATCGAAATGCCCACTGCTCCATGTAGTCGCGTAGATTTTCACGGCGACTCACGACTTGTACGGCCAACGATTTACTGGCTTCAACGAGGTAATCCACGCGGATGCGGTGTTCCAGCACGCCCTCAAGCTCAACATTGCGGCGGGGTGTGATATTCCGAGACGCAAAGACTTGCGCTACGGCTTTCTCGGAAGGATTCACATGCACCGTCACTGGTTCGTGCCGATAGATGAGATGTGCGATGCTGACTAGGGCTTCCGCGAAAAGCTGAACATCTACGCCTTGCAGTGGCAGGCGGACATTTTTGCTTAAAACCGCACCGTCGTTTTCCAGCTCAAAAGTCCGCGCACGTTCATTCAACAATGCCACGGTGTTGCTCTGCTTGGATTCGATATTCATTCCCGCACCAATCAGCATCCCAAGGGTCTTTCCATGGTCGGAAAGTTGGACCCATCCCGGTGTGAGTGCTGTGAGGAAGACAGTCACCTGCCAGCCGTCAGGATACATCAAGGGCAGCGTGAGCGCGAGCCCGTCGCGCGTGGGGGCGGCTTCTACTTGCTCGCGCCAAAACGATTCCATCGCTTGCACGCAGATTTCGGGAGACAGAGTTTGGATGGTTTTAGTCGTGTTCAAAGCAGGCCCTCGTTGAATTGAAGATTAATGTGCCACACCTTCGCAGCTTTTGTGAAAAAATCCGTGAGGTCAGTTGGTTTGAATGCGTCGAGTGATGGATGCGGGTCCCTATCGGGATGGCCGGACGGAAGAGTGGGGTCGATCACATTCTGATGCCAGCCTTTTGGTATCACTTCTTTGCCGTAATATCGCTTTTTCCCTGTCGCGTGCCAGCCGATGCCACGCACACGCTCGCCACCCAGTATCAGTGCAGCCTCATACGTCTCTGGGTTGTCGAAGACTGGCCCACGGATGTGGAAACGTAGGTCCACCAAAGCTGGTCCGTCCACGAGGTCGAGGTGAAGATCGATTCGTTTTCCGCGTTCGCCGTAGTTTTCAAAAGGAATCGGCTCGCCTGCTTCGAGTAGCTCCGGGTGCCGTAACACCTTTGGAGATTGGACGATTTCTCGGATTTGTAGCGTCGTGTAAGGGAAGCTCATTTGGGTTGGATGCAGTCTTCGGTGATGAGGGTTTCGGGGTTTGGGAAGGTGGCGGGGATGCCGGGGGCGTTGACGGGGGAGCCGCTGGCGATTCGGGCGGCGACGGTTTGGTTGAGGGCGAGGAGTTGGGCGAGGAGGTCGGCTTTGGCGCTGAAGCCGTAGGCGGCGAGCACGGCGGCATCGAGGGCGGCGTGGGCGGCTTTGCGGGCGTGTTTGCGCGATTGCGCGGTGTGGGTTCTTTGGCTCGGCATCGGGGTCACTTTGGCGTGGGGCGTGGGGGTTGGAAAGGCGGAAGTTGGGTGAGTCGAGTCGCTCAATGGCGTCCGTCTTCAAAGCCGGTATGGGGTGAGAACCGGCAGCAAAACCGAGTGGCTCGGTAGGAGGCGGGTGAACGGCCAGGTGTGCGTGGTGTAAGCGCAAAGCGCCAAGGAGCGGCGATCCCGAGGGATCGGGATCGCCGCTCCTTGGGCTTCGCCGGGGGCATCGAGCCGCCAATGGACTGGAAGGCTATATTCCTCACAGCCTCTTCATTTGCCACCCGACGATGCGGCGCTATGGGTTGGCGGTATGCGTTGCTTTCCAGCCAGAACTTGCGTGGGGTTTCTGAAAGATTGTGCCCTTGCTTGCGTATTTCTTCCATGAAAACCAGCAAGCAAACCCAGAAGCAAAATGGGGCTGCGACGCGGAGGGCGGCGGGGCGGGTCTGGCGGGATGGGCGGACGGGGTTGATTTTGCGGGAGACGCCTACTTCGGATTATGAGCATCGGCTGAATGGGGCGATGGGGAAGGTGATTCGGCGGTGGCGGCTGCGGTATGGGTTTAGTGGGTATGAGGTGGCGCTGCGGGCGAAGATTTCGCGGCAGACGTTGACGGATGTGGAGACGGGGGATGTGTGGTTTTCGCACAATTTGGCGGCGCGGATTTGTGATGCGATGGGGCTCCGGTTTTCGGACGCGTGCGCTGCGGCGGAGCGGTTAAGGGTTGGTTTTTCAGAGAGAAAGCGTCGGCTATAGCGGCAGTGAACGGTTTCGGGGTTTGTGGTTTTCTTTCCCCATGCACAAACGCTTCGCCATCGCACATCAAACTGTCCGCGCAATCGCGGGCGGGGCGTCTGGTCGGGGCGGGCCGGGGTTGGGAAATGGCGGGAAACCGGCGCGGTGGTGCGGGGATTTGGTCTTATCTGTTGGCACTGAGACGGGACTGTGTCAGCCCAGAATCTCTGGTTCACGCGTCGGAGCCTCGGCGGCGTCAGCCAGAATCTCTGGCTGACGTGTCGGAGCCTCGGCGGTGCCAGCCAGAATCTCTGGCTGACGTGTCGGAGCCTCGGCGGTGCCAGCCAGAATCTCTGGCTGACGTGCCGAAGCCTCGGCAGTCCCAGCCAGAATCTCTGGCTGACGTGTCGGAGCCTCGGCGGTGCCAGCCAGAATCTCTGGCTGAGGAGAAGCAGCTTGGCTTTTCGATGCTGAGTAACACATTGCAAGAT
>CANIWM010000003.1 GCA_947471505.1 Chthoniobacteraceae bacterium | reverse complement strand
TTTTTCCTTTTTATCGCCTACCCCCTTCCCATGCGCAAAAACGTAGCTCGACATTCCAATGTCGAGTCGCGGTCACAGAAAAAGAGGCTCTCTCTCTTATGGGGAGGGCAATACTCGACTTTGGAAAGTCGAGCTACGTCGCGCCGCCGACTGCAAGGCTTTGCGCGGTCACTGCGGCTTGCGGGACTGGAAGACGAGGACGCCTTTGAGCGCGTCCACGGCGCGGTCGAGCTGCGTGTCGCGGAAGTTCGCGAGGTCCTTTTTTTTCTGCTCCTCGGTGAGGTCTTCGCGGCGGGAGAGCATGAGCTGGCGCTCTTGCTCGGGCGTCATGGTGGCGCGGATGGTGGGGATGATACCGTGCTCGTGGATGACTTGGTGGCCGGGGGTGTAATACTTCGCGGTGGTGAGGCGGATGGCCGAGCCGTCGGGCATGGGGATGACGCTCTGGACGCTGCCTTTCCCGAAGCTCGTCTCGCCGACGATGATGGCGCGGTTGGTGTCCTTGAGCGCGCCTGCGGCGAGTTCGCTGCCGCTGGCGCTGCCAAAATTGATGAGCACGGCGAGTGGGTAGGTGAGTCGGCGGCGGAGGCCCGCAGGGGCTCTGTATTCGCCCTTTTGCGAACCAGCGCGGCCTTCCGTGGTGCAGACGATGGTCGCGGGCGGCAGGAACATCCCGGCGGTGTCCACGGCTGTCTGGATGAGCCCGCCGGGGTTGTAGCGCAGATCAATGACGAGCGCCTGCATCCCTTTCTTTTCCAGCTCATCTACCTTCTTTGCCAGCTCCTCGGAAGTGGGCGCGTTGAACTGTGTGATGCGGACGTAGCCGATTTTCGCATCGGGCGCGCTGGCGTCTGTGGGGAGGATTTTCGCGTCCTTCACGCTCCACACTTTGATGACCTCGCGGGTGAGGTCGAACTCTTTGATCTCCTTCGTCCCAGGGCGCAGGATGGTGAGGGTGACGTGGGTGCCGACGGTGCCGCGCAGCTTCTCGGAGGCGTCGTTGAGGTCCATCTTCTCGGTGCTCTTCCCGTCAATCTTGATAAGCTGATCGCCCGGCATCAGGCCCGCCTTAAAGCCGGGGGAATCCTCCATCGGCGAGACGATGACGAGGTCGCCGTTGCGCTCGGTGACGTGGATGCCGAGTCCGCCGAAGTGGCTGTCGGTCATCTCCTTCATGTCCGTGAAATTCGCTGGCTCCATGTATTGCGAATGCGGATCGAGGCTCTGCAACATCCCGCGCAACGCAGCACGGGTGAGCGCTTCGTAGTTCACCTTCTTCTCGTCCACATAGTCTTTGCGGATGAGCTGCATGGCCTTCGCGAGCACTTTGATCTGCTCGTATGGAGAATCGGGATCGCCCTTGGCGGCAGGCTCCTCCTGCCCAAAGGACGGACAGAGCGGCAAAGCGAACGCGGCGAACAAACTGAAGGCTGGACGGAGTTTCATCGGCGCGCACCGTAACAGCACGCGCGGCTTTGGGAAGCGGGGAGTCAGAACGTCCGGAAATTCTCTGGATTTTGCCTGTTGATTTTCCCTAGCGAGGGGCTAAAAAATGCTCTCGAACCAGCTTCCAAAACTATGAACCATCGCACACTTCTCGTCGGAATGATCGCCGCCGCAACGCCTGTATTCGCTGCGGACCCGACCAAAGAACAACTCGACTTTTTCGAGCAAAAAGTCCGCCCATTGCTCGCCAACAACTGCTACTCTTGCCACAGCATTGAGCAGGGCAAAAGCAAGGGCGGCTTCACCCTAGACACCGCCTCGGCTGCACGCAAAGGCGGCGACACCGGCCCCGGCGTCGTCCCCGGCGATCCCGCGAAATCGCTCATCTACGTCGCGATGACCTACAAGGACAAAGACATGCAGATGCCCCCGTCCAGCAAAGGCGGGCAGATGAAACCCGAGGAACTCGCCATCATCGAGCAATGGATCAAAATGGGCGCCCCAGACCCGCGCAAGGAAGCAGCAAAAGCCACAAAGCTCAGCGGCATGACGGACAAGGCCCGCGCGCATTGGGCCTACCAGCCGATGAAGCACTACAAATCCATCCCCATCCCGAAGGTGAAAAACCCAGGGTGGGTGCGGACGCCGATTGATAGCTTCATTATGGAGAAGCTGGATGCGAACAATATCATCCCCGTGGACCCCGCTGGCAAAGAGATGCTCCTCCGCCGCGCATACTATGACCTCATCGGCCTCCCACCAAGCCCCGCAGAAATCGAAGCATTCGCCCAAGACGGTTCGGCGAATGCGTGGGAAAAAGTCATAGACACCCTGCTTGCCTCGCCCCACTACGGCGAACGCTGGGGACGTCACTGGCTGGATTCCGCACGCTATGCCGACACCGTCGGCGGCGATGCGAATACCAACAACGGACGCACCGACTACCGCTACGCCCACGCTTGGACCTACCGCGATTACGTCGTCCGTGCGTTCAACGAAGACAAGCCCTACAACCAATTCATCCTCGACCAGCTCGCAGCGGATTTCATTTACCCGCTGAAGAAAGCCGGAGCGGCAACCCCGACCGCAGCCACCGCATCTGCCAATGGAGGGAAAACCGACCTGTCCAAAGTGGACATCTCCAAGCTCGACCCTCTCGGCCTCAACAAAGGCGCAGGCAGCGGAGTAAAACCCGCCGTCGCCCCCGCAGCCCCCGCAGCACCGAAAGTAGAGCCCAAAAAGGCACCAGCCATGTCGGGCGGCGATTCGATGATGGCCATGGGAGACTCCATGATGATGGGCGGCGGCACCGCAAGCGGCCCATCCGAGAGCTACCTCCCCGGACACCCGAATCTCGCAGCCCTCGGCTTCCTCACCGTCGGCGAACGCTCCAATAATAATAACGACAACATTGATGACCGCATCAACGTCGTCTCCAAGGCGTTCTTCGGCCTCACCGTCTCGTGCGCCCGCTGCCACGATCACATGTTCGACCCCATCTCGATGAAGGACTACTACGCTCTTCACGGCATCTTTAACTCCAGCACCGAGCCCACGCAGAAGCCGCTCATCGCACCGCCCAACGCAGCGCAATTTGCCGACTACGAAGCGAAGAAAAAGGTCATCGAAAAAGAAAACCGCGATATTTACTACCGCGAAGTCGAGCACTGGCTCAGCCTCTTCGCCAGCAAGCCAGCCAAATACCTCGAAGCCGGTCTGCTCCGCCGCGACCGCTCGGAAGGCTCCCAACTCGCTCGCCAAACGCTCATCGAAAAAGAGCAGCTCGACGTGATTCTCGCGAACTTCTACGAGCGCGTGCTCAACGGCAACAACCACGTTTTTGGCCCGATGAGCGAATTCAAAGACGTAAAGCGCAGCGAATGGAGCACCCACGCACCGCTCGTGCTGAAAGAAATCCGCCTCAGCAACCGCTACAACCCCATCATCGCCAAAGCCCTCGAAGCCGCCAAGCCCGCATCGATGGAACAAGTCATCGGCGTTTACCAAAGCATCCTCACGCAATACGCCGCCAAAATGCCCGGCTACGTGAAAGCGTTCCAAGCCGCCACTGGCGACAAAATCGAAGGCTTCACCCCAGACGAAATCGAGATCATGAACGGCCCCTTCATGCTCACCACCGCAGCGAAAGCCTCGATGGATTGGGTTCGCGATGCCACAGGCGGCTGGGCCGTCCAGATGACAGGCCGCGCCCGCTTTGTCTTCGCCAAGCTGAACGAACTCGACCTCACACACCCCGGCGCACCGAAGCGCGCCATGGTCATGCTCGACAAAGATCGCCCCTCCGACTCCAACATCCTCCTACGCGGTCAAGCGGGCACTCCCGGCGATAAAGTAGAGCGCCGCTTCCTCGACATCCTCTCGCCCAACCACGAAGGCAAAGCGTTCCCACGCAACAGCAGTGGTCGCCTTGAACTCGCGAAAGCCATCGCCAGCAAAGACAACCCACTCACCGCCCGAGTCCTCGTGAATCGCGTCTGGATGCACCACTTCGGCGAAGGCTTCGTCCGCACCCCCGACGATCTTGGAGTCATGAGCGAGAAACCCTCGCACCCCGAGCTCATTGACTTCCTTGCAAGTTGGTTCGTGGATGAAACCGCTGGCAACTGGAGCATCAAGCGCCTCCACAAATTCATCATGCTCTCCAACGTCTATCAGCTCAGCAGCAAAGGCACCGAGCGCCAGATGGCCGAATACCCTGCCAAAGACCCAGACAACCGTCTCCTCTGGCGTGCAAACATTCGCCGCCTAGAATTCGAGTCCATCCGCGACTCGCTCCTCGTTTTCTCTGGTCGTCTAGACCGCACAGTCGGCGGGCAACCCGTGAACATCACCGACGAGCCCTACATCTATCGCCGCTCCGTCTATGGCTACATTGACCGTGGCAATGTGCCAGAGCTGATGAGCCACTTCGACTTCGCAGACCCTGACATGCCAAACTCGAAGCGCACCGCGACCGTCGTCCCGCAGCAGGCGCTATTCATCATGAACAGCCCGATGGCCATTGATGTCGCCCGCCGCGTCATCGCACGGCCTGAAGTGCGGAATGAATCAGCCGATCAACGCAAAATCTTCGCCATTTACCGCATCCTCTTCCAGCGCCAACCGACCCCCTCAGAGTTGGCGCTCGGCAGAGCATTCGTCGTCAACGAAGCTAAAAAGCAGCCGGAAATTGACGCGATGGCTCCCGAGATGATGAAGAAGAACGCCGCCGTCAAAAAGCGCATCGAAGACCGCCGTGGCCGCGACAACGACGCCATGATGACCATCATCAACGACGGCGACATCATCGAGCGCCGCCCACTCTCCATCTGGGAATCCTACGCACACGCGATTCTCTTCTCGAACGAATCGGCCTACGTAAACTAAGGGGACGAACGCAAGCTCAGCGGCCAAACATCCCAGCAATGTCCGCCTGCATCGCCTCCGCCGCAGCGCGCGGATCGGCTGCGTTGCGGATAGGGCGGCCTACGACGATGTGGTCAGCCCCGGCTTCAAAAGCCTGAGTCAGCGTCATCGTGCGCTTCTGATCGTCGCTGCCCTTTTCGCTAGTAGCGCGGATGCCGGGCGTGATGATGAGCGGCGCATCGCCCAGCTCGGCGCGGAGACGGGCCGCTTCGAGTCCGGAGCAAATGAGGCCGTCGATGCCCGCCGCGATGGCTTTCCGAGCGCGCATTGAGACGAGTTCCTCCACCGGGCCGCTCCAACCGAGTTCGGCGATGTCGTCTTTGTCCATGCTCGTGAGGACGGTGACAGCGAGCAGCTTCATGTCGCCTTTAACCGGCACCGCTCCCGCGTAAATGGAAGAGACGCCGTGCAGCGTGCAGCATGTCGCACCGCTACGGGCCAAGTTCGCCACAGCCCCGCGCACCGTTGCGGGCACGTCGTAAAATTTGATGTCTGCAAAGATTTTCTTCCCCCGAGCGCGCAGTTCTTCCAGCAACTCGAAATAGTGCCCACCCATGCAGAATTCGAGACCGAGTTTGTAGAAGGTCACCGCGTCGCCAAGCCGATCGACCCACGCGCGGGCGTCTTCAATGGTGGGAACGTCGAGGGCGAAAATGAGTCGGTCGCGGTTGTCGATGGCTTTTGGCATGGTCCGGGTGTGATGCCGGAACGGCGGCTGAGTAGCAATGCAGTTTGCGCTTTCTCCGGCAGGGATGGAGATGCAGAAGTGTGGGATGAATCCGATTATTATTACCCTGCTCATTGGTGCACTCGGCGGCGTGATGGCCGCACTGTGTGGAGTAGGCGGCGGCGTCGTCATGGTCCCCGCCTTTGTCATGCTGCTAAAAATGGGGCAGAAAACCGCCGTCGCCACATCGCTCGCAGCCATCGTGCTGACGGCGACATTCACGACCGCAAAGAATCACGTAAACGGATTCATCGACTGGCGCACCGCAATCCTCGCGGGAGCCGCTGGCGCGCTGGTGGGCTGGTTCGCAGCGGATTGGCTCAAGGCACTTTCAGACACAACTCTCAAACGGTTCTTCGCCACGGCCATCATCGTCTTCGGCGTGCAGATGTGGATTCAGTCGTTCCAAAAGTGAGCAACTGGCGTTGATTTCAGAGTGGTGCCAGCGAGTGCTGTCTGGCATTGTGCCGGATATGGACTCTCTCAGATACCGCCCATTGTTGACTCGCAGCTCGATCAATATCGGGGGATTCGTCCGCATTCTATCGAGAGCTGCGCTCGTCCGAAGGAGGAAAAAGTGATCATGCTTCACAAAGTCTGCGCTTTTATCCTGCTCGCCCATGCAGCGCAGGCAGCACCGCTCTATATGACGGCCAGCGGGAGCGGGGCGACGAACGATGTGTTCGACATCACTGCGGGGGTGCAGGTGATTGCTTCGTCGCAGCAATACAGCGGGTTCTTCGGCGCGGGGTGCTGCGGTGAGTCGGACGTTCGCGCGGCGTTCGGTTTTACGACGACTGCTTACAACGGGACGAGCGGCTGGGTGGAGCCGCCGAACGTGATTTTTCAAGACGGTCCGCCTGCGGGAACGACGGATTTTATCGAGTGGCAGACGCCTGCGCCCATCAATCTCTCGGCGTTCCAAATGCGGCTGCAACAGGATGGCGCGACGACGGCGCGCGGAGTGGGTTCGTTCAAATTGTTCGCGAGTGCGGATGGTGTGAACTTCTCGCAAGTCTCGGCGGGCACGATGCCGTCGGCTCCCAACCCGAGCCCGTACGTGCCGATGCTCGTAGCCGATGCTAGTCTCACGGGCACGACGACCAATGTGCGTGCTTTTCGTCTGGAGTTGACGCGTCTCAGCGCGGGTGGTCCGAGGTTGCTGGAGTTTGACGGCACAGCTTCTCCGGGCGTGGTGACAGGCACTTTTCTCGATCGAATCGCGTTTAATGCGACCACGAACACGTTCACCGGACGCGGCGCGGCTGCAAGCGATGACGAGGGGCCCGGCTTCGCGATGAACTTCTCCGTGAGCAGTCGCGTGCTGGGCACGGACACCGTCGAAGACGCGTTCGGAAATAAGAACGGCGCGGTGGAGCCGGAGTCGTTCATCCTCGGCGACGGCGGCGTGGCGGACAACGGGAACCTCATCATTGGCGACGGCGGCGAAACCGTGGACTTCATCGCGTGGCAGACGACGCAGCCGCTCTCGCTCGCAGGGTATCGCATCGCGCTGAGCGGCGATGGCCCGTCGCCAAATCGCGATACCGAGTTGGTGCGGTTTCTCGTGGATGGCTTCGAGATGGATCTGTTCGACAACAACGGAGCCGACGGAACGTTCACGCGTCTGTTCGCGGATGGCGCGATTGTCGGCTCGAACTTCCGGATCGAGTTCACGCGCACCACGACGACTGGCGGGCGGATTTTCCAGATCGACGCAATCACCGGACCGATCGTGCCGCTGGGCGGAAACATGGTCATCAACGAAGTGTCGTCGATCAACACCACGCTCGAAGACGAGGACGGCGATACGCCGGATTGGATCGAGATTTTCAACGGCCGCGATGTGACTGTGAACTTGGCGGGCTGGGGCTTGAGCGATAACGCGGGGCTTCCGTTCAAGTGGGTTTTCCCCGCCGTGACGATGCCGCCGCACACGTATCTGCGCGTGTGGGCATCGGATGAAGACCGGCGCGTTGCGGGCTCGCCGCTGCATACGAATTTCGAGCTGGCGTCGGGCGGCGACTTCGTTGTGCTCACCTCGCCTGATTCACTCTACGCGACAAACATCACCATCCCGCGACTCGGCGCAAACATCAGCTACGGGCGCACGCCAAACGGCACCGGCACGCAGTGGAAATACTACGCTGTTCCGACGCCCGCGCGCTCAAACAACTCGCAGACGCCCTACGACAGCATCGTGTTTGATGCGCCCGCATTTTCGATCGCCCCGGGCTTTTACTCCACGACGCAATCGCTCGCCCTCTCCAGCGCTGAAGCAGGAGTGACGCTCCACTACACGCTCGACAGCGCGGAGCCCGGCGAGGCGTCGCCGACGTTCTCCGCGCCGCTCACGCTCGCCAGTCTGGCGGGTCAGGCGAATGTGCTCTCGATGATCAGCGGGACTGCGACGGCGAATCAGCACACCGATGGATGGAAGCCGCCCGTGGGTGAAGTCCGGAAATGCCACACCGTGCGCGCCCGCGCCACGCGGCCCGGCGCGATTCCCGGGCCCGTCGGCACACGAACGTTTTTCGTCGGTGGCGACGCCGTGCGCAACGACGGCCTGCCAACGCTGAGCATCGTCACACCGCGGCCGGGTCTCTTCGATTACAACAGCGGCATCTACATGCTCGGCGCGGTTTTCGACGCATACGTCGCGGCAAATCCCGGCGTGCCGCTCACGGGCCACACCCCTGCAAACTACACGCAACGCGGCGGCGCGTGGGAGCGCGACGCCACGCTGGAGTGGTTCGAGCCCGGCGGCGCGTTTGCATTTATCGAGCCCACGGTGATCGACATCCAGGGACAGTCATCGCGCTCATTCCGGCAGAAGAGTTTCGGGCTGAAAGCGCGCGGCACCGAGACGCCCGTCGATACATTTACGTGGCCGTTTTTCCCCGGCCTGCAAAAGCTCGACGGGACCGGTCCGCTCACGAAGTTCCGCCACGCGCGACTGCGCAATTTTGGCAACGACTGGGACTACGCCATCGTACGCGATTCATGGGCTCACCGGCTCGTCGGCGGGCTCGGGCTTAATGTGATGTCTTCCCGGTTCGCGAGTGTCTTTCTCGACGGCGAATACTGGGGCGTTCTCGATCTCCGCGAGCAGCAGGACCCCCGTTACCTGCAATCCCACTACGACGTGAACACCAGCGATGCCGTAATCCTCTACGGCCCGGGGACCGTCGAAGATGGCATGGTCGGTGACGAGCAGCCGTGGCTCGACCTCATCGCATTTTGCGAAAGCCACGACCTCAGCGTGCAGGCCGACTACGACTACGTCGCCGCACGCGTGGATGTGGAAGATTGTCTGCGCTATTTCCTCGCCGAGATCTTCATCGCGAACGCCGATTGGCCGCAAAACAACATCCGCATCTGGCGCCGCCGCCTCCCCGCGCCCGACCTCACAAAACCCCGCGGTAAAGACGGACGCTGGCGCTGGTTCCTCTTCGATGCCGACCTCGGTGCCGCGCACCCATGGACTACCGGCGCGACGGAGAACACGCTCGCCATCGCGCTCAATCCTACCGGCCGTCCCGGCACAAACTCCGCGTGGGGAAACGCCGTCTTCCGCCGACTCATGACCAATCCGGCGTTTCGGAATGACTGCATCAACACCGCTGCGGATCTGCTCAATAGTTGGTTCAGCCCCGCGCAGGCGACCGCAAAAGTCGATGCCATGGAAGCCGAACTCCTCCCCGCAATGACCGAGCATATTGCTCGCTGGCAGCCCGTGAGCGGCAGTGTTGCCGGCTGGCAGGCGCAGGTGCAATCCGTCCGCAATTTTGCCAACTCGCGAGGCCCGAATGTGCGCACGCATTTCATCAATCAGTTTGGTCTCGGCGGCAGTTCGCCTCTCACGCTGAACGTGAACAATCCGGCACGCGGCACGGTCCAGATCAACCGCATCACCGTGAGCCCCGAACTTCCCGGCGCCAACGCTGGCAGCCCGTTTCCATGGACGGGCACGTATTTCAACAACGTCCCAATCACGCTCACCGCAGTGCCAAAGCCCGGCTACCGTTTCGTCGGCTGGACGGGTGTGGTGTCGCCCGCCGCCACCGCATCCATAACGCTTAACGGCAGCGCTGTGGTCACCGCGATTTTCATCCCCGAGCTCCCCGCCTTCTCCGCCATGACGCGCACCGCTACCGAAGTCACACTGGAGCTCACGGGGACTCCCGATGCCGACTACACGCTGCAAAGCTCGACCGACCTAGTGAATTGGACCGATGTCGCGGTTTTCACACCCGACATCAATACGGGACAAGCCGTCGTCGTCCACCCTGCGACCGATGCGAAACGCTTCTATCGCGCGGTCTCGAAGCCGTAAGCGTCGGCGTCACTCCACGATCAGCACCCCGCGCATCACGGCCCAGTGGCCGGGGAACGTGCAGATGTATGGATATCGTCCGCCCTGCGCGGGCGCGTTGAAGTGAATGGTTGTCGTCTTCTGCGGATCGACGACGCGGGTGTTGAGGATGACATCCGGCGAATCGGGAACGTAATTGCGCGAGAGGGCGTCGGGCGCTGAGATCATCCGGTTCGCGAGTTCGCCGACGCGCTCGGTGGAGTCGGGCTTTAGAAGCACCCAGTTGTGTTGCATCACGTCGGGGTTTTCGAGGATGAGCGAGAGGCGTTCGCCTGCCTTGGCGCGCAGCTCTTTTTGCACGAACTGCAACGCGGCGGCGGTCTGGATGCGCAGCTCGCGTCCGGGCGCACCTTGTTCCCATTTCACCGGGAGCGCGGCGACACTTGCCGCGGGAGCGTGCGCAGCGTGCGCTGTCTTGGCGATGGCCGCGTAGCCGGGGAATCCGGTAAACGGCGCGCCGAGCTGATGCACAGTAAAGAAGATGTCGCGCGGGACTAATCCGGCGAGGTCGCACCGGAGATGCAGCATATTGGCGCGCTGAATCTGCGGGATTTCGAGGAAGAGCTGGCGGCCATCGCCGAGCACGTGCGTGGACTTTATTTCGAGCACATCGTGGCCGGCTTTGTCGGGCTGGCTGAGCGAGTATTCCTTCGAGCCGTAAGACTGGCTGTAGCGGTAGTTCCACGTTTGCGCAAAGTAGCTACCAGTCGCATTCAGCTTCTCGGAAAACGTCAGCAGCACGCCGTTGTCGCGCGCTTCGACGGCTGTCGGAATCTGGGCGGGACCACCGGTGTAGCGCACCCGCTGAATGCATCCGTCATCGGGCGTGTAAGTGCCCCAACCGGTCATTCCGCTTACGTAAAGCTGACCATCCTTCGGGCTGAATCGCGCGCGATGCGCACCGGCGTTGAAGTCGCCCGGCAGCGGAATCGCAGCGCCTTGCCACACGTCGTTTACTTTCTGGCGAAGGACGAGGAAATGGGTGCCCGCGCCGTAGCTGAAATGAAGCATCTGACCGCGCATCGGGCCCCAACGGTCGTCCGGCACCCACGTTTGTCCGCCGGCGGAATTGTCCTCGCCGCGCGGCAGCCACACCAGCGGTTGCAGTGTTGGCGTGCCTGCGCGCGGGCCGGGATAGCCGTAGTAGCCGCCGGGCACGATTTGCGCGATGGCGCTGGTCGGGGTCCATTCGCCTTCCGAGTACGGAACGGTCAATGTGCGGTCCGGCGCGAGCCCGAGCCCATCGGGATTGCGAAATCCACTCGCCATCACCTCCGCTTTTTTCCCCGGCAAAATTCGCAGCAATCCCTCTTTGCCGGACGCCGTGTAGAAGTTCCCGAGCGCATCGCGCTCCAGTCCGCACATGAAATCGTGCCCGCCCGTCGGCGTCGTGAAGTCGTTGCTGAGGCATTCGTAAAAGTCTGCTTCACCGTCGCCGTTGAGGTCGTGGAGTCGCGTGATTTGATCGCGCCCGAGCACGCATACTTTGTCCTCCACGACGACGAGTCCGAGCGGCTGATGAAGTCCGGTGGCCATGCGTTTCCAGCGCAGCTTGGAAAGCGTGGCGTCCACTCCGCTCACGCGCCAGACGTCGCCCGTCATCGTGCAAACCGCGATGTCGCCGTTCGCAAAAAAGTCGTGTCCGCCGATGAAGAAGAGAGAGCGCCACGGATTCTCGAATGGCAGTGTGAGCGTGTCCACGACGTAAGGCCAGCCGGGCACCGGCTTGCCGGACGAGCCCGTTGTTTCCAGAAGCTGCGGCCACAGCGCCGGTCCGCCTTTGGTCAGCTTCCGGAGTGATTCGCCGGTTTCGAGCTGCACTTTTCCGTCCTCGAATTTCGCCGACATCAGCTCCTCCGTTCCGTTTACGTCGAACGCAAAAATCGTTCGTTCTCCGTACTGATAAAAGCCGCGGTATTTCCGCGGAGCGCCGGGCGCTTTCGGCAGGACGTCGGTGGTCAGTTTCCCAGCCATCGGCAGTCCATCCATGAGCCCGTGCCGCGTGGCGCTGAACTTGATGAACCCGCCCTCCCACACCGCGCGCCATTCATCGGCGACGGGATCGTAGCACGCCGAGCGTTCGCCTTTCCCGCCGAGCCGTACGCACACGGCTTTCGGCACAGTGATTCCCGCGCCGTGGAATACGCCCGCCAGACGCCATCCGATGTCCATTTGGTTCCACCGTCCATCGCTCCACGTTCCTTCATTCTGGTTTCCCCAATGCCCGTAGCGACCGGTGTCGAGCCCCGGATACTCCGGCAGCAGCGGGCTTGGGTTTGTGCGCCAATCGCGCGCCTGTTTCGCGTAGAAATCAAAGATGCGATCGCGGTTCACCGGATGCCCTTGCAACGGATGCGCAGTGGCGATGAGTGGCTCGCGCTCGGGCAAAATCGCGGCGGTCGTCTTCGGCAGTTCGTCGAGCGACCACAGGCCCAGCGTCGTGTCATCGCGAGTCAGCGCCGCGGCGGGCACTGCGGAAATCTCCCGCACACCGCGAGAGATGCGCACATCGTCCACCAGGCCATCGCAACCGATGCCGTCTTCAACCGTCCGCCCGATTCCCAAATCTCCCGGCACTGCATCCCGTGTTCGCGGCGGAAGCGCCTGCTCTTTCACCATTTTGCCGTCCACGAAAAGCCGCACGCGTTCCTTCTCGAGCACAATCGCGAGGTGATGCCACGCATCGTCGCAAATCGCCGTGCCGCTTCGCACCTCGCCGCCCTGCCCTGGCAGATACGCGGAAAAATCACCCTCGCCCGCGTATGAATAAATCTCCCAGTGCGCGCCGGACGTCTTTGTGTCGCTCGCGACGATGACGTTGAAAGCCGTGGCGCTTCGCAGCTTCGCCCACGATTCCACCGTGATGGGAGCCGTGCGCCATCTATCATCGCCCGCGACGAGCAAAGCGCCGCCACCCGCCGCATCGAGAGCTTTGCCGAAACGCCCGGCGACCATTCGCCCGACTTGTTTCGCTGCGCGTGCTGCGGCGGCGAAATCCGGCTTTGGCCCGCCCGAGCCCGGCTTCACGAATTCCTTTTTCAGCCAGTCGAGTCCGCGCAGATAGTTGCCGAGCGTGACCTCCGCATCGCCGCCCTCCTCGGCGATGAGTCCGATGGGCCCGCGCCATCCGCTTTCCAAAATGACGCGCAACATCGACTGCTCGAAGTCCCCTTGCGATGGCGGCATGATTTTCGATTCGCCGTCCGGCACCATGCCCGTGACGTTCACCGCAACGACGTAAGGTTTCATGCGTTTCCAGACCGCTGGGAAGTCCGCGACGTCGTTGTGGCCGTGGCTGAAATTATAGACCATCCCGACGTCGGTTGTGCCGAGTTGTTTCAGCCGTTCGACGATTGCGATTTCGTTGTCGGGAATCCCGAACCAGCCGTTGTGATTATAGAGCTGAACCTTGCATCCGTACGGCCTCGCGAGGTCAGCGATGGCGCGGATGCGCTCCGCTTCCTGCTCCACGCGCTGCTGTTGTTCGGCGGGCGTTTTCGTCAGCGAACCCGAGCCCATCACCCACAGTTGCGGATGCACGTTTTGGCGTTTGAAGACTTCGAGCGTCTTCAGCAGTACCGGGTCGCGCGGGTCCGTCGGCGACCACCAGCCCGTCACTTCCACGCCGTGCTTTTTCATCGCCTCGAACTCCGCGTCGAAAGCGGGAACGTCCTTCGCCCGCCAGTCATAGACGAAGCGCTTGAAGCCCAGCCGTTGCAGCATCGCCGCGCGCTCCTCGGGCCCACGCTGCTTTGCATCAAAAGGCACCGCGCACCACGCGTGCAAGTTGTCCGCAGCAAAGAGCTCCTCGGGATTCGTCGCACCCGGCGAGAGCGGCACTTGCGCACGGAGCGGCAATAGAGCGATCAGCGTCACAAGAAGAAGAGGAAGATTTTTCACCCCGGAGCATACCGGAGCAAGCGGGCATCCTTAGCCCGAGCGTTCGGCCTCGATTCCCCTTGCTGCGAAGCATCGTTTTTTCCCACGAATAGAGGACGATGCACTCGCCAACTATCGAATCTCCGCTGCCGCCTTCGCCGGGGGCCAAGCCGATTTACCTAAAGGACCTCGATTTTGGTGTGCTCGCTCAATGCATTCATTGCGGGTTGTGTTTGCCCACCTGTCCTACCTACGACGACACGAAGCTCGAGCGACACAGCCCGCGCGGGCGCATCCAACTTATGAAAAACGTCGCCGAAGGGCGACTCGATGTGACGAAGACTTTCGCGGAGGAAATGTATTTTTGCCTCGGCTGCCTCGCGTGCGAAACGGCGTGCCCGGCGGGCGTGGACTACACGCGGATGTTCGAGGAAGCGCGCGGCGACATCGAGCGCACTGGCGTGCTGAATACCGAGAGCCGCTCGTGGATTCGCGGGCTGCTCCTGCGCGGCGTCTTCACGCGCCCGTGGCTGCTGCGGCTCATCGGGCGCGGCATGTATCTTTACCAAGCGAGCGGCGCGGATCGGTTAGTGCGCAAGCTCGCGCTCATCCGGCTCGCTCCGAAAAACCTCCAGGAACTCGAACCGCTCGCCCCGCGCATTCGGCCCGATTTTTCCGACGACCTCATCGGCGAAATCGAGACGCCCGCCGCCAAGGCACGCGCCCGTGTGGGGATGCTTACGGGATGCGTGCAGGACCTCACTTACTCGCACGTGAACCGTGACACCGTGGACGTGCTCATCGCCAACGGTTGCGAGGTTGTCACGCCGCGTATGCAGCATTGCTGCGGCTCCCTGCACGGCCACAACGGCGAAATCGAAATCGCAAAAGACATGGCCCGACGCAACATCGACGCGATGGAGCGCAGCGCAGGCTCGCTTGATGACCTCGACGCCATCCTGACCAATGCTGGCGGCTGCGGCTCGCATCTGAAGCACTACGATCATCTTCTTGACGACGATCCACGCTACGCCGCGCGCGCCGTACAGTGGTCGGCAAAGGTGCGGGACATTCACGAATTTCTCGTGACGCTTGGGATTGTGAAACCGACGCATTCCCTCGCGGAGCCCGACGGCAAGCCGCTGGAAGTCACGTATCACGAAAGCTGCCACCTTTGCCACGGCCAGAAGATTACCAAACAGCCCCGCGACCTGCTCAAACTCATCCCCGGCGTGAAGCTGGTCGAGTTAGCGGAAAGCTCGTGGTGCTGCGGCAGCGCGGGCGTTTACAACATTACCCAGCCGGAAATGAGTATGAAGCTCCTCGCCCGCAAAATGGCCAACATCGCGAAGACAAAAGCCTCGGTGGTCGCCAACGGAAATCCCGGCTGCTCCGTGCAACTCGAATTTGGCACGCGCAAGCACGGCAGCGATGTGGAAATCGCACACCCGATGACGCTTCTCGCGCGGTCGTATCGCGGGAAAAGACAATGCGGTTTCCAGAATTAGTTTTTCCTTTTTCCACGCCGACGCCGCCCGATAGTAACGAACACACACATGCCGCATCTCGTCCAAGACATCGCCGCGTTCATCCCTCTTGACCGCATTCTTCATAGTCGCGAGGACCTGTTGGCCTACGGCTACGACGGGACGGCGGCGCTCCACGGCGTCGCCGCCGCAGTGGTGATGGTGCAGACGACTGCCGAGGTGCAGGCGCTCGTGAAGTATTGCGCCGAGCACGGCATCGCCGTCGTCGGGCGCGGCAGTGGGACGGGGCTGAGTGGCGGCAGTGTGCCCTCGAATGGCTGCGTCGTTTTATGCCTCACGCAGATGGATAAAGTGCTGGAGCTGGATGAGAAAAATCTGACCATCTTCGTCGAGTGCGGCGTCATCACGGCGAAGGTCGCGGAGATTGCCGATGGCGTCGGGCTCCTTTACCCGCCGGACCCCGGCTCCATGCGCATCAGCACCATCGGCGGCAACGTCGCGGAGAACAGCGGCGGCCTGCGCGGGCTGAAATACGGCATCACCCGCGACTATGTGATGGGAATGGAAGTCGTGCTCGCGGACGGCTCGCTCGTGTGGCTCGGGAACAAGTGCGTGAAAGACGTGGCGGGCTATTCGATGAAAGACATCTTTATCGGCAGCGAAGGCACGCTCGGCATCATCACGAAGATTTTGCTGAAGCTCGTCCCGCGTCCGCAGGCAAAGAAAACCATGCTCGCCACATACTCACGCATGGACGCCGCCGCCGAAACTGTCTCGGCGATCATCGCCGCGAAGATCATCCCCTGCACGCTGGAGTTCCTCGATAAAATCACGCTCAACTGCGTGGAAGACTACGCGAAAATCGGCCTCCCCCGCGACGCCGAGGCCATCCTGCTCATGGAAGCCGACGGACACCCCGCCGCCGTCGAAGACCAAGCCGCGAAGATGGTCGAGATCGCCAAACAGTGCGGCGCGACGGATGTGCAAATCGCCCGCGATGCCGATGAGGCTACACGCCTCGCCAGCGCCCGCCGCACCGCGTTCAGCGCGCTGGCTCGTGTGTCGCCGACGACCATCCTCGAAGACGCCACCGTACCCCGCAGCGAGCTGACGAAAATGATCCGCTTCGTCCAAGAAGTCGGCGCTCGCCACCGGCTGAAAATCGGCACCTTTGGCCACATGGGCGACGGCAACTTGCACCCCACTTTCCTCACGGATGAAAAGAACCTCGACGAGATGACGCGCGTAGAAATCGCGATGAAAGAAATCTTCGACTTCGCGATTTCACTCGGTGGGACGATCACTGGCGAACACGGCGTCGGCCTTGCGAAGAAGCCCTTCCTCCCCGCCGCCATCGGCGAGGCAAGTCTCGGCCTGATGAAGAAACTCAAAGCCGCCCTCGACCCCAAGGGCATCCTGAATCCGGGGAAGATTTTTGATTAAACCCGACGTTACTTGTGCGCAACTGCGGAGATGGGGCGCTCGCTGAGTTGGTTTAGGATTGGTGCGGGCCAAATGCCGAGCACGAAGACTAGCGCGACTAAGCCGCCTACGAAGAGGCGCGTGAGGGGACCGACGGTGATTTCGGTTTTATCTGTGGGCTCGTCCCAATACATCGCTGCGATCACTTTGATGTAGTAGTAGAAGCCTGCGCCGACGCCGAGGATGCCGACGGCGATGAGCGCGTATTGTCCGGCTGCGACGGCGCTTTTGAAGACGAGGAACTTTCCTAGGAATCCGGCGGTGAGCGGGATGCCGGCGAGGCTCGCGATGGCAACGGTCATTGCGAACGCGAGGAAGGGGTTGCGCTTGCCGAGTCCCGCGAAATGGCGAATGTCGTCGCCGCGTGATTGGCGGGCGACGGTGATAAGGACGAGGAAGGAAAGGAGGGTCATCACAAGGTAGCCCGCGAGGTAGAAGCTAATGGCTTCCTTTGCTCCGAAAGGATCCGCGGATAGGGCAGCGCAGGCGATGAGCAGGTAGCCTGCGTGGGCGATGCTGGAGTAGGCGAAGAGGCGTTTCAGGTTGTCCTGTGGCATCGCGGTAAGGTTGCCGTAGAGCAGCGTCAGGATTGCGAGCAGGACTAGGACGGCGATCACCTTTCCACGCACGGCGGGGACGGCGAGGAAGACTTCGAGCACGCGGACGAGAACGATGAATCCCGCTGCTTTGCTGCCGACGCTGAGGAATGCGGTTACGGGTGTCGGCGCGCCTTGGTAAACGTCGGGGACCCAGAGCTGGAAAGGCGCGGCGGCGATCTTGAATCCGAGCGCGATGAGCACGAGCATGATGCCGAACAGGAGCGCGTGTTCGTTACCCACGAGCGGCCCGCCAGCGGCGAATCCTGCAACCAGCGTGGCTCTGACTTTGTCGAGATGGGTGTGGCCCGAGAGTCCGAAAATCCAGGTGATTCCATACACGAGGAACCCGGTGCTGAGCGCGCCGAGGATGAGGTATTTCACGCCTGCTTCGAGCGATTGCGCGTGCTTCCTCATGTATGCGACGAGGACGTAGAAGCCGATGGTGACAAGCTCCAGCGCAACAAAGATGAGAATGAAATCCACTGCCGAAGCCATGAACATGAGCCCCGCGCAGATGAAGACCGGCAGGCTGTAGAACTCACCAGTCCCCCGCCCTTCCTCGGTGCCGGGAATGAATTTCGAGAGAACGCTCCGATACTCCAGCGCCATGACGAGGACGATGGCAGTCGTGGCGAGGGCGATGCGTTTGAAGAACATCGCGGTGGCATCCACGGCGTAGAAATCCCACATGCTACCGGGCGCTGGATTCGCTGGTGGCGGCGTTGTGAAAAAGGAAAAGCCGATGAGCGCGAGCAGTACGGCGATGGCATAGCGAGCCATGTGCGAGCGGTCGGCGGTCTTGCTGAATGCTTCGGCGAAAAGCATGAGCAAGCCAAGGATGAGAACGGCGATTTCGAGCGTGATGGCTGGGATGATTTGTTGCATGGGCTATTTCCCGATAAGTGCTTCGACGCTCGGCTGGATGAAGTTGAGCATGGATTTCGGCCAGAGTCCGCCGACCATGAGCGCGGCCAGCAGCAGGATGACGCTCCATTTTACGCTGCACGCGGGGTCTTTGAAGGTGGCGACGTTGGCTTGCGGTTCGCCTTGGAAGATTTGGCGGTAGGCGCGGAGCATATAGACGGCGCTGATGACGACGCCCCAGAGGCCGCAGACGGTGGCGATTTGGATGCTACTGAAGTCGAGCGTGGCGGCGGGGCCGGCTTTGAAGGCTCCGAAGAAGACCATCGCTTCGCTGGCGAAGTTTGCGAAGCCGGGCAAGCCGATGCTGGCGAATGCGGCCATGCCGAATGCGTAGCCGAGGAACGGCGCTTTTTTCGCGATGCCGCCGAGGCTGGTGAAGGCGAGCGATGGCGAGGTTTGCCGCAGGTAGCCGCACATGGCGAAGAGCGCGGCGATGCTGAGCCCGTGCCCGAGCATGAGCAGCGATGCGCCGGTGATGCCGATGGCATTTCCCGCTGCGATGCCGAGGAAAATGTAGCCCATGTGCATGACGGACGAGTAGCCGAGCATCCAGTCGAGTTTCTTCTGCGCGATGGTGACGAGGCCGATGTAGAGGATGTTCGCGACGAGCAGGACGAGCAGTAGGTTCATCCAGACTTTCGCGCCTTCCGGCAGCATCGGGACGGCGATGCGGATGAGTCCGTAAAGGCCGAATTTTTTCAGCACTCCCGCGTGGAGCATCGCGGCGGGTGTGGGCGCGGCGGCGTAGGCGGGCGCGGCCCATGAGTGGAATGGGAAAAGCGAAATGAGCACGCCGAAGCCGACGAGAAGCCAGATGTAGATGCCGCCTTGTTCTGCGGCGGGGATGAGGTGCCGCGCCTTGGTCATCTCGATCATGTCAAAGGTGCGCGCGCCTTCGGGGAATGCGAGATACAGCTTCGCGAGGCCGACGAGCAGAATCATACTGCCGACAGCGAGGTAGATGGTGATTTTCCACGCGGCGACTTGCCGCTCGCCTTGGCCCCAGATGCCGATGAGCAGGAACGTCGGGATGAGCGCGAGTTCGTGGAAGGCGTAGAAGAAGAACATGTCCACGGACGCGAACGCGCCCGCTGCGCCACCGCTGATGAGCAATACGCAGGCATAGAAAAGATTCTCCCTTTTCTCGATCTTCGGCGTAACCCAAACAGCTGCAACTGTGACAATTGCAGTGAGCAGGAGCATGACGAGCGCAAGGCCGTCCACGCCAAATGTGAGATTGAGCCCCCACTCCGGCGCGACAGCCCAAGTCGAGCCGTAGGCAAACCCGCCGCGATAGCCGACCATCGCGACGATGGTGAGCGCGAGTTGCGTCCACGCGGAGAGCAACGCGCTCTTGCGAGCTGGTGCGCCACATGCGATGGCGATGGCGTTGAGGATGGGCAGTAAGACGATGAAATTAAGAACGGTCATTTAGTTCTTCGAGGTAAAGTGAACGACGGCCGCGATAACGGCGACGACCACGAGAGCGATAAGTGCGTAGAGCATCCAAGGTGATGAAGCGGCCATATTATTTGAAAACGACGAACCAAATGAGCCAGACTACGCCGAGCCCGAATACGAATGAATACCCCTGCACATTCCCAAACTGCAGGAGCCGGAAAAGGAACCCGACACCCCACGCCGCCATGCCTGCCAGCCGGACGATTCCGCTGATGAGGCTGTCGATTTTAGCGGCGATGTAGGCAAGCACATCTTGCGTCCCGGCGACGATGGCTCCGTAGATTTCATCAAGGTAAAACTTGTTGCGGAAGAGCGGCAGCGAGAGCGGCTCTTTGTCTTTCCCTTTATACAAAGTCATCGCCGCGAACGTGCCAAACATGAACGCGCAAATCGCGAGCAGCATTGGGATGTGGCTCGCGTGCTCCGCGTGGTGCGACATGAAGTAGCTCTCCGTTTTCCAACCAGCGCACACTGCGAGGATGGCGAGGATGACGAGCGGGATGGTCATCGGCGCAGGGCAATCGTGCCCGTGGTGCGCAGCTTCACTCCGCTCTTTACCGGTGAATGCGACGATATAGAGCCGCGTCATGTAAAACGCGGTGAGGAAGGCCGTGGACCACGCGATGAAGAACAGCGGTTTATTGCTCCACGCCGCGAGCAAGATTGCGTCTTTCGAGAAGAAGCCCGCGAGTCCGGGGCAACCCGTCAGGGCGAGCGTGCCGATGAGGAACGTGATGGAAGTCACGCGCATGTGCTTGGAGAGCCCGCCCATTTTCCAGATATTTTGCTCGTGGTGCAGCGCGTGAATCACCGCGCCTGCGCCGAGGAAGAGCAGCGCTTTGAAGAATGCGTGCGTAAACAAATGGAACATCGCAGGTCCGCCGTTCGGGTCGGGCGCGAGTCCGATTGCCATGACCATGTAGCCGAGCTGCGAGAGCGTGCTGTATGCGAGGATGCGCTTGATGTCGTCCTGCTGCGTGGCCATGAGCGCAGCCAAGATGCTGGTGATCGCTCCGATCCACGCGATGATGAGCGCCGCCGCTGGCGACAACCCGATGAGAAACGCAATGCGCGCCAACATGAACACACCCGCCGCCACCATCGTCGCCGCATGGATGAGCGCGGAAACTGGCGTCGGGCCTTCCATCGCATCGGGCAGCCATGTGTGCAGCGGAAACTGCGCGCTTTTCCCCATCGCGCCGCAGAAGACGAGCAGGATGGCCGCTGTGAGAAACATCGGGTTCGTGGTGAGCGTGCCTGTCGCCGCTTCCAGCCCCTTAAAGGTGACGGTGCCCGCCGTGCTCCACAGCATCAGGATTCCGAGCATGAAGCCGAAGTCGCCGATGCGGTTCATCATGAACGCCTTGTTCGCCGCCTTGCCCGCGGCATCCCGTGTGAACCAATGGCCGATGAGTAAGTAGCTGCTCACGCCGACGAGTTCCCAAAAGATGAACATCATCGCGAAATTATCCGCCAACACGATGCCGAGCATGGAGAACATGAACAGGGAGAGATGCCCGAAGAACCGCGACTTCGACTCGTCGTGCTCCATGTAAACCGTGCTGTAAAGATGCACGAGAAACCCGATACCCGTGACCACGAGCAACATGAGCTGGCTGAGATGATCGAGCTGCACGCCGATAGGGATTTGCAGCCCCGGCATATCGATCCAGCGAACGAACGTATGCGTCGGAGCCAGCGTGAAAGCGCACAGACTTCCGACCAACCCGAAGAAAGCGGACATGGTAGAAACGGTCGCCGCCGTCCCGTGATTCTTTCGGAACACGAAAAGGATGAGCACCGCTGTGATGAGCGGATTCAGGAGGATGAACCACGGGATGATGTCGTTGTTGTTCATCGGTTAAAACTTGAGCGTGGTGATGTCCTCGACGTGGGTCGTCTGCCGAGCACGGTAGAGAGCGACGATGATCGCGAGCCCCACAGCCACCTCCGCCGCCGCGACGGTGATGATGAAAAAGGTGAGCACCTGTGCGTTGAAATTCGGCAGTCCATCCGCGCCGACATTGAATCGGCTAAACGCCACAAGCGAAAGGTTCGCGGCGTTGAGCATCAGCTCCAAGCACATGAAAATGATGATGATATTCCGCCGAAGCAGGACGCCCGCGAAGCCGATGCTAAAGAGCAATCCGCTGACGAGCAGGTAATGGTTGAGTGTCAGGGTCATTTCAGTTCGCGTTTGGAGATGACGATTACGCCGATGGTGGCGACGAGGATGAGCACGCCGATGATTTGGAAGGGCAACGTGTGCAGGGAAAAAAGCGTCTCGCCGACGTGTTGCAAATCGTTGAGCGATTCGCCGATGGGCAGTTTGAGTTCAGGGAACGGTTTGTCCCCGCGTGGATGTCCGCCGAGCACGCCGAGAAGCTGCGCGGCAAATGCCAACGCCACGAGCGCCCCGCCGCCGATGGCCAGTTTGTTGAATTTGCGCCGCTGCTCCGCTTTGAGGTCTAGGAGCATGATGATGAAAAGGAACAACACCATCACCGCGCCCGCATAAACGACGACTTGGATGCTCGCGAGAAAGTAGGCATCCAGCCCGACATACAGCGCCGCGAGACAGAAGAAGCTGACCACCAAGCTCATCGCCGAAGCGACCGGGCTGCGGTTCGCGACGACGGCGATGCCGAAGCCGAGCATGAGGATGGAAAATAGGTAGAAAAGAATCGGGTTCATTTGCGAAGCGGGTGCATAGCAGAGTCTTGTGGAACATTGCCAGAACGCCGGGTAAAGAGGCTAAAAGAGTGCGAAAAGGTGCGGGGGTTCTCCGGCGTCCGGTCGGTATGTTGAAAAGTTGCCGCGCAGCAATCCGTCAGAGATAAACTACATCGATAGGCGGTTTCGGAACGCGGAGGAGCCGGTTTTCTATGGAGAAAAACGGTTCCAAAACGTTTTGATGCCGGTTTTTTATGGAGAAAGGCGTTGCCGGAACGCTTTTTGTGTAGAAATCTATTCAGATGGTTGCTGTCGGAACGTTTTAACTGTTGAAATTTATACAGATAGATGCTCGGAAAACGTTTTTTGACCGAAAATCTATGGAGAGAGATGCCTCCATGACGACGGGGAAACGACTTTTTATAGAGATATCCGGGGTCACGACAGTCCGATTCCGTCTTTTTGTAATGCGATGTGGAACAAGCCCATTGTGCGCTCGAATTTTTGCATAGCGAGCTGCCTACTTGAGGTTCGGAAATGGGGCCGGAATAAAGATGAATGCCTCTCATTTCTCCGGGTTCCATTTGTGAACGAGCCCTTTGAACACTCCGCCTAGCTCGTAGAGTTTTGCTTTGTCGTGAACCATTTCGGCGCGGGTGATGCCGGTGATGGCGTAGTCTTTTCGTAGGAAGATGGCTTGCTCGGGGCAGACTTCTTCGCACATGCCGCAGTAGATGCAGCGGATCATGTCGATCTCGAACTCGGCGGGGCGCTTCTCGACTTTGGCGAATTTGTCGTCCGCCGGGATTTCCATCGGCTTGATGGTGATGGCGCGGGGCGGGCAGATGAATTCGCAGAGCTGACAGGCGACACAGCGTTCGCGGTCGTGCTCGTCTTTGACCAATGTGGGAGCGCCGCGATAGTGCTCGGGCAACTCGGCATCCCAGCGCTCTTCGGGATACTGCATGGTGACTTTCGTCTCGCCCCTCATCATTTTTTTGAAATGACCGAAGGTGATCTTGAGTCCGTTCAGGATGCTCGGCAGGTATGCCTTTTCTTTGAATGTCAGCTCGGGACGTGGGACGATGTAGGCCATGTTATTTGCTGGTAAATGCGAGCACTGCGGCAGCTAGGAAGATATTCGCGAGGGCGATTTCGAAAAGGTAGAGCCAGCCGAGCTTCATGAGTTGATCAAAGCGGAAGCGCGGGAGCGTCCAGCGAACCCAGATGAAGAATACGAGGATGACGGCCACTTTTCCGAAGAAGGCGGTGATGTTGACGATGCCCCAAACCCAGTCGGGCAGTGCGTGGAGGATGCTGAGCCCGCCGACGCCGTTGCCGTCGGGGATGAGCGGGATGTGCCATCCACCGAAGAAGAAGACGACCATCAGAGCACTACCGACAATCATCGCGGCGTATTCGCCGAGGAAAAAGAGCGCGAATTTCATCGAGCCGTATTCGGTGTGATACCCGGCGACGAGTTCGGTTTCGGACTCGGGCATGTCGAAGGGCAAGCGGTTGGTTTCCGCAAAGACGGCGATCATGAAGATGATGAAGCTGATCGTGAGCGGGATGAGCATGAGCCAGCGTTCCGTGCTGAGTCCGTTGCCCCAAAGCGGGAGCAGGAGCCAGCCGTTGTCGGCCTGATATTGCACGAGGTCGCTGAGATTCATGCTTCCGAAGAGCATGAGCACGGGGATGATGCTGAGGCCCATGCTCAGCTCGTAGGAGATCATCTGCGAGGTGCTCCGGATGCCGCCGAGGAAGGGGTATTTGGAATTGGAAGCCCAGCCCGCGAGGACGATGGCATATACGCTGCAACCCGTAACGGCGAAGATTCCGAGCACGCCGACATTGACATCAGCGATGACCATTTTCTCCCCAAACAACGAGCTGCCAAACGGGATGAACGCCAGCGAAACGAGTGGCAACATGGCGAGGCACGGAGCGAGCCAGAAATAGAAATGCTTCACGCCAGCCGGGGTGAAGTCTTCCTTGAGGATGAACTTCATCGCGTCGGCAATCGGCTGGCCGAGACCGCCGAGGAAGAGCTGCAAGTCTTTCTTAAAACCGAGCAGCGTCGTCGGGAACCCGGTGCGGTTTGGCCCCACGCGATCTTGAATGGCGGCGCTGACCCGCCGCTCGGCGTAAACCGTGTAGCTGACGAGCGGAAGCACGACGCCGAAAATCACGAAGAGCGACTTCCCGGCTGCCCAGAGAATCATTTCCCACGGAATACTGTCGAAGAATGCGAGTGTGGTCATGGAATTGTGATGTCCACACCGAGGTCACCGATGCGGCTGAGTGTGAGCCCGGCGAGCGCGGGTGTTTCTTGGGCCATTGCTTTGAAGACGTCGTCGATGTTGTGCAGCCCGTTGCTGCCGTTGATCGCGAGGATGAGGTCGCGCAAAATCTCCCAATCATCGCGGGCGCCGCCGGGGGCGACTACGGCGCGGTTTAGACGCTGGATGCGGTCTTTCAAATTGATCATCGAGCCGCGCTTCTCGCACCACGCAGCGGCGGGGAGCAGGATGTCGGCGTGCGGCGTGGTTTTGTTCGGCAGGATGTCTGCGGCGATAATCGTATCGAGCTTCGCGAGGTCTTCTTCGGTCAACCCGGCCTTGGTGGCGTCCTCGCCAAGCGCGATAAGTGCTGAAATGCTTCCGTCTTTTACCCCCGCGACGATCTGTGCGAGTTGGCCGGTGGCGACTCCGAGCAGCTTCGCGCCGGTGGTGTTTGGGTTGCGGTCGGCGGCGATGAGCATCCCGTCGGCGTCGCCGGTGCGGGGTAAAATGTCCACGTTAGCGTTGAGGATGGTCGCGAGGCGTTTGACGAGGAAAAGCTCCTCATTCGTCGCACGTCCGCTGGCGATGATGGCGACGCGACCCGCGTTCCGCTTGAGCGCTTCAGCGGCGAGGTTGAGCGCCTGTTGCCAGCTCGGTTTTTCGTCACCGAGCTGTGGGCGGACTTCCGGCGCAGTGAGCCGCGCTGGGCTACTCACGAACTTGAAATTGAGCCGGTGCGAGTCGGGCAACCAGCAACCGTTCACCGCTTCGTTGTCGCGTGGCGTGATGCGGTAGATGACGTTCTCCCGCGAGCTGATCGTGATGTTGCTGCCTGTGCCGCAGTTCACATCCACGGTGGATGTGTCCTTCAAAAACCACACTCGCATTTTGAAGCGGAAGTCCGACGAAGTCAGTGCGCCGACGGGGCAAATATCCACCGTGTTCAGCGAGTAATTGTGGTCGAGAATCCGGTCGGGATGCGCCGCAATGCTGTTAAACGTCCCGCGATCCACGATGCCGAGCACGTCGTCATTCGCGACCTCTTTCATAAAGCGGATACAGCGCGTGCAAAGGATGCAGCGCTCTGCATCCAGCGTGACCCGTGGCCCGAGTTCCACGGACTTCGGCTTTTTCACCTTGCGCTCCAAGAACCGCGACGACGCATTGCCGTGGTCCACGGAAAACTCCTGCAACTTGCACTCGCCCGCTTGGTCGCAAATCGGGCAATCGAGCGGATGATTGATGAGCAAAAACTCCATCACGCCCTTCCGGCTCTCCAGAACCATCGGCGAGTTCGTACGGATGCCCATCCCCTCGCTCACATCCTGCGCACATGAAATCTGCGGCCTCGGAATCCAGCCAATCTCGGGCTTCCCGTCAGCACCGATGATCGGCTTGCGGTCCGGCGTCATCTTCGGCGAGCCCAGTTCGACGAGACACATCCGGCAATTCCCCGGCGAGGTCAGCTTCGGGTGATAGCAGTAATGCGGGATGAGTTTCTCAGCCTGCCGGCACGCCTCAATGACGCGCGTGCCTTTAGGAAATTGCAGCCAAACGCCGTCGATTTGGACATTGATCATTTGCACAGGTGCAGCGGTTTCGGTGGACATCGGAAATTAGCGGATAGCTGCGGGTGCCATGACCTCTTTGGAGTTGCCGCGCGGCGCTGGCACAGCCTCGATCGTTTCGTTCTGCTGCAACTCCGTCGTATTGTATTCCGGCGGCATGGGCGGCGGTAGCGCCTTCGTGGACTTCACCGCGAACTCCTCCGGGAACTTCGCCAAGAAGCTCTGCGTCGGCCACGAACAGGCTTCGCCAAATGCGCAGATCGTCTTCCCTGCGATGTTGTCCGCCACGTTCTTCAAAGTCGCCGGGTCTTTCTCCGTGCCGCCGCCGGCTACGATTCGGTCCGTGATCTTTCGCATCCACTGCGCACCTTCGCGGCATGGCGTGCATTGGCCGCAGCTCTCGTGAGCGTAGAACTCGTTCACGTTATTCAGCGCCCAGACCATGTCGCGCGAATCGTCCATCACGATCACACCGCCGCTGCCCGCCATTGAGCCGCATGCAGCCATCGTGTCGAAATCCATCGGGATGTCCTCCAGCCCGATTTCACGATCTTTTAATTTGTAACGTTCGCCTGCACGCAAGACTTTCGCCGATGAACCGCCGGGGATTACCGCCTTGAGCTTCCGTCCGTCCTTCATCCCGCCGCACACCTCGTTAATCAGTTCACCGAGCGTGATCGAGCCGACTTCCACTTCGTAATAACCCGGCTTCTTCACATCGCCCGACACACACAGGATTCGCGTGCCCGTGTTGTTTGGCTTGCCGAGCTTTGCGTAGCCCGCGCCGGTCATCTGGATGATGTGCTTCACGTCGCACAGCGTCTCCACATTGTTCACGATCGTCGGACATTGATACAGCCCCAGCACCGCCGGGAAATACGGCGGCTTGATACGCGGATACGCCCGCTTGCCTTCCAGCGACTCAATGAGCCCCGTCTCCTCCCCGCAAATGTAAGCCCCCGCCCCACGGTGCACATAAATCTCCAGATCAAACCCCGTCCCCAACACATTCTTCCCGAGGAACCCGCGCCTCCGAGCCTCCGCCAGCGCCTTCTCCAAAATCTGCGCCCCCTCCGGGAACTCCCCGCGAATGTAAATATACGCAAGATTCGCCCCCACCGCGAAGCACGAGATAATCATCCCCTCCAACAACTGATGCGGGTCTTGGTGGATAATGTATCGGTCCTTAAACGTCCCCGGCTCCGACTCATCCGCATTGCAAATCAAATACGTCGGCTTCGGTCCACCGCGCTTAATAAAACCCCACTTCACGCCGCACGGAAACCCCGCACCGCCGCGCCCGCGCAACCCCGACGCCCTCACCTCCGCCACGATCTCCTCCGGCTTCATCGACAGCGCCTTCTTCAACTCCGCGTATCCACCGTGCTTCAAGTAACACTCAATATCCGGCGAGTAGCCCGCCACGTCTATGTTCTTAAAGACCACCCGCTTCTCCCGCGGATGCGGCGGCAGTACTTTCGGCAGCGTCGCATCGCTCGTCGTCACGCCCAAAAGGTCCGCCGCCTTCTCCAGCGAAATGTTCTCCTTAAAATTGTCATTCACCATCGCCACCGGCGCCGAGCCGCACGACGCCAGACACTCCACAAACTCCATCGACACCTTCCCGTCCGGCGAAATCGCAATCGGATTCCCGTGCCCCGGATTATGCGGATGCCCATGATCCGTCGTCTTCTTCTGCCCCTCCAAAAACCCCGCCAAATCAATCCCCGCCGCCTTCGCCACGCGCTCCCGCAGTTCATACGCGCCACCCAGCGCACAAGAAAGCGTCCGGCAAATCCGAATATGCGTCGCCCCCGCAGGCTGCCGCCGGAACATCGGATAAAACGTCACCAACTCCAGCACATTGATCGGCTGCAACTCCAACTTCGCCGCAATCCACGACACCCCCGCATCCGACACAAACCCAAACTGCTCCTGCCACAAATGCAGCAGCGGCAAAGACGCCGAACGCTTCGATGCCGGGTAATGCGAAATCGCCTCATCAATCTTGGCCAAAAAGTCGGCAGGTAGTTCCATAAAAGTCAGAGTTTCTTTTCCGGTAGTTTCGCCCCGGTGTTTGGAGCTTTTGCTTCGTCTGCGTTTTGCGGCACCGCCGCTCCGAATTGCGGGATGTCGCCCGACATTTTCCCTTCTACAAAGTGCAAGACGAGCTCCTTGCCGTCCTGCACATAGATCATCCGTTCGCCTTCAAATTCCTTTACCGCAGGCCGAGTGAGCGTGAACTTTTCCACCCTCACCGGCTGCCCGAGCACGCTCTCCACTTCTTTCGGCGTCAGCCCCCGCTGGTTCTTCTCCGCCGCCGCCTGCATCCGCTTCACCGTCTCGATATTCGCAGGAGCGATCCGCTTTTCGCAGCCCGAAAATGTGGACGCAAAAGCAGCAGCCGATAGCGCAAATATGAGTGCGGTTTTATACACTCTCTGGAATAGACCGGACGCTAGAAAACAAGGCAAGTCCTCTTTGTGAAATTTTTCACAAGCTCCGAAATTAAGAGGAAGGGAGCGCATTACGCCATCGCAGCAAAGCCGCACGTATTTTTTTAAAAGCTCCAACTTCCGACTGGAAGTTGGAGCGGGCGAAGAGATTCGAACTCTCGACATCTTCCTTGGCAAGGAAGTGCTCTACCAACTGAGCTACGCCCGCATTAACGAGGCGCAGACTTTAGGATTACCAGTCAACGGGACGCAAGGAGTTTTTGGAAAAAATATTCGTTTACGGCACGTTCCACTGAATTAACGGGGGCGTTCACACCGCCAACAGTTGCGTCCCAGCGGGCATTTGACGCCGAACACATCGCGCCGCTGCGTCGGCCACGATAACGGGTCACGCGAGTATCGAAGGCGCGCTTCCCCAGTCGATTTCCGGATTTTCTTTAGAGCCCGACCAAGAGAAATACTCACAACCGCTCAACCCGATCTGTTCCGACCTCCAGGAAAAAATCTATACCAATCGTCCGCGTCTGGTTCTCCGTTTGCTTAGGGACAGACACAAATGAACCGAATACCGCGTTGCACTGCATCCAATCCTGATTTTTCCGCCGGAATCCGTCCAGCGAATGGTCAAATAATCTTGAGGACAATTCTTGACGTGCAGGACATATCGCCGCTTTACTTCGGAACTCTGTAATCCCAGTATCCTCATAGTTATTATAATTTTCACGTCTTAGCAGATGATCCAAAACTCCGATAGCGCTCAACAGCAGCAGATTCCCGACGGCAACGCCACCGTGCTCACACCCGAGGCTGCGTTTATTCTGCCCTTTACCCAGCCAAAGACGAAGCGCGACCGCTCGCTCCCCGACCGCATCGTGTTGACCAGCCTCCTCTGCGACGCGGCGGTCGTTCTCTATTCGCTGCTGATCTCGTTCTGGATCCGATTTCAATCTCCGATTCAGGAAATCGGCGTGCCCGATATCATGACCCTGCGAGACTACACGGGCTACATCGTATTCGGCGCGTTGCTGCAAATCTTTGTGCTCGCGTGGTTCGGCCTCTACCAAAGGGGCACACTCCTGCGCTTTAGGTTCGTATCTTGGCAGGTCGTAAAAAGCGTCATGATCTGGACGGCTGGATTCCTCCTCATCACCCTCGTCTTCCGCTTCATGCCTCCGATTTCCCGGCTCTACGTCGGCATCGCGGCCGTCGTCTCTATCTCCTCGTTACTGCTCTGGCGCTTCGCATTTCACTTCTTCCTTCAGCGTTCCTCCGCAGTCTCGAATCTCCGCCAGCGCATTCTGTTCGTCGGCTGGAACGAAGAATCCGAGCGCCTCACCCAGACCTTCTCGGGAGACTCCGGCAGCGCCTACGAAGTCATTGGCTGCGTCGCCCCGATGCGCTCCTCTCGCTTCAACAAAAGGCCACCCTCGCAGATTCGCATCCTCGGCGACTACCAACACATCGAGCACGCCATCGAGCACCACGGCGCGGACATCGTCGTCCTCACCGACGTGACGAGTGTAAAAGAAGACGTCGTCTCCCTCGCGAACCTCTGCGAGCGCGAGATGGTCCAGTTCAAACTCATCCCTTCCTATTTCCAAATCATCGTCTCCGGCCTCCACCTGGAGACCGTGAGCGGAATCCCAATCTTGGGTGTCTCCCGGTTGCCCCTCGACCGGTTCTCAAATATCGCCATCAAACGCGCCATTGATATCATTGGAGCCCTCGTCGGGATCATCCTCTTCGCGCCGCTCATCGCCCTCTTTGCCTTCATCGTCTGGCTAGAGTCGCCCGGCCCCGTATTCTACGGTCAGCGCCGCTGCGGGCTCAACGGCATGGTATTCGACATCATCAAAATTCGCTCCATGAAAATCGACGCCGAGAAAGGAACGGGCGCGCAATGGTGTGTAAAAAACGATACCCGCCGCCTCCGCATCGGAGCCTTCATGCGCAAGTGGAACATTGATGAACTCCCTCAATTCTGGAACGTCCTCAAAGGTGAAATGAGCCTCGTCGGCCCCCGCCCCGAGCGCCCCGAACTCATCAAAAACTTCAAACACGAAATCCCTCACTACCAAGCCCGACACAACGCTAAACCAGGAATGACCGGTTGGGCCCAAGTAAAAGGCTGGCGCGGCGACACGGACCTTGGCGAACGCATCAACTGCGATCTGTGGTACATGGAAAACTGGAGCGTCATGCTGGACTTCCAAATCATGTTCCTCACCTTCTTCAAGCGCGAGAACGCCTACTAAACCCGAACGCCGAGATTGAGGATCCAAGCGCCGTCGCCGCCGATCGGAACGGTATCCAGACCCGAGTTCTGGAGCGCTGTATCTTCGTAAAATCAGCGCGATTGCGAAATCCGAATCCAGAGTGCTGCCGATGTGGGTATGCGGGGCGACCAAGGCTGACCAGTTGTAGCGCAACTGTGCTGCTTTATTTTAGGCGAACGATTGAATGCTGCACGGCGCCGTATTAAATGCGGATCGTCTCATGATAAAAACCATCCTCGTCCTCGGTGCAGGCAGTGCCGGTCTTATTACCGCCATTACGCTAAAACGCAAAATTCCTACGCTCAATATACGGATCGTGCGGAGTCCGGAACTTGGCGTGATCGGGGTTGGCGAGGGGACGACGCCGAATTTTCCGGTCCATATTTTCGACTATCTCGGGATTAGCCGCGCTCGGTTTTATGCGCTGGCGGAGCCGACCTGGAAATTGGGCATCCGGTTCCTATGGGGGCCGCGCGGGCGGTTTGACTACACGTTTAACCTGCAGATGGATAAGCACTGGACGGACCTCTCGATGCCCAATGGGTATTTTTGCGATGAGGAGTTCCGCTGCGCCAGCGTGCCGAGCGCGCTGATGTGGCACGGGAAGGCGTTCCCAAAACAGCCAAACGGGTGCCCGGATATTCAGGGCTGGCACGCGTTTCATATTGAAAACAAAAAGTTCGTGGAGGTCCTCGAAATCGTCGCTCGCGAGAACGGCGTGGAGATTATCGATGGGAAAGTGACGGGCTCGGAGCGACTGGCCGAAGGCGGCGACATCGCGGCAGTGCAGCTCGAAGACGGGCGGCGTCTGGAAGCGGATTTCTTTGTGGATTGCAGCGGCTTCCGCAGCGAATTGCTTGGGCGGGAATTGGCGGAGCCGTTCGTGAGTTTCGACCGTTCGCTCTTTTGCGACCGTGCCGTGGTCGGCGGCTGGGAGCGGACGGACGAGCCCATCCTGCCCTACACGACCGCGGAGACGATGGACTCGGGGTGGGCATGGCAGATCGAGCACGAACACCACATCAACCGCGGATATGTGTATTCCTCACAGGCGATCTCGGACGACGATGCGGCTGCGGAGTTTCTGCGGAAGAATCCAAAGGCACCGAGTTCGCCGCGTGTGGTGAAGTTCCGTTCCGGCTGCTATAAACGGCAGTGGGTTCACAATGTCGTCGCGATCGGAAATGCGGGCGGGTTCGTGGAGCCGCTGGAAGCGACGGCGCTGATGATCGTGTGCGGAAATGTGCAGATGCTTTTGGAAATGCTGATGCGCAGTCGGCTCAACCCCACGCCGCAGTGGCGCAATCTTTTTAATGACCTGACCGAGCGCGGCTGGCTCGACATCCGGGACTTCCTCGCGCTGCACTACAAGCTCAACACGGCGCTGGATACGCCGTTTTGGAGGCACTGCGTAAATGATACGGATGTGAGTGGGATCGGGGCGCTGCTGGAGTTTTACGAGGAGAACGGGCCGACGGGGTTTTGCCGCTACCGACTGCCCGATTCGCGGAACGACTTCGGCGTGGAGGGCTACCTCGTGATGCTCGTCGGCAACCGCGCGCCTTACCGTGCGAGATACACGCCGACAGACTTGGAGCGCGTCATCTGGGAGCGCCACCGCGCGGAGTTTAACGCCGTCGCGCAAAACGCGCTGGATGTGAAAGAGAGTCTCGCCTTCGTGCGGCATCCCGGCTGGACATGGCACGCGGACGGTGTGGCGTGACAGGGAAAATGAACAATCCATTCAGTTGCAAAATGCAGCACGTCCGGTGCAATTTGAAAGCGTGACAGCTTCCTTACCGAGTCCTCGTGATGCTTCTGCCGCTTCGGCGCACAAACTGTTTTCGTTCCGGCGTACCGGGGCGATTGCGGGGAATACGTTGCGCGATCTGGTGAGGCAGAAGGTGTTTTATTTTATGATCGTCTTTGCGCTCATCCTCATTGGGATGTCGCTCTTTTTGGTGAGCATGTCCTTTCAAGGACAGTTGCAGACGCTGATGGATGTTTCGCTGGGAGCGATGTCGGTTTTTAGTATGTTCCTCGCGGTGCTGGCGACGGCGATGCTGCTGCCAAAGGACATGGAGGACCGGACGCTCTACACGATCCTCGCGAAGCCGGTGGCCCGCTTTGAATACTTGCTTGGGAAGCTGTGCGGGGTGGCGGCGATGCTGACGATCGCGGTGGTACTCATGACGACGTTCTTTTCCGCCATTCTCGGGGTGTGGCAGGCGCGGGAGCTGGGGCGCATCGAGGCAGAGTATCCCGCCGAGGAAATCGCACAGGCCGAGGCTGCGGGCAGGGCAGAGCCCGGCACTGCGCATAGGATGGGGCAGCAACGGGAGCTGGAGGTGTCGCGACTGAAGGCGGCGACTTTTACGCCGACGTTGTTTGGCGGCATCGCGGTGATCCTGCTCCGAGCGGTGGTGATCGCGGGGCTGACGCTCATGGTTTCTGCGTTCTCCACGTCGTGGCTTTTTACGGTGGTTGTGGCGTTCATGGTGGTGCTCATCGGCTTCCTCGTGCCGGTGGCGCGGGATGTGTGGCAGGGCCAGGCGGGGATCGGCGGAGACTTGCCGGGATACTTGAAGCTATTCCTGCTGGCGGTGACGGTGTTTTGCCCGGACATGCAGATTTTTAACGTCGTGGATGACATCGCCGCAGGCTCGGTGGTGACGAACCAAATGTTCCTGCAAACGGCGGGGCTCGGCGTGGGGTATCTGGCGGTGTATATCTTCGTGGGATATTTGTTCTTCGCATGGAGGGAGCTGTGAAAGGTCGCGCTCTAGGATTCTTGGTTTTGCTGCTCTGGGGCGTGGCGAAGCTCCCGCTGGAGACACGCATTTCTGCGGAGCAAAAGGCGACGCGCTTCGGCGGGTTCAAGCTCACTTCCACGCTCCGCCAGCAGGCGGGGCAGGCGGGATTTATCGCGGTGCTCGGCGGGCTGCGTGCTGCGGTGGCAGACCTTCTGTGGATTCGCGCGCATGTCGCTTGGCAGATTACGCAGTGGGGAAAAATGAAGCTGCTCTTTGATGTCTGCACGTCGCTCCAGCCGCGCCGGGTGATGTTTTGGGACAATGCCGCGTGGCACATGGCGTGGAATGCGAGCGTCTATGCGATTGAGGACAAAGCGCACGTGCCGGAGCAGGTGGAACGCTACCGAAACCAGCAACGATACTTCAAACTCGGCGAGGACTATCTGCTCCGTGGCATCGAGAACAATCCGGACTCTTGGGAGCTCTACGACCGACTCGGCTGGCTCTATAAAGACAAGCTGCACGACAAGATGAGGGCCGTCGCTGCTTACGATGAAGCCGCCAAGCGTCCGGGCCGCCTCGACTACGTACGGCGCAACGGCCCTTACCTCCTCGCTGAAATCCCGGGACAAGAAGCGGAGGCATACCGGCGGTTGCTTGCGCTTTACCACGAGGGGGAAAACGAATGGCTCCCGACTTTGCTAAAGCAGATTCAGCGATTGGAGCGAAAATTAAAAATTCCCACGGAGCGAAGAGTCTATATACCACACGAGGACCGGCTATTGCCGGACTGATGATGCGCATCGCCATATTCGGAGACATCCACTCAAACTTAGAAGCACTCCAGGCCGTCCTCGCAGACGCGGAGGCGAACCATTGCACCCACTATGTCTGCCTCGGCGACATCGTGGGCTATGCAGCGGACCCGAAGGCGTGCCTCGACATCATCCGCGCGCTGGAATGCCCTGTCGTGAAGGGCAACCACGACGAACTCGCGTGCATGGACTACGTGCCCGACAACGTAAGCGGCCTCGCCGTGCAAGGCATCGCCCACACGCGACAGATGCTTGATGAGGACGACGTCCACTGGCTCAACGGACTGAAGTTCGTGCGCAACGTGCGCGACTTCACCATCGTCCACGCCACCCTCGATACGCCGAACCACTGGGGCTACGTCATGAACGCGCTCGATGCTGGCGCAAGCCTCAGCTACCAGCACACTCCGCTCTGCTTTTTCGGCCACACCCATGTCCCCCGCTACTACGTCCGCGAGACTGGCGTGCGCAGCTACGATGGGTGGGACAGCATCGGCGTCGAAATGGGGAAAAAGTATTTCGTCAACGTCGGCAGCGTCGGCCAACCCCGCGACGGCGACTGGCGCGCAGCCTACGCGATATACCACCCTGCCGAGCGCGACGTCGTCCTCCACCGCGTGCCCTACGATGTCGAGACGGCACAGCGAAAGATCCTCGACGCCGGTCTCCCTCCCCGTCTCGCGGAGCGGATCGGGATGGGGCGGTAGAGGCGTAGTGGAAAATGCCGTGCGTTCTGTTGACCACGGTTGCTTAACCCGCTACTTTGCTCGCCATGTCCACGCAACAACTCACTACTGAAGCTATGTCACTTCCGTTGTCCGAGCGAGTCTCACTCGCACAGACGCTCTGGCAGAGCATTGATGAGGACATAGCCGATAGCGAAGAGCGCGATGCCGTCCGTGAAGCGATCCACCGGGATCAAGAGCTTTCTACTGGTGCGGTGATTGGGCGCACACACGAAGAGGTCATGCAGGCTGCGCGGCGTGCAATCGGATGCGTCTGATTTACCATCCTGATGCCGAACAAGAACTGATTGAGGCGGCTCAGTTCTATGAAAAACGCGTCCCAACACTGGGAACTCAATTTCTCGACGCAACGGACTATGCGATTGGCGTCATTCAGAAGGCCCCGGAGCGATGGGCGATTATTGAGGGCGATGTCAGGCACTACCTCATGCTTCGCTTCCCGTATGCCATTTATTATCGAGCTTTTTCAGACCACCTCCGCATTCTCGCTTTCAAGCATCACAGCCGCCATCCCAACTACTGGCGATACCGCCTGACTGACTGAATCACCCAACACTCAACCAACCAATGATCATCAAACCAAAAACACGAGGCTTCATCTGCACCACAGCTCACCCGGATGGATGCGCCGCCCACATCCGCGAGCAAGTCTCTTACGTTCAGCAAAAAGGCACCATCGCCGGAGCGCCAAAGCGCGTCCTCGTCCTCGGAGCCAGCACGGGCTACGGGCTCGCCAGCCGCATCGTGCCAGCATTCGCGGGCGGTGCTGCGACCATCGGCGTGTTCTTTGAAAAGGCTGCCGAGGGCGACCGCACGGCTTCCGCTGGCTGGTACAATTCGGTCGCGTTTGAGCGCGAGGCGCACGCCGCCGGACTGTATGCGAAGAGCATCAATGGCGATGCGTTTTCCGACGACATCAAGGCGCAAACTATCGCCCTCATCAAAGCCGACCTCGGGCAAATCGACGCCGTCATTTACTCCCTCGCCAGCCCCCGCCGCACCCACCCAAAGACGGGCGTCGTCCACAAGAGTTGCCTGAAACCCACCGGCGACGCTTACGTGAATAAAACCGTGGATACGGAAAAAGGCACCGTCGGCGAAGTGAACATCCTCCCCGCCACCGAAGCAGAAATCGCCGACACCGTCGCCGTCATGGGCGGCGAAGATTGGGAGATGTGGATCGACGCACTGGCCGACGCCGGAGTGCTCGCACCCGGCGTCACCACGCTTGCCTACAGCTACATCGGGCCGGAGATGACGTGGGCCATTTACCGCAACGGCACCATTGGCCGCGCCAAAGAACACCTCGAAGAAACCGCCGATCGTATCACCGCCAAACTCGCGACCCACGAAGGACACGCTTGGGTGAGCGTGAACAAAGCACTCGTCACGCAAGCCAGCAGCGCCATCCCCGTCGTCCCGCTCTACATCTCGCTGCTGTATAAAGTGATGAAGGAAAAGGGAACTCACGAAGGCACCATCGAGCAAATCTACCGCCTCTTCGCCGAGCGCCTCGTAAATCCTCAGCTCGATGAAGAAGGCCGCATCCGCATCGACGATTGGGAAATGACCCCCGACATCCAGGCCGAAGTCGCCAAGCTTTGGGAAGTCGTCAACACCGACAACCTCAGCATCCTCAGCGACATCGTCGGCTACCGCGCCGAGTTCCTGAAGCTTTTCGGTTTCGGCCTCCCCGGCGTGGACTACGAAGCCGAGGCAAACCCCGACCAAGGACTGCCGAGCGCATCGTGATCAAACTGCTCAGCACCGATTTCGACGGCACACTCGTTGACCACGCCGCCCAGCCCGCCGTAACACCCAAGCTCTTCACCGCGCTGCGAGAACTGCGCGGAAACGGCGTCCAGTGGGCCATCAATACAGGCCGCACGCTCTGGCACTCCGAGCAGGGGCTCAAAGAGTTTCGCTTCCCCATTGAGCCTGACTTCCTGTTGGTCGAGGAACGCGACATCTACCGCAGCACTCGCAACGGCGGCTGGGAGCCGCTCGGCGACTGGAATGCCCGCGCCACCCGCGATACCGACGAACTCTTCGCCCTCGCCGCCCCACTCCTCGCGGAAGTCCTGCGCTTCCAAGAGCGCTTCGACGGCGTGCAGGCCATCTACGACCGGGGAAACTTCATCGGCTCCGTCACCAAAACGAGCGCCGATATGGACAAGCTCTGCGCCTTCCTCGAACAACTCCGCGAGCGACTCCCGATGTTCAATTACCAGCGCAACACCATCTACGTGCGCTTCTGCCACCACGCCTACAGCAAAGGCACCGCCCTCACCGAGCTCGCCCGGCATCTCGGCCTCACGCCCGACGAAATCTTCGCCACCGGCGATCATTTTAACGACCTCCCCATGCTCGACGGCCTGCACGCCAAACACGTCGCCTGCCCCGGCAACTCCTGCGACGAGGTGAAAAAGCTCGTCCGCACCGCAGGCGGCTACATCGCCCGAGGCACCGCGAGCGAAGGCGTCGTGGAAGCACTACGGCATTTCGGCGCTTGGCCCGTGGTGAAAGCCTGATACCTTTCGCCCCATGAAAAGTGCCTACGAACTCGCGATGGAGCGCCTGCAAAAGCAAGCCCCGACCAGCAAACTGACCGCTGCCCAAAAAGAGAAAATCTCCGAGCTAGACGTGCTCTACAAAGCCAAGCGCGCAGAGAAAGAACTCTTCCTCAAAGGCGAGCTCGCCAAAGCCCAAGACGCCGAAACACACGAGCAAATCACCCAACAACTCGCCCGCGAACTCAAGCGCCTCGAAGACGACTGCGAGGAGAAAAAAGAAAAGGTCCGCGCGAAGTAGCGCTACGGCAGGGAGAAGTAATCCGCGCCTTGGTAGTTCCCGTCGCTGAGCTTCGCGATTTGCATCACCACGTCGTTGGCCAGCGTGCTCGCGCCGAAGCGGAAGAGGTCGGGGGTGAGCCAGTCGTCGCCGAGCGTTTCGGAGAGCATGACTAGGTAGGCGAGCGCTTCTTTCGCCGTGCGGATGCCGCCTGCGGGCTTCATGCCGATGCGGCGTCCGGTGGCGAAGAAGAAATCGCGGATCGCTTCGAGCATGATGAGCGTGACGGGCAGCGTGGCGGCGGGTTGCACTTTGCCCGTGCTGGTCTTGATGAAGTCCGCCCCGGCGTTCATCGCGATGTCGCTGGCAAAGCGAACGTTGTCATAGGTGACCAGCTCGCCGGTTTCTAAAATGACCTTCAGATGCGCCACGCGGCACGCTTCTTTCACCGCTGCGATCTCGTCGGCGACGCGCGCAAATTCCCCGGCGTGAAACGCGCCACGGTCAATGACCATATCAATTTCATCCGCGCCCTCGCCCACGGCAGCGCGCACGTCGGCGAGCTTCACGCGGAGGGGCATCGCGCCGCTGGGGAATGCGGTGGCCACGGCGGCGACTTTCACGCCGCTGTCGCCCACGAACGTCTTCGCGGCACGCACGAGATTCGGGTAAACGCAGACCGCCGCACAGCTCGGGACGCCGAGGCGCGGCTCGGCGGGCTGGATGGCTTTGCGGCAGAGATACGCGACTTTTCCCGGCGTGTCTTTGCCCTCCAGGGTGGTGAGGTCCATCATGGAGACGATCATTTTTAGCCCGGCGAGTTTGGCGCTGGTTTTGATGCTGCGTTTGGTGAACGACGCGGCGCGTTCTTCGGCCATGATTTGGTCTATCGGATGCGCGGCTGGTAGGGTGATGCTCATAGTGTGGTTCTAGGAAAGTCGGACGAAGTCTCGCAAGAGCTGCACCCAGATAAACCACAGCCCGCGCCATGTGTAGCGGATGGCCCCGTCCGGGTCGCGGCGCAGGATTCCCGCCGTGACGTTATGCGCGATTTGGCTGCTCTGCTCGCCTTGGAGTTGCTGGTGAAGTTGGTCGGGGTTCGTCTCGTCGAGGTCTTCTTCGTGGACTGCGTTGCCGGCGAGGAAACTGCGGTGGCTCTCGATGAGTTCGAGGAAGGATTTGTCGCCGCTCTCGCGGTTGATGCGCCATTCGGGGGAGAGCTTGAGGTTGAGCGAAAAGGGGTAGTTCCACGTCGTCCACACCGTCCCATTTTTCGCGCGGGAAAGGATGCGCAGGTAGTAAAAAGCGAACTGCTCCTGCTCCACGAGGCAGATGACGGCCTGCACGCGCTCGCCCTTTTTATGGTAGATGCGGAAGAACTGCTGCGCCTCGTCCCACTCCCGCCCGAGGTCTTCCAAATGCTCAAAGCCCTCCTGCTCCATCTCCTCGCTCAGCTCGCCGAGCGCGGGGAAAAACTCCGGGTGCGGCGGCGACTTGTGGCGGAGCGGATTCTCCACCGGCATGGCGATCTTTTTCACCCGCGTGATGAGTTCATACCAAGGCCACACGAGCCAAAAACTCACGAACACCAGCCCCATCGGCCACCAATCACTCACGAACCAACCGATGAGAAACGACGTGGCCAAAAAGCCGAGCACGCCGAGCTTGCGCGTGAGGATCCCGCCGAGGCTCCGCAGCGCCAAGCTGAGGACGAAGACGCCCGCGATGAGCAGAAATTCCCCGGTCAGCGTCACGGGCGGAGGTTGTGCTTGGCGACAAATGCGGCCAGTTCATCCGGCCCGAAGTCCGGAAGCACCGTGCCGTCCGCGAGCACGAGTGTCGGCGTCTTTTTCTGCCCGGAGAGCTGGATCATCGTGTCGAAGTCCGCGCGGTTCGCCTCCACGTCGATGAGTTGATATTTGTAGCCGCGCGAATCGAGCCATTCGCGGGCAGAGACGCACCACGGGCACCAGACTTTGACGTAGAGTTTCATTGAGCAGGTTTTCCTTCTTGAGCGTTCTTTTTCCAGCGGTCGGAGTAGCCGTTGATGTAGTTGGTCACGTTCTCGCGATACTTCGCCATCGCCTCGGGCAGCTCTTTGTCCGGCACGATGTCGGTCTTTTCCACCGGCACGATAAACTGCGCACCGGCGAGCTGGAGGATGACCATCGTGTGCGACTCTTTGTAGGCGATCACCGGGAAGGCGTCGCCTTTATCCATCCGCCACTTCGCGCCCGTCGTCAGCTCCACCACCGTGGCATCTTTGAGTCGGGCAAAAAGGACCACCTTCTCCCCCGCGCCCGCCGTCAGCAGCAGCAAGGAGAGGAAGGCAAAAATTGAGCAAACCGTTTTCACAGCCGCGAGGATGGATGAGGAACGGCGAGCCGTCAACGCACACGCGCCAACTGCCGCATCACCTCATAGACGACCACGCCCGCCGCCGTGGAGAGGTTCAGCGAACGCGCGGAGTTTTCGAGCATCGGGATCGTCAGGCAGCGGTCCGCATTTGCCGCTAGGAGCGCCTCGGGCAGCCCCTTGCTTTCCTTCCCGAAAACCACCGCATCGCCATCGCGAAACTCCGCATCCCAGTAGGCGCGTTTTGTTTTCGTCGTGAGGAAAAAGAACCGCATCTCCGCAGGCTGCGCGGCCCGCATCTCCTCGAAATTCTCCCACACCGTGACCTTCACATCCTTCCAGTAATCCAACCCCGCGCGCTTCAGCTCGCGGTCGTCCAGCGAGTAGCCGAGCGGCTTCACGAGATGAAGATGCGAGCCCGTCGCCAGACAAAGGCGACCGATGTTTCCGGTATTCGGCGGAATTTCAGGCTCGATAAGGACGACGTGCAGCATTATCGTGCGACCTTGCCAACACGCGCCCAAGATTCCAACGCTGAAAGACACTCTGCGGACGGCATCGTGTCTGCTAACTGAAAGGGAAATGCTCGATAGTCCAGTCACCAAAGCCGCCGCCGCAATCATCGCACTCCCTGTGCTCGTTACGCTGTGCCTGCTTGTCGTTTTCCTGGTGCTCGATACCTCGCGTCGGCGGCTCGGTGAGTCGGGCGTAAGCTACAGGCCTTTTCGCCATCGGATCGCAGACTGGATACTCATCCTGAAGCTCTGGTGGAGGAAGTAGTCACGGCACATTCCGGTAGGTAAACACGCCCTCTTTAACGACACGGTAGAGGATCGTCTTCGTCGTTGGAGGCGTGTAAATAAGCCCATCGGGAACCACAAACACGCCCCACTCCGTCGAGCCCGCATCGCCGCCCAGCGCCAGCGCCGCACCATCGCGGTAAAGAGTCACGCGCAACGGCTGAAGCGCGGCGAAAGTCTTCGGCCAAAGCGGCTGCTTCAACGCGATGAACTCTTTGCCCGGCGCACCGAAATAGTCGCGATTCAAGCGTCCCGAATCTTTCCTCAACGGCCCGATGCCCACCTTCTGCACACGCTCCCGCGCCGCCGCCTCGGGCTCGCCACACCCTGCCAGCGCCAGCGCCACTGCACAGAAAATCAATGAGCGCCTCCGTTGCATCCTTATCGCCGCTTGAGCGGAATCACGCGCTCAAGCGTCCCTGCCTTAACCCACCCTTTTTGCCCCGCCGGAAGACTCACGAAAGTCCACTCGCCCTGCTCCGACACGATGCGAACGCGACTCCCCGCCCCCAGCGATTCCGCCAGCGACGCACGATCCGCTGGTTCGCGGCGAGCGTCCACTTTCTCCAGCACGATAGCGTCGTTCGCCCGCTGCTCGCCGAGCCAAAGCTGCCCCACGCCATACGCCGCCGCCAGCAGCACGAGCATCGCACCGCCCACCACACCCGCCGCGCCGGAGCGTCGCCACAGCGCCGCGCCCGCCCACAGCCAGCCGAGCCACGCCACGCCAATCGCCAGCCCCGCCGCCACGCGCGGCGACGCGGCATCGAGCACCACCTCATACCACGCAGCCTCAGCGACACGCCCGCCCACCTGTTCGCGCACGAACTTCAAATTTGCCCGCGCATCCGGCTGGCCCGGCGATAAAGCGAGCACGCGCTCGTAGTTCAAAACCGCGCGCCCTGGATGGTCGAGACGGTAGTGCGCGTTACCGAGATTAAAGAGCACGCCACTCTGCCAACCATCCGCCAGCGCCCGCTCGTAGCCGCGCCGCGCATCCTCGAACTTTCCCTCCGCAAACGCCGCGTTCGCACTCTCGAAGTCGCCCGCATTTGCCAAGCTCACAAATGCGCAAAGGAATACGAGCACGAGCTTGCACCGCTCCCAGATCGAGACGGCTTCCATCACCCGGTCGCGCTCGACGGACGTCACCTTTTCCCCACGCCCGCCGCCCGCAAAAAGCAGTTCCGTTCTCGACGCCAGCAACTCGCGCATCGCCGCCGCCGCCGACTCATCCAGTGAGCGCGTCGCCAGCACCGCCGCATCGTCGAAACTCTCCCCCGGCGCACGCCGCGCCACCGCCGCGTCAATCTGCAAAATCCGTCCGACCACCTCAAATAACTCCGCGCGGTCCTCGGTCTTCCGCATCCGCAAAATAAGTTGCGCCCGCTCGCTCGCCAGCGCGGCGAGAGCGCCAGCCAGCGGGTCCGCTTTCCGCGAGCGCAGCGCCACCAGAACGAGCAAAACAGGTAGCGGCGCAAGGATCGCCCCGAAGAGAAGTGACGGCGTAAGCGACTGCCCCAGCTTCCCCACCACGCCCAGCGCGGGCAGATTCGGCAAAAGGTCCGGCTTCACCTCCGGCGCAGGCGTCACAGCAGTCACAGCAGGCGCAACGACCGCTGGCGTACCCTCGACGACAAGCGGCGTCGCCGCGTTTTTCAGCGTCACATATTTCTCCGCGCTCGAGTCAAAGAACGTGAACGCAAACACCGGCATCGTCGCCTTCACCGCCGTCGGAGAAACGGGCAGCTTGAACGTCTTCACGCCCGACATTTGCAGTTGGTCCGTCGGCGTGAAATTGTCCTCGCTGTCGTAAGCGTTCCACCCATCCGCCTCCGCCAGCGGCGGCACGGTGATTCGAGCAAAGTTCCCCTGCCCTTTGATGATCAAGTTCATCGTAATCGGCTCGCCGATTTTCACTCTCGCCGGAGAGCCCGTGCCCTCAAACGTGAACTGCCCAATCGCCCCGGCAAAGTCTTTGGGCCGTCCGTCAATTGGAAGCGGCTTCACGTCGAACTCTATCGCGGGCGCAACGATTTCCATCTCCTGCATCCGGCCAAATCCAGGAAACGGGTCATAGCGATTGTTCTGCCGAGGGCTCGAATACTGCGCGCGCAATTTCACCTCTCCGAGCTTGAGTTTTCCCGCCTTCGTCGGCGTTACGACCGTGCGATAGACGACCGTCACATAGCGTTTCCCGGACAGTTCCTGCTCACTCTGCTTTCCCACGAGAATCTCGCGCATATTGAAGCCATCTGCCGTGAATTGCGGCTTATCCAGAGCGTTCCAGCGCACCGAAGCATCAAGATACCCGCGAATCTCCACGCCCACATCCTCGCCAACAAACAGCGTCTTTTTCACAGGCTCGATCACGGCAAAAGCAATATCACCGGCGCTCTTCACCTGCGCGCCAGCAGTCACCGTCAGCGCCAACGGCTCCGTATTCACTTGCTGCCCGCTGACATCTACTGAAATCGCCGGGATGGAAAACTTACCCTCTTTCCGCCCGACGTAGCGAAACGTGTAAGTCGTCCGATGGGTCACATCCGATCCGATGATGCTCATCTGGGTGCTCTGACTCGTGCCATTATACTGGAGCCCTTCGACTGTAGGAGCCGCAGGCTGCTCGGCCCGCGCATCGCCTTGGATACTCACCTCAAGGTCCACCGACTCACCCACAGAAATTGTCGCAGAGGAAAGCGAAGCGCTGACCTTCGGCGCAGCCGAAGTCGGCGCGGTGAGCGACAGAACGATAAGCAAGATGATGCAAAGAAACCTCCTGACTTCCATATCTACCAATTCTTCTCCGGTCTCGGCTTGTTCTGCATGTTAGTTTCTTGCCGTGGGTCTAAAAGACGGACGCGGCGCTCCGTATTCCGCATCGAGTCGAGCAACTGCTTTGCATCCTTCTGCGTCATTCGCCCCTCCTGAGCTGCCGCCATTTCTTCGGCGGCTTCGGCGTCTTGCTGTGCTTTGTCTTCGTTCTTCTCTCCAGGGTTAGCGGCCTTGAGTTCTCCCTGCTTTTTCTCGCCGTCCTTTTGCGGTTCAGCCTTCTCGGGCTTCTCGCCAGGCTTGTCGGATTTCTCCTTCTTTTCACCGGGCTTTTGCTCGCCGTCCTTTTTCTCATCGCCAGCGGACTCCCCGTCTTTCTTCTCACCGTCCTTACCATCCTTTTTCTCTCCATCCTGCTTCTCCTGCTCGGACTTTTTTTCGCCGTTCTTGCCTTGCTCCTCTTTCCTCTCACCGTCTTTTTTTTCATCCGGCTTACCGTCGCCTGACTTCTCTTGGTCGTCCTTCTTTTCCTGATCCTTTTTCTCCTCGTCCTTTTTGTCGTCTTTCTTGTCTTCGTCCTTCTTCTGCTCGTCGTCTTTCTTTTCGAGGTCAGCGATGAGCTTCTTCAGCAAGTCACGGTTGTGAGCAGCGTCGGGATGCGTGGCATTGAGAGCGAGTGTGCGGTCGTAGTGCTGGATAGCGTTTTTCCAGTCGCTCAGTTTGTCCTCCTTTTTCTCCTGCTTCACGCCGCGACGCGCCAGCACGTTGGCCAGTCCAAATGCCGCCTTGGTTTGCAGCGCCGTCTCGCCGCCACCAAGTGCGCTGCTCAGCGCCTCCGCAGCCTTGTCGAGGTCTCCCGCTTTGTAGGCGCTGACGCCGAGATTGTAGTCTAGCTCCGGCGCGCTTCGCTTCGCCCGCTGCTCCTCGAAAACCTTCGCCGCGCCTGCGTAGTCCGACTTCGCAAAGAGACTCTGCCCTTCATCTTTCGCCTGCGCCGACTGCGCTAAAAAAAGCGCCAACACAGCCGCCACGCGCTTCCTTTCCCCCACGAGCAACGCGGCCACCCAGCACGCCACCGCCGCCGCGAGCGGCCACTGATACCGTTCGTTCGGGCGCTTTGAAAAATGAGATTCGTTCGTGCTGGTTTCCTTCATGGTGCCGAGGCCCTCCGTTGCGATTTGCCGCATTTCGGCGGGGCCGTTCTGGAGGTGAACGTAGAAGCCGCCGCCTGCTTCCGCAACCTCTCGTAGCCGTTTCTCGTCGAGTTTGGATTTCACGTATTCGCCTTTCTCATCTCTGACAAACTGCGTGCCGCCGCGTTCATTCGGCATCGGGATGAGCGCGCCTTCCGCCGAGCCGAGGCCCACGGTGAAAATGCGGAACTTGTCCTTGTGCTCCCGCGCCGCCTTCACCGCGTCATCTTCGAGTTCCTCGCCGTCGGTGAAAATAATGAGCGCCCGGTGCTCGCTCTCGCCTTTGCCAAAGGCATCGTCCGCCGCCGTAATCGCCTCCGTGAGATTCGTCCCGCCGCGCGGGATGATGTCCGTATCCAGCTCCGCCAGCGTATCAATCGTCGCCGCAAAATCCGCCGTCAGCGGAGCCTGCAAAAACGACGAACCCGCGAACGCAATCACGCCCACGCGGTCGCCCTTGATGTGCGTGAGTAAATCCTGCGCCGCCAGTTTCGCACGCTTGAGCCGACTCGGCTGAAGGTCCGCCGCTAGCATCGAGCGCGAGGTATCCACCGCGATGATCACATCGCGCCCCATGTCACGCCGCTCGTCCCACGAAAAGCCCCACTGCGGACGCGCCAGCGCCACAATCCCCAGCGCCACGCCCAGCATCATCAACACAAAAACAACGCGCCGCCTTCCAAGGCTCACACCACCCGCCAACCGAGATTGCAGCCGCGCCGCGATGAGCCGATTCAGCGCCACACGCCGCGCACCTTCTCCCCGCAAATACAGCGCGATGAGAAACGGAAAAGCCGCCAACGCCCAAAGCCAAACTGGAGCCGCAAAAGTCATCATGGAATCGTCCTCCAAATCGTCTGACTTAAAAGCCAGTGCAGCAGCGCCAGAGCCAACCCAGCACCGAGAAAGGCTTGGTAAAAGTCGCGCCAATCCACCTTCTTGTTCAGCTTCACCTCCGTCTTCTCCAGCTTGTCAATTTGACTGAAAATATCGTTCAGCGAAGCCGTGTCCGTTGCGCGGAAAAACTGCCCGCCGCCGATCTCGGCAATCTTCCGCAGTGAGCCTTCATCCACAGTCGCCTGAATCTGCCGATACACCTTCCGCCCAAACATGTCCTGCGCCGGATACGGGGCAAGCCCGTTCGTCCCCGCCGCGATGGTGTAAATCTTAATACCCACCGCTTTCGCCGCCTCCGCCGCTGTGTTCGGCGGCACGGTTTTGATTGTCTCGTCGCCATCCGTCAGCAGCACGAGAATCTTGCTTTTCGAGGGCTTGTCCTTGAGCCGATTCGCCGCGCTGGAGAGCGCCGCACCGACGGACGTTCCATCCTCCACCAGCCCGATGCGCAGTCGCTCCAGATTCTTCTCCAGCCAAGCATGGTCCAGCGTCAGCGGGCTCACGAGATACGGACGACCGGCAAACGCCACGATGCCGATGCGGTCATTGGGCCGACCTTGGATAAAGCGCCGCGTCACGTCCTTGACCGCATCCAGCCGATTCGCCCGCTGCCCACCGAGCGTGAAATCCTCCGCCAACATCGAGCCCGAAACATCCAGCGCCAGCACGATGTCCACGCCGGATGATTCGATGGTTTCGTTCGAGCTACCGAGTTGCGGACGCGCCAGCGCGATGAAGCACATCGCCAGCCCCAGCATCATCAGCCCCGCGCCAAATCCTCGCCAGCCCGCAGGCTTCACACGACCCACGCCGCGCATCCCCAAGAGCGATGAAAACCGGATCGCCGCCGTCGGCCCGCGTCCTCCCAGCATCCACGAAAGCGCGAGCAGCAGCGGAATCCCCAGCAGCCACCAAGGCGCGGCGAAATTGAGCACGTCGCCGAACCTCATTTCCCGCCTCCTTGCACAAACGCCTCCGCCTCGCGCAGCAACTCCATATTTTCTCCCGAGCCCGCCTCCACCCGCGCAAACTTCAGCAAATCGCACCGTTCCAGAAACGTCGCCAACGCCTCGCGATCCTGCGGCGAAAATCGCGGCGACGACGCAATGCTCGCCAAAAACTCGGGCGAAGTCTGCTGCGTCGCAAACAGCGCGTAATGGGCACTGATAAACGTCCGCAGCACATCCGACACCTCGACGCTGAACGCATACGGCTCCGCATCCAGCATCTTCCCACGCAGCGTATTCAGCGCCCGCATCGCCAACTCGCGCGGCGTCGGCGGCAGAGGTTTCGGGCGGCTCTTAATAAAGCGAACAGTCGCCCAAACGATGAGCGCCACCACCAGCAGCGAGCCCGCGCCAATGGCCCACCAAACCCACTCCGGCCAAGGCACCTCGACCAGCCGCGAGTTGTCGCGCAGTTCAGCGAGCGGATCGGGAGCTTCGGGAGTTTGCGGAGCGGCTTGGATAGCGGCGTGCGCGGATGAAAGCGCGGCGAACATCGCCAGCGCTACGCACCAAAAACTTTTGCTCGTTGCGTCCCGTTTCATCCGTGCAAAAGCCGACTCGTCCGCTGCTTAAAAAACCGCCGCAGCGCCGGTACGTAATCTTGGTCCGTCCGCAGCGTGATGGACTCCACGCCGTACCGCCGGAAGTAAGCGGGCCATTGCTCCAGCGGCCCGCCGATGTTCTCCGCAAATCGCAGCCGCGTGCGCCGGTCGCTCGTATTAATGACCATTCGCTCGCCCGTCTCCGCGTCTTCCAGCACGACGCGCCCCACGTCCGGCAGATCCAATTCGCCGGGGTCCACCACGGGAATCGCCACCATGTCGTGCCGCCGCGCTGCGACATTCATTGGCTTTGAAAAATCCGCCGCTTGAAAATCGCTCACGAGGAAAACCACAGCTCGCCGCGACAGCACACGGTTCATCGCCTCCAGCGCGCACGCCACATTCGTCCCGCGCCCCTTCGGCTCGAAGAACAAAATCTCGCGAATGATCCGCAGCGCATGAGCTCGTCCTTTCGCGGGCGGAACCATCAGCTCGACGTGATCTGAGAAGAGGATGCAGCCCACTTTGTCGTTGTTCCGAATCGCGCTGAACGCGAACAAACAAGCCACTTCCGCCGCCAGCTCGCGCTTGCTCAGATTCACGCTCCCAAACTCCCCCGACGCCGAGACATCCACCACCAGCATCACCGTCAGCTCCCGCTCCTCGGTGAACTTCTTAATATACGCATCGCCCGTCCGAGCAGTGACATTCCAATCAATCGCCCGCACCTCATCCCCCGGCTGATACTCCCGTACCTCCTCAAAATTCATCCCGCGCCCTTTGAAAACCGAGCGATACTGGCCGGAGAAAGCCGCGTCGATCATGCCGCGAGTTTTCAGTTCGAGACGGCGGATTTTTTTGAGGATGTCGCGAGCGTTTTCCATCAGCCCTAGGGAACAGGCAACGTCGCGAAAATCTTCTCCACGATCTTCTCGCTGGTGAGGTCTTCGGCTTCGGCTTCGTAGGTCACGGCTACGCGGTGGCGGAGCACGTCTAGGCCGATGCTTTTTACGTCTTGCGGGGTGACGTAGCCGCGTCCGCTGAGGAAGGCTTTGGCTCGGGCGGCGAGTGTGAGGGCGATGGTGGCGCGGGGGCTGGCTCCGTAGCGGATGAGGCCGCTCATTTGCAGTTTGTAGGCCGCGGGTTCGCGGGTCGCGAAGACGATGTCCACGATGTAGTCCTTCACTCGGTCGTCAATGTAGATGCTGTTCACCAGCTCGCGGGCGCGGAGGATTTGCTCGGGCTCGACGACGGGCGAAACGTCGAGCTTTGGCGCGCTCGTGCCCATGAGGTCGAGGATTTGGCGCTCTTCGACTTTGGTCGGGTAGCCGACTTTGAGTTTCAGCAGAAAACGGTCGAGTTGCGCTTCGGGGAGCTGGTAAGTGCCTTCTTGCTCCAGCGGGTTTTGGGTCGCGAGGACGAGGAAAGGGTCGGGCAATTTATGCGTCGTGTCGCCGAGGGTGACTTGCCGCTCTTGCATCGCTTCGAGTAAGGCGGACTGCACTTTCGCCGGGGCGCGGTTGATTTCATCGGCGAGGATGAGGTTGGAGAAAATCGGCCCCTTCTTCGTGGTGAAGACACCTTCGCGAGGATTGTAGATGAGCGTGCCGATGAGGTCCGCCGGCAGCAGGTCGGGCGTGAACTGGATGCGGCTAAAGCCCGTGCGAATCGCTGAGCTGAGCGTCTTCACGGTGAGCGTCTTCGCCAGCCCCGGCACGCCTTCCAGCAAGACGTGGCCATTGGTGAGCAGGCCGACGAGCAGCCCTTCGATGAGATAGCGTTGACCGACGACGACCTTCGCGACTTCGCGTTGTAGCCCTTCGACCCACGCGGAGTGTTCTTTGACCCGGTTGGTGATTTCCTGAGTGTTGTTCGACATGAAATTTGTCCGCGTATAGCGGGGCAAAGTGAGCGTTTTGTCTATGAGGGAAACATTTATTCGCTGCGGCGGGGCGCCGCAGGCACTTACTGCGACGAGGGCGTCGCAGCTACGGCGTTGGCTTTCCTCGCCGCGTCTGGTAATCGCCAGCCATGCAAACCGCATCCGACTTTCAGGCATTCCGACTCGCTCGTGCGAAGGCGCTGGATTTGCGGCTGGAGGACTTCGAGGAAAACTTCCACCGCAGCAGCGGGCCCGGCGGGCAGAATGTGAACAAGGTTTCTACCGCCGTCAGCGTCTCGCATTTGCCCACGGGCACAGGCGTCACCGCGCAAGACACGCGCTCGCAAGCGCAGAACCGCGTACTCGCGTGGGAGCGGATTTTTGACGCCATCGCCGAGGCGCGCGACGCGGCGAAGAAGGCCGCGAAGAACGCGAAGGAAAAGGTGCGGCGGCAGACGGCGAAGCGCCCGTGGAAGGTGAAGCAGCGGATGCTGGCCTCGAAAAAGAAGCGCTCCGACGTGAAGAAGCTGCGCTCGAAGGATTTCTGAGCGCGCTAAATATCGCGCTTCAAATCATCCAGCATCCGCTTCACATGAGGGAAACGGGCACGCGGTTTAAGGATGTCAAAGCTCTCTTGCGGGGTGCCCCATTTGAGGATTTCGATGTCCACGTTACGTGTGCCCCATGCGTTCATGGCGCTGCGGCTGGGCTTGTAAATGTCTATGGTGTTGCGGCCCGAGAGCGCCCAGCCGATGTCATCCACGCGGCATACGTCGCCTGTGTCGCAGATGCGAAAGATGGTGCCTTTTGGCCAGCGGGACCAGTCGGCGGCGGCGCTGTTCAGGTGGCCGCACTGGAGCGTCGTGCCGCAGGCGGTCTTGCAGCCGTAAGCGAGGTGGTCGGACTCGGTGTGCGTGTAGGCGGTCGTGCGGACCCGCTGGAATTGGGTCTTCGCCATCGGGCGTTCGTATGGCGGCAGCTTGCGGGTGGAACAAGCGGAGACGGCGAGTGCCGCGCAGAGGCAGAGAAGTCGGATGAGCATAGGTTATTTCTTCGGCTGGCGGAGGTCCATGCGGCAGCCTTCGTCGTGGGGGACGGGTTTGCCGGTGACTTCGACAGGCTGGTTGAAAAGGTAGCGCCAGACGGCTTCGTGGATGAACTTTCCGTCGGCACCCTTTACCGCCGATCCTCCGGGCGTGACACTGCCGTGGGCGCGGTTCGCGTTGCCGCCGACATCGGCGCTGGTGATGAGTCGGCGGGTGTTGCCGAAGGGCGCGGGCTCTTTATCCACATCCACGATGGGGCCAAACTCGCGTAGCCCGAGAAGCTCCCACGAGCGGCAGTAATGGTCGCCGCTCCAGCCGCCGTCGAGCGTGTGGCTGAAGCCGAAAAAGCGGTTCGCAGGAGTGGCCGATGGGAGTCCTTGCCACGTCTCATATTGGTCGCGCGGGCCGCAGAACATGACGACGCGATCCACGCGCTGTGCTTTGGCAAATCGGGCGGCAGTCGTGGAGCCGTGGGATGCGCCGGAGAGGATGACTTTTTCCCAGCGCAGGTCGTTCTTTTCGGGCGTGAGGAAGGTGTCCCACTTGCCCTGCGGGTTTTCTTTGGCGAGCCATTTCACGAACTGCACGGCGCGCTCGTGGATGCTGTCGGGCTTGGGGATTTCGACGACGTCGCTGGTGTTTTCGCCGGTGGCTGCTTCGAGGCGGATTTTGCCGAGGAACTTGTCGTCGGCAGGCGCGGGCTCTTTCCCAAACTGGCCAAACCAGCCGTTCGCGTAGTGGACGCGGATGGCGTGAAGTCCGTAGCTGTTCAGACGCTCGAACAGCGCGGGGCTCGGCCCCATGAGCCAGATGACGAGCTTGCCCTGCGGCTTCACGCGCGTGTCCACGGAGGCGTTCTCGGTGTCGGTGGGTTTGCCGGCTTTTTCAAAAACGAAATCAATCTCGGGATGCGGCTTTGCGCGTGGGTCTATGAGGCTGGCGCGGGCGGTGAGTTCGTAGCGCTTGGGCGCGGAGTCGGTGAATGCGAGCGGTGCGTCGGCGGCGACGGCGACGTGTGCGCAGATGGTAAGTAGGAGTGTGCGGATGAACATGGTGAGTTTTATTTGGCGGAGAGGGCTTCTCGCACGTCGGTTTCGGCGAGCGTGCGATAGGCGATGGCGACAGGCGATTTGTGCTCCATGACGATGGCCTCGATGCTGGTGGAGCCGAGCTGGCTGGCGAGGTGCGCGGCGAGTTCCGTGGCCGAAGGCGCGTCGGCCTCACGCTCTTGCGCGAGCGCCATGTGGCCCATCGCCCAAGTGCTCGCGGCGGTCCGCAGTGCGTCGGCGAGCGTGGCGGAGGAAGTCGGATTGGCGGCGAGAAAAGTCTCCATTTGCCGCATGGCGAGCGCTTTCCCCGCGATGACTCCGAAGTCCTCGAATGACTTCCCAAACGATCCGCCGTTCGTGCGGATCGAGCCGTCGAAATCCACTCGTGCGAAAAGGTTCGGGGTGCCGCGACAGCCCAGCTCTGCGAAGAGCAGTCGGGCTAAAAATGGCGGCCCGTAGATTTGCTCAAACGCTGCCTTCAACGCGGGCGAGAGCGAGAAATTTGCGAGCCGCCGAAGCGACACATCATCGGCGGAACGTGCGAAGCCTTCTGCTCCTGCGACCTCGATGGCTGCTAGGCGCAGGCGCTCAATGTCGCCGGGATGCCCGAGCCCACCGAGGGCGATGCGGTCGTGGATTTCAAACAGCTTTTGTCGCTCGCGGCTGAGGGTGAAAAGCAATACGCCGTCGCGGTAGCTGAGGCCGACAATCGGGCTGCCGGTGGCCAATTGGTCTTCGATGTATTCGCGCCGATTGGCAATCGCCTCGACCCAGCGGAAAGGTTCTTCGTGCATGGCGGGAGCGTTGTCTTTCCCGCGCCCGGCGTCCAATCAGTTTTCTACCGAACTTTCCACGAGCGCCGCTGCCGCTTGCTGGTTCCAGCCGAGCGCGGGGACGAGCGTGCGCCCGTGCAGCGTGGCGGCGAGGACGACTTGCTGGAGCGCGGATGCACCGATGGCGTCGCCGATGTTCGCTTTTGGCGAAACGCGCCGGTCGCTCGGGCTGCACTGCGCGTATGCGGTGTCCAGCCAAGTGCCGTTTGCGCCGTCCACGATGTGGTCGGGCTGCACGTCGCCGAGCTGAGAAATTGTGGCGCGCAGCGCGGCGGTGGCGTGGCGACGGCTGGGGATTGTTTGACCGGGAACAGTCGTGAGTTTTGCGGAGCCGCCGTCGAGCGCGAGGACAGCGGCGGCGGCACCTTCGGCGAGCAATGTCCCGCCGCCCGCGTATGGGCGGCAAGTGCCGGTGCTGCTGGTGAGCCGCCAAAGGTGGTGGCCTTCGGCGAGGATCCAGTCGAGTTCCTCAGCGGCGGCGACGATGACGTGATCGGCGTCGCCCATCGTAAGGAGTTGGTTGGCAATATGGAGCGCTTGCAGCCCGACGGTCGCGTCGCCGATGAGCGTGTAAGTCGCGCCGTCGAGCTTCAGCATCGCGGCGAGGTGACTGGCGGGCGCATTGTGGACGGTCTCCGGGAAGAGCAGCGGGCTCGCGGTGTTCGCTCCCGTTTTGACGACCTGTTCGTAAAACCGCCGCGTGTATTGCGCGCAGCCGTTCGACACGCCGAGCACGAGCGCCGTGCGACTGCCGGGCGTGATGCCGCTTTGCAAAATCGCAGCCTGCGCGGCAGTGGCAGCGAGTAGGCTGATCGTGCTCGCGCGGCGCAACCGGGGTTCGCGGCCAAGGTGCGCGCTGCATGCTGCGGGCGCGGTCGCGATGAAGTGCTTGCGGCCCGTTTCGGGGTTCGTGATCTCGCTGACGGGCGGCGGTTCCTTCCCAAAAGCGAGGCCCGTCCCGTGCGGCGTGACGATGCCCGTGCCGAGGATGCGACTTGCGAGCGCGCTCATCGTGCGACCTCCAAAATGATGGACGCATTCGTGCCCCCAAAGCCAAACGAGTTCGATAAAACGGCGCGCAATTCGGCATCGCGGGCGGTGTTCGCGACGATGTTCAAATCGAACGCTGGGTCGGCTTCGCGGTAGTTGATATTGGGCGGGAGGAATCGCTCGTTCATCGCCAGCACGCAGAACACCGCCTCGATGGCACCCGCCGCGCCGAGCGAGTGGCCCATCATTCCTTTCGTAGAACTCACGGGCACTCGCGCACCGAAAACTTTCCCGATAGCCACGCCTTCGCTGCTGTCGTTAAAGGCCGTCGCCGTCCCGTGAGCGTTGATGTAATCAATCTCGCCGGGCGCACGCCGAGCATCGGCGAGGGCACGAGTCATCGCCTGCTCCGGGCCGATCCCGCTGGGGTGCGGCTGGGTGAGATGATGGTTGTCGGTGGAGATTCCGTAGCCCGTCACCTCGGCGAGGATGGGAGCACCGCGACGTAGCGCAGAGGTCCGTTCTTCGAGTGTCAAAAGCGCCGCGCCTTCGCTCAGCACGAGTCCGCTGCGCCCTCGATCAAAAGGCCGCACTTTATCCGTCGTCGCCGCTTGCAGTGAGTCGAACCCGACAAACACCAGCTCGCAAAGCGCATCGTATCCACCCGCAAGCACCCGGTCGTGAATGCCCGCGCGGATGAGCCGGAACGCATGGCCGATCGCGTTGCTCCCAGACGCGCAAGCATTCGCGATAATCTGCGCCGGAGCCGTGGAGCCGAGCGCGCGGAGCGCATCGAGCACCGGGCGCTGCGCGGGGTAGTTCGCGATGAGCGCGCCTTGCCCGCGCTGCCGCGTGCTCTGCGTGCGGAAGTAACGTTCGCCGTCCGACATCCCGCCGCTCGTCGTGCCGATGACGGCACACTCCGGCACGAACCCCGCATCGCCCGCGCGAGCCTCCAGCGCAGCGGCGATCATCATGCGCGAAGCCGGGTGCAGGCGCTCATCTTCCGTCGGCAGCGAAGGCGCGTGCCCTGCCGTTTTCGACCGACATTTTGAGACATCGAACATCGTCACCGGCGCTACGCAATCTCGGCTTTCCCGCAGCGCACGCGAGGCTTCGCGGCAGCCGATTCCCAGCGGGCTGACGGTGCCCATCGCTGTGATGACCACGCGGCGCGGTATGTTGGAAAATGCGGCGGGCACTACTGGAGTTGGATTCCGAAAAAGTCGCCGAAGACCTTCGTGTAAACATCGATCTTCATCGGCGGCAGCCATGCTTTGCGGAAGTCCACAGGCGCGATCCACTTCCACCCGCGAAACTCCGGGATCTCCGTTTCCACATTGATCTTCGAGTCATCGGCGAGGAAGTCGCACAGGAAGTAAGTCTGGTCCTTCCCCTCAAACCCCTTCTTCCGCCCGCCGGGGAACATATACATATAGCCGCCGCGCATCTCCACGATGCGGAAGTCTCCCGGCTCGATCCCAATCTCCTCCCGCAGCTCGCGAGTCAACGCCTGCTCCAGCGTCTCCCCATCGTCCACGCCGCCCTGCGGAAATTGCCACGCATTCCATATCTGGACGCGCTCACAGATCAGGATTTTGCCCTCGCGATTGCGAAGGATTGCCGCGACGTTCGTGCGGAGCTTGGGCTCTTTTTTATTCATGGAACTTTTTAAGAAATTCGGCGTGTGGATTGGCGTTGTAATCGTGTGTGCGGCCCTCGCGCTGTGGTGGTGGCTCCAGCCAGAACGTCAGGTCCGCCGCGCGCAGACGCGACTCATCGCAGCCATCGAAGGCCGAGACTTTGCCGCGTTCGAGCGCCTGGTGGCGGATGACTACCGCGACCGATGGGGGCACGACAAAGCAAATGTGATTTCCCGCACGCAAGAAGTCTTCCAGCAGTTCCTTTTCGTCACCGTCGTGCGCGAGGAAAAAGGGCTCGATTCCCGAGGAGCCGAGTGGGTCATCCGCGAAAAAATAAAGCTCACCGGCACCGGCGGCCCCCTCGCCAACTACGCGAAAGACGAGCTAAACCGCCTCACCCAGCCCTTTGAGATCACCTGGCGGCGCACCGGCGGCCCGACCCAATGGAGCATCACACGAGTCGAGCAGCCCGAACTGGCGCTCTAGCAGGCTGTTGAAAAACTCGGTCGGAGTTTGTGGGTCCGCAAACCCTGCCTAGTGTGTGATACCATCTTCCTGAACTAAAGAGACTGCGGAGAGGAACGAATCGTAGCGGGGGCGTCCCGCCCCCGAGCGCCGAAGGCGCTTGCCGCGCTGCGACACTGCGTGTCGCGACGGGGCCGAGACGGCCCCGCTACTTTCTCCCGTCTCTTTATTTATGGAAGTTGGTGTGATTCAAAGTGGAATGCAATGGCATCGGCGGGTGTGATTAAAAGTGGAACAGCGTGAAGGTCGCGATAGCGATCTCATGCGAGCGAAGCGAGCCAAGGAGCGGCGGCATTCCTGCCGCCGTCCTAAAAGCGCGAAGCGCCCAATTTCGAGCACCGTGCAGTTTCCCAGAGCCGCGCGAAACCGATCAGGCGCTTCGCGCGTTTGGAGACGGCGGCAGGAATGCCGCCGCTCCTTGGCTCGTTACACTCGCAGTGTTGGCTTGTCGCCGCTTGTCGCTATCGCGACTTCGCTCTGTTCCACTTTTAATCACACCCGGCATCGGCACCCATCGGGCGAAAGCCCTCAAGGAGGGGGAACGTCCCGTTCCCCTGCGGCGCGAGCGCCGCTCTTACGCTGCGAGCAACTCGGGAACCACTTCGTGGTTCAGGGGAACGGGACGTTCCCCCTCCTTGGGGCCGATCCCGTCCGTGCGCAACGGTCTATCGCACAGTTTCCACTTCCCATCGCCCCCACATTTGAGGGGATGGCTAAAAATGCCCAGTTTTGCTGACTGCATTTTCCGCAAACGCACGGAATTGCGCATTTTTAGACATGGGTTTTTTTGCCTACGACCAAAACAGCGCTGTTTTATACGTGGGCGTTTTTGCCTATAGCCAAAATAGCGCAGTTTTATACGTGGGTATTTTTACCCATGACCAAAACAGCGCAGTTTGATACGTGGGCATTTTTGCCCATGACTGAAACAGCGCTGTTTGAGTAGGGGGCATATTTTGCCCATGACTGAAACAGCGCCGTTTTGCTCATCCTCTTTTTTGCCTACGAGCAAATCAGCCTTGTTTGAGTGGCGGCCCATTTTGTCTATCGATAAAACAGCGCCGTTTTGCCGGTTTCCAATTTTTCCACTCATTATAGAGGAACCGCTCGCTTGGTCCTGCTTTTTGGCTCTCACCCGATTTGCATTAGCTGTGCAATTTTCTGTAAAAAGTTCTTGAAGCCCAGCGGCGTTTATGACTTTCTTTCACCTGCCATCTGTTATTTCCGCGCCGAGCGGCTGGCCACTTTTGTTATCATCCGGCGCTTTTGACCCTTAAACAAAACCAAATATGATCGATCTCTACAAAGTAGGAGAAAACCCTTACGAAGACAAAAAAATCTCCGTCTCAGACCTCACCGCCTTCACCGAGGAACATGTCGGCCTCGTCCTCGCGGACCCTGTCTCCGCAGATGTCGCCTTGGAGCTGACTGCGGTGAGCAACGCCATCGCCTTGCTCGATTCGAATATCGGCAGCGAGACGGTGAAGCTCGGCTTGCGCAAAGCGCGGGTCGCTGCGAAGAACCAGTTTCGCGCGGCTCTGCCTAACTTAATTAGCAAAGTGTACGGCGCTCCGCTGATCGCTTTTGGGCAGGATGGCGTGGAGTTGCTGGAGATTTTCCCGAATGGACGCGAGGTTTTCAGCACGGCGGACGATTCGCAGTTGGAGACGCACCTCTCCGCTCTCAAAACGGCCATGCAGGCCCGCGCGGCGGAGTTAGACGCGACGGCGGTGGCACTTGCGGCGACCCTCCTTACGAATTGGCAGACAATTTACGGCGATACCATCACCGCCAAAGGTCAAAAAACGAGCGCCGCCGAGACCCGCCGCCAAGGCACTGCCGCGCTGAAGGTGGCGCTCGGCAAACTCCGGCTGAAGCTAGGTTATGAGCTGTTCGGCCAGAGCGACCGGCTGAAAGGGCTTTTCCCCCAAGCGTTGCTGGGCTTCCCGCTAGAGACCGTCCCTGCGCCCGGCGCGCTACAGATCACCAGCGTAGAAGTGGTGGACGTCACGACCGCCCGCATCAACACCCCCGCCACTGGCGGAGCAGAAGGCGCGACGGAAATCGTCGTCCAATGGAAGCTCGCCAGCGAAACCGCCTGGGCAAACGAAGTCCTCCTCACCCGCCCCACACAAACCATCACCGACCCCGACTTCGAGCAAGCCACCATAGACTTCCGCATCGTGACGCGCAATTCCGGCGGCGAGACCATCTCGGAAGTGGTGACGCTGGCGATGTAGGCATTTGCCGGATGTGGTGAAAAGGGGAACAAGCGAAGGGCTGAAAGCCCGGCAATATAATAGCCCAGGGTCAGCGACGTAGGAGCGCAGCCCTGGGTTCCCGTAGAAGACGGGATGAGCCCTGAAAGGGCGCGATAGGACGGTGATTGCGCGATTATCTCGCCCTTTCAGGGCTGAATCGTTCTCCTATCGGAACCCAGGCCTGCGCTCGTTCCTCGCTGAGCCTGGGCTATCACATTTGCGGACCTTCGGCCCTCCAGAACTCCCGCTTTCCGTTCCACCTTGAATCACACCCGCGTTTGCCGGAGGAAACTTCTCGCCACCGCCCCTAGCCCCGCTAGAAAACACCCATGCGCGCAACATTCCACCGAAACAACCACTCCGACGGAGAGAACGCGCCATTCTCCGAGTCGCCTGTTATACGACTGGCGGAAATGGCTTATCGTATAAAGGGAAGTTAGCCACCTTCACGCGCACCCAACAATGACAACAGCGGAACTCCCACCCGAAATCAAACCGAAGACGTTCGGCATCCTTGCCGTCGCCGCCGCTTTTCTCGGCTTGTTATCCGTCCTCGTCGGACCAGCCATCCGGGACGCGATTGTTCCGCCGCCACCCGCCAACCAACAACTCGCGGAGACGATCCTCAGCCTCAAGCAGCACATTACTGCCAAACTCAAGAAGACTCCACCACCAACCGAAACTCCACGGCAGCGTTTCTCTCCTCAGGAGCTACCTTACACTCTTTCCTTGGCGCTCGCCGCGGTCGCGATTATCGGCGGGGCAGTTTCATACCTTCGTCGCGAGGATCATCGGTATGCTTACGTTGCTTGCGGCGTCGGGACTCTCACGCTTGTCTGGCATGCCTTCATACTCGCGCTCGCCGTAGCTTTAGTCTGCGTTATTCTCCACCATGTCCTGCCGGACGCTTTATCCTGATGCAACGAACGGCGGCTAAACTTTTCTGAAGGCATTTGGGCTTGCCCCGGTGTCATCACGGATGTCGCCCTCACGCGGCTTCACTGGCAGTTTGACGTGCGCTACAATCCGAGCATCTCGCGCTGCCACGGCATGAGCTTGGGCAGGGTGTCGTCGGGGCGGAAGGCTAGGCCTTCGAGCGTTGCTTTGGCGGAGATGAGGGAGGGGTCGAGGTTTAGCTCGTCGGCGCGGGTGTCGCGGATTTTTTTGAGCTCCAGAAAACGCTGGAACTGCTGCTGGGAAGGCTTGGTGCGGGCTACGCGGATGACTTTGGGCCAGTCGGCTTCGGGGCAGACGATGCCTTTATGCGCTGCGATGAAGAAGCGCTGCGCGCGGGGGCCGCGAATGTGTTTGAACTCGACGCGCTCGCCGGCGTGGATGCGCTCGGCGGCTTTGATGAGCATTTCGCTGTGGAGGATGTGGAAGGTGGGTTTGTCCACGCGCTTCGCTTCGTCTTCGCGCCAGTGCCATAGTTCGCGGAAGATCGCGGCGGCGCGTCCACGAAGGAGGCCGCTGCCGGCGATGCGCCAGACTTGGTCGGGGTCGAGTTCCCTATCAATCTCGGAGGAGCGGATGGCGCGTTCGCAGCACTGGTCGAACCACGCGCGGCGGCCCATTTTGTCGAGGTCTGCGCTGAGGAGATCGCGGAGCGCGCCGAGGTGCCGCGTGTCGTTCACGGCGTATTCCATCATCTGCTGGGAGAGTGGACGCCGGGCCCAGTTGGCTTTTTGCGAGGCTTTGGCGATGGGGACTTTGAAGAGGTTCTCCATCAGCGCCGCGTAGCTGAATTCCTTTACGCCGGTGAGTCGTGCGGCGAGCATGGTGTCGAAGATCCGCGCGGGCGGCGGGCAACCTGCGCGGCGCAGGAGCCGCAGATCGTAGTCGGCTCCGTGGAAGATCAGCTCTTTCCCCGCCCACGCATTCCAGAGGGGCGCGAGGTCCATCGGGGCGAGCGGATCAATGAGGAAGTCGTGCCCTGGGACGGTGATTTGGATGAGGCAGAGCTTTTCAAAATAGCAGTGCAGCGAGTCCGCCTCGGTATCCACGGCGATGCGGTCGTGCGGCGCGAAATGCGGGAGGACTTCGGCAAGCGCCGCGCTCGTATCCGTAAGCGGTACGTCTGGCGCGCTGCTGGTGCTGGATTCGAGCTCGGGATTGTTCAGCCTCGTAGCCCTCCCAAGAGAAGTTGTGCGTTGCTCTGGGTAGCTTTGAGCGCGTGGATGAGCACCTCAGTGGCCTCCAGCGGCGGCAGTGCCGAGAGCTGGCGACGGAGGACGGTGATGCGGTTAAACTCGTCGGGGTGATAGAGTAATTCGTCGCGGCGCGTGGCGCTTTGCAACAGGTCAATGGCCGGGAAAACACGGCGGTCGCTGAGGAAGCGGTCGAGCTTCACCTCCATATTGCCGGTGCCTTTATACTCTTCAAAAATGATGTCGTCCGCCTTGCTGTGCGTCTCCACGAGGGCCGTGGCGAGGATGGTGAGACTGCCCGCTTCGACGGTATTGCGCGCGCTGCCGAAGAACTTCTTCGGTTTCACGAGCGCCTTCGTATCGAGGCCGCCCGTCATGATGCGTCCGCCGCCGGGCCGTGCATTGTTGTAGCCGCGCGAGAGTCGCGTGATGGAATCGAGGAAAATGAGGACGTGCTTCCCCTGCTCCACGAGCCGCTTTGCACGGTCCGCGAGAATCTCGCAGACTTGGATATGGCGGGTACTCGGCTCGTCAAACGTGGACGCATAGACTTCCGCGCCCTTCACGCTGCGCTGAAGGTCGGTGACTTCCTCGGGCCGTTCATCCACGAGCAAGAGCATCACTTGCAGTCCCGGATTATTCGCGAGCGCGGCGATGGCCAGCTCTTTCAAAAGGATCGTCTTTCCAGCTCGCGGCGGTGCCACGAGCAGTCCGCGCTGCCCACGCCCAATCGGCGAAATTAAATCAACCGCCCGAGCGGTGACCGACGTGCGCCCCGTGCCTTCCAGCCGGATTCGCGCATCCGGGAAACGCGGTGTGAGCGTCTCGAAGTCCGCCGGCGTCACCCAATCGGCGAAAGGGATTCCCTCGATGGTGAGGACTTCCTCGACCATGAAATACTTCTCCTTTTGCTCGGCGGGCCGGAAGCGCACCTGCACGAGATGCCCGCCGCGCATGTTGATTTTCTTTGCGTGTTGAAACGTGAAGAACGCATCCTGCGGACAAGGCCGGAAGCTGTACCGCGGGAAGCGCACAAAGCCGCATCCATCCGTCGTGATGAACTCCGTGATGCCCTCCGCAAGGAGCTTATAGCCGAGCTTGTGATACGCACGGAGAAGGTCGCAAACGAGGTAATGTCGCGTCTTCTCCGGGTTCGGCTTGATGTTGAGCTGCAAGAAACGGTCGTGAAGCTCCTGCACGGTGAGCGCGTGAAGTTCATCGATCCAGATGTCCCGTGCTGCAAGGGCAGGAACCACCGCGCGAGGATCGCCGTTCTCGTTGAGCAGTTCTTCCTCCGGTTGTTGCGCCAGTGGTGCCGGGGCAGGTTTGTTTTCCTCTGGCGTGCCGACCATTATCGGCAACGCCACAGGGACGTAAATTGGCAGGATTTCATTCCCTGCATGTTGAAGTGTTGGGTTCATAATAGACGTTCCTTCATCTACAATGCTGCTTGAGCCAAGCGGCAAGGAGTTCGGATTGTCCGTCGAGGTTGCAGACGGTGCTGTCATTCCAGATAACGTGATCGGCTTGTTGGGTCTTTACGCCGATAGCCAGTTGAGAGGCCATTATCCTCTCCGCGAGCTCCAGCGCAAGCCCTCGCTCGATATTTAATCGTTTTAATTGTGTCGCTCTCGGACATCCGACCACAATTACGCGGTCAAACTCCGACTGGACGCCCGTTTCATAGAGCAGCGGAATATCCACCAGAAGCCAAGACCCGTCCGCCCGAGCAGCGTCGGCTTTCATTCGCCAACTCGCACGAACAGTCGGATGCAAAATCGCCTCCAGCGTCCTCCGCCGACTTTCATCAGCGAATACCGCTTCCCGAAGTTTCGGGCGGCTCGGCCATCCGTCCTCGCCCATCACGGAAGGTCCGAACGCCTCAAGGATTGCTCCTCGTATGGCCTCGTCTCCTCGCAGAAGGTTGTGAACGCAATGGTCCGAGTCAAAGTGCTGCATCCCCGAAAAGTGTCGGAGCAGCAACGGGGCAAACGTCGTTTTCCCCGTCGCAATCCCACCTGTCAGGCCGAGTACTGGCACCTATCGCTTTTCAAATCCAGTTGGCGCAGGTAAAGCCGAATACGTTGGCAACGGAGGCGTCGCAATGTCAGGCGTCGCTAGAGTTTCCACTTTCTCCTCTTGTTCGTCGTCGGATGTGATCAAGTCACCAGCCGGATTCACCAGCTTCGCCGTGACGAAGATAATGAGGTTCCGCTTGATGTGCTGGTCCACCTTGGAGCGGAACAACCGGCCCAAGAGCGGCACGTCGCCGATGATTGGAGTCTTATCCTCCACGCTCTGGACGTCCTCGCGGACCAAACCACCGAGCACCACAGTCGCGCCGTCAAATACCGTGACGTTCGTAGTCACCTTGCGAGTCGCGAAGATAGGCTGGTTGATAACGTTCGGCGTGATGACGTTGACCGACTGGATGCCAAGGGCATTCGTGGAGGTCGTCTGAATCGGGCTGCCGTAGTTGATGAATCCCTCAAACTCAACGACTTGCGGCGCGAGCTGGAGGTCAATCGAGTAACCGTCGGGTCCAATTTGCGGCTCGACTTGAAGCGTGACACCGGTGTTCTTCACTTCAAAGGTCGTAGGTGTCGTCGGCGTGACGGGGAATGATCCGCTGGATTGAGCCAACGGGTTCAAAAGGTTACCACCGCCGCCGTTTTGCTGTCCAACCGTCTGTGGAATCTGCGGGGCCTCGAATTCGGTCGCATAGCGGAACTCGCGGATGATTTCGATGACGGCCTGTGTGCCGGGTTTCGCAGTCACGCGAGGTGCAGAGAGAAGGTCCACGCCTTTTTTCTGGTCCAGCCCGCGCATCACGACTTGGAAGTTCGGATCGGTATTTGCCCCGACAAGTGCGGCGATGCCCGGCGCGAGCGCCGATGAACCGGTGGTGCCGAAGAGCAATGCGTCGATCGCGTTCGCGCTGATTGCCAGCGATCCGCTGCGATTGCCACTGGTGATCGGATTGCCGCCAATTGGAACACCACCCCGAACGAACGGGAAGTCTGCCGCGTTTGTCTGCGGGGTACTTCCACGAGTTCCTCCTGAAGTGAAAAGGGCTGTCGTGGAAATCCCAGGAACGTTCGACTGACCAAGCATCCAATCGAAGCTCAATTCCTTGAGGTTGTTTTGGGTGATTTCGACAAACTTCGCCTGAATTTCCACCTGCGTGACTCCATTGCTGTTTTCCAATGATTCGACGATTTTTTCGATCAAATCAAGGTTCTCGGAACTATTCCGGACCGTGAGAGTGCTAGTGGATTTAGAGTAAATCGCGATGGACCCAGTAGGGAATTGAACGCCAGCGGCCATCAGCGTATCCTTCGCAGTCATGGCACTTCCAAGAGCGGGGCCACCTGCGCCGGCTCCGGGGTCAGGCGTTGTCGTTCCGATTCCACCACCAGCGCCCCCGCCACTCGGGATACGCGTGAGGAAGTCAGGACGTACTTTCCACTCCTTGGTGATCATCTCGGTGGTATCCGTGCCGATTGGCACGACCGACACCGCAAACGGCTCAATCTTAAACTTCAGATTTGCCAGCGTGGTGATGTATTTCAGCGCCTCAATCAGAGGCACATTGTTCAGCGACAAGGTGATACGTGTATCGCCGCTTCCGCCAATAACCTGCTGCGGAGCTGGTGCTGTCGGAACGCCGGGCACGGGGTCAATCCCTGGGATAAGGCCAGGAGCCGCAGGATCCGCGGCAGGTGCGGCGACAGCCGGTGCCGCTCCGCCTTCGATTTTGAGGACGATGTTTACCCCCTCTTTGTCAGGGTCGAGGTCTTTGCTCTTCTTAACGAGAAATTCGATGGTTTCGCGGACGGTTGAGTCACGAAAATCAATTTTCGGAACGATGATCGAATTCAGCTTTTTGCTAATTCCCACCGTGCTAGGCGCGCTGGTCTTGCTCTTTTCAGTGATTTCCACGGTGCGGCGATCAAAGCGGCGATATGGGCGCTCCCATTCCCTCGTCACTTCCCACATCGCTTGCGAACGGGCGCTATCGTAGGCGACTTCGCCAAATTGGTTCTTCTTTTCGGCAATTTCAGCGCGACGCTTTTCGGCCGCGATGTTGTATTTGTCTTTGTTGAGCGCCTTCTGTGCAGAAATATCCGCAAGGTCAAACCGACCAAGATCTTGGTAATGCTGTGCGTCAAGGTGATCCTGTTTTACCTCCTCTACTTTCTGCCGAAAGTTTGGGGTCATCTTTTTGTTGAAGAATTCAGGCGATTCGATGTTCGCCAGCAACTTCAGCACGGGACGGGAATCAGGGTTCTGGAGGAGCACTTCCTTCAGCAGCTCCGATGCAGTGACATAGTAGCCTTCGGTGATGCGTTGCTCCGCAAGGCGAAGCCCGGCTTCGGTAAACCCAGCGACTGCCGCTCTACGGTTGGATTGGGTCGCGGGTGCATCTGCGATGTTATTGCAAGCGTTCTTGTAATGAGCAAAAGCGGCCTCGTAGTCCTTGTTGCGGAGGGCGGAGCGGCCTTTTTCAGCCTCTGCCCGCCCAAGATTCTCGCGAGCAACACGGCGTTCGAGTTCCCGGGCTGCAATGGCTTCGGTTTGCGGTTCCTGTCCGTAGATTGCAAGCGGTTGGACGATAGTGATTCCCGCTACGAGGAGCGAGGCGATTGGTGTGGAGAGAGGAGGTCGTTTCATAGGCGTAGTTTAGTTTGGTTTACGTTAAATTGAGTTACGGTGAGTGGAATATTGCTGTTCTCGGTGATTATTTCGGTGCTTTTGGCGTCGGCGGAACGGTGGGCGGATTCGGTGTGAGCGGGAATATCTTCTTCTCTCCTGATGGGAGTAGGACTTCGACATCCTTCTCGTGAATCTCGGTGACCTTGTAAGTCTTGTCCGCCTCAGGGTCGAGGGTAAAAGTTTCATCCTTACGCTTCGTGAAGTCTTTTGTAGGCTGCCCGCCGGGCGCAACCCACTTATAAGAAAACTGCGCAAAGGACTCTGGTGAGTCACCCATGACATTGTAAACGAGTGCTAGTTTTTGGCCGGTTTTTACGTTGACCATGTTTGCGACGGACTCGTCTTTATCGCCCTTATCCTTGAGGATGAACGATTCAAACTTCCAATCTGTATTCTGAACCTGTTGCCCTAGTTCCACAAATACGGTCCTGCCGCCACGATCAATTGGGTTGACCTGAATGGTGCATTTAGTCGCGTTGCCATCGTATGCTCGGAAAAGTAGGCGGAAAGGCACTTTATGAATTTTAATCAAATAAAGGCGCGTGTGATATGGAGGGTGTGATTCGGCTTTATTTGGGTCCGTGGAGTCAGGTTCAAGTTCCGGAGGATACGTTGATTGAATCCAGTCCATTCCCGCGTACTCGGCACGCAGATCAAAGCCGTCTCCATCAGCGTCATCCGTCAATACAGTCGCCGAGGTAATATCAAACCCATTATCGATAATATACTTGTTGTGAACTGGCGGGTGAAGCGGAACTCCATTGGAGCCAGGTTTAACCAGAGCTCCATCCTTAATCAGGTATTTTTCAGACACAAAAAGCGAGCCAGCCTTTGGTGTCCAAGTCGCTGGTTTCTCAAGAGATGCCATCCGATCTGCAACGATTTGAATATCGGTAGGCGGGATTTTGTTATCTTCCGAGGGCGTCCTGTAACCAGCCTCAAATTGCGCGGAGAAACCATTCGCATTGGAGTAGATGAGGAAAGCCACGGCCAACATCACCAGCGCTGCAATCGCGAGACTTAGTTGTGCGGGATTTTTTTTGAGCCAGTTCATGGTTACTTGGAGGTCTTTGGTTTCTGCTCTAGTGCGATTTTCGCATCGGCGAAGTCCACCATCTCTAACTCTAACTCAACGACAACGTGTTCTTCTCCAACGACCCAGATCAACTTCGTGCCTTCCTTGGTCGCTACAGCGGCAGCAGGGGCATCTGGCGTCACGGGCGCCGGGCTGGCAGGGTCTGCGGGCACCGCAGGCACTGCAGGGTCGCTCGGAGGTACAGCAAGTGAGGCGATTTCTTTTACAGGCCCTTCCTTTTTCTCGTTTTCAACAAAAACCCGGCGAGGAATAAGGAACGGCTGTGAGGCAGTGGTAATCCCGTTGAGGATTTTCATCACCGAAGACTGCGGGGCGATAAATTTGACTTCAAACTTGTGATGAGTCACGAGTTTCGGGCCGTCTTCTTTGTCTTTCTTGGGTTTCGTATCTCCGCCGGGGGCTGGCTTCTTGTCTTCCTTTTTCTTGTCGTCTTTTTCGCCTTTTTCCAAGGCCATTGGCTCTCTCTTTACTTCCACCAAATGAGTCGCCTTATTCGTCAGAATAAGCTGCACGACGAAGTCTATAACTTTCAGCTCCCGAGCGAGTTCCGAAGAAGCCTCATCTTGCGGGAGTTTATCGAGATAGTTGACCGACCCATTGCCGAATCCTAGATTAAAAGAGGCGTCTGCGGCGACAGCACTGGCGTCGTCTTTTTTCTGCCCAGGGAGCATCATTTTCTGTGCAAGCGCCTCGCCTTTAATCCGGTCAATCGTCTGCTTGAGGCGGTCCTGAAATGCGTTAGGGGCGACGCTTTCCAGAGGGAACTCCGTGGCGAGGAGCTTTTGGTGCAGCTTTGAGACTTCCCCTTCCACACGGCCCAATTCGGCTTTGTAGGCTGCGACGTTCTTCTCGTTCGGGAAAGGCTTGCCGTTTTGCAGCCTGCCAAGCTCACTAGTCGCGTCTGTAAACTTCGCTTGCGCTATCTCCAGGTCGCTTTTCGCGCCAAGGACGAGCCATCCGAGTGCCCCGGCCGCGACTGCGGTGATTCCGCCAAAGATGACGGTGAATTTGTTTTCCTGAAACCAGCTCATTTGAGTGAAATAGGTGTTTTGAGCCGAAGGGGGAACGAGAACTTGTCCGCCCAAAGGTCATTTTTCATTGAGGGGCGGGTGATTTTTTCGCTGTCTTTAGGAGGCTCGACGTAAGGCGATTCGGAGAGGTTTTTGATAAAGTCGTCGAATACCTGCGGGCCTCTTGGATTCTCTAAGACCAAGCCGCTCACTGTGACGTTTACTGCAGGCGCTTCTTCGGCATCTTTCTTCTTCGGATTTGCACCGGGTTTCGCGAGGGCGTCGGGCGACTTAACTTTCCCAAGCTCCGCTGCCGTTGGCGGGGAAAACTCGGTGACCCAGATGAAGCTTTCCGGCAGACGACTGTTGATGTCGTCGATCACTTTTACCCAGTATTCACGGTCATTCACCGCGTTGAGCAGCGGTGAAGACTCGGCGACTTTTTTCGAAATTTCGGTTTTCGCCGTCGCGATGGCACCCTCTTTGGGCTTTAGTAGGCCCACCTTATTCTCGACCTTTGCGAGTTCGTCGTTTGTGACGGTAAGTGCCTTGCTGTAATACGCATACATCCCGCCGAGTGCGGCGAGAATACTGATTCCCGTAGCCACGATAAATGGCTTCTGGGCTGCCCGAGCCTCGGCTGCCGTGACGCTCTGTGGGCGCAGGCTCAGCTCCAGCGGGCAACTGTTGGCACTGCGAAGGGCAAGGCCGACGAGCTCGCCGATGGTGTGCGCTTTGCGTCCGATTTCTTCGACATCGAGGTTCGCTGCGACGGAGACGTTGCGGAGGGGATTGAAGAAATCCACATCCATCCCAGCGAACTTCTCTTGGAAAAACTCGCGCATGTAGGGGAATGACGCCGTTCCGCCCGCGAGAAGCACTCGCACAGGCTGCGAACCACCGTGCTCGCTGCGATAAAAGGTGATGCTACGGGCGATTTCCTGATGCAACCGGGTCATCTGGTTGCGGATGATCTTCGACACGCGCGCAAGGTCCGCATTGTCCGGTTCGGCGTAGCCTCCGCCGAGGGAGACAAAGCCTTCCTGCACTTTCATCTGGTCGGCTTCGTTAAATGGAAGGTTCAAATCCTTCGCAATCGCAGTCGTGATGCTGCTGCCGCCGATGTTCAAACGACGGGGGAAAATCTTGCCCGGTTCGACAAAAATCAGGTTCGTCGTGCGGGAGCCGATATCCACTAGGAGCGAGCATCCATCAGCGTCGGCGTAGTTATAGCGAAAGGCATTGTAGAGCGCCAAAGGCCCGATTTCGATGATTCCAGCGCGCACGCCGGAATTTTCGACGGCTTCGTTAATATCATCCAGCAAGTCGCTCTTGATAGCACCTAAAATGACCTCGACGGAGCCGTCCGCTCCATCATCCAGAAGCTGCCAATCCCAAACAACTTGCGCAATCGGGTAGGGCACGTTTTGCGCCGCTTCAAAGCCGACGATTTGCTCCACTTGCGCTTGGTCACCGACGCTCGGGAGTGTCACCGGGCGGATAAAAACCACGTTGGAGGCGATGGCGTAATTAACTTTCGCTGCCTTGATTCCGAAACCGCTGACGAGCGACTGGACTTCCAGTTTTGATTGCGCAAGGCGAGTCGCATCTACGGCTGGATCACCCAAGATTTCCCCTTGTTGAAAGCGGGATAAGATGAGCCCTCCAGACGGATTCGTCTGAAACTCTGCGAGACTCATCGTCTGAGTCCCAAGGTTTAAAGCGTAAATGCGGTTTGGTGCAGCCATGAAAGTTCCTTAGTGTTCCACTGTTACCGCGAGGTGTTCTTCACAGCCTCGTAGCGGTCCCACCACAACACTTGGAACGGCGTCTCTGATTTCTTCACGAGTTGATCGGGCATCTGCTGCAAGTTGGGAAGCGGGCCTTTTTTCAATTCGATTTGACCGAGAAGCTGACCGGACTTCGATACCTTCACCCATATGTTATCGATCATCCCGGCATTCAGCGCTTTTCCGCCAGTGATCCGGTCGAGCGACCGCGGCGAGATATACATGACCGAATAGCGATTGTTGCCCTTAGGAATATTCACATGCGTAACTTCGCCAGGACAAAGCTTGTTGTTAATCAAGACGGTGTACTGAAAAGTCAACTCGTCCACGAGTTCGACTCCGTTGACTTCGAACTCGACCTCGATTTCGAACCATTTCAACGCTTCCGATCGCTTGTTTGCGATGTTTACGGTGTATTCCGGAGTCGGGAGGACCGACGGCGAAATCTTGTTGAGCTTGATGTTCTTCATTGTCACTGGGGTAGCGAGCGTCTGTGCAGACGCCCCAGCGGCGAGAAGACCGAGTGCAGCAAATGTGATGGCGATGTTTTTCATAAGGGGACAGTTCATTGTGGATATTGTTTCGCGATTCCGTCTCCGGAAAAGCGAGTGGTGTTTTTGTGAATGTGGCGACGTAATGGAAGGAAAATGTGCTCAAATAACGAACATTTTTGATTGGGCGGGGTTAATGAACGGGCTCGGAGATCAGCCAATGAGCTTCCTCCAAGCCGAGAGCGCGCCGTCGCGGTGTACGACGGGGTCGAGGGTTTTCGCTATTTCAGACGGGCTCTGCCGGATGCGGGCGACCCAAGCTGCGACGGCTTCAGCATCACCGGGTGCGATGCTCGTGGCATGGGGGAATTGGCTCAGTTCCTGGGCGATGGCTCCGTGGAGCGGGCCGACGAAAAGGATGGGGCGCGGGAGCGTCATGACGAGGCCCAGTTTGCTCGGCCAGAGCTGGCCTTGCACGGCGGGGAGCTGGGTGACGACGAGCGCGTGCCGGGCGAGGAGAGACGTGCGGATTTCGTCTTCAGGGACGTAGTCGCTCCAGCGGCAACGGCGCAGGCCGAGCTGCTGTGCGCGGGCTTGGGCGAGGGGCCAGCTCGGGCCGCCGCCTTGAAAAAGAAGCGTTACGTCGCACCCGCGCGCTTCGAGCAGGGCTTGCGCGTTGAGGAGTGTCTCCCACTCGTGAGCGCGCCCGAGGTTGCCGGAGTAAATCCACGTCCACTCGCCAGCGGGCGGCTCGGGCGGGGTGATTCGGGCGAGGACGCTTTTGAAGACCCACGGGCGGATGATTTCTGCCTGCACACCGTGCCCTTTGAAAAGCGCGGCCATATCGGCGTCGAGGGCGACGATTTTCGCGGCGCGGCGATAGGCGCGTCCGCTGGCCCAAGCGGTTCCTTTGGCGATGAGCGAGCCGCTCTTTATTTCGCCGAGTGCGACGGCAATCTCGGGATACACGTCCATCGCCCAGTGGAAATGCCGGGCGCGATGAGCACGAGCGACGCGGGCGGCGATGACGGCGAGGAGCGGCGGCGAAGTGCCGGAGATGACGACGTCAGCGCGCTGCCGGGCTTTCCCCTCGCGGAGCATCCGCCAGAGCGAGGCAAGCTCGCGCTTCATCCGCCCGCCTTTCTTCTGCACGGCGCGGTAGTCGAGCCCGGCATCTACGAAATCGACACTGTGTCCGTGGCTGGCGAGGTCGTCCGCCAGTTCGCGGAAAAGGATACCGGTCGGCGCGGGGTCGGGCGGGAAGTATTGGTTGAGGAAAAGGACGCGCACGCTACTCGAGCTTCAACCCGCCGGTGGTGTAGGCGATGGGGTGGCCAGCTTTGCGGATTTCCACGGCCTCATCGTCGCGGACTTCGATGACGTACCTCCCGGCAGGCAGACGCATGGGCCGGACGCTCGGGTAAAGAAAATCTTCAAAAATCGGGATGGCCCCCGGAGCACTGCGGATGACGATCCACGTCTTTTTAATGGATTCAATTTCAACGGTGTTCGGATCGTTCGCGAGCGGGCTATCGTCGCCATCGGACTCCTCAATGGGCTCGAGCCCGACGAGCGGTGGCGGCGTCTGCGGCGCGCTTTCGACTTGGGAAAGAAGCGCTGCGTCATTCGATGCAAGCCGCGCTACGGGCGAGATCACTTTGGCCGTGCGGACTTCGATACCGTCAATCTGCGTGACCGGCCCCACTCCGATGCTTGGCGGCTCTTTCGTGACGGAGGGCCGCGAAGCGGGGAGGGGCGGCGGCGCGATCTTCGGGTAAACAGGCAGCGGGGCTTGGCCAGAAGCAACGACCGCAGTCGGCACATGCGGTGCGGGCTCGGGCTGCGGATTGGCCTGCACGACGGCGGGCGGATCAGACTGCACGGGCGCAGCCGGAGCTACTAAGCTGTGTCGGGCAGGGAGTTCGACGTTCACTTTCTCCGGCAGAGTGCCTGCGGTGGCGGGCTCAATGGCCTCTGTGTCCGTGCCCGGCTTGGGCGGCGGGACGCTGGGGCCTCCGCCGATACGACTCATATTCAGCCACACCATGAAGGCAAATACCACCACCGCCGTCGTGCCGCCAAGTGCGAGCACCGGCGTCCACGAAGGCAGACTGTGTGGCCTTGCAAAATCGCTGCGCCGAGCCGGGTCTCGCGTCGTTTCCTTGGTGTGCGAAAGGTATTGGTAATCGTCCACGGTGACTTGCATCGCGGTGTCGATCTCGGCCGCTACGGCTTTCACGTCGAGGCTCAGATATTTCCCATAGAGCAACAGAAAGCTCTTGGCATAGGCCGGGTTCGGGAATGCCCCCAAGTCGCCCGCTTCGAGCGCCTCGATCATTGATGCACGCATTCGCGTAGCATGGACTGCTTCTTCCAACGAGATACCGCGAGACTCCCTCGCACGCCGGAGCTGTTTTCCAAATATAGAATTCATCAAATTTCGTCGGGCATCCGCAGGATCTCGCGCGGCTTCGCTCCTTCGCCGGGGCCAACGTAGCCGCGTGCTTCTAGGATGTCCAAAATGCGCGCCGCCCGCGTGTAGCCGAGCCGCAGTCGGCGCTGAAAGAGCGACGTGCTCGCCTTCTGCTCTTGCTGCATCACTTCGAGGCATTTCTGCACAAGTTCTTCGTCCTCGTCGTTCACCTCCTCTTCCTCGTCGCCTTCGCCCATGGACTCCAGCTTCGAGTGGATGTCAGCCTCGAACGCCTGCTCACTCTGCTTGCTCACGAAGTCCACGATGCGATGCACCTCCTCATCCGTCACCAGCACGCCTTGGCAGCGCAGAAGCTTCGACGTTCCCGGCGGGCGATAGAGAAGATCGCCCATACCCAGCAGACGCTCTGCGCCGTTCTCGTCCAAAATCACGCGGCTATCCAGCGGCGACGCCACTTGGAACGCAATGCGGCACGGCACGTTTGCTTTGATGACTCCCGTTATCACATCCGCGCGCGGCGTCTGCGTGGCGATGATCATGTGGATGCCTGCCGCCCGCGCTTTTTGAGTAATGCGGGCGATGAGCATTTCCACATCCGCCGGCGCCGTCTGCATGAGGTCTGCCAGCTCGTCCACGATGACGACGATAAAGGGCATCTTCTCCGGGACCGAGATGCCGTCATCTCGTGTCACGGTGATGCCGAGTTCCGCCTGCTCCGCACGGTCCAGCTCATGTTCCGCGACTTCGCCGGTCGGCGTGCCATACATCTCAGCGTCCGCATTCAACACGGGCTCGCGCTCCAGCTCTTCGCCGAATGATTTCCCGAGAATATCCGTGCTGCTCGCCGCTTCCGGGTCCGCGTTCGGGTCTTGCACGATCAGCGGCTCGGCGTCTCTTGCCGCTTCCTTTGCGTCGGCGAGTTCGTCCAGCTCGCGCTGCGACCTCGGCTTGGGTCGCGCGTTAAAGCCCCCGATATTTCGCACGCCCACCTTGGCGAAAATCGCGTATCTTTTCTCCATCTCGTTCACCGCCCACTTCAGCGCCAGGAGCGTCTTCTTCGGGTCCGTAACGACAGGCACCACGAGATGCGGCAGCGTGTTGTAAATCTGCATCTCGACCACCTTCGGGTCGATCATGATCAGCCGCAAATCTTCCGGCGAGAAGCGGTAGAGGATGCTCGCGAGGATGGCGTTAATGCACACGCTCTTACCCGAGCCCGTCGTCCCCGCCACCAGCCCGTGCGGCATGGCTGCAAGGTCTGCGATGATCGTGTGCCCGTACACATCCTTGCCCAGCGCGATAGGGATGCGCCCTTTCGCATTGATGAACTCCTCGCTCTCCAGCAACTCCCGCAGCGTCACCTTCTGCTTCTTCGAGTTCGCGATCTCGATGCCCACCGTGTCCTTGCCCGGAATCGGCGCAAGGATGTTGATGCGCTCCGCCCGCGTCGCCCGTGCAATGTCGCGCTCGTAGCTGGCGATCCGGTCCACCCGAACACCCTTCGCAGGATACACTTCATAGCGCGTGATCGTCGGTCCCTTCGTGATGTCCCCGCCCGTCACCGTGATTCCAAACTCCGACAGCGTCTCGATGATCAGCCTTTGAATCCCCAACAGTTCCTCGTGATTCGCAATCTGCCGGTCGCCGAGGTCCGGCGAGTCCAGCAAATCGAGCGATGGAAACTCGTAGTTCTCGCTATGGATCGCGCTCAGCAGTTGGTGCCCCTCCTTCTTCTTCTCCCGCTTCGTCACCGGCACCGGCACTGCGGAATCGAAAATCTTCGGCGCAGGTCGCATCGCCTCGACAGCCTCCGTCGGCAGCAGCTCCGTCTGCTCATAACGGCCCGCAGGGATTTCGTCCTCATCGTCCTCCTCCTCCTCCACCACTGCCACACCCTTCTTGGCCAGCACACGCTCAAGCCGCTTACGCTCCTTGGTCAAGTGACGCTCCGCAATATCCATTCGGCGCTGCTCGTCTGCTCGCTCATATTGCCACTCCCGATAACGGTCAATCATCTGCCCCGGAAACGCCAGCGCCTGCCGAAACACCGCGAAAGGTCGCAGGCCCGTCATCAAGATTAAACAGATCACATAAATGAACAGCAGGACCAAAATGGACGACGCTCCGAAGACATTAAAAAACACCTTCCCTCCCACCATTTCCCCGATCACCCCGCCCTCGCTCGGCACCTTCATACTCTCCCGGTCGATCAACGACCACCCCAGCACATGCACCAAGCACGCCCCACTAATCACAAACCCCGCCGTCCACACAGGCCGCAGCGCAAACCCCATCATCCTCCCCAGCACCGCCGTCAGCCCATAAGCAATCAGCGCCACCGCGAGAAGGTAACTCGCAGCACCCAGCGTCAAATAACTCGTACACGCCAGCATCGCTCCAAAAGCCCCCACGAAGTTCTGCGTCGTCTTATTGGGACGGTCCGTGAACGACCCCGGAAACCACGACGGCACGTCGCGGGGTGTATATGAAATAAGAGCGAGAAAAAGTAAGACCCCAAGCACAAGTAAGCTGAGGCCGACGATTTCTTGGACTGATGAGCGGAGTTCCTGCCGGCGTGCGTTCGCCATTTGTTTATGCGGGTGACGCAAATAGCGCCCCACCGCCCAAAGTGCAATGCGCGAGTTGCAGAAAAAATTACGGAACCCCTGCCACATCATCATTCGGCATTCCCCTTCGCTCCGGGTCCCTATTACCATCCAGCCCATGCCGCGCATCGAACGTCCACTTGCTGAAACCACCATCCTCGGTGCTGCCACCCGTCTTCGCAAAGTCCCCTCTGGCGAATGCCCCGCTCTCGCCAACCACCACATCGCACACGTCGCCGTCGCAAACGCCGCCGCTCCATTCGAGATGATCCGGCTCGATCTTTCCGGGACATACATGTTGGCGTGCTTTGGCGGCAGCGGGCGCATCCTCCTCGATGGCCGCTGGCAAAAGCTCTCCACCGGTTGGGCTGCTATCGCCCCACCCCACGTCCTCCTCGCCTTTCACGCAGACCCCGGGAAAACTTGGGACATCGTCTGGGTCCGCTACCAACAACCGCCAGACCAAAAGCCCGTCATGTCCAGCAGCTCTCCCGCCCTCGCCAAATTCGACCCCGAGCCGCTCCGTCACGCCGTCCTCGGGCTCTGGCACGAAGTCCAGAGCCGCACCGCCCCCTCGTCCCTCACCCACTGGGTCACCGTCATCCACTACTACGTCACCAGCTTCGCCCGCCCTTGGCAGATGGACGACCGCCTCGCGAGCCTATGGGAACAAGTCGCAGCGCGCCTCGGCGAAGACTGGACCCTTGAGCGCCTCACCGCGATCTGCCACACCAGCAACGAACACCTCCGCCGACTCTGTAGGCGTGAAATGGGCCGCACCCCCATGCACCAAGTCATTTACCTACGAATGCAACACGCAGCCAAACTCCTCGTCGAAACCGACGAAAAAATTGAAACGATCGCCCACACCATCGGCTACCGCAACGCCTTCGTCTTCTCGACTACTTTCAAAAAATGGGTCGGCTGGCCCCCGAGCGAATACCGCTCCCGCCATCGAGGATAACGGGGTAAACGACCGCAAAGGAACAGCGCTACGGGGCAACTGGGCCACCTTTGATGGCATGGTCGAGCGCTTTCTCGAAGTCCATCGCTTTGATCTCCTGTGCGAACTCTTGGTCGTTCGCGAGGGCGACGATCTTTTCGTTACGCAGCAGTTTGAGGTAGCTCTTGCTCGCGAGGAGTTCGGAAACGGTGGCGTCGCTTTTGAGTATGGCGAGCTTGGGGTGGCGAGCCAGCGCGGCGACGCCGGGGTAGCCGAGGAAGCGATCGAGGGATTCTTCGCTCGATACCATGATGCCTAGTTTGAAGAGCATCGCATAGACGTTGGGCGGGACGCGGTCCACTTTGTGGAAGAACTCGCCCGTTTGCCCTTCGTTGAGCGCGCCGTTGAGCTTAGCGAGTCCTTTGATAAATGCGGGCGGGTCTTCTTGGGGCACGTAGGCGTGGGCGGTCTTTGGCTGGTGTTTGGAGGCTTCTAGTTCAGCGTTGACGCTCTGCACTTTGGAGGCGGCGATGGTGCCCATCATGCGGACGGCGTAGTAGCTGACGACGAAGAGAAACATCGCAAATACAAATCCGAGGAGCGCGCCCATGACGCCAAAACGGACAGATTGTTTTGGCTCCGGCGTGCTCTTGTCCTTTTTGAAAAGCATCCGGCTCACAGCGTTTACGGCGATGTAGGTGAGCATCCCGGCGGCAACTGCGCCGATGATTTCCGTGACGATCTCCGGGTAGCCCAGAAAGCTAAATAACGGTGCCGCCGTCTTACGCCCGAAAAACCCAGCGGCATACGCGCTGGCGATGGCGAGGAGCGTCATGCCCTGCCGGGCGACGCCTTTACGCCAGCCATTCCAAGTAAGGAACCCCGCGACGATCCCACTACCGCCGAGATAGGCGAACTTGAGAGTATCGGCGCTGAATTCAATCATGGTCTAAAAATCGCCGCATTGTCCGCGATGGCGCAGCGCGTGGTCGCACAAGACGAGTGCAACCATCGCCTCGACCATCGGCACGGCACGAGGAAGGACGCAGGCATCGTGCCGCCCGCGTGCTTTCAATTTAGTATTTTCTCCGGTGGTGGTGACAGTGTCCTGCTCGCGGAAAATGGTGGCCGTAGGCTTGAAGGCGACGCGGAAAAAGATGGGCTCGCCATTGCTGATTCCACCTTGGATGCCGCCACTGAGATTCGTCCGTGTGCGCACCTTGCCGTCGCGCATCTCGAAGGCGTCGTTGTGCTCGCTGCCGCGCATGAGCGTGCCTCCGAAGCCGCTGCCGATTTCAAAGCCCTTCGTGGCTGGGAGCGAGAGCATCGCCTTCGCGAGTTCGGCTTCTAGTTTATCGAAGACGGGCTCGCCCCAGCCGGGCGGCACGCCGCGCACGACGCACTCGATCACCCCGCCGACGCTGTCGCCCTCGGAGCGCACTTCCTTTATGAAATCGATCATCTTCACGGCCATCGACGCGTCTGGGCAGCGCACAATATTGGCCTCCACGTCGTCGAAGCGCACCGTGGCTGGATCAACGGCAGCCGTCAGCGAATGGATACTTTTTACATAAGCGACAATCTCCAACTCGGGCGCGAGTTGCTGGAGCACTTTCTTCGCGATCACCGCCGCCGCCACGCGCCCAATCGTCTCGCGCGCCGAGGCACGTCCCCCACCCTGCCAGTTGCGAATACCAAACTTCGCCTCATACGTGTAATCCGCGTGCGACGGGCGGAAAGCGGACTCCATTTCCCGGTAAGAATCGGGCCGCGCGTCCTTGTTATACACGATCACCGCGATGGGTGTGCCGATGGTCTGCCCCTCGAATGTCCCGCTCACAATCTTGCACGCATCGGCCTCGTCGCGCGGAGTCACGATCTCGCTCTGGCCGGGCCGCCGACGGTCGAGGTCCACTTGGATGTCGGCCTCCGTCAACGCGATGCGCGGCGGGCAACCATCCACCACCACCCCGACCGCGCCGCCGTGTGATTCGCCAAAAGTTGAGATGCGGAACGCATGACCATAGAGACTCGCCATAGGCAGCGACTAAACACGCCCCCGCGCGATGCCGCCAAGGAAAAAGGCGTTACATTAGCGGAACCGGCTGCCTGTAGAGCGAAAGGCGACGCTTCTTTTGACTTCGCATCGCGGCCAATCGCCGACACGGTGCGCCGATGCGTTTCTTGCTCGCTCTACTCACTCTCGCCTTCGCGCTCCATGCCGCGGATAAGCCGAACATCGTGCTCATTTTCGCCGACGACCTCGGCGTCAACGACCTCGGCTGCTACGGGCGAAAAGACCACCGCACGCCGAATCTCGACAAGCTCGCCACGCAAGGAATGCGCTTCACTTCCGCCTACACCGCGCAGCCGATCTGCTCGCCGTCGCGGGCCGCGCTGATGACGGGCAAATGCCCTGCACGGCTTCATCTCACGAACTTCCTGCCGGGCCGCGCCGACGCGCCTTCGCAAAAACTGAAGCAACCCCGGATCGAGGGCCAACTCCCGCTGGAGGAAGTGACGATCGCCGAGCTACTGCACGACGCGGGCTATGCGACGGGGCTCTTCGGCAAGTGGCATCTCGGCGGCGCGGCGCATTCGCCGAAGCAGCAGGGCTTTGACGAAGTGCTCATGCCGCCGGGCAATACGAAGCCCTCTGCCGACGAGGGCGGGAAGGGCGAATACGCCATCACGGCAGCGGCGGAGAAGTTCATCGAGGCAAACAAAGCGCGCCCGTTTTTCTGCTACGTGCCGCACAACACCCCACACATCCCGCTCGGCGCAAAGCCGGACCTCATCGCGGCAAATGCCAAAGCCTATCACCCCGAATACGCAGCGATGATCGAGACGCTCGACGACACCGTGGGGCGGCTCATGGCGAAGGTCGAAGCCCTCGGCCTCGCAGAAAAAACCATCTTCATTTTCACCTCCGACAACGGCGGGCTGCACTGCCTAGAGTTCCCCGGCACCCCCGCCACGCACAACACGCCATTCCGCGCAGGCAAAGGCTACGTCTATGAAGGCGGGCTGCGCGAGCCGCTCATCATCCGCTGGCCCGGCACCACGCGCCCCGGCAGCGAATGCGCCGAGCCCGTCGTCCTCACGGACCTCGTGCCGACGCTCCTCCGTGCGGCGGGCGTGGACCCCGCAAAGACCGTCGGCCCGCTCGACGGCGCGGACATCACCAAGCTCCTCCGCAGCGAACCCATGCCGCAGCGCGCGCTCTTTTGGCATTTCCCAAACTACACAAACCAAGGCGGTCGCCCGGCAGGTGCAGTCCGCGAAGGGAAGTGGAAACTCGTGGAGCAATACGAGGATGGCAGCGTGGAACTCTTCGACCTCAGCACCGACCTCGGCGAGGCAACGAACCTCGCCACCGAGCAAGCAAAGGTCGCCGCCGACTTGCAAAAGAAACTCGCCGATTGGCGCACGAGCGTCGGTGCCCAGATGCCCATGCCGAACCCCGAGTTCGACGCCGCCAAGCACAAGGCGCTCTATATTGACTTCGACCCCTCCACGAAAAAAGGCGGCCCCACCGCCGCCGCAGACGGCCCCGCGTGGCAAGCTTGGCGCACCGCGATGAACGCCGCCGCGAAAGGCCACAAGCCCGACGTGACGCCCGCCACCGGCATCATCTCCCTCCACGCCCGCGCCGCCACCGTCCACGCCGAAAAGATGCACTACGAGGAACTGAGCTACAAAAACGTCCTCGGCTTTTGGGTGAACCCGGCAGACTGGGCAGAGTGGACGTTCGACGTTCCCACAGCAGGCACCTTCACCCTCGACATCCTGCAAGGCTGCGGAAAAGGCAGCGGCGGCGCGGAAGTCGAGTTTGCCATCGGCGAGCAAAAGTTCCTCACGAAAATCGTGGAGACCGGCCACTTCCAGCAAATGATCCGCCGCGACCTCGGCACCGTGCAACTCCCTGCGGGAAAACACACCCTCACCGTGAAGCCAAAGACGAAACCGGGCGGCGCGGTGATGGACCTTCGCGAAGTGCGCCTCGTGCCGGAGTAATGGATCACCCACTACCGCTTGGCATCGCTCACGGAAGCCAGTATGGAGTCGGACGTGCGCGCCGACATCGAAGACTTCATCATGCACCTCGCCACCGAGCGCGGACTTTCGGACAACTATCAACTTTCCACGCGCCGCTCTCTCGAAACCTTTTGCCAATGGGGTGAGAAGACGAAACAGCTCACGGAATCCGGCGCCGTCACGCTCTCGGACATCCAGGAATTTTTCACCGAGCGCAAACGCATCGGCCTTGCCGCTGCCAGCATCAAACTCGAAGTCGTGGCGCTGAAAATCTTCTTCCGCTGGCTCGCCGCCCGCACGCGAATCCCGCACGACCCAGCGGAAGTCCTGCCACTTCCACGCATCGAGCGTTTTCTCCCGGAGACGCTGAATGAAGCGGACGTCGAGCGATTGCTCGCTGCGCCTGATACCACACAGCCGCTTGGCCTACGCGATAAAGCGATGATCGAGCTGCTTTATGCCAGCGGGCTTCGCGCTGGCGAACTCGTCGGGGCGCGCCTCGAGAATATGGACCTCGATCACCGCGTCATCCGTGTCACCGGCAAAGGCAACAAGACGCGCCTCGTGCCCATCGGCAGCAAAGCCATTGCCGCTATCCACACCTATTTAGAAAAGGAACGGCCAAACCTCGTAAGCAAACGAACTGGCAGCCACGTCTTCCTGACGCACCACGGGAAAGGCATGACCACCGCCCGGCTCTGGCAAATCGTCAAAGGCCACGCGGCCCGTGCCGGGCTGGACCAGACCGTGTTCCCCCATCTCATGCGGCACAGCTTCGCCACGCACTTGCTCTCAGGCGGCGCAGACCTACGGATTATCCAAGAGCTACTTGGGCACGCCGACATCTCCACAACCGAAATTTACACGCACGTCGAACACAGCCGCCTTAAAGCGGTGCATCGAAAATTCCATCCACGCGGTTAGTGTAGCCGCAGTCCTTTGCGTAGAAATGTTGGCACGTCGAGGTCTTGCCCATCAACAATGGTGGGCTCGCTTTTCTCGAAGCGTCCGCGGTTTACCGGCTCAAACTGCATCTGCTCAACTTTTCCCTTTTTTTGCGCGGCCACCGTCGCCTGCGTAGGTTCTGGTTCGTCGCTTTCGCTCAACGGCTCCGAATCCGGCGCACTCTCAAATAGAGGCAGCACGGGAACGGGGAGCGGGCGCGGCAGTTTCCGCTTCTGCTGCAGCGCAGCCTCCGGCGCGTCTGTGCCGAGCGCAGCGATGAGAGTGACGCCGAGCTTTTTTCCCATCCGTAAATCCGATGCGATTCCGAGATGGAACCGTGTGTCTCCCCCTGTGTGGCGTTGGAGTTGATCCATGAGCACGCTCAGCTCAGCAACGGAAAGTTCCGGTCCGGCAGTGATGTGAATGACGATATCGCGGGCGTCTTTGAGCGCTTCGCCGCGATTCATGAGTGGGCTGCGAAGGGCTCGCTCAACGGCGTCGGTGGCCCGCGTCTCAGTGTCGCTCTCCCCATGTCCAAACAAGCACCGCGCATCCGTTCGACGGAGGACGGTCGCAAGTTCGTCGAGGCCTACGTGCAGTAGCCCTTCTCCACTCACCAAGGATGTCAGCGACCGAACCGCTTGGCAGAGGATGGTGTCTGCCATCGCAAATGCTTGGTGTGCCGGGCCGGTAGCCGCAGCAAATTCCGCCATACGGTCATTTTCAAAACAGAGGACGATTTGGGCCTGCTGCACAAGCTGCGAGAGCGCTGTCTGCGCCTGCTCAGTGCGGCCTTGCTCAAAGGCGAATGGCAGAGAGACGACCGCAACTACGACCGCTCCGCATCGCCGCGCGATGTTGGCGATCAGTGGTGCACCGCCGCTTCCTGTGCCACCACCGAGGCCTGCACAGAGGAAGACGAGCCCTGCCCCTTCGAACGATTCGCTGAGGACGGATGCCGATTCTTCTGTCGCAGCATATCCGGCGTCCGGATCGCCGCCCGCGCCGGTGCCGCTCGCCCCAAGTTGTATGCGTTCGTCGGCGTTGGATTCAGCAAGCAGTTCGGCGTCGGTATTCATGGCGACGAAACTCACTCCGTCGAGATGCTCGACGATGAGACGTTCCATGACTCGAGATCCAGCGCCGCCAAGGCCGATGACGCGGATATTTGGAGTGCGCTGCTTTTTAGCCCGTGGAAATTCGATCATATTAAGAAAAGTGGCTGCTACTTTCGGCCCGAAACGATCCAGTCGAAGAGGCTTCCGAAGAAGCCCTTGTGCTCTAGCTCAATGGTCGCTTGCGCGTATTTCACGAGCCCCATAGCGGTGGAATATCTTGGGTTTTCAAACGCGGAGATATTGCCCGTCATGTTCTGCGCACGGGTCAACTGCACTGGTATGTCTGGGAAAACTTCCTCTGCGAGGTGCTTCACCCCGCGCATCAAGGAGCCCCCTCCGGTGAGCACGATTCCGCCGCCGAGCATATTGAGCGCATTGCCCTTCATGAGCCGCTCTTTCAATAGTTCCAGAGTCTCGCGGACCCGCAGACGAATAATGGTATTCAATGTTTCCCGTTCGATTTTCTTGCCTGCAAATCCATGTTCATCGCGCAGGGAGATTACATCGCCAGGTTCGCTGTTACCGATGGTCGCGCAGCCATGCTCGATCTTGAGTTTTTCGGCTTTGGCCATCGGGATGCGTAGTCCAAGCGAAAGATCGTTGGTGACGTGATCCCCGCCGAGTCCAAGCACGCCGCTATATCTCACCGCGCCATTGATATAGGCCATATATCCCGTCGTTCCTCCGCCCATGTCGATGGCCAAAGCTCCCGCAAGCTTTTGTTGATGGTCGAGGACGACCTGAGCAGACGCGAACGGATTAAACACGAAGTCCTCCACTTCGAGCTTAAGCTCTTTCACGCAACGAGTCGTATTTTTGATCCGACTCGTGATTCCGTGGATAATGTGGCAATCAGCCTCGAGCTTGCGCCCGAACATCCCCAAGGGGTTCAACACGCCATCCTGCGAGTCGATGCAGTAGTGCTGCAGAATTGTGTGAAGGAGCGTGTTATGGACGGACACCGGAATATCGCGGGCATTATTTTGTACCGCTTCGATATCCTCGTTAGAAATCTCATCGCGCTCCTCCGGCAGCATATAAGAGCCGCGACTGTTCACGCTCTCCATGTGGGCACCCGTAACGCCGAGATAGACGTTCTTGATGTTCACATCGCTCTTTTCCTGCGCTTCGACGATCGCCTCGCGGATGCACTTCCCGCAGATGTCGAAATCGACGATCTCTCCCTTGCGAACCCCTCGCGATGCGGCTTCCCCGACGCCGATGATTTTGATGGAGCTATCTTTCTGTAGCTCCCCGACGACGACACAGACTTTCGATGTGCCGATGTCCAGCCCCACGACTATTTCTTCTCGTGCCATTATGCGCGGAGGGGAAAGGGTTTGTAGAGTCCGTTGTCGGGATTGGTCTTCTTCGGCTCCTTTTTGGGTAACGGCTTCGTCTCAGGCTTCTTCACTTGCTTCACCTTCAAGTCCTTGGTCGTCGGCTTGGCTGTATCGGTGGGCTTCGGCGGAAAATCAGACTCCTCCGGCGGAAGTGGCGGCACCCATGTGATGGGGATATTGCGCGTGAGCATCACGTTCACCGTCGCCATTTGCTGAGATAGATCGAGTTCCGCTTTTCGCGCCGCGTCGAGGCGCACAAGCTGGTTATCGATATCTTCTAGTCCAAACGTAATCTGAGTCCCGCTTTGATCCTTCACGATCACGCAATATCCCTTGGTAATATCAAGGCTGCGGGCCTGGAAGTGCGGCTTGGTCGTGTTTTTCTGGATAAGCTCAAGCGCGGCATTTAGTTCCGCAGTTTGGATGGGCTTGCCCGGCTCGAGATTCTCCGTCACGACACCGATGATGACGGGCAACGTCTCATACTCGTGAAGCACTTGCTTGGGACGGAACCACGCTCCGCCTTCGTCCACGAGGTAGCTCTTCGATGCGGTGAGATGATTTTCGCTCGCCCTCGCTGTGATCCACGCGACAGGTTTCCGTTCCGTAACGTCGATTTCTATTCTGTTCGGCAAGTAGCGGAGCACCTTCACATCGTCCTCGCCAGAGCCGATCTGCGGCAACTTCCGCAGCGCCGCTTTGATCTCTGGAAGACTGTAAGCGAGGATGTTCTGCCCAAGCTTTACACCGGCTGCTGCGATGATCTGGTCGCGAGTCAGCGAAGACCCGTGGTTTGTCACGTTGATGTCTTTCAGCGCGTAATCTGGGTTACGCCAGAACAACGAATTCCATCCACGAGTAGCGCCGAAATACAGACCGCACAATAAGGCCACGATGAAGCTCGTGCGGAGAAAAAGACCGCACCATTTTGAGAGGAAAGCCCATCGCTCTCGGCCTCCCCGCGCGTTAACGTCTGTGAAGAATTGTCTCTTCCGCTGACGGGCTGCGGTCATTCGTGTGTTGCGTGTGCTACGGCGGCTCATGGTCTGTTTTCTAGAATCTGGCTAACGAAAGTTCTGCGATGCGGCGGCAAAGCTCGGGATAGGTGATACCCACAGCCGCTGCGGCCTCGGGCAAAAGCGAGGACGGCGTCATTCCTGGAATCGTGTTCACCTCCAAAACGAACGGCTCGCCCGCATCCGTGAGCAAAATATCAACTCGGCTATAGACTTCAAGATCGAGCGCACGATGCGCAGCAATTCCTACCGCCTGCACACGCGCCGTCACTTCGGGCGATAGCTGCGCGGGACAGTAATGGTCGGCTCCGGCGGCGTTTGGGTTCAGCCAAGTGTACTTGTTCTCGAAGTTGTAAAAATCTTTCTTCGCCACGATCTCAATGACCGGTAGCGCCAAGTCACCGACGACACCCACGGTGAGTTCGCGCCCGGCGATGTATTGCTCCACCAGCAGCTCGCGCCCGAACTTCCAAGCATCCGCGAGCGATTGCTCCAGTTCGCTGGCGTCCTTCACGATGAAGATGCCCACGCTGCTGCCTTCTTTCGGTGCCTTCAATACAAAGGGCAGCGCCAGCGTCGGACGCGCGCCGTCGTGGAGAATCTCAAACTGCGCAGTCGGTACTCCGCGCTCGATGAGCCGCTGCTTCGTCGCGATCTTATCAATAGCCAACTCGCTCCCCACCACTCCTTCGCCCGTGTAGGCGACTTTGCGGCGTTCCAGTTCGCGCTGCACTTGCCCGTCCTCGCCGAACGTCCCGTGGATCACGTTGAACGCCAGCTCCGTATCCGGCGGCAGGACAAAAGTCGCATCCGTCACATCTACCGCCGTCACGATAGCACCGAGCGACCGCAAAGCGCCGATGACACCCTCGCCGGATTTCAGCGAGACTTGGCGTTCGGAGCCTGGCCCGCCCATGAGGACGGCGACTTTGCGGTTGGTGAGTTCGAGTGTCATTGATGAGTTTTCCATACACCGACTATACGTGCGTAAGTCGGAAATCTTTCAGCCATGAATACATTTTTCTTCGCCGATGATTTGCACCTCCGTGTGAAGCTCCAGCCCGCGCTCTGTCTTGGCCTTGGCTTTGATGAGGGCGATGAGTTCCAGCACGTCGGCAGCCGTCGCGCCTTTGTCGTTCACGATAAAATTGCCATGCACTTCCGAGACTTTCGCGCCGCCGACCCGTGTGCCTTTTAACCCCAACTCATCAATGAGTTTCCCCGCTGGCGTCGGGCCGGGGTTTTTGAAAATACACCCCGCGCTCGACTCGCGCGGCTGCGAGGTCCGACGCTTCTGCTGGCTCTCCTCCAGCTTACGCGCAATCTCTTCCGGCTCGCCCGGCGTCCCTCGGAAAATCGCGCTCACAGCGTAGTTCGTCTTCAACGTCCCAACCTCGCGATACTGCACATCCATCTCCGCCGGAGTGCGCGTGTGAAACTCGCCGTTCGCATCCACAAAACGCACGCTCACGACTTGCCGAAATGTCTCGCCGCCCATCGCGCCCGCGTTCATCCGCAGCGCACCGCCGACATTGCCGGGGATACCTTCAAACCACTCGAACCCGCCGATTTGCGCATCGCGCGCCGCAATCGCCAACTCGCGCTGCTTCACCCCGACGCCCGCCGTGATGAGCCCTTCGTGAACCTCCAGCCGCTTAAACTCCCCGCGCGCAAGATACGCCACCACACCGCGAATCCCACCGTCGCGGATGAGCAAGTTCGAACCGCGTCCCATCACAAAAAGCGGGAGATTTTTCCGGGTGCAAAACCGCACGAGTTTCGCAAATCCTTCTTCCGTTTCCGGCTCCGCCCAAAACTGTGCAGGCCCGCCGATGCGCATCGTCGTGTGCTTTGCCAGCGGCTCGTAGAGCTTGATGACTCCCGCGCCCATGACGCCGTGCAGGTCATCCAACACTGCCACATCCCTCGCCAGCGCAGCGCCTTGCTCGTGGATATTCCCCGCACCCAGCGAGATAACCAAATCACCCGGCTCCAAGATGCGCCCGATGTCATACGTAATTTGCTCGCGACGTGCCTGGAAAGTGCAGCGCTCCTGCCCCGTTTGCTGCGCAATCGCATCAATAATCGTCTGCCCACTCACGCCCGCAATCGGCTGCTCGCTGGCCGCATAAACATCCGCCACCACGAGCACATCCGCGTCCTCAAATGCACGCCCAAATTCTTCCTTCAGCGCCTGCGTGCGTGTGTAGCGGTGTGGCTGAAACATTGCCACGATGCGCTTCCGTCCCGTCTGCCGTGCGCTTGCCAGCGTCGCGCGGATTTCCGTCGGGTGATGCCCGTAATCGTCCACGCACATGAACCGCTCGCTTCGATACGTGATCTCAAACCGCCGCTTCGCCCCGCGAAACGACTCCAGCGCCTCCGCGATTTTTGAAAACGGAACGCCCAGCTCCGTCGCCAGCGCGATCACCGCCGTCGCGTTGCTAATGTTGTGACGGCCCGGAACGTTCAGCGTGATCGCGCCGAGCGGCTCGCCCGCGCGAGTGACGACGAAGTGCGATTGGAAGTCCTTCGTGTGGACGGCCTCGAACCGATAATTCGCTGCGCGCGACTCCCCGAATGCGATCGTCCGGTGGTGTTTGGTGGTGACTAGACGAGTCGCATTCGGGTCGTCGGCGCAGTAGAAGACTTTTCCCTTGGTGTTCGCGAGAAGCCGCTCAAACGCTGCCTCAATCGCCGCAAGGTCTTTGTAAAAATCAAGATGCTCTTCCTCGATATTGAGGATGATCGCGTGCTCGGGATGGTAGCCGACAATCGTGCCGTCGCTCTCATCCGCCTCCGCCACAAAATACTCGCCCGCCGGGTCCCAATGCGCGTTCACGCCAAGAATGGGAATCTCCGCGCCGACATAATGCGACGGCTTCACCCCACCGACTCGCAAGACGTGAGCCGCCATCGAACTCGTCGTCGTCTTTCCGTGCATCCCCGCGATGACGATGCCTTTTTTCTGCCGCATGATCGCCGCCAGCGCATCCGCCCGCCGCACCATCGGGATGCCGAGTTTCACCGCTGCGTCAAAGTCCGCGTGCCCCGGCTTAATCGCCGAAGAGTAAATTACCAGCTCTGCCTCGCCGACTTTCGCCGGGTTCGCAAGCGAGGAAAAATCCAGCCCGAGCGTCTGCAACCGCGCCGTCTCGATAGTCGTCGCCTTGTCGCTCCCACTCACGCGATGCCCGAGCGAAATACAAAGCCCCGCAATCCCGCTCATGCCCGAGCCCGCCACCCCGATGAGGTGGATGCGGCGAGCTTCCGCCGTGAGAAACTGTGCGAGTTGTGAGCCGTCCATCGTCATGCGCAGTGTTTCAAAATGGTGTCCGCTACAGCCTCCGCAGCGTTTGTGGGCGCGAGAGCGTGCGCCTTCCGCGACATCTCATCGAGCCGTGTCGGCGAGTCGAGAATATCTGTGAGAGCCTGTCCTAGAGCCGTCGCGGAGGCATCTCCTTCCCGTATCAGCACACCCGCGCCCGCCTTGTGGAAAATCAGCGCATTCGCCGTCTGGTGATCGTCCGCCGCAAACGGGTACGGGATTAAAATCGAAGCGAGGCTGAAGTGCGAAAGCTCCGTGAGGCTCGCCGCTCCACTCCGTGCAATCGCAATATCCGCCGCACCGTAAGCCTCCTGCATCGCGTGATGAAACGCCGCGACATGCGCTTGCACGCCCGCTTTCGCGTAAGCCTCGCGCGTGGAAGTCTCGTCGCCTTTGCCGGTGAGATGAATCACCTGCAACCGCTCTGCCAGCGCAGGCATCGCATCCACGACGCGCTTGTTAATCCCACTCGCGCCTTGGCTCCCGCCCATCACGAGCAGCGTCGTCTTTCCTCGCGAGAGCCCAAACGCCGCACGCGCATCGCTTTTGTTCACTGGCTGGTTCAGCGCACTGCGAATCGGCGTCCCGACGACCTCGCACGCTGCCTTCGGGAAATGGGAACGGCATTCCTCAAAGCCCAACAATACACGAGTGACGTAGCGCGCGTTCAACTTATTTGCGCGTCCGGGAATCGCATTCGACTCATGGACAAACGTCGGCACTTTCCGCTTCCTTCCGACTAAAATCGGGGCAAAGCAAGTGAAGCCGCCCATGCCCAAAACCGCGCTCGGATTCCACTCCGCATAAAGCGCCGCGCAGCGTTTTTTAGCCGCGCGAAGCTTCATCCAGAACCGCAACAGGGCGAGCGGCGACTTCGACTGCAATCCCTCTCCCACGACTTTCTCGATCCGGAAATTCACGCAGCCTTTCGTCGCCACAGCATCAATCTCCTTTTCAGAAATCAAAAGCATCACTTTATGCCCACGCGCAACGAGCACCTCTCCCACGGCAATACCGGGAAACAAATGCCCGCCAGTTCCGCCAGCGGCGATGACGAAGTTCAATGCGCGATTCGTGGACACTGCGGTGGTTCTACGCCTCGCCTTCGCGCGGCGAGAGCGGGCTGTTTGCCGTCGGAATACGTGGCACTGGATTTTCGAATGGCTGGCCGAGAAGTCGAGGCGTGTGGATAGGCCACCAACGCACGGTCGGGTGTACGGTGGATTCCTTGGCTTCCGGGTCTTTTTTCAGGAGTCCGGCGGTTTGTGCGGGTTTTTTCATGGGCTGTGTTTGGTTTATTGCTGCTAGGAAAAAGTCATATTCTCGGCGTAGGCCGCGTCAGTATTTTGGCGCGCAATTGCACGCCGTCTGGGTCGTGCTCCTCGCCGTAACCGCGGCGATAGATACTGATGAGCAGGCCGATACCGCCGAGGCAAAACGCGAGGTTCGAGCCACCGTAGCTGATAAACGGCAGCGGCAGCCCCTTGTTCGGCAGCAACATCGTCGTCACGCCCATGTTGAGTGCGGCTTGCAGTGCGAGCAGCGATACAATGCCAAAGCCAAGAAGTTTTCCGAAGTGGTCCCTCGATTTCATTGCGACAACGGCTCCCGTCAAAAGGAGAGTCAGAAATGAAACTACGATAATGAGGGTCCAACGAAGCCCTAGTTCTTCCCCGACCATTGGGAAGATGAAGTCCGTGTGTGCATAGGGAAGGTAGAAAAATTTCTGCATTCCTTCGCCCAAGCCGCGTCCGTCCATAGACCCAGATGCGAAAGCCACCAAACCCTGCAACTGCTGATAAGCATCCTTCGGATATTTATCAGGATCGAGGAACGCAAGAAAGCGGCCGGTTCTTTCGTCCATCAGCTTAATTGCCAACGCCAACGCACTAAATCCGCCGACAACCAAAAGGCCCAGATGCCAGATACAAGCACCTGCGACGTACATCATCACGAGGGCGGTTCCGCCAATCAAACAAGACGAGCCCAAGTCCACCTCGGGGACGATGAGCGCTACGAGTCCCAGGACGATACCCAATGGAAACAAGAATCCTTGTTTGAACTCCTTCGAGCGCGGCACCTTCAGGTTTTTTGTCAGCATCTCTTTTCGCGAATACCACCACGCAACTATGATGATTGCTGCCATCTTCGCGACTTCGGACGGTTGCGCCGTTTGTGCTCCGATCCCTATCCAGCGGCGCGCTCCATTGATTTTCTTGCCGACCACCGGCATGAAACAGAGAGTCAAAAGGAGCGCCGCGATTCCGTAAATCCACCAGCGGTATTTCTCGATTTTTCGGTAGTCAATTACCGCCGCGATGGCCGCCATCACTGCACCGACGCCCAGCCAGAATAGTTGCCGCTTTAGAAAATACGCCGGGTCGCCTTTTGCCTCCTGTGCATACGCTCCGGTGCTCGTCAGCATGAGGACTCCGATGGATACCAACATCACGACAGACACCACTAATGTGAAGATGCAAAACATCACATAGTTGCGACGGATATACTCCCGCAGACGTTGGAACAAGAGCCTCATTGGTTACTTCCTTGTTTGGATTTTCACCACCTGTCCGGGCTTGAGCGTCTTCGCGTCCACGCTCTTGTTCAGCTTCGTGAGTTCTTCGAAGGTCATGCCATTGTCGCGCGCGATTTTAATCAAACTGTCGCCCTTCTTAACGGTGTAACTTCCCGTTCTTACGGTTGGAACGGTCGGCGTAGCGGGCTTGGGCGGACTGTTTTTCACGGTCTCGTTTTGGCGTTCTGGCATCACCGGAAGTGGCGGCAACGAGTTCTTGTCCGGTAAGGTCAACGTTTGTCCAATTGTCAGCGGATCAGTCGGACGGCTTCCGTTCAGGCGAGTCAACTCGGCGACCGTAGTTCCGTAAGCCATCGCAAGCTTGGTGTACGTGTCTCCCTGCTTCACGATGTGGATTTGCCCGCCAGCGCTCGGCGGCGTTTTCGGAGGATGATTTTCCACGACGGGCACGTTGATCTGTGGCACATCGGGCGCAACTTGAGGGGCCTTAGATCCTCCAAGCCCGGCGGGGGCGGAAGGGACCGCGGCCGACTTTTTGTCCTTCGCTGGAGCAAGCGCAGATGATGCCTCGTTGTTCTTACGGTTATCTTTGATTTTGGTAAACGCGACGATCCCGACGACTGCGACGATGTGGAGGATCAGGACGATAACGAAAGCTCCCGAAAGCTTCGTATCATCGGTTTCCTCGTCGTAGGTGGATGCAGCTGCGTTGCGTACTGCGGTGGCGTTCATTTTCTTCGGTTTCGCGAAGATTTTCCGGAACTTGCGGAGCGGATTTTTCATGGCTGGACTGGCGTTGTTGTTGGTTTGAGTTGTTGAACTATCTGACGAAATTGATTCCCTCGATCGGCGTAATTTATGAACATGTCGAACGAGGATGTCCCGGGACTAAAGAGAACGATATCGCCGCTTCGAGCCTGCGACTGTGCGGTAGAGATGGCACGCTCCAGCGAGCGCCCGACGTTGATGCAGCGGACTTTTGGCGCCCACATCCGCTCAATGCGTTCGGCCATTTCGCCGATCAGAATCGCGCATCGGCATTTGTCCGCGACGACTTGAGCGACGCTGTCGAACTCGAAGCCTTTGTCTTTGCCGCCTGCGATCAAAACGACGGGACGACTCTCGCCAGCGAGAGCTTTTTCTAGGGAGTCGAGGTTCGTCGCTTTTGAATCGTTCACATAGTCCACACCATCCACGACGCGGATGAGTTCGCAGCGGTGCGGTAGTGCCCGGTAGGCGCATAGCGGAGCGGCGAGCTTGGTAATGTCGAGCCCTAGCGCCACTCCGACGCCGAGCGATGCCATGAGATTTTCCGTGTTGTGCGAGCCCCGCAGTTGCGTATCCGCCATCGCGAGAACGGCGCTGCCACGGAAGAAAATTACGCCGTCGCGAAGCTCGAAGTCGCCGCCCGATTCGTAGGCGCTGAACGTGATGCGCTTTGCTTGCAGCGCGGGCAGTTTATCGCGGAGATTCACCACTGCGAAGTCTTCAGCGGTCTGGTTCTCAAAGATGCGGAGCTTCGCGGCGAAGTAGCTCTCCATGTCGGGGTAGCGGTCGAGGTGATCCGAGGCGAAGCCCAGCCAGACAGCGACCCGAGGGCGGAACTGACGAATCTCTTCGAGCTGAAAGCTGCTGAGTTCCACCGTCATCACGTCGAGCAAACGCCCCTCAATCGCCTTCGCGGAAAACGCAGGCGAAATGTTGCCGCACGCGACCGTTTTTACGCCCACGGCGTTGAGCATCGTCTCGACGAGTTGCGTGGTCGTCGTCTTGCCATTGGTGCCGGTAATTCCCACGACGGGCCTCCCGCAAGCGCGATCCGCGAGTTCGAGTTCACCGATCAGTTCGATGTTCTTTGCGCGGAAATTTTTGACCAGCGGCACGATGGGATCAATTCCGGGGCTGAGGATTCCGAGATCGTAGATGGTGGTGTCCGTTTCCGCCGATGGGCCGGAGAGGAAGGTGATTCCAAGCGCGGCGAGGCGTTCGATTTTTGGCGCGAGCATCTCGGCGATTCCGCTGTCGAGGACCGTCACACGGGCGTCAAGGGCGCGCAGGAGCTTGGCGGCGCTTTCGCCGCTTTCACCTGCGCCGAGGACGGCGATATGGAGTCCTGCGTAGTTCATCGAAGTTTTAGCGTTGCGAGGCCGAGAAGCGCGCAGACGAAGCTGACGATCCAAAAACGTGTGACGACGGCGGTTTCTTTCCAGCCGCTCAGCTCAAAATGATGATGGAGCGGTGCCATTTTGAAAATGCGGCGACCTTCACCAAACTTGCGCCGCGAGTATTTGAAATAGAATCGCTGGATGAGCACTGAGGTCGCTTCGACGACGAAGACGAAACCGATGATCATCAGCAAGAGCTCCTGTTTTACACAAATCGCAACGACGCCAATCGCGCCGCCAATCGCCAACGATCCGGTATCTCCCATGAACATTTTTGCCGGATGCGCGTTCCACCATAGGAAGCCCAGCGAGGCTCCGGCGAGCGCCATGCAGAAGACGGCGAGCTCGCCCGCTTGCGGGTAGAACGGCACTTGAAGGTAGCCTGCATAGTTAAAGTTGCCCGCGATGTAGGCGAGCACGGCATAGGCAAATGTAACCGTGAGTGTGCAGCCGCTCGCGAGGCCGTCGAGGCCGTCGGTGAGGTTCACTGCGTTCGACGTTCCCATGATGATTCCCGAGATGAATAGGAACGTGATATAGGGACCCATGTTCGCGACGATCATCTTTTTATAGAACGGCACGTAGAGCGCTTGAGCTTGGATTTGGAGCTGCGGGTCGCTGAGAAAAAACCACGTTACTCCAATCGCGATGAAGAGCTGGACGATGAGCTTTGTGCGCTCGCGGACTCCGGCAGAGTTCCTCTTGGAAACCTTCAGGTAATCGTCGGCGAAGCCCAACCCGCCAGCCGCGAGCATGGATGCGAGGACGAGCCAGACGAATGTGTTGTCGGACTTCGCCCAAAGCAGCGTGGAGATCACCGTGGAGCCGAGCAGGAGGATCCCGCCCATCGTCGGAGTGCCCGCTTTTTTGCCGTGGAGGTCGGCGAGTTTGTTCACCTCGTCGGCGGTGCGAATCGGCTGGCCGAACTTGAGCGAGAGCAGCTTGCGAATCGTGTAGTTGCCGAAAAGAAGCGACAACACGAAGGCCGTGAGCGCGGCGAATACGCTGCGGAACGTGATGTATTGGAACACGTTGAACGCTTTCAAAAAATCACTTGTCGCGCCTTCGCTCAGTCTTTCGAGGTAGTAGAGCATTTAGAGCGCGCCTCCTTTTTCTAGCTCGGAAATGACGCGCTCCATCTGCGCGGAGCGGCTGCCTTTTACTAAAACGACGTCGCCTGCTTTTGCGAACGAACGCAGCGCGACGGCGGCAGCGGCGGTATCGGCGACAGTGATGATCTCGCCCACGCCTTGCGCGGAATCTGCAATCCAGCGGGCTTCGTCGCCGACGGTGATTACGCACGCGAGGCCAAGCGCGCCAGCGGCGACGCCGACGCGGCGGTGGCCGGGTTCGCTCTCGCTGCCAAGCTCGCCCATGCGCCCGAGGACGGCGATGCGGCGGCCTTCTCCGGGGAGTTGTGCGAGCGTCGCGAGGCCCGCGATCATACTGTCAGGGTTTCCGTTATACGTGTCATCAAGAACTGTGAGGCCCGCGATTTGTTTTTGCTGAAGGCGGCCTTTACTCAGGCCGGGTTCGCGCAAGCCTGCGACGCATTCGTCGAGGCTCACGCCAAATTCGAGCCCGGCGGCACAGGCGAGGAGTGCATTCCTCACCATGTGTTCGCCGGGCACCGGGAGCTCCGCGTCCAAGCACCGCCCAGTGGCATGGATTTGGAATTTGATCCCGGATGAAATTGATTGCAGGTCCGTCGCGCGGACGTCGCCTGTGCTGATGCCCGCCGTGACGACTCGGGCGCTGCAACGCGCGGAGATGGCGGGCGAAAACTCATCGTCTGCATTAAGAATGACGGTTCCTTTTTGACCCACGGCTACGGCGAGTTCGCCCTTCTCCTGCGCGATGGCTTCGCGCGAGCCCATGTATTCGATGTGGGCGGTGCCGACGTTCGTCACGATGGCCGCGTCGGGTTGTGCCAGTGCAGCAAGCGGGGCAATCTCGCCGGGATGATTCATGCCCATTTCGACGACGGCGATTTGGTGTTCCCCGCTGAGAGAGAGCAGCGTAAGTGGGACGCCGATGTGGTTATTCAGATTGCCGGAAGTCTTCGCGGTTTTGAACTTTCGCCCGAGCACAGCCGCAGTGAAATCTTTGGTCGAAGTCTTTCCGTTACTGCCAGTGATCCCTATGACGCGAACGGGCAAACTTGCGCGATAGTGGCGGCTGAGTTCTTGCAGCGCTTTGAGCGTGTCGAGCACTTCGATGATGGCGAAGTCTGCCGGGAGCCCGCTCGGCCAAACTTCCACAATCGCGCCCACTGCGCCGAGCTTTGCAGCTTCAGCGAGGAACTTGTGTCCGTCGAAAATATCCCCACGCAACGCCACGAAAAGGTCGCCGCGTTTTAGCCTGCGAGAGTCCGTGCAGATGTTCGCGACGAGCGCGTCGGCGCTCCCTGCGAGCAGGCGTCCTCCGGACCAGCGTGCAACTTGGCTGAGAGGCGTCGCGTCCATTAGTCGTAAGCCTCCCTGTTGTCGTCGTTCCAGCGGTTGCGAGGGTCGCGGCGCGTTACGCTTTCGCGGCGGTCTAACATGGCGCTGGCAGCGATGGCGGCGTCGTCGAAGGGCAGCGTGGTGTCTGCAAATTCTTGGTAAGCCTCGTGGCCTTTTCCAGCCAGAAGCACGATGTCGCGAGGCTCTGCCATTGCGATTACGCGGTAGATGGCTTCTTTGCGGTCCACGACGATTTCCGGGACCAGGCGACGGAAGCCGGGCTTGATGTCTTCGATGATCGCGAGCGGGTCTTCCTTGCGGGGGTTGTCGCTGGTGACGATTGCAAAATCGGCGTCCGCATCCACGGCTGCCGCCATTTTGGGGCGCTTGGCGCGGTCGCGATTTCCACCGCAACCAAAGAGCACGATGATGCGCGCGGGCCGAAGTTCACGGAGTGTGCGGATGACGTTGATCAGCGCGTCATCAGAGTGGGCGTAATCCACAAAAACGCGGAACGGTTTTTTCCCCTTCACGGCTTGGAGGCGACCAGGAACGGCAGGCGCATTGGCGAGCGCCTTCACCGCGTTGCGAACAGGCACGCCCATCGCGGAGGCGCTGGCGATTGCGGCGAGGCTGTTATAGACGTTAAACGCGCCGATGAACGGCATTTTCACGAGGTAGCTTTTGCCCAGCGCGCCGAGCTGATATTGCGTGCCCTCAAACGTCATGAGGATGTCGCTGGCGCGGAATTGCGCGTTCGCGCCTTGTCCGTAGGTGGTGAACTCTACGGTCTTGCCGATGCGATCAATGAGACGCGATCCGAAACGGTCATCGAGATTGATCACGGCATGACCCTTCTTTTTTTTCTGCACAGCGAGTCCTTCAAAAAGGAGCGCCTTTGCGTCGAAATAGGCGTCCATCGTCTTGTGGAAATCGAGATGATCTTGCGTCAAATTTGTGAACGCCGCCACGTCGAACTCCACGCCACGAAGGCGGTCCTGAATCATCGCATGGGAGCTGGCTTCCATCGCGCAAGCCTTGCAGCCAGCGGAGCGCATCTGCCACAGAAGCTCCTGAACGTCGGCACTCTCGGGCGTCGTGCGCGTCGCGGGCAACTCGCGATCGCCGATGACGTAGCGCACGGTTCCCATGAGGCCGCAACGCATCAACTCGGTGTCGCAGATGTGCTTGAGCATGAAGGTCGTCGTCGTTTTCCCGTTCGTCCCTGTAACGGCTGCGACTTTCAAATGGTGCGACGGATTGCGGAAAAAGACGGCGGAGAGATCGGCTAGAGCCTGCCGTGGATTGCGCACTTGGATGTGCGTCGCGCGTGTGGCGAGACCGGGCTTGTCGCTGATGATGGCGACCGCGCCTTTGTCAAATGCGGCGTCTATGAACTGCGAGCCGTCCACTTTCTCCCCCGACAGCGCGACGAAGAGCGAGCCTTCGACGACATGCCGAGAGTCGTAGCAGATCGCAGTCACGTCGCGGTCTTGCGCGCCAGTGACGGCGAGCGGAGAGATGGCTTTGAGCAGGATTTCGAGCTTCATCGCCTGCCCTCCGATGCGCGTTGTTTACGAAAGGCCAGTAACTCTGCAACCAAGGATGGGTCTGGCTTTAATCCGATATGCGCCGCGACCCGTTCGGCGATTACCGAGAAGACGGGGGCGGCAACCAGACCACCGCTGTCTGCCTCGCCGTTGATGACGGCGCTGTCGTCCACGATAACGATCATGCAGAAACGCGGAGCCTCGGCGGGCATGTAGCCGACGAAGGAGCAAATGTGATCTTGTGTGGAATACGCCTTTGTCTCGTGGTTGAAAATTTGGGCTGTTCCCGTTTTGCCCGCGACCCGAAATCCCGGGACTCGTGCGTTGCCGCCTGTTCCAACGAGGGTTACTTTTTCCAACGCTCCGCTGACGTCTTTTGCGACTTTAGTTTTGATAACTTCCTTGCGGGAGAATTGGGATTTGTACTGGGTCAGGATATTGCCGCCATCATCCGAAATGTCGCGAATGATTTGAGGCAGCACGAGGTTTCCTCCGTTGGCGATTGCGCAGGTCGCAGTGACAACTTGGAGCGGGCTGGCTGCTACCTCATGCCCCATGGGAATATGATACATGGAGGATGGAGTCCACTTCGACACTGGAGCTAGCATTCCACGAGTCTCACCCGGAAGCGCGATGCCTGTACGCGCGCCAAATCCAAAGCTGCGAATGAGCGTGTAGAAGTCTTCTGGCTCGAATCCACGCCCTAGTTTTACTGCACCGATGTTGGAGGATTTTGCGATGATCATTTCCACCGCGAGGTCGCCGTAGGCATGGTGATCCCTAAGGATGCCGCCGGGGTATTTCATCATCCCGTTCTCGCAGAATATCTTGGTATCAATAGATACCTTGCCACGATTGATCGCGCCCGCTGCCGTGATGGTTTTGAAGGTCGAGCCGGGCTCATAAGCGCCGGAGACTGCGAAGTTGAGCTTTTCGTCCGGCGTCGCTTTTTTGGGGAAGTTGGGGTTGTAAACGGGACGGTTGGCCATCGCCATGATGTCGCCTGTGAAGGGGTCCATCATCAGCACGCAGGCGCGCTTGGGTTTGAGTCGTTTGCAGGCTGCTTCGAGTTCCTCTTCGACGATTTGCTGGATGCCAAGGTCGATCGTCAGGCGAATGTGTGCGCCGTGTTTCGGTGCGCGGTCGGAGCCTCGCGTGGCGACGATCTCTCTGCCGTTGGCGTCCTTTTGGAAAAAGCGCCGCCCTTCTAGTCCGGTGAGGATGTTATCCATCGAACGCTCGATGCCTTCGACTCCTCCAAATTCGCCGTCTTGTGTCTCCTTGCCGCTTTCGTCGTATTTCGGGATGTAGCCGTAGAAGCCGACGACGTGTGCGAGGAGGTTACCTTCGGGGTACATTCGCTCGAAGTCTTGCTTGAAGACTACGCCGCGCACGTTGGCTTCGGCGAGGGTCTTGGCGGCTTCAAGGGTTTTGAGTTTATCGGGGCTCCATTTGTCCTTCCCGGTGAGGGCGCGGACACGCTCGATCTTAGACTGGATCAACGCCTTCTCCAGCGCGCTGGCGTCGTCTTCGCTGACCTTCTTTTTGATAACGACGTAGCGGTTGAACTTCAGGTCGCCAGACGCCGCATCCACTTTGCCCTCAAACTTCGGGCGAATATCTTCGAACTTGAGGCCCAGAGACTTTGCCAGCACGGAAGCAACGCGATCTCGATCGTCGAACTTCACCTTTTGCACGCCACTTTTGTCCTTCGGCTCTAGCTCATAAAGAAGCGAGGTGTCGGCGATGACGTTTTTCAGCGGCACGTTGCGAGCGAGGACCACGCCGTTTGCGTCGCGGATTTCTCCACGGCGGGCGAAGATTTCTTCGCTCCCCTCGTACGCTTTGGTGGCTTTGTCTGTGAGCTTTGTATTTGCGTCGAGCGCGAGCTGGACGAGCCGGCCCGATAGGCCGGTGAATACGAGGCCGAAGCACCCGCACGCAACCATTGCTCGCGTCTGAAGGGACATCAGCGATTGCCTCCCGCTTCAGCTACGGACTTCTTGTCGGGCGTGGTTTCGCGACTGGCGATGTAGGAGACGCCGTCTTTCCATGCGACGCGCTTGTCGTTGCGGTGCTCGTGGATCACGTCCCGTTCGTCCGAGATGTCGCGTAGTTTGATGAAGCCAACGGCGCGCTTCTTTTTCAGCTCGTCGTGTGCGGTGAGCTTATCGATGGTGGACCTTAAGTGCTCATTGCTGGTGTTTAGCTGAGCGAGGCGGAGTTCCATCTTTTTGATCTCCTTGCCGCCTTGGTGAACGGTGTACTTCACCATCAGGAATCTGACGCCGAAGCCGACGATGCAGCCAGCCACGCAAATTCCGATAATCCAAGCAGCGATCGGCAGCGATTGTTTGGTTTTATTATAGCGGTTCGACATAGTGGTTTAGTTATGCGCGAGACGCTCGGCGACGCGGAGTTTCGCGGATCGGCTTCTCGGGTTGGTGCGTTGTTCGAGTTCACCGGCCACGACGGCGCGGTTGGTAATGAGACGGAATTGGTAGAGTGGGTTTTTGCGCTGCGATGGCCACTCGGGGCGATCGATGAATTCGACGGCGCGATCCTTGAAGAAGTGTTTTACTCGTCGGTCCTCGCCGCTGTGGAAGGTGATCAAAGCGATGCGCCCACCGGGAGCGATGGCGCGGGTGAAGGCATCGAGCCCAGCTTCCAGTACTTCGAGCTCACGATTTACAGCGATTCGCAGTGCTTGGAAAACGCGAGTCGCAGGATGGATGCGGCTGCGTTTCGGGATAACCGTCGAGATGAACTCGGCGAGCTGCAACGTGTGGGTAAATGGAGTGTTCGCGCGCTCGCGGACGATGCGTGCGGCGACGCGACGGGCGGCGGGTTCATCGCCGAGGTCGCGAAAAATAATGGAGAGCTGCTCCTCGCTGGCGGTGTTCACGAGGTCGGCAGCGGTGATGGGGTTGAGCGGCGACATCCTCATGTCGAGAGCCCCATCGCGTTGGAAGGAGAATCCGCGCTCCGGTGTGTCGAGTTGGTGCGAGCTGACGCCGAGGTCTGCGAGAATGGCATCCACATGAGCAATCCCGAGCGTTTGCAGCACGCTCTCGATTTCGTGGTAGCTGGCCTGGACGGGCGTAAAGAGATCCCCGTAGCAGGCAAGGCGCTGACTCGCGTGCAGGAGAGCCTCCGGGTCTTGGTCTATGCCGATGACACGTGCGCCAGCTTGCAGGAGCGCCTCGCTGTGGCCGCCGCCGCCGAGCGTGCAGTCGGCTACGATTTTGCCCGGCGCGGGCGCGACGTGCTCTACGACTTCGCTGAGCAAGACGGGCAGGTGGTAGCCGTGCGAATGTGGGTCGGCGGGCATAAAGAATTCCTCCGGTTCGATGGTTGCGGAGAGCGGATGGGCGGTGTCGAAGATCATCCGTCGTATTTCTCCAGCAGAGTTTTACCACGCACGCGGCGCTCTGCGGCTACCGTGTCGTACTGGGTCTCGTTCCAGATTTTGAAATTCACAATCGCGCCGAGAAGGACAGCGTTTTGCTTCACATCGAGGCCGACTTCTTTCGCCCACTTCAGCGGCAGCGTGAGGCGTCCTGCGCTGTCGATCTTCACCTGCTCCGTGGTGTTGCCCCATTCCTCCAAGGCATCCACACGGTCCCGGCCGGGCAGTGCATTCGCCCAAGCAAGGAAGCGGTCCAATTCGCTACGCGGGAAGACCTCCAGATGGTCCGCCCGCCGCCGGATGTAAAACTCCGCACGGTCCGCAAACCGCCACGCAGAGGGCACGGTGACGCGCCACTGCGCATCTACCGCGTTGCGGTACTCGCGCGTGAAAACAGGCGTCTCGGTTTGTGTGGTTTCGGGCATGGGCAAAAAGCAGACTTTTGGAGAAGTCCAACTAAGTGTCCACTAAGTGCCACTAAATGCCCCTTGATGTCAAGAACTACGGAGGGTCTTTTTCAGAAAAAACACCGGTTTCTTTTCCACCCGTCCGCCACCGCCCAAATAAACGCGCAGACACTCCGTATCCGAGCGTGCATCGCGCGACGATGACCGCTCCGTGCGATCCCGTTGAAAATGTGACGTTTACTGCCATTGGCGCAGTCTATTTATCACAGCGTGTGAGCCGATGCGAGCAGGGATTTTCTCGTAATGCTCGGTACCCCGGTCGCGAATCACATCGTTCGAGAAGTGGACATCGTCCGCGCTTCCGCTAAACGGGGACGCATGTCTCGTCGCCAACGCTCAATTTCTAGCCGCCCGTCGTCGCGCCTTTGGCTGAAGGTGCTCGGTGTGCTCGCCACCTTGCTCGTGCTGGGGATTGCAGTGGCGTTTTTTTTCGCGAAGTCGTGGGCGATGTCCTACCTGCGCTCAGACAAATTCCGGAAAATGATCGAGGGCAACGCGGGGCAGGATATTCGTGGGCGCGTGGAGATTTCACCCATCCGTTTTGAGGGTGATCAGTTTTACTCCGAGGGGCTCACGGCACTCGGTGGCCCAGATGCGGGATTCCATTCTGTGAAGATCGATAATGTGCGCGGAGACTTTCGCTTGCCTTCGCTGTGGCAGGTTTTGTTCGGCGACCGAAAGGGATTCGTGGACAACGTCGAGGTGCAGCGTTTCGACGCAGATTTCGACGACCTGCGAACGGAGATGTCCATCCCGCCGAAGGGCAAGCACCGGCACTCCGACGTGCTTAATATCGCAGTGCGCGACACGCGGCTGAAGTGGCGCGGCGGCGGGCTCGTGAACCTCGCAGTAAAAATGACGCCGCGCGAGAATGGCTGGATGTTTGAGGGGAGCGGAGGGCGCATCGACCAGCTCGGGATTCCTTCCATCGAAGTCACCAAAATCCGCGCGATGTATAATGAGCCCGCTTTTTTCCTCCAAGAACTCGTGGCTCGGCATGATGGCGGCGAGATCGTCGCATCAGGTGAGCTCCGCCCGCAGGATAAGGCGGACCTGCAATTCGTGCTGAAAGGCGTGAACGTCACGCCCTTCCTGCCGGACGACTGGCGGGCGCGGCTCCACGGGCGGTTGGCGGGCGATGTGCGCTATGCATTTTCGACGCGGGATGGCGACACCACGCCGGGACAAATCTCTGGCACGGTGCGGCTAGAAGGCGGGCAAATCGAGGCGCTGCCGGTGCTCGCGAAGATCGCGGACTTTACAAAAACCGACCAGTTTCGCCGGATGCGGCTGGATGAGTTGAGCGCGGAGTTCCAGGCGCAGACCAACAAGATCACCGTCTCGAAATTCGTCATGGAGTCGAAGCAACTCCTCGCCGTCCGGGGCGCATTCACCATCATCAACGATCAAGTGGACGGGACGTTCGACATCGGTATCACCACAGCTCCGCTGCAATGGCTCCCAGGCTCGCAGGAGCATGTATTTACGGTCAATCGCGATGGCTATGCGTGGACGAAAATGCGCATCACGGGGCCGACTTCGGCGGTAAAGGAAGACCTCAGCTCGCGGCTCGTCGCAGCGGCGGAATCCGCAGCGATCCAAAAGGTCGGCGATACGGCAAAGGGCATCCTCGATAATGGGGTGAAAAAGAACGTGGATACCGCCGTGGACGCGGCGAGGAAAGGCGTGAGCGGCGCGGTGGATTTACTGTTTGGGAAGTAAGTATGCAGCGGCGCGCTTGCCGTCCGCGCCGACTTCCGCTTTATCCACGCCGTGCAATTCAAGGACTACTACGCGATACTCGGCGTGCCCAAGACGGCCTCGCAGGACGATATCCGCAAGGCTTTCAGGAAGCTCGCTCGTCAATTCCATCCCGACGTCGCAAAAGACAAAAAGGCGGCGGAGGGGAAATTCAAAGAAATCAACGAAGCCAACGAGGTGCTTAGCGACAAGGACAAGCGCCAACGCTACGACAACCTCGGCCCGGATTGGGATAAGGCCGGTCGCCCTGGCCCGCAGCGCGGCGGCGGTGCAGACTTTCAGGGCGGAGCGGGCTTCAGTGACTTCTTCGAGGCATTCTTCGGTGGAGGAGGAGCGCAGCCGCAGCGTGGGCGCAATCCTTTCAGCGGATTCAACCGGCAAGCTCCAAAAAGGCGTGGCGACGACCTCGAATACGAACTCCCCGTGACCATCGAAGAGGCGCTGAAGGGCGGGAAGAAATCGTTCAGCATTCCGCGCGACGGGCGCAACGAAACCATCACCGTCACCATCCCTGTCGGCGTACGCGCGGGGCAGCGCATCCGACTCCCGGGCCAAGGCGGAGCAGGCGTCGGAGGCGAGGCTGGCGACCTTTTTCTCCTCATCGCCCTCGCGCCCCATGCAGACTATCGGGTGGAAGGTGCAGACCTCATCCGCGAGTTCCCAGTCGCCGTCGCGGCAGCCGTGCTGGGCGGGGAAGTGGAAGTCGTGACGCCCGACGGATCGATCAAATTGAAAATCCCTGCGGGCACGCAGCCCCGCCAGAAGTTTCGGCTGAAAGGCCGAGGCCTCCCGAGCGGCGCAGCGGGAGCGCGTGGCGATTTCTTTGCAGAAGCCCGCATCGTCATCCCCACGACGCTCACTGCCGAACAGCGGCGCCTGTGGGAGGAGTTAGCGAAAGCGTAGCGCCCGCTACGTAAGGAAACGGTAAACCTTGCCGAAAAGCTCGTCGTGTGTCGCGAGGTAGTAAAAGCCGGAGTACGCCGCGAGAACGAAAAGGCTCAGCCAAAAGGCCCAGATGCCCCGCTTCCATCCACGCGCCCAGCGGCCTGGACGACGGCGAATTTCATACATCCCCCAAAGCGCAATCACCGCGCTGAGGGTACACAATGCGGCAGCGGTGCTGAGGATGGTAAATTTCACATAGTCGTTGCCGATCCTAAAGAGCGGAAACGTGCCGAAGCCGACCGTGAGGCTGAGGCCGAAGAGCAGCGCCGCCACCGAACACTTCACGTTCAGCCCGCGACGTCCGCGAGGCATGAGAGAGACAACGTTTAATGCTACGACTGTCGCCGGCAATCCGAGGCCGAACAGCACGACGATTGCGATGATGAATGCTTCTCCCATAGTAGTAAAATCAGGCCGCGAACGCCTCCAGAAAGGCGACTTCGATCGCGAGGGCTTCCTGCACGTTGCGTCCAAAATTCTCGCGCAGCCCAGCGATCGCCTCGGCGCGCCGCAAGGCTTCTTGCGTGGACGTACGTCCCGCGATGGCGCCCGTCTGCGCGGAATACGCCGGGTGGTCCAGATGCGACACCGCTTGCTGCTGGCGCAAAATATCGCCCCACCATCCCTCCAGCGTGGCGACCAGCGCGGCGCGCTCGTAGCGGTAGCGTGCCTCCGTGAGCGCCTTGAAGTAATCCTCGCGCGACTCCACCCACGAACCGCTGACATCCGTCGTCTGCTTGTAGCGTTTTACCTCCTCTTTGAAGGCTGCCTCGTTCGTCTCATTGATCTCCAGTTTTGCCTCCGCGAGTAGCGACTGAAACTCGCGGGCCAAGACAAACGCTTGCTGCATATCCGGCGCAGTCCTTGCCGAAAAATCGCACAGCGCCTCCATCAGCCGCACCTGCCGCTCGCTTGGCTCCTGGCGCTTCGTGGGGCGCAGCGGCACCTCGATGCAGCGCGAGAGGATCGTCTCCAGCAATTCGTCGGGCTGGGAGGAGACGAGCAGGATATGGGTACTCGGCGGCGGCTCTTCGAGCGTCTTCAGGAAGGCATTGGATGCGCTACGAGTCATCCGATCGGCATCGAGAATAATAGCGACCTTCGCCCCGCCTTTCTCCGCGCGTTTGTAAAGCTGGCTCTCGATATCCCGGAGTTGCTCCACGGTGATGGCTCGGGAGCACGACTCGGGCGAAATGATGTGCGCATCCGGCTGGCGGGCGACCTCCGACTCCTTGCAGCCGAGCAGTTTCGCCGCGAGGCGCATCGCGACTTCGCGCGTCCCGCTGCCCTCGGGGCCAGTGATCAGGTAAGCGTGCGCGAGCCGCCCGTTGGCGCTCGCTTTTGTCAGGAGTGTAAATGCTTCGTCGGCGGTGAAAGCCATGATTTTGCCGATAGTGGATGGACGGTGGGCGAGCGCGAATCAATCCCGAATCCGCTCCGCAGTTCCTTGCTCACCGCTCCCTTTCATCGTCAGAGCGGGCGTAAGCTCACCCGGTGCGAGACTCCCGATGTAAAGCCACGCGATCCCGTCGGCAGGGCGAATATCGATCACTTGAGCCACGCGAAGCGCCGCCACGATCTGCTCCCGTTCCCGCTCAGTGGGGATGAGGATGGGCACTTCTTGCAGCGCAAATCGCCCACGCTCCCGGATCACCTCCACCAGCCGCGCTGCGCTCCCCAGTTGCCGATCCGAGAGATAGATCCACACGCCGAAATTCTCAAATACCGACAACGTCATCCGAGGCAAGAACAGCGCGACATCCAGCAGCGTCTCGGAGAAAGGGCGGCGGTCCACAGCCTCCGGCGAATACCGGAAGACCCAACGGTCCACCAACGTCGCCACGTAAAGCACCCCGACGGAGGAAAGGAAGTTCCGGTTAAAATGCTCCGTCCCCTGAAACTGAAGTCCCTCCTTCACCGACAAAAACGCCACCGTGAACCAATAGAACACCCCATACACAAACGCCCACCCGATCAGCGCAAAGAGCAGCGTCGCCCCGGACGCAAACAGGACGCTCCGGTTATGCTCCCGGAAATGCGCCCGCAAAATGGAAAGCACAGTCTTCACGCCCCACGCTACGCCGCAAAGCGGAACGGACTCAAGGCATCATCCCGCTAATGCTCTACGGAAACACTGCCTTTTCTAAGATAGGCGGCTGTTCAGTGGCTCGATGGAGCAATCAGACGGTAACCGATGCCAGGCTCGGTGCGGATGAGGGAGGCGTTCAGGTTAGGTTCGATTTTTTTGCGGAGGTTGGCGATGTGGACGCGGAGGTATTGGCGCTGCTCCTCGGCCTTCGGGCCCCATACTTCGCGGAGGATATATTTGTGGGTGAGGACGCGCCCGGCGTGGCGGATGAAGAGCCGGAGGAGGGCGTATTCCGTCGCGGTGAGGTGGACTTCTTCATCGCGGAGGTGAACGGTCCGCGCGGAGAGATCCACGACGAGCTTCCCGGTGGCGAAGACGGCGTTTTCTTCGCCGGGGCGCGCGCGGCGCTGGGCGGCGCGGAGGCGGGCGAGGAGTTCGGGGGTGGAAAAGGGCTTCGTCACAAAATCATCTGCGCCTGCGTCGAGGGCTGCGACTTTTTCCTCCTCATCGTCGCGCACGGTGAGGATGACGACGGGCACCTCGCTCCACTCGCGGAGGCGGCGGAGGACTTCGTGGCCGCTGAGTTCCGGCAGGCCGAGGTCGAGGAGCACGACATCGGGGCGGCGGAAAGCGGCAGTCTGCAACCCTTCCTGTCCGGTGGCGGCTTCGTGGACTGCATACCCGGCGGCTTCGAGCGCGACGCGGAGGAGGCGGCGGATTTGGAGTTCGTCATCGATGACGAGCGCGACGGGCGAGGTGTTCATGCGGGCAGTTTCATCTCCCCGCCGGTCGGAATCCGCAAGAGGAAGCGTGCGCCGCCAGCGGGGCGATTTTCCGCAGTGAGTGTGCCGCCGAGCGCGAGGGCGAGCCGCCGAGCGATGCTGAGGCCGAGGCCCAAGCCACCGGGCGCGGCGTCGCCGCCGCGCTGGAAGCGTGCGAAGATGCGCTCCTCCGCGCCGTGGGGGAGGCCGGGGCCACGGTCGTTGATTTCAAAGCAGATGTGCTGCGGGTCGGCGGAGACGCGGCAGATGGGCTTTTCGTGCGCGTCGCCGTGGGTGGAGGCGTTGTGGAAAAGAATGGCGAGAGCCTGCGAGATGATGCCGGGGTCGGTGTGGAAATGGGAAAGGTCGGACGGAATATCGAAGGCGATGCTTTCCGGCCCGAGCCCGGCGCGAGTGCGTGCATCCACGAGCACATCGGGCGCATCGCACCACTCGAAGCGCGGCTGTATGAGGCCGCTGTCGAGCCGCGTCGCATCGAGAAGCATATCCACGGTGCGGCAGAGGCGGTCGTTTGCACGGCGGATTTCCAAATTATCCGGAGCAGGCTGGTCGAGCGCGGCGGCGATCGCAGCGATGGGCGTCTTCAGCTCGTGCGAAACGCTGTCGAAGAGCGCCCGCTGAAGCCGTTCGCTTTCCTCCAGCAACCGAGCGCGATGCCCGGCAGCGAGGGCACGCTCGCGCTCAAGGAAGACCGCGAGCTGCGCAGCGCAGGCATCAAGCAAGTCGCGCTCTTCTGGCGGCGGAGCTTCGGCAATGCGTAGTGCGAGGACTCCCTCGGCTCGGTCGCCGGTGAGCATGGGGATGTGCAGCGCCGCCGCGTCGGGCAGCGTGTCGGTGTGCTGTCCTGCGGGCTGGTGTTTTTGGTAGGCCCACGCAGCGACGCTCTCCTCTTTCTCATCCACAGCGAGCGTGCTGGCGGGATGGGGGAGGCCGCTGAAGTCGCCATTTGCATCGCGCACAAAGAACGCGCACTCCGCGCCAAACGCTGCGCGTAATTCTCCCGCCGCTGCAGCCAACGCACTGCCGGTATCTGCGGCTTGCGCCACTGCGCATGTGACCCGGTAGAGCACGAACACGCGCCTCTCTCGCCGCCGCTCTGCGCCTTCCCGCTCGCGAAGTCGCGAGGTGAGTTCACCGATGGCAATCGCCACGACGAAGAACATCCCAAGCATAAACATGTCGTGCGCCTGACTGATGTAGAAGGTGAAGCGCGGCGGGATGAAGAGAAAGTCCCACAGCAGCGCGGAAGTCGTCGCCAGCACGAGCGTGGGCCAGCGCGAGAGCCGCAGCGCCGCGAGCAAAACGCCGAGCAGGTAAAGGAGTGCGATAGTCCAGTAACCCGTGACGCTTAGAAGCGAGAGCCCCAGTACAGTGATGGCAGACGCAATCCCGGCGACGGCGAGATACTCGCCGGGGGAGCCGCCGGGCGTGGGTAGTCGCAGCGGCGGCGGCTCGTCTTCTCCCGTGCGGATGAGATGCACGTCTATGTTGCCGCTGTTGCGAATGAGCCAATCGGTCGGCGACCCGGCGAGCAGCGTCCGCCACGCGCCGCCGGAGGGTTTTCCGAGAATGAGCTGCGTGACTTGATGTTTGCGCGCCAAAGCCAGCAGCGCCGGGCCGACGGCTGCGCCGGGCGTGGTCATGACTTCCGCACCCAGCCGCCGGGCGAGTGTGAGATTGCGCGATAGCCTCGCCTGCCCAGCGGCGTCGAGCCCGCGAGGAAGCTCTACCGACGCCGCGATCCACGGTGCTTCCACGGCCCCTGCCGCCCTGCGCGTCCAGCGGATGAGCGCCTCGGAGTGCGGGCTCGGGCCGACCGCCACCATGAAGCGCGCGGCGTTTTTCCAAGGCTCTCCGTCGCGCTGCGAGCGGAGCATCACGCGCAATCCACGGTCCACATGCTCCGCCGTGAGCCGCAGTGCCATCTCGCGCAGAGCGGAGAGATTGCTCTCTTTGAAAAAGTTCGCCGCTGCCGCTGCGGCGCGCTCGCCGAGATAGACCTTCCCAGCGGCGAGTCGCTCGCGGAGGTGCTCGGCTGGCAAATCGATGAGCGCGATCTCGTCTGCCAGATCGAGGAGGGAATCCGGTACCGTCTCGCGGACGGAGACGCCGGTGATTTGTGCCACTGCTTCCGCGCGACTCTCGACGTGTTGGACGTTGAGAGTCGTGAGGACATCGAGCCCCGCGTCGAGCAGCTCCAGCACGTCCTGATAGCGCTTCGGGTGGCGCGAGCCGGGCGCGTTCGTGTGCGCGAGTTCATCGACGATGACGAGCTGCGGATGCCATAGGAGGATGGCGTCGAGGTCCATCTCCTCCAGCTCCGTGCCGCGATACTCGACCTTTGCCCGAGGGACGATGGCGAGCCCTTCGAGCAGCGCCGCAGTCTCGGCACGCCCATGTGTTTCCACCACGCCGACCACGACTTCGACACCCGCGCCATGCCGACGCCGCGCCTCCTCAAGCATGGCAAACGTCTTGCCCACGCCGGGGCACATCCCGAGGAAAACCTTCAGCTTTCCACGCTTGGCGGCATCTCGCTCCTTTTCGATGGAAGCGAGCAATTCGTCAGGATTGGGCCGTTCGTCGGTCACTCCGTCACCGTATGGCGTCGAGCGCGAGATTGAGAGTTAAAACATTCACGCGGGGCTCGCCGAAGATTCCGAACTGCGGCGCTTCGGTGTGTTGGGCGACGAGCGCGGTGACTTTCTCGGCGGGAATCTTCCGCTCGGAAGCGACGCGGGCGACCTGCTGCTGTGCGGCCTCCGGCGAGATATGCGGGTCGAGTCCGCTGCCGCTGGCGGCGATCATTTCCGCAGGCGCGTCGGCTCCGAACTTGGCGCGGCGCTCGGCGATTGCTTTAACAAGGTCGGCGCTAGTGGGGCCTTTGTTGCTCGCTCCGCTGGCCACGGTGGCGAACTCCGCGCCGCTTGGACGTGGCCAGAAATAGCGCGGGCCTTCGGTCTTCTGCGCGAACAGCGTGGAGCCGACCGTTTTCCCGTCAACGGTGATCAGCGAGCCGTTTGCCTTTGCCGGAAATGCGTAGGCGGCGAGCGTGATGACGAGCGGATAGAGCGCACCAGTCAGCACGGTGAAGACGAGGAGTGCGCGGATGGATTGGATGATGGTTTTCATAAGGTTTCAGTTTGTGTTGTTGCGGTCGGTCGAAGTCGGACGCGGATTTTCAATAAAGTAAGCCCAGAACGGCTGCTCCGGGTCTGAGTCCGGCTCGTCGTCGCCATCGAACGTATCCGTTGGCGGCGGTGGGTTGCGAACCTCCGTCCAGCGCATGAGCGCAACGGAGCGGCGCAGCAATGTTTGGAATAGCAGCGAGGCAGTCATGGTTCATGCGAGGCGGAGTGCGACGAGGATGATGTCGATGAGCTTGATGCCGACGAACGGCGCGACGACTCCGCCGACGCCGTAGATGAGGACATTTCGGCGGAGGACTGCGGCGGCTCCTTCGGCGCGATACTTCACGCCAGCTAGGGCAAACGGGATCAGCGCGATGATGATGAGCGCATTGAATATGACGGCGCTCAGGATGGCGCTCTGCGGGCTGTGAAGGCGCATGACGTTGAGCGCGGCGAGCGGGCCGACGGTTGAGCCGCTGACGGCGTAGAGGCCAAGGAACATCGCGGGCAGGATGGCAAAGTATTTGGCTACGTCGTTGGCGATGCTGAACGTGGTGAGTGCGCCGCGTGTCATGAGGAGTTGCTTCCCGATTTCGACGATCTCGATGAGCTTCGTGGGGTTGCTGTCGAGGTCCACCATGTTGCCGGCTTCGCGGGCGGCTTGGGTGCCGGTGTTCATGGCGACGCCGACGTCGGCTTGGGCGAGGGCGGGGGCGTCGTTGGTGCCGTCGCCGGTCATGGCGACGAGGCGTCCGGCGGCTTGTTCTTCGCGGATGCGCTGGAGTTTATCTTCGGGGGCGGCTTGGGCCATGAAGTCATCTACGCCTGCTTCGGCGGCGATGGCTCCGGCGGTGAGGGCGTTGTCGCCGGTGATCATGACGGTGCGGATGCCCATTTTGCGGAGCTGCGCGAAACGCTCGCGGATGCCGCCTTTGACGATGTCCTTCAACTCGATGACGCCGAGCGCACATTCATCAGCGGAGACGACGAGCGGGGTCGCGCCGCGCCGGGAGATTTCTTCCACGGCTTTGGCGACGGCGGGCGGGTAGGTGCCACCGAGGGATTCGATGTATGCCTGCACGGCTTGTGCGGCTCCTTTACGGACGCTCGTAGCCTGCCTGCCCTCGTGCGCCGGGACATCCACGCCACTCATGCGGGTCTGCGCGGTGAAGGGGATGAAGGTGGCGCTCAGCTCGTTCATTTCGCGGGCTCGGATGTTGAACTTTTCCTTCGCCAGCACGAAGACGCTGCGGCCTTCGGGCGTCTCGTCGGCGAGGGATGCGAGTTGAGCAGCTCCGGCGAGGTCGCTTTCGGAGACGCCCGGTGCGGGGTGGAAGGCGACGGCCATGCGGTTGCCCATGGTGATGGTGCCGGTCTTGTCGAGCAGCAGCACATCAATGTCGCCTGCGGCTTCGACGGCGCGGCCCGAGGTGGCAAGGACGTTGCGGCGGACGAGGCGGTCAATGCCGCTGATGCCGATGGCACTGAGAAGGCCGCCGATAGTCGTGGGAATAAGGCACACGATGAGGGCGACGAGCACGGGCAGTGAGACATTCACCACGCCGCTCTGCTCGGCTGCGCGCTCGCTGTAGTGGGCGAAAGCGGGCAGCGTGAAGACGGCGAGGAGGAAGACGGCGGTGAGCGAAACGAGCAAGATGCCGAGCGCGATTTCGTTCGGCGTTTTTTGCCGGCGTGCGCCTTCGACCATCGAGATCATGCGGTCAATAAATGTGTTCCCTTGCTCGCTGGTGATGCGGACGACGATGCGGTCGCTGAGCACGCGCGTGCCTCCGGTGACGGCGCTGCGGTCGCCGCCGCTCTCGCGGATGACGGGTGCGCTTTCGCCCGTGATGGCGCTCTCATCCACTCTGGCGATCCCTTCGATGACTTCGCCGTCGGACGGGATGGCGTCGCCGCTTTCGCACACGACGGTGTCGCCTTTATTCAGCGGGCACGCGCTCTTCGCGTCCGTCGCGGATGCGGCGTGCGGTCGTGGTGGTGCGCATGGCGCGGAGTGTGGCGGCTTGGGCTTTGCCGCGCCCTTCGGCGATGGCCTCGGCGAAGTTTGCAAAGAGCAAGGTGAACCACAGCCAGAGTGTGAGCTGGATGTGAAAGCCCGTGGGCTGCTGCACGGCGATGATGGTGGTGGCGACGCTGCCGAGCCACACGATGAACATGACTGGGTTGCGCCATTGCACGCGTGGGTCGAGCTTGCGGAGCGAGTCGAGGAGCGCGGGGCGGATTAAGGTGGGATTGAAGATGCTGGATTGCGGTTTCATGGAAGTAGTCAGTGGGTCAGTAGTTCAGTGTTCAGAATGTGCGTCCGGCTTGCAGAAGGAGGTGCTCGACGATGGGACCGAGTGTGAGGGCGGGGAGGAACGTGAGTGCGCCGACGATCACCACGACGGCGATGAGTAAGAGCGTGAACGTCGCGCCTGTTGTCGGGAACGTGCCGCTAGACGCAGGCGCGGTCTTTTTCGCCGCGAGGCTGCCCGCGATGGCGAGGGCGGGAATGATGACTGCGAACCGCCCGACGAACATCGCGAGGGTGAGTCCGTAGTTGTAAAATGGATTATTCACGCCGATGCCAGCGAAGGCGCTGCCGTTGTTCGCAGCGGCGGAGGTCCACGCGTAAAGGACTTCGCTGAGGCCGTGGGGACCGGCGTTGTTCAGCGTCGCGGTGCCGACCGGGTTGGCAAGCGAGACGGCGGTGCCGATGAGGATGCAGACGCAGGGAGCTAGCACGGCGACGACGGCCCATTTGATCTCTGCTGCCTCGATCTTTTTGCCGAGATACTCCGGCGTGCGCCCAACCATGAGGCCAGCGATGAAGACCGTGAGCAGGACGAACATCAGCATCCCGTAGAGCCCCGCGCCCACGCCGCCGAAGACGACTTCGCCGAGCATCATATTCACCATCGCGACGAGGCCCGCGAGCGGCGAGAGGGAGTCGTGCATGGCGTTCACTGCGCCGCACGAGGCGTCGGTCGTCACGGTTGCAAAGAGGACGCTGTTAAAGACTCCGAAGCGCGTCTCTTTTCCCTCCATCGCGGCGGGAAGATTCGGCTGGAACTCCGCCCAGCACATCGTCCCGAGGCCGATGAGGAAGAGCGCCATCATCGCCGCCCAGATGCTCCAGCCTTGGCGTTGGTTGCCCACGAGACGGCCATACATATTCACGAGCGCACTCGGGATGACGAAGATGGCGAGCATGGTGAGGAAGTTGGAAAACGGTGTAGGATTCTCAAAAGGATGTGCGGAGTTCACGCCGAAAAACCCGCCGCCATTCGTGCCAAGTTGCTTGATGGCGATCTGCGACGCGGTTGGGCCGAGCGGGATGACTTGCTCCGCGCCTTCTAGCGTCGTCGCCGTGACGTATGGCGCGAAAGTCTGCACCACGCCTTGCTGCACGAGCACTACCGCGAAGATGAGCGAGAGCGGGAGCAGCACGTAGAGTGTGGAGCGCGTGAGGTCGGCCCAGAAGTTCCCGATGGTCGCCGACGTGCGGCGCGCAAGCCCGCGAGTGAGCGCCAGCGCGACGGCGATGCCCGTGGCGGCGCTGGTGAAATTATGCACCGCGAGCCCGGCCATTTGCGTGAAGTAGCTCATCGTCGCCTCGCCGGAATACGCCTGCCAGTTCGTGTTGGTCATGAACGACACCGCCGTATTTACCGCGAGGTCGAGCGGCACATTCGGCAAGCCCGTAGGGTTCAGCGGCAGCCAAGCCTGAGTCATCTGGATGACTGCGAGCAGCACGCACCCCGCGATGTTAAATGCAATTAGCGCCGCCGCGTATCCGCGCCACGACATCTCGCGAGTTCCATCCACGCCGCTCGCTCGGTAGATGAGCCGCTCCAGCCAGCCGAGCGGCTTTGTTAAAAGGTGCGGCTCGCCGGAAAATACACGGGCCATGAAGCGCCCGAGCAGCGGAGTGAGCAGCACGAGTGCGGCGAGGAAGAGTGTGAGTTGCAGCCAGTCATGTGGTTTCATTGCTGCGCATCATCGCTCCTCGTCTGCGAAGTGGGTAATCAAGAGCCGGGCTCTGGGCGTAAAGAATCCATAAAGGCTCAGGGCGCGGTTCTTGCGGGTTAGCTTCCGGTGAACATTTACGGATTCGACATTCGATGGGGCCAGCGCAGCTCGTGGTCTGCGGCGGTGCTGATCGTTGTTTTGTTTGCGGTGAGAAATGGGCGTTCGCACCGGCTCACGGAGTTCCAACTCGCGCAAATTCGAGCGGCGTTAGTTGCGGAATATACGCGAGGCGTGTTGCCACCGGTCCACGGGCCGACGCGCTCTCGGGAGCAGCTCGAAGCGACTGCTAGGGAACTGGAGGCGCGACAGGACGTGGAGCTTTCGAGCGTCTGCGCTCGGGGCCTTGTGTGGCCACGGTATGTGCGGGTGGAGCCGACAGTGCATGGCGGGCCGCCGCCGGATGGCCAGACGGCGCAGTATTTTGAGATGGATGTGACGGGGACTGTGCGGCGAAAGCCGAGTGGGTTCGGGTATTACTTGAGTCTCTTTTAGTAAGGGAGGGCTGGTTTTCCCGCTTCCCCCGCTGGCTTGGTCCGCTAAAACGCTCCGGCTTCTGTGAAAACTTTGCTGACGATCTTTCTCCGTGTGTGTGTTCTGGCCTCGCTGTGGGCGGGAACGTCGTCGTTTGCCGAGGCCAAGACGGGAACCGCGAAAGCGCCGCCACCGCCAGTGCCGCGCAAGCTGACTGTGGATCAAGGGCAGCAAGTAGTGGTGCCGTTGGCGGTGTTTGGCACTGGCGAAGAACATATGGAGTTTCTCATCCGCTCGGGGCCGAAGCACGGGAAGGTCTCGGCGGTTCAAATCACGGGTGATAAGACTGCGGCAGTGACTTATTTTGCGCCGGAGCAGACTGCGGCGACAGAGGATCAGTTTACGTATGCCGTGCGCACAGCGGATGGAGTGTCGGCGGCGGCGGCGGTGGTGATACGAATCGCAGAGGCTGCGGGACTGGCACCGCGTCTCGTCGTGCCGGGGGCTCTGGATATGGAGGCGGTGAGGGCCGGAGAGAGCAGTAAAGTGAAGATCACGATCAAGAATGCGGGCGGTGGGTTCTCGGTGGGGGAGCTGAGTGTGCCTGCTCCGTGGAAGATCGAGGGTCCGACGAAGTTCCGGCTCGCGGGAGGGAGCTCAACCGAGTTTGCCGTGTCATTTTCCGCGCCAATGGTGGGGCAGCAGAAGGGTGATGTGACTTACGGCCCCGGCCAACGGGTGAGCACTACGTTGAGTGTATCGGTGCTGCCGCCCATCACTTTCGCGCCCGCACTGCTGGAACTGAAGGCGATGCCTGGCGCGACGACGCGCTCGGCGCAGGTCCGGCTGACGAATGAGGGTGCCGAGCCGGTGATGGTGGGTATCAAGCACGCGGGAAAATTGCTGACCGAGTCGAGCGTGACGATTCCGGCGCGCGAGACCAAAAGTCTATCGGTGTTTGCGGAACCGGGGGAGACCGGGAGCATTCAGGACAAGCTGCAATTTACCGCAGGCTCGTGGACTGGGGAGTTGCCGGTGATCGCGCCGGCCCTCGGTGCGCTGGTGAGTTGCCGGGAGAAGACGGTGGCTTTTTCCGCCGTGACGGTGGACCGAGTGGCGCAGAGCAACATCACGGTGGAAAATGCGGGCGGCACGGCGATCGCGCTCGCATTCACAACAGGAGGGGCGTTTCGCACGGACCCGACTTCGATCGCGCTGAAACCGAAAAGCACCGCGAGCATCGCCGTTCTGTGCAGAGCGGAGACGCCGGGGGCACTCGAAGGGAAGCTCTCCATCACCGGTAACGGCGTGCAGATCGATCTCCCACTCACCGCGCAAGCAAGCGCTGCGGCGGCCACCGCTCCACCGTCGCCGCCCGTCGCGGAAAAGCCGCGCGTTGCACCGGCACCCGCGCGTGTTGAGGAAGAACGCACCGCTGTGTCTCTCGCCGATGTGGGGACTGCCGCCGAGGTGCCCGGTATGCTCGGCAAAGTGAGCGCAGTGACTCCAAAGTCGGCCACCATCGAGTGGACGAGCACGCTAAAGCCGGGGCTGAAAGTGCAGCAGCGCATCTTGTCCGTAAGCGCTGGTAGCCCCGTAATCACATGGCGCGATGTGGCGGCGAAGTTTCAGCAGGTTGGCGCGGTGGTACACTGCGAGATCGGCGGGCTCTCACCACTAACGATGCAGACTTACCGCATCGTGGCGGGGGAGAGCGTGGAGTGTACGGTCAACGTCATCACTCCCGCTCGACCGCCGATTTTGCCGTTTGGATTGCAAAGCACCGTGCTGACGCTCCTCGGCGCAGCGGCAGCGTGGCTGCTGTGGAAACGCTGGAAGCTGACCGCGCGCTCGGGCTGGTGAAACGCCTACTCACAACGCTCTCGTAGCAGCGCGGTGGCGAACTGCTGGGCTGCGAGCGAGAAGACACAGTAGGCGGAAAACCAATAAAAGCCGGGGCCATATTCCGTCACAAAACGAATCGCCTGCCCGACACCCTCCGATGACCGCGCGGCGAGGTATGCGGTGTAGATGGCGACGAGGAAGACGTCGGCCATGGACCATTTGCCGATGCCATTGATGAAGCGGAGGATCGCGCCCGAAACGCTCGGCGAAGCGAAGAGCGCGACGAAGAACAGCAGCGCTTTGCCGATAGGGATGCAGATGCTGAAGAGAAAGATGAGCGTCGCTGCGAGGTAGCTCTTGTTTTCAAAAAGAAAGCGGACGGTGACGGCGATGGTCTGCTTTTGCTCATAGACGGTGGTCGTGCCGATGACTTGCTCCGCACCGGAGATTTTCGCTTTAGCAATGGCACCGAGGACGAGGCCGACGGTCTGGCTGAACTGCTCGTCGTTCATTGTCCCGAAGCGCGAGGGGCTGAGGTAGGGGCGGATTTGTGCGAGCTGGTCTGCGGGCATCTGTGCCGCGACGGTGCGCTCGACGAGCGTAGCGACGCCGCCAGCGTCGAGCACTCCCCGGATCGTGAGCGCGTTCTGCGTGAGGCCGGGATAAAGGAGGACGAGTGTAATGAGGATGAGCGCGGCGGCGATCCACTGTCTGGTTTTTGCGGACATGCCTTTCCGTGTGCGCTGAAAGCGGACAGGTCAAGCCGTGAGGGGAAAAACTGAGGGTGGTGCTCGGGGGGGGACTTGAACCCCCACGCCTTACGGCATACGCCCCTCAAACGTACGTGTCTGCCATTTCACCACCCGAGCAATTGTTTCGGCGGGGCGGTGTGAATATCACGCGCTCCATTTGTGGCAAGTGCGATTTCGAGTCCGAGCGGTTTTTTTTTCTACGACACCCTGTTGGGCGTGCTTCGGCGCAGCGCATTTTTTCTTTAGCCTCTGCTTTCGAAACCGTTGCTCCGCTCGTTATTTCGCAGCTTCGAGGACGCGGACCTTGATGTTGCGGAAGGCGACTTCGTTGCCGTGGTCTTGCAGGCAGATGTGGCCTTTTGCGGAGGTGCCGAAGCCTTCCATCTTGGCAAACTTCGACTTGGCAACTTGGGCTTTCCAGTCCTCGGAGCCGATCTCGTAGGAGACGTAAGGGGTGCCGTTCATGAGATGCTCGCACTTGAAGGTTCCGGTTGCCGTTTTCTGGCACTTGAGGACGAAGCGGTTCCATTCGCCGACGGGCTTGGTGGTGTCCACCTTTGCTGAGTAAAGGGCATACATCCACCCGGCTTTTTGCGGGTCGTGACCGCCGACGTTATCCTGCACTTGGCACTCTGGGCCCGTCTGGTAGCTGGGGCCGTTGGTTTCCAGCACTTTGAACATCACGCCGCTGTTGCCGCCGGGGCTGATCTTCCAGTCGATGCTCAACTCGAAGCTCTCGTATTGCTCTTTGGTGATGATGTCGCCGCCGCCTTTTTCGCGGACGATCGCACCGTCTTTGACGACCCAGCCATCGGGGAGTTTGTCCTTTTTGTATCCACGGAAATTCGCCGCGGCGTCCTTGCCGTCGAAGAGGAGTTGCCAACCGGCGGCTTTCTCGTCGGTGGTAAGTTCATTCTCCGCAGCGAAGGCGGGTGCGACAAGGGCGATGAGTGGAAGAAGGTAAGCGAATTTCATAAGTGGCAGGCTTTACCAGTGGGCGGGAGTTCTGGGGAAGCTAAATTACTTCCCCGTTTTCTTCTTCGCGGCTTCGCGTTCTGCGGGGGAGCGAAAGTCGGGCTGGTGCCAGCCGCAATGCTCGCAGCGCCAAGGCCATATCCATTTCCGAATCACAGCGGCCAACGCGCTGATGAGCCAGAGGCCCAAAGTCAAAATCGTCAGCGCGAAGTGCAGCCCAAAGCGGAATTTCGCTGGCAAGAAGGGCTGCTGGTGGCGGCAGCGCGGGCAGTATGCGCGGATGGAGCGGCGGGGCATGGACGTTACGCGGAGGTATGTGAAAGCAGTGCCGCCTTTGGATCAGCCTGCTTGGATAGATGGAGTAACGAGGAACGCTTTTTCATACTAAGATGTCATATAGCAGTCACATCCCCATTTTGTCCAACGCAGTTTCACGTTCCCTCCAGCCAGATGAAAACGGGGTGCTCGCCGACTTCTACGGCGACGTATCCTTCGATCTCCGTCTTCGTCGCCACGCGCTCCGCCTCGCCTGCGCTGAGGGGCATCCGTTCCGCACGGATGACCTTTGCCGTATCCACGAAGAGCCGGACGGTCCTGTTCTCCCCAGCCGGGAGCCACGCTGCGAGCACGCGCTTTTTCGCGTCGCTGCCGTGGGTGAATTCGTAGGAGTAACATTCCCCCGGCGGGGCCTCGCGGTCCACTCGTGTAAAGCGGTAGTCGCCCAGCGAGCGCTGCAACCACGCGAGGGCGTGAAAGACGGGCTTGGGCTGGAAGTTGCGCGTGATGCCGCTGGCAGCGTGCAGCTTAGCCTCGTCCGAGTCGTTGAAAAAATAGAGGTGTGCGCGATCCACGCCGAGCCTCGGCAGGAGAAGGAACGAGCGCACCGTCCACATCGCCTGCTGCTCCTCGGTACTGCTCATCCATTTGGAAAAATCGCCCGTCGGCGGTGGCGGCTTCGTCCCAGCGTCGTAGCCAAACTCGGTGAGCCAAAGCTCCTTGCCCTTCGCGTTCTCATCGCGCCATTTCACGACGTGGCCGATGTTTTCCACCCACTTTGTTTTTGGGTCTTCGGGGTAGCTGCGCCGCCAAGTCGGCCACGGCTCGGCCTCGGCGTAGGTGTGGATATTGATGATGTCCCACAGCTCCGGCATGGCGGCAAAAAGGTCCATGCTCTTCGAGTAGCGCCCGCTTTTCCCGAGGTTCGCGGCGCAAGTGGCGATGCGCAGTTCGGGCTTCCCCGCACGCATCCCCTTGGCCATCGCGGTGAAAAGACGACGGTACGTCTCATCGTCGTATTTCCCCGGCTCGTTGCCGATCTCCGCAGCATCCAAGAGCCCGCCAAAGCTCTTTGCGAAAGCCTCGCCGTAGGTGCGCGCATCAGCCTCAATGTCCTTCCAGTCCTTCTGATCGATGTCGTCGAAGAGGATGCTGGCGTGCGTCTTGTAGCCCGCCTTTTGCCAGTCGCCGTAGAGCGTCTCCCAGTTCACGCGATTCTTCGCGAAGGGAAATGCGAGCGGCGCAGACGTATCCTCGCCCACATCCCATCGCATTGGGTGATAATTGCGCAGCACCTTAGTGACAGGCGCATAAAGCGCGGGCTTAAACTGAACGGTGTGGACATTCAGCCCGATGAAATCGCGCATCAACGGGCGATCCGCAGCATGGGCAGCCGTACAAGCGATAGCGACAGGAAGGAATCCGTTTTTAAAGCACATGCCTACCGACAGTAGGGGCGAGGCGGCAGCAGGCAAGCCCACTACAAGGCTGTGCTGTGGATTACCTGAAGCTCGTCCGCGTATAGGATTGCGACCGTCTTTCCTGCGGCGATGATGTGCTCGGGGTGGCGTGTTTGAAACCACTCCCAGCGCGGCATTCCGGTGCTCGTGCTCAGCTTGTAAATCTTCACTCGCGCAGTCGCTGCGCCGGGGGTGAATACGGCCTTCTCGATGTCTGAGCCGTGCTTTCCTGTCCGTTTGGAATAGACGTCTTTGCCAGATGCCCACACGTCTTCGTATTTCTCGCCGATCCATAGAATTTCGCCGTTTGCTGGGTTCACTTTCATCAGCACAGGCTCGGTGCAGGAGTTCATCTCGGAAAGATATGTGAGGCTCTCTGCGGGGAGGTTGGCGGAGTGGACGTAAAGGTTGCCCGCGCCGTCGGTGACGACTTTCCGAATGCCCACGCTCGGGAGCCGCCAAAGGACTTCTCCCGTCGCTTTACTAAACGCGGTGAGCACTGCGCGGTCGAAAAAATAGAGCCGGTCTCCCTGCTCGAAACACGGATCGGCGCTTGCGGAATCCCATTGAAAGTCGTCGCCCAACACAGCAGGCGCGGCGAGCGTCGCCTCCCACAGTTTTGCGTTGTTTGGATCCAGCGCGACGAGCTTCGTCCCACCCGTGATGAGACTCAGGCTCGCCGTGGAGAAGCATTGCACTCGGCCCGCGAACTCGCCGATCCAAATCGACGCACCGCTCGCGAAGGGACGTCCAACGGATACACGGTAAGTGCTCGTATCGACTCGCTCCACGCCGCCGCTATCCGCGCGGAGTTTATCGTTTTCCACAACTTTCATGATCGAAAGCGCCTCCGCCATTCCACCGCCTGCGGACGCTTGCACTGCATGTTCTGCCGCAATTTCAGCGCCGGGTTTTATGGCCTGCCTCGCCTCGATATTTTTGGTGACCAGTCGGATCTCGGCCATCGCCAGCGTTCCGCCACCGAAGAACTCGTTTCGCGATTCTGAAATTACGGGTTCATAGAGCCCCTCCCGATTTTCGAACAACGGTTTCTCCAGCGCTACTTGCGCGTAAAAAGTCTGCGTCGCTCCACTCGGTAGGACCTTTGCGACATACCGGATCGTCGGGCCAGCGTGTGCCACGATGAAAACGGCGTCGTCGGTTTCGAGCATTCGCAGCACCGGGCCGGGCATCTGCATGTTTGCCTTTACCACGCCGCTGGAGCGTTCATACGCGATCACACGCGCCCCTTCCGCGAGTAGTAGTCGTTCGCCAAGGACCGCAAATTTCGGACTATCACTATTGCCATAGCCGCTATCGTAGTCGGGCTTCCGCGTAATGTTCGGTGCTGGCGACTTTGCGATTTCCAGTTTTTTTGCGATGGCTGCTTCGTCGGCTTTTTGTTCCTGTTCGAGCGCTTGGAGTTTCCCTTCATCGTCGCGAAGTTGCTGAAGTTTTAGGCGCGTGTCTGCTCTCGTGCGAAGGGCATTGAGACTTGTCCGCTGTCGCGCGATTTGTTCTTTCCGTTTCGCCATTCGTGCGAGCCGGAGCGTCTCGTCTTCTGGTTGTGTGGGGTTGAGTTTATCCGCCATCGCACGGTCGCCGCCAAAGACGTATTCCGACTTTTTTGGAGTCCCTTCGGCGTTGATTACGGGTCGTGGTTGCGCGGTCATCCGGGTGGCATCCGCCCTCGCGCTCGCGAGCTCCGCAGCATACTTGGCGGCCTCGAGATTGAACGCCTTCACTTCACTATTCCCTTTCAGTTTTCCGCGCTGCTCGGCGAGTTCGGCTGCCCTCTGTTGTAGCTTCAGAAATCGCTTCGCCACGGATTCCTGCCATACGGAATCCACCGCCAATGCCAGAGGCACTGGCACGCTCCAGCGTTCTTCTCGTCGCTTCAAGTCAAGCAGCGTGAATTTCCCCCCGGCAAAGAACGAGATCTCATCGTCGCTGACGCGCCAGCATTCTGACTTCCCAAGACTGTTCGCCGCGATGGGGTGGGAGAAAACCGCGCGTGGTTTGCTGCCGAAAAACCACCACCAACCCGCCCCGCCAAGGGCGCCCAAGAGCATCACCGCGAAAAGGAAGAGCAAACCTTTCGTTTTCCGACTCTTCGGTTCGGTCGCTACTTTCGGTGTGAAAACGGACGTCTGCATTATTGCTTCGAGTCGAGCCAGACGGCGTGTGCTGGGAGCGCAAGGTCGCGCGGCGGCGTGGGCGCGACTTGCTCCACGTGGCCGTCGATAAATAGCACGTTCCCTCCGGACTTCTTGTGGTTGTCGCCCGTGCGCGTGTCGCAAGCCAACGGAGTGCCTGGCGGATCGTTCCGAGAAAGACCTGTGGCGTAGGCGTAAGATATCCGCCGACCGGAAAACGCTTGCCCCTGCCGCAACGGGGTGTGCCCGGTAGCCGGGCAGGTGAAGAAACTCGTATCGGTCGTGCATTTTGGCACCAGCAGACTTAGCGGCTGCTCAGAGGAAGTCGCGCCTGGAACCGAAGGATACGCGTTATCGTGGTCGTTGGCGTAGATGCCAAGGGCGAGGTGTATCTTCCGTAAGTTTTCCGCACATGCTGCGAAATGCCTGGCCTGGACCTGCGCCGTCGATGGACCAAGCACCACGGCATACAGCGTCGCGATGAGCAGCACGCTAACGAGCAGCTCGACAAGCGAAAATCCAGTGGTGATGGGCTTACGAAACATTGGCTGCCCTTCAAGCAGCTTCGGTGCCCCTAGCAGTTGAGGTCACTCCTTCACCAACTCGAAGCGGAAGTAGCGCATCTCCCCGCTGCGGAAGTGCTCATAGACGAGCGAGCCCTTCACGGCTGCGAAGTCGCTAAATGCGCCGAACAAACGCGGCGGGAGAATCTTCCGCATGAGGGCGAGCTTGCGGTCGTTATCGGCATCGAGCGCGGCGAGGACGTTTGCGGTGATTTCCTTTTCGACGACCATTTTCAGCCCACTGGCAGCGAGCTGCTCGCGCCAAGTCTGTACTTTATCGTGGTCGCGAAAATCGGCGCAGAGGAAGTATCCGCCGGGCTTCAGAACGCGCTGCACTTCGCTGAGAAAAGCGGGCATCGAGCCGTAGCAATGCGAGGATTCAACGTTCACGACGATGTCAAACGTGGCGTCGGCAAAGGGAAGTTTCTCCGCATCGCCCGTGAGGAACGTGAGACCATCGCGGGCGTATCGCTTGAGGCAAAGCGCGATGGCTTCGGCGGAGAAGTCGAGGCCCGTCATCGCAGCGGGCTCGCCCGAGCGGTGGAGAAATGCCGCGCCGCCGCCGCGTCCGCAGCCGACTTCGAGGACGTTCATTTTCGCCAGCGGATGCCCGGCGCAGACGGCGTGGTAGAGCTGGAGGCCGTAGCGTTCGCCTTCTTCGGCGGGATCGAGCGCGACGGGCGCGGCGACGGGCAGCGCGGAGAACCCGTAATTCATCGTCTGCCACTCCGGGATGGCAAAGCGGCGCGCAAGAAATTGATACCAGCGCCGCCAGAGCAGGCGCTTGAGCACGGGGAAGCGGCACAGGTACGCGAAAAGTTTAGTGAGCATGGTTGTGTGTGTCTCGCGTTTGAGGGGAAACGAAGACAAATGACTTGCGCGCGCCTGTAGATCGGCGACACCGAGCACATGAACTTCTGGCAACCACCGCAAATCACTCGTCGCGATTTTATCACCACGCTCGCCGTCGGCGCTGCTGCGGTGCCGCTGCTGGCGGAGGATGCGAAGGGCTTTCGATTTATCGCGGCGAACGACCTGCACTACGATAAAGGGCCGTGCCGCGAGTGGTTCACGGCGATGGTCGCACAGATGAAGGCCAGCGCGCCGGATGCTGCATTCTGTTTACTTTGCGGCGACCTCGCGAATACGGGCGAACAAGCAGCCGTCGCGGCGGTGAAGGAAATTTTCGGCGGACTCGGAGTGCCGATTCATACGGTGCCCGGCAACCACGATTACACCGACAAAGAGCAGTCGCGCGCGGGTTACGACGCGGAGTTTCCCGGCAAGCTGAACTACCGCTTCGAGCACGCGGGATGGCAGTTCGTGGCGCTCGATACGACGATGGGCACGAACTTCGACAAGACGACTATCGGTGCCGAGACGCTGGCGTGGATGGATGCGGAGCTGCCTAAGCTCGATGCCGCTAAACCGACGGTCTGTTTCACACACTTCCCACTTGGGGAGAAGGTGACGCATGTCCCAGTGAACGCGCCCGCCGTCGTGGAGCGACTGCTGAAGCTGAATCTCTGCGGAGTGTTGAGCGGGCACTGGCATGGTGCGAGCCAGACTCCGGCTGGCCACGGGTTGATGACGACAAATCGCTGCTGCGCCCGCGTGCGGGGGAATCACGACAAGTCTCCGCTGAAAGGATGGTTCGTATGCGAAGCAAAAGCGGACGGCACGCTGGAGCGGAAGTTCGTGGAGTTCAAAGCGCCCGAAGTGACCCAACCTGCCGCCCCAAAGGAAATTTAATGAGCTTCGCAATCGGCCATTGCGAGCGAGGTAAATTGGTGTGCAATCTGCGTCCCTATGAACGAATCCGAGTTTAATCCCTACGCACCTCCACGAGCCCCGCTGCACTCGGAGCCAGCATCCGGCGACCAACTTTCGCCATACCTAGAAAACTTGGTGTATCCGCTGAAGTTCACGTTTCGCGTGCTCACGTTTGCACCACGGATGGACGTCGTGGATGCCACGGGGCGCTCGGTGCTTCACGTCCGGCAAAAGATTTTCCGCCTGAAGGAGCACGTCGAGATTTTCACCGACGCGACGCGGAAGACCAAACTCGCCGACATCCGTGCGGACCGCATTATAGACTGGTCGGCTCGCTACAGTTTTACCGACGTATGGGGTGGCGCAATCGGCGCGACCGGGCGCAAAGGTTGGCGCTCACTTTGGCGTGCTCACTACGATGTGTTTAATCCCGGCGATTCGACGCCCGATTTCTCCATCCGAGAGGAGAACCCATTTGCGAAGTTTATGGACGGACTCGTGGGGCAGATTCCGATCCTCGGGCTGCTCACCCTTTATCTATTTCACCCGCGATACATCGCTACACGAGGCGATGGCCTGGGCGTGTTGCGGATGCACAAGTTGCCTGCATTTTTGCAGGGGAAATTCCGCATCGAACAAATCTCAGAAGCGACTCCACGCGAGACGATGAATCTGCTGCTTTCGTTCATCATGCTCACCATGCTGGAGCGGCGGCGAGGGTAAGCTAGAACGCTACCGATTCACCGGCAAAATAGTGACGGATACGGCGCGGTGGTCGCTGGCTTGGTTCCATGATGGAGAGCGGTTCACGCGCCCGCTGTCCTTTTGCACTTCGCGCAGCAGCCCTTTGCTGGCGAGGAGGAAATCAATGCGGGAATACGCGTCGGCTTCGCGCCAGTAGTGCGTCCAGCGGTCGCCAAGCTCGTCATTTGCAGGAACGTCGTCGAGGTAGCCTGCGGACTCGCGACTACCGGTGATTTCGTGGAAGGCAGGCTCATTGCGCGTGTCGTTGAAGTCGCCGTAGCAGAGGAGATTTGCGGTGGGCGTGGCTTTGAAGATGGCGTCGAGATGCGTGCGGAGTTTTGCGGCTTCGTGGCGGCGGACGAGGGCTTCGCCGATGGCGCTGGGGAGCTTGGACTTGAGATGCACGCCGACGCAGCGGAGCTGGTAATCAGGGGTAATTTGGATCGTCACGTCGAGTATCCCGCGCCGCATGATCTGCTCCACGCCGTTCATCATGAATCGAAGGTCCGCCTGCGAATCGCGAGCAGCGATGGGGAAGCGACTGACGAGCGCGAGGTGACGGTCTGGGTCCGCTGCTTCCACATACTCCGCGTGTTCCAAACCGAGCGGTTTTACACGAGCAAGGAAGTCCTCGAACTGTGCAGGCGAGCCCATCTCGCAGACGCCGACGATGTCGGGATGGATGTCACGAAGGACGCGGAGGACGGCTTCTTTTTCTTCCTCAGACTTCGGCTTGGCTAGCGTGCCTTTTGTGGAAAGCTGGTCGTCACCGACCCAGTTCCGGAGGTTGTAGGTGCAGAAGACGATCCCTTTCTCCGCTGCGCTGGCGCAGGCACAGAGGAGGGCGAGGATGAGGAAAACGGGACGCATGTTCGTGGAAGAAAGCAAACAGGCTCGCCAGCGTGGCGAGCCTGTTTGGCTGAGAAATATCGTATATTGAGGCTACACGTGTGTATCGGTCTGCGCTTGAGGCGCGGGTGCCTTGGCGACCTCGGCGTCTATCTGCTTCGCGGGCTGTGGTGGCGTGGGCGCTGGCTCGCGCATGATCTCATCGCTGATCTCGTTTTTCGCCTTGGTGAACTCTTTGATTGCGAGTCCCATGCCGCGTGCGAGTTCAGGCAGCTTCTTCGCGCCGAACATCATTACGACGATGGCGAACAGAAACATGGTTGTTTGGGGAGTGAGAAAGGCGAGCGTTGGAAAAAGCTGAATGTTCATATTTAGAAAAAGAAGACGGTTATAAATAGCACCAAATGCGCGGGCTGCAACGGCTTAATGTTGCCGTTGTTTCGCCCTGCAATTGAGTTCATGCAACGAAGACCCACTGTGCCGCGTTTTCTTTGGTGATTACTCATTCGCGGGCGGAGAGGACGCTCGGAATACATTCTTGAAAGCCCCGCTTCTCCATCGGCGCACGTTGTGCTTTAAGTGCGCGCCACGAGCGTGCCCAACCAAATCGACTACATCATTTTCTCCGCCGCCATAGGAGTCATTCTCCTCGGCCTCGCCCGTGTGCTGAAGTCCCGCCATGGCGTGAAGCTGCACCCGGTCTGGTGGTGTCTCTGCGTCGTCACGCTGTTCGCTGGCGGTTGGGCTACCGCGCAATCCGGCGTAAAAATCTCGAAGCAGCAGGAGGAATCCATGATCATCATGGCCCGCACCTACGCTCTCGAGCTTGAGCGTCTGGGGCACGAGAAGGTGACGCTCGAAACGAAGGAAGACGACCCTACTTACCTCACCATCTGCAAGGCGCTCTCCGATTGGCGTATCGCCAACCCGACCGCCTCCGATATCTACACGATGCGCAGGGTCGCGCCGAACAAGATCGTCGTCATCGCCGACCCGCCGACCGATTACGACGGCGACGGGCGCTTCTCCGGCGAACGCGAAGAGCGGACTCCCATCGGCGAAGTCTTCGAAGAACACGACGCCGGGCTCGAACGGGCGCTCGCCGGAGAAGCGTGCTTCAACGCCGACATCGTCGTAGATCGCTGGGGCTCCTGGGTCGGCTCGTGGGCCCCCATCCGCAACTCATCGGGAAAAATAGACGCCGTCGTCGGTGTGGACTACCCATCGAGCCTTTGGTACACAGCCATCGCTGCGGCACGGCGTGATGCGATGATCGGGACCGCATTTCTCCTCGCCATCATCGCCATCGGCGGGGCGGCATTTTCCCTTCTCCGTACCGACATGTCCAAGCGCGCCGAAGTCGAAGCCCGCTTCCGCGATACCGACGAGCGGATGCAGCTCACGATTCGGCAGATGCCCATCGGCTTTATCGAGTGGGATGTGAACGCCAAAGTGCTTGCATGGAACCCGAGGGCCGAAAAGATCTTCGGCTTTTCCAATGGAGAAGCCTTGGGACATTCCATGTTCGACGAGATCGTCGCTCCCTCAGCCCGCGATCACGTCGATCGAATTTTCGAAGATCTCCTCGTCAACCGAGGTGGCACCCACAGCATCAACGAAAACATGACCAAAAACGGGCAGGTCATCACCTGCGAATGGTTCAACACGCCGCTCGTCGATGAGCGCGGGAAAGTCGTGAGTGTCTTCTCCCTCATGCAGGACATCACCGACCGCATCCACCTCGAAAAACACGTCCAGCAGTCCCAGCGTCTAAACGCGGTGGGCCAACTCGCCGCAGGCGTCGCCCACGACTTTAATAACATCCTCACCATCGTCACCGGTCACACCGGACTCCTCCTCTCCCGAGACGACATCCCGAGCGACGCCCGTGCTGACCTTGAGCGTGTCGAAGATGCCGCACTGCGCGCCGCATCGCTTACCCGCCAACTCCTCACCTTCAGTCGGCAGCAGGCCATTTTCCCGCGCCCGCTGCGGATCAACGAAGTCGTGCAAATCTCCGTCGAGTTGCTCCAACGCGTCATCGGGGAACACATCCACTTTAACATCCGCCTCGCCGAAGGACTCCCTACCGTCGAAGCCGACCCCGCGATGCTCGACCAAGTCATCACCAATCTCGCCATCAACGCCCGCGACGCGATGCCGCGCGGCGGCAGCCTCACCATCGCCACAGACCTCATCGAAGTCACCGCCGAAGCTGCCCGCGAGAACCCCGAAGCCCGGCCCGGCCCCGCAGTCCAAATCAGCGTGACCGACACCGGCAGCGGTATCCGGCACGACAACCTTCCCCGCATCTTCGAGCCTTTCTTCACCACCAAAGAAGTCGGTAAAGGCACCGGCCTCGGCCTCGCCGTCGTCCACGGCATCGTCCGCCAACATCGCGGCTGGATCAACGTCGAGAGCGTCCTCGCCAAAGGCACCACCTTTCACGTCCACCTCCCCACTTCCGAAAAACCGCCCGAAAGTGTCCGCACCTCGCGCACCCAGTCCGCAAAAATCGAAGCCCCAAAACTCCAGACCATCCTCATCGTCGAAGACGAAGCCGTCGTCCGTGAACTCGCCAAAATCATCCTCGAACGCGCGGGCTACTGCGTCCTCGAAGCTGAAGACGGCCCCACGGCGCTGAGCATCTGGTCGCAGCTCAAAGACGATATCGACATGCTCATCACCGACATGGTCATGCCCAACGGCATCACCGGGCGCGAGCTCGCCCAGCGGCTCAGCGCCGAGCGACCCCAGCTCCCCATCATCTACGCGAGCGGATATAGCCAAGAGCTCACCGCCCCGAACTTCGAGGAAACGGATCGCCGCGTCTTCCTGCAAAAACCTTACAGCCCCGACCAGCTCACAAACTTGGTCAAAAAACTCCTCCGCAAATAATGGCCCGCCAGAGCGAATTCGTCACCCACCTGCTCGACCTGCTCCACCCGCTCGGCGACGTCTCCGCGCGCGGCATGTTTGGCGGCTGGGGAATCTACCGCGGCGGAAAAATGTTCGCCCTCGTCGCCTTCGAGACATTTTTCGTGAAAGTGGACGACACCACCCGCCCCGAGTTCACCTCACTCGGGCTGGCCCCATTCACCTATGAGGCCAGTGGCGGAAAGCGAGCCGTCATGGCCTACCACACCGTCCCCACCGAGGCTCTCGATTCCTCCCCGCTCCTTTGCCACTGGGCCGAGAAAGGAATCGCCGCCGCCCAACGCGCCACGAAGAAGCCGCGCAACAAGAAGTAGCAGAGCAAACGAAAGGCCGTGCCACGCGTTTCCACGCACAGCACGGCCCGTTCAAATTGTCGCAGCGGGACTACTCGCCGGACGGCTTCAACTCACGGATCCACACGTTGCGGAAGCGCATCGTATTCCCGTGGTCTTGCAGCGTGATGTCCGTTTTCTCGCCATGCTTCGTGTATTTGCCGACTTGCTGATGTGGCGTTGAGCCGGTCAGTTCCGTGTGGTTTTGCGTCAGCACGCCGTTGTGGAAAATGGTCACGTAAGCGGGCTTCAACACCTTGCCCTCGGCGTCGAAGCGCGGGCCGTTGAAAACGACATCATACGTATTCCACGTCTGCGGCGGGCGCGTTGCATTCACGAGCGGCGGCGTCTGGCCATAAATGGCCGTCGCCTGACCATCCGGGTAAGTCGGATTGTCGAAACAATCCAGCACTTGAATCTCGTAGCGCCCGTGGAAAAAGAGGCCGCTGTTCCCGCGTCCTTGCCCCTTCCCGACTGGCGGCGGAGCCATCCATTCGATATGCACCTGCACGTCCGGCCCCCACTGGCCCTTCGTGCCGAGCGTACCCGTCTTCGGCACACACTCGAAGTAGCCGTTCTCCACCTTCCACTTCGCCTCGCCGTCCCCGCTTTTCCACTGGCTCAAATCTTTGCCGTCAAAGAGCACGACTGCATCGCTCGGCGCAGTGCCGACTTTCTCCTGCGTGCTGTATTCGCCGGGCGTGACGATGCGCGGCTGCGGGCGGAGTCCGTCATGGACGTGCCATTTGGAGCCCGGAATCATGGGCGTCGTCTGATATCCGAGCGTGTCTTTCACAGGCTCGGCGGGCTTTTCGGCAGGCTTGTCCTGTGCGAATGCTGAGGCGGATAGGATCATAGTAGAGAGGATGGTGAAGTATTTCATGGAACCGCGCGGGTAACAGCGGGTTCGAGCGAGGGCAATGTCTTTTTGGGCAGAAGTGATGATTGGGAAACGGGGCAGGCAAAAAAATGGAAAACTTTGCGGGCGTTTACCGTGTAGTCTTTTCGTTTTCATGTCACCTGACTCCTGACCACCATGATCCCGATGCCCGCCCTCCTCACCGCCCTCTCCGACCTCACCCGCTGGCGGATGCTCGCCGCCATCGTCGAAGCCGGCCCGCTGCAAGTCGTCGAACTATCCCAGCGACTGAACGTCCCCGCCACCAACATCAGCAAACACATCACCGTCCTGCGCCGCGCCGGAATCGTCACCAACGACCGCCCCAAACTCTACGGCATCGCCCCCGAATACCAAGTCCCCGGCCAACCCGCCCTCGACTTCGGCGTCTGCCTCCTGCGCCTCGACCGCCTGCCCGCGACGTAAAACGTGAAACGAAATAAGCCGCTCACTTTTTCCGAATCTAAAAGCGGCAAACGGAGGCGCCCGGACGGGATCAGCCCCAAGGAGGGGGAACGTCTCGTTCCCCTGAACCACGAAGTGGTTCCCGGTTGCTCGCAGCTTCAGAGCGGCGCTTTGCGCCACAGGGGAACGGGACGTTCCCCCTCCTTGAGGGCTTTCGCCCTTTTGGTGCCGTTCCTGTTGCATTCCACTTTTAATCGCACCCATTCGCGTGCTTCGTGGAAAAATCGCCTCGCCATCCGCCGCCAAGCCCGCTCCCCTAGCACCCCATGCACCCACAGTCACCATCGCGTGGAATCATTGGACGTCGGACCTTCGCCGCCATCGAGGCAAAGACCGGCCTCGACTTCCTGCAAAAGCTCCCCGTGACCGAGCAGGCGCTCGTCGAAAGCGGGAAAGCGAAAGCGATCTGGAAATGACGTAACCCGATGAAACCGCGCCTCTACATCGAAACCACCATCCCCAGCTACCTCGTCGCGCGCCGCAGCCGTGATGCCCGGCTCGCCGCCGATCAGGAAACCACCCTCCGTTGGTGGGACGAAAAGCGCGGGGGATACGAGCTTTTCACCTCAGAACTCGTCCTCGACGAGTCGGCATCGGGAGAACGCACGATGGCAGACGCGCGCCACAAGATACTTGCCGGCATCCCGCAACTCGACCAGACCCTCACAGTCGATCGCCTCGCCGAGCGAATCCTCGCCCGCGACATCATCCCGCACTCATCCGCGCCCGACGCGACCCACATCGCCCTCGCCGCAGTTCACGCGATGAACTTCCTTCTCACATGGAACTGCAAGCACATCGCCAACCCCTTCCATCGCCGCCGGGTCGAGACCGTCTGCAGCGAGGCGGGATTTGAATGTCCTCAGATTTGCACTCCTGCGGCATTGATGGAAACATAAGCGCCATGAAACCGAACGAAATCCTCACCGAGATTTGGGCCACACGCCACACACTCATGCGCGACTGCGGCGGCGACCTCGCGCGCTTCGGCGACATCCGCCGAGCCGGCCAGGCCCGATGGGAAGCCGCCGGTCATCCCGTCGTCTCCTTTGAAGGCCAGCCGCCCCTGGAATTGCCCCTGCCAGATTGGGAGAAAATTGACGCCCAGCCGGAAAACGAAATCCTCTCCGAAATCCGCGCCACCCGCCGCGCCCTCGCCGCGGAGCGTGAAGCCGCGCACGAGGAAAGCTGCATCCTCCGCGAGGAACCGCCCAAGCCATGAACTCGCTGAATAATCTGTCCGTCCCCATTTCTTCTGTCCCCGTTTCTTCCCACACGATGAAAACCATCACACGCTCCTGCGCTCTCCTCCTCACGATGCTCTTGCTCATAGGTTGTGTGGGGCCACCTACGATACGCTTCCTCCCACACGCGGGCCGCGATGCGGCAAAGATCACGCTCTCCCCGCGGACGGGGGCCAGGCAACTCGTGGCGGTGGACGGCATCCGACTTCCGCCCATTGACCGCACTGTGGTCACTTCCATTCCCTCGGGACGGCATACTTTTACCGTCCTAGACTGGGAAAAGCTCACGCATCGCGAGTTTCGCGGGTATCGTTACGAACAGGGGAATATGATGTACAGTATCGGCAAGGAAGTGCCGGAGGGGCATCGCATCCTAGGGCGCGAATATGGAGGCCCCGTGGGCAATCGCCTCATCGAGCGAACCTTCACCTACGATATGCCCGCAGGTGTGGAGACAAGCTGGGGCACTATCGAGAGCGATGCCGCACGCAAGGGCTGCTATCGCACTGCGTGGATGGAGTGGGCCTCGTCCAGCAAGGCGAATGACCATGAACGCAAAAGCCTGCGTGACTTTTATAACAGCAAGTGGATTCACTGAAGCAAGGCCGAGGGACGGACAGATGATTCGCTCATGCCTTTCCGTTTTGCTCGTTTCGGATGCCGCCCTCACAGGGCTTGGGCGTCCTTTTTCCGGTGAACCCAGGCCTGCGCCCGCTTCTGTGCTTGCCAGTGGGGTCGCAGGCGTCCAATCCTTACCCTTACCAACCCGACTGATGCTTCAATGACCCCGTCAAACACCGCTCCTGCACGAAAGACCAATGAAGAATAGAACAATCAAGTCTTTGACAGACCTTGTCGTGGCCCTCCGAGAAGACCTCAAGAGCTACACGGACCCCGTTTGGTTTCGGGGACACAGCAAGCAAGCTTGGAAATTGGTGCCGGGCCTGCATCGCCTCAAAAAACCAGCGTCTGAGAATGATTTGATCAACAAGTTTCGGCAGAACGCGAATCTACTGGTTGAGCAGTCACCGAAGACCGACTTCGACTGGCTATTTGTTATGCAACACTACGGAGTCCCTACTCGGCTCTTGGACTGGACTGAAAGCCCACTGGTTGGCCTATATTTCGCGGTAACTGAGCATCCCAACGCCGACGGAACGCTGTGGGTTCTGAAGCCGATAGAGCTCAACAAGCAGACCACCGCAAAACCAGATGAGGCGAAGTATATCCCATCGTTTGAGGACGACTCTCTTAAAAACTACGCCACCATCGCTGTCGAGAAAGGCAATCTCACAGGCATCCTTCCCGTCGCCGTGATCGCCACCCGCAACAACGACCGCATTCAGGCGCAGCTTGGCGCTTTTACCATCAGCCACAGCACCAAGACTCCGATTGAGGAAATCGGAAATAAGAAGCATGTCGCGAACTATTCGATTCCCGCCGCAGCGAAAGGGAAAATTAAGGAGGATCTGCGGCTCCTTGGCTTTACCAAGTTTCAGGTCTTTCCTGAACTGGCCAGTATCGGCGACAACATCCGGGAGGCACTCTCATGAGCTACATCGACACAAATCCTCTTCAACACAGCAACATTCTCAGCCTATTTGCAGACCGTGATCAGATTGTCATGGACCCAGAATACCAACGACAGGGCGAAATCTGGTCGAAAGAGAAGCGCCAGTTGCTAATCGATTCCATTCTCAACCGCTACGACATCCCAAAGCTCTACTTCCACAAGTTGGACAGGGCGACCGTTCAGAAGACGGGGAAGGCGTATGCGGTCATCGATGGTCGGCAGCGGCTAGAAGCGATTTTCGACTTCATGGAAGGCCAGTTCGAATTGGCTGATGACTTCGAATATTTGCTTGATGAAACAGTCGATGTCCGAGGGCTGAACGCGAATGACTTGGCGAAAAAATATCCGCGTATCAAGCAGCGGTTTGATTCGTTCAATCTCCCAGTCATTTGCGTTGAGACAGATGATTTAGAGCTGATCGAAGAGATGTTCTCCAGGCTCAACGAAGCCGTTCCTTTGAACGCAGCCGAAAAGCGGAACGCATTTGGCGGTGAGATGGCTCGCACTGTTACCGAGGTTTCCAAGAACACTTTTTTCACTAAGAAAGTCCGATTCAAGAATAGCCGTTATCAACACCGCGAAGGTGCCGTCCGGTTGCTTTTCTTGGAGAAATGTTTTGGCGAGGGCAAGGTAGTGGACACGAAGAAGCCGTTTCTTGATCGGTTTGTGCGGGACAATTACGACGGGAATTCGTCTGAGGTCGCTCGTCTAAAGGCTGCGGTTTCAAAGACGCTAAAAGACATGGCGCAGGTCTTTGTCGACAAGGACACCCTGCTCATCGCTCAATCGGCGGTTCCGATTTATTTCCTCCTTTTCCGCGAAGCAAACCAAGTCGGCAAACTCAGCAAGCTATCGCGTTCCGTGTTCCTGAAATTCCAGGATGTTCGCCAAGAAAATCGGGAGCTTGCGGCTGCCGACATTACGAAGGCCCAATTCGAGTTTCTTGAATTCGACAGGCTTTCTCAGCAGGGAACGAACGACGCGAGTTCGATAAAGGAGCGTCTCAGTATTCTTCGCGCCTACTGCGGTATTTAGTTACTCGGTTCTTGCCGAACGCGTCGTTCATCGACTTCACCGGCACGCCCATCGAGAAGACGGACGCGAACATGCTGCTGCACGGGGTGAAGGGCGCGGAGTTCGACATCTTCCTTTGTTGCCACCGTGCGAGTGAATGTTGGATGTTGGGCGTTGGACGCTGAATATGACACTCACTGACACCTTCGAGAAAGTTTTCATCCTCACGCTTCCCGGCGCGGAGGAGCGGCGGGCGGTTTTGGAGGGGCATTTGCGGGAGGTGGGGATTGTGGATTTGGCGCGGGTGACTTGGGTGCGGGCGGTGGCGGGGAGTGTTTGTCCGCCGCCGATTTGGTTTCGGGCGGGCGAAGGGGCTTGGGGGTGTTTTTGCTCGCATGTGCGGATGGCGCAGGATGCGGCGATGGATGGCGTGGAGTCGTATTTTGTGATCGAGGATGATGCCACTTTTCGCGCGGATGCGTGCGAGCGGTTGGGGCGGGTGATGGCGGAGTTGCCGGAAGATTGGGGGCAGCTTTATCTCGGCGGGGAGCATTTGCGGGAGCCGGTGGCGCTGTCGGGCCGGTCGGCGGTGATGCGGGCGGGGAATGTGAATTGGACTCATGCTTATGCGGTGCATCGGCGGGCGTTTTCTCGGTTTCAGTATCACGTCACGAATGCGGTGGATTTTGCGACGGCGAAGGGGGGCGGCGGCACGACTGGTGGGAGCGGCAGTGAGCCGGTTGGCGATAGCAGTGGGGAGATCGGCGGGAGCGGGAGCGCGTAGCTGAACAAATAGGGGCGCGGGATTTTGAACCTAAAAACGGCAGTTGACCCCGTTTTTGAGGCCGAAAAATAGGGTATTTTACTCTGGAAATTGCCAACTGCGGAGCAGTTGAAAATCACTCACCCGTCCAAGGCTCATTTTTCTCTGAAAATCCGTTCAACTGCCGTTTTTAGG
>CANIWM010000002.1 GCA_947471505.1 Chthoniobacteraceae bacterium | reverse complement strand
CCCTCCCCACCCAAACAAAACGCGCTGATTTTCTAAAACAGCGACCGCGCAACCACCGCGCGCAGCATCATCGACCTGCCGCCACCGTGAAATCCAACCCGCGCCGCTCCCCCTCGCCCTCAACCCTCAACTGCCGTTTTTAGGTTAAAAGTGGGATGAGCGAAGGACGCGATAGCGGCCCCCTGCGAGCGAAGCGAGCCAAGGAGCGGCGGGATTCCTGCCGCCGTCCTAAAAGCGCGAAGCGCCCAATCAGAAAACCGTGCAGGTTCCGAGAGCCGCGCGAAACCGATCAGGCGCTTCGCGCTGTGGGGACGGCGGCAGGAATGTCGCCGCTCCTTGGCTCGTTACACTCGCAGTGGTTCCATTTTTAATCACACCCTTGAGAATCGTCAGAGCACGCTGCGGCTCCACTCCACGAGGCGTTTCGCCGGCTCCTCCCAGCCGAGGTTGTCGGTGGTGCGGCGCGGGTTCCCGGCGAAAGTGCGGAGTTCGTTCGCGAGGGCTGCGGCGTCGGTGGCTGGGAAAATTGCGCCGTTTTCTCCGGGGCGGATGAGGTCTTTGCCGCCGACGCGATCTGAGACGATGCAGGGGAGCCCGCAGTTCAGGGCTTGGGGGACGACGAGGCCGAAGCCTTCTTCGAGCGAGGGGAGGACGAGCACGCTGCTTTCGCACATGGTGGCGGCGAGTTGTTCCTGCGATTTGGTGCCGTGGAAATGGAGCGGGACGGGGCCTTTGTAGGCGGCGAGGTCGTGGGCGCTTTCGGGCAGTTTCGCGCCGACGAAGTCCACGCGCCACTCGGGCCTGCCGCAAAGGGCGAGTGCTTCGAGCAGCGTGCGCAGTCCTTTGCGGATGCCGATTTGGCCAGCAAGGAGGATGCGAAACTCTCGCGGCGGCGCGTCATTTTCGCCACGGCGAAAGACGCGCGGGCCGGTATCGGCTCCGTAGGGGATGACGACGATTTGGCGCGCGGGGATGCCGAGGTGGATGAGCTGGTCGCGGACGACGGTGCTGGCGACGGCGTGGAAATCGGCGAGGAGATACTCCTCATCCTCGCGCTCGAAATACGCAGCGTCGTAGGGGCAAACGTCGGTGAGCTTTTGGCCGATGCGCTCGTATTCGGGCTCCATGATCCGCACCCATTCGCGGACGGGGCCGGTCGCGTGGTTCAGCACCGTGCGGATGCCCAGCTTTCGCGCTGCGCGGAAGGTGTGGAGGGCTTGGCCGGGCATGGCGTGGATAAAATCGCACGGCTCTAAGTGGCGGGCGACCCAGCGATCGAGGCCGTGGTCTTGCCAAAGGAAAAGCGCGCGCGAGCTGGGGCGCAGCGACGCGGGGGCATACTTGAGCAGCGCATAGACGACGTTGGTGCGGAAGCTGTGGGTGCGTAGAATCGCGGGGTCTGCGTCGCGCATTTTCCACCCGGGGTAGCCGGAGTAATAGTGGCCGAGCGCCCCAAGTTCGCCGACGGCGCGGGCGGTGGGCCACATGTGGCAGGGGTTGGTGGCGGAAAAGGAAATCTTCATTTCTCAAACGTCGCCTGCCATTTCGCTCGGTCGTCGTGTGGCTGGCGGATGAGGTCCATCCAGCCTTTGTAGGCTTTCCACGGGAGTGGCTTGCGCTGGCGGATGCACTCGGCGAGCCCTTTCACTGTGAGCCACCACCATTTCGGCTCTTGCAGTGCCCAGCCGCGTTTTACGGCATAGCACATTTGCCGGAATGCGCGGAACGCGGCGACGAATGGCAACCACGGAAATGGGCAGCGCATGAGCACGCCCCACATTTCGTTGCGGCTGTGGCGGTGGTGGTTGCGCACTTCGCTGCGCCCAGTGCCGGACCAGTGGTGGCGCACGCGGAACGCAGGCTCGAAGCGCACTTGCCACCCGGCGGCGAGGATGCGCACGCAGAAATCCGGCTCTTCATACATGTGGAAAAACATGCCGGTGTAGCCTCCGACTTCGCGAAAAAGCCGCGTGCGAAATGCGGCGGCGGCGCTGACGAAGAAGCCGCGAAAGTGCGCGTGGCCGAATTGCTCCAGCGACCAATCAAGCGTCTCGGGTTTCTCGTCGGTGACTTGCGGGAAATCGGCGGCTCCGAGGCGTGGGTTCTTTGCAAAAAGGTCGCGCACTTTGGCCACGGCGTCGCGCTCGATGGGGTAGCTGTCGTCGTCGAGGGTGAAGAGGATGTCCGACTTCACCATCGCGAAAATCTCGTTGCGCGAGGGGATGCAGCCTTGCGCGACGTCGTGGACGACGAGCGTGATGCCGGGGTGCGCTTCGCGAATCCACTCCACGGTGCCGTCGTGGCAGCCGTCGGTGACGACGATGATTTCGTCCGCCTTGGGCTCCAATGCGTCGAGCGCGTCGAGCGTGCGGCGGATGTCGGCGAGCCGGTTGTGCGTCGGGATGCAGAAGGCGACGGTCATCATAATTCGCGGATGACGCGGGCCGGCGAACCCACGGCGAGCACGCCGGGCGGCAGGGATTTGGTGACGACCGAGCCCGCGCCGACGACGGTGCCGTCGCCGATGGTCACGCCTTTTAACACGGTGACGTGTGCGCCGAGCCAGCAGCGTTTGCCGATGCGCGTGGGCTCGACGATGAGCGGGCCTGCGCCGGGCGCGGTGTCTTTGGTGAAAGCGTGGTCGTGGTCGGTGAGGTAGCAACCGGGGCCGACCATCGTTTCGTCGCCGAGTTCGAGCAGTTCGTCCACATCGAGAATGGTGTGGCGGTTGATATAGACGCCCGCGCCGATGACGATCCGCGCCCGGTCGCTCGTGGCGAGAAGGGTGATGCCGTGGTCGAGCATCGCGCCTTTTCCCATCGAGACGCAGTAGGGCCGGTTCGGCCACTCGATGCGGCCCATCCACACTTTCCCTTCGATACGGATCCCGGCGCAGCGAAACACTGCCTGACGAATGCGGGATTCGACGGATTGCCAGAGCTTGCGGGCGCGATAAATAAACATGGCTAGAACCAAGTCCCTTTCAGCGATTGCTGCCAGCCTGTTTCGCGGCCGCGCAGAATCGCGATGGTGGAAAAGACGCGGTGCAGCAGGAATTTCCACGCGAGGGAAAAGCCGCCGAGCCCTTGCACATCGCGGGCGACGATGCGCTGGTTGTGGATGCGCTGGCGGGCGATGCCGAGGTAGTCGCGCTTGAGGGAATTGGTTCCTTCGCGGTGCCCGCAGGTGGCCGTCTTGTGGAAGTAAAGCCGGTGCGTTTTTCCGATGCGCGCGGAGCAGTGGACATCCTCCATGAAGCTGTATCCGTCGAATGCGGGAAACTTCTCCCGCAGGAACGGCTCGCGGCGATAGAAGACGCAGCCGGAGTTCAGCCAATCGGCGGCGATGAGGGTGCCGTTTTCCTCCGTGTCTTCGTCGTAAGTCGGCAGGCAGTTGATGCCCGGCCCGAAGAGTCGCCCACCGTAAGTGGGATGCGCGAACCCAGCCTGAATGCGCAAGTAAAGCCGCGTGAGGCCCGAGGGCGTGGGGCGGTGAATGTCGTCAATGCGCACGGAGATGCCGCCCACTTTCCGCTCCGCATCGCGGTCGAAAACACCGAGCACTTTCTCGCAGGTGTCGGGGTAAAGGGTGATGTCGTCATCCATGAAGCCGATCACCCCGCAATCGGGCGAAACCAGCTCTGAGCCTTGATTGCGCTGCTTGGCCGCACTGCGCGCATCGGAGAAAATATACCGCAACGGGATGCTGCCAGAGTATGCAGCGCAGAGTGCCTTTGTCCGCTCATCGCGCGAACTATCCACGATGATAATCTCGGCAGGTTGCCGCTTTTGCGCCAGCACGCCGTCGAGCGTGATGCGCAAGTCATCCGGGCGCTCAAACGTCGCAATGACGAGGCTAAACGCCTCCACAGTCGGCGCTGGCTGCAAGTGAGTATCGGACATGGGCTGAGCTGTTTACCAAAGCGGACGGTATGCCAGAGCGATCATGGAAAAAGCAAACACCCTTCGGTGGATGAACCACCGAAGGGTGCTGTGAATCTTTAGAGGACTCGCTTTCTGATTTAGAACGCGATCTTCAAGCCACCGGTGAAGGTGACGTCGCTCTCGTCGCCGCCGTTGAGCGGGGAGGCTGCGTCGCCGAGGTGCATGTAAGTTGCATTCGCATACACGGACCAGTCGCCGAGGCATTCTGGCATGCACTTGAGTGCGTAGCTGGCGGTCACGCCGATCGATGCGAACCCGTAGGTCTCATCTCCGGCGTAGTAGTCGCTCGAGCCGAGGCCGAGTTTGACTGGCACGGAGAGCGTCAAGTCGCCGAAGGAGCGGCTTGGTGCGATTCCGAGCTCGTAGTAGAGACCGCCGTCCGAACCAGCAGGTCCGTTGCCGGACTTGCCGTCCGCCTCGTATTCAACCCAGAGGTAAGGCTGAAGCGACCATGCTCCGAGCAAGTCGGAGTCATTGTAGGCGAAGCGAAGTGCAACCGCCGAGCTGTTGGCAAAGTAGTTGCCTGGGCTGGAGTAGCGGATGTATTTCGGGCTGATGGTCCAGTTGCCCTTCACGAGGCTGAGGCCTGCGGTGAAGTCGAACTCGTACCAGTTGTTGTTTTGGCCAGGAAGACCGCGGCGTGAGTGGAACGAGTTCCAGATGCCGACGTCAACGGAGACGGAATCAAATGCGCCACCTTCAGCGACCTTGAAATAAAGGTTGCCGTAAGGCTGTGCGATGAATCCCGAACCCTGCTGGAGCAGGCCGTGGAAGTAATAGTCGCTGGTGATGTCGAGTCCGACGTCGCCTGTGACACAGGATTGAGCTGCTGGTGGTGTGACGGTTTTTCCGGCTTTCACTGGCGCTGGGCCTGCGATTGCTGTGGAACCGATCACTGCTGAGACAGCAGCGAGTGTGATGATGCTACGTTTAATCATGTTGATGTTTTGGTTGTTTGGTGTTTAGTTGATGCCTTGCGGCACGTTTCGGAATTACCAAAATTCTGGAAAGCGATGCAACTGTTTTTTTAGCAATAATGTGAATAAGTTTTCATAGCTGCGGATTTTACAGAGAAAAACGCCCTTTCGATCCTGTGAATAAGTCGTGAAAAAAACTGCGATTTTGAGTTTTGGTTGACCTGGTGGAATCGACATTTGCGGCAAAACGACGAGCTTTGACGGCGTGTGTCGTGGATCGTGTGCAGCACTTGTTTCGTTACTTTCGGATGCGGACACTATTGCGCGGGGGGCTTCATCCAGTCCGACCGGGAAGGGGGCACGACTACGGATTAAGAACGGAACCGAGGAACAGGCGCGACGCAAGTTGGCCTCGCAGCTGGGAAGGCGGTGATCCGTCTCGCGGGCTTCACTTTTAGTCACACCTTTCCTTCGGCATGTAGGCGTTCATAAACTGCCGGGTGATGATGCTTGAGGCATTTGGGACAAATGCCGTGGGTCAAGTCGGCTTCGGAGTGGGTGCTCAGGTATGTTTCGATGCTCTGCCAGTATCCCGTATCATTGCGAATGCCCTTGCAGTGCGAGCACATCGGGAGCAGACCGCGAAGCGTCTTGAGGTCGGTGAGCGCATCCGCCAATTCGGCGGAAGTGCGGCGTGCCTCCAACTGCGTGATAATTTGCCGAGCGAGCGCCTGTAACGCTTTGCGTTGTTCCTCGCTGAGGAGTCGGGGGTGGCGATCGATCACACAGAGCGTCCCTAACGCGTTTCCTTCGCTGTCAATTAAAGGGGCTCCGGCGTAGAAGCGGATGTGTGGGGCGGCTGTCACCAGTGGATTTTCCGCGAAACGCTCATCGAGCGTCGCGTCCTCCACGACCATGACTCCATCGGTCAAGATGGCGTAGGCGCAGAAGGCGTGTTCGCGAGGGGTTTCCCCTGCGTCAAGACCGATGCGCGCCTTGAACCACTGGCGGTCACTGTCCACAAGTGTCATTAAGGCGATGGGCGTGTCGCAGATGATGGAAGCGAGCAAGGCAAAGTCATCGAAGGACTGTTCTGCCGAAGTATCGAGGATTTGATGACGCCTGAGCGCATCTAGTCGCTTGGTTTCGTTATTGGGCTTTTGAGCGGGCATTGCTGATCAGGATCGGCGTAAAAGGGCCTACGTTCCCACTATTCAACCACCGATTTCCGCCGAGGCGGATAGCAGGTGACTTGTGGAAATGCGCGTTCCTTTTGTCGGGTCGGTTGGGTTGATGAGATGTCGGGCGCATCCGAGCAGTTTAACGGGGCGGGCGTCTTTATCTACGGCTTTCTCTGACGTTACAAAGTATTGTCCGATCGTATTGCGGGCTCTCGCCGCTAGACAACGCCCACTTTCAATCATCCCACCGCTGTTCGATTGCGTGGGGGCGAAAGGAATCGCTCACATTCCGAAGGCCTTCATCAAAAACCCGAGCTGATCGGCGGATTGTTCGATGACCTTATTCAGCGCGGTGCCTGCTCCGTGGCCGGCGCTTGTCTCGATGCGGATGAGGACGGGCGGGCCGTCTTTGGCTTGGCATTCTTGCAGTCGGGCGGCGAATTTGAACGAGTGGGCGGGGACGACGCGGTCGTCGTGGTCGGCGGTCGTGACCATGGTGGCGGGGTAGCGTGTGCCGGGCTTGAGGGTGTGGAGCGGGCTGTAGGCGAGGAGGGCGCGGAACTCGTCCGCATTCTCGGAGGAACCGTAGTCGCTTTTCCATGCCCAGCCGATGGTGAACTTGTGGAAGCGCAGCATGTCCATGACGCCGACGGCGGGGAGGGCTGCGCCGAAAAGTTCGGGCCGCTGCGTCATGCACGCGCCGACGAGGAGTCCGCCGTTGCTGCCGCCCTGGATGGCGAGTTTGGGCGATGCGGTGTATTTGTTGGCGATGAGCCACTCGGCTGCGCCGATGAAGTCGTCGAAGACGTTTTGCTTTTGCAGCTTGGTACCGGCTTTGTGCCACTCTGCGCCGTATTCTCCGCCGCCACGTAGGTTCGCCACGACATAGACGCCGCCCTTTTCCAGCCAGACGGCGCGCGAGACGGAGAAAGCGGGCGTCATCGGGATATTAAATCCGCCGTAGCCGTAGAGGACGGTGGGCGCTGTGCCGTCGAGCGCGAGGCCGCGTTTGTGGGTGATGAACATGGGCACGCGGGTGCCGTCTTTGCTGGTGAAGAAGACCTGTTTTGTCTCGTAGGCGGCGCTGTCGAAATCGACGGCGGGCTTGCGCCAGACGACGCTTTGCAACGTCGCAATATCGAGCCGGTAAATTGCGCCGGGCTCGGTGAAGCTGGTGTAGCTGAAGAACGTGTGGGTGTCCTTCCCGCGCCCGCTGAAGCCGCCGACGTTGCCGATGCCGGGAAGCGTGAGGAGTTGAGAGTTGAGGGCTGAGAGTTGAGAGAAGACTTTCACTTCGCTGCGGGCGTCCTTGAGGTATTCGCAAAACACTTTGCCGCCGACGAAGCTGGCACCTTCGAGTTTGTCCGCTGTTTGCGGGATGACTTCTTTCCACGCGGCTCGCTCGGGCTTGCGCGTGTCGATGGCGATGACTCGGTAGCGCGGTGCGTCGAGGTCGGTGCGGAAGAAAAATATGGGGCCGTCGTTGTCGGCGAAGCCGTAGTCGGCGTCGTAGTCGGTGAGCAGTTCGACGACTTTCGACTCGGGCTGCGTGAGGTCTTTGTAAAAGACGCGGTTCTTCGGGTCCGTGCCCTGCGAGACGTGGATGAGGAGATAGTTCCCATCGTCGGTGACGTGCCCGCCGAAGCCCCAGTCGGCATGGTCTTTTCGCTCGTAGAAGAGCGCGTCTGCCGACTGCTCGGTGCCGATTTTATGGAAGAAGAGTTTCTGGAACTCGTTCTTCCCCTTCAGCGCATCGCCCGCTTTTGGCTCGTCGTAGCGCGAGTAGAAGAACCCGCTGCCGTCCTTTGCCCATGAGGCATTGCTGAACTTCACCCACTTCACCACGTCGGCGAGGTCTTTACCGGTGGCTACGTCGCGCACGCGGAACTCCTGCCAGTCCGAGCCGCCTGCGCTCGTGCCATAGACGAGCAATTTCCCATCCTCGCTGGGCGTGGATTCCGTGAGCGAGACGGTGCCGTCTTTGCTCAAGGTGTTCGGGTCGAGTAAGACGCGGCCCGGCTGGTCGAGCGCCTCGGTGACGTAGAGGACGCTCTGGTTTTGCAGGCCGGTATTGTGGCTGTAAAAGAACCGTCCGCCGCGCTCAAACGGCGCGCTGAACCGCTCGTAGTTCCAGAGCTTCGTAAGCCGCTCGCGCAACGCGGCTCGCTGCGGGATGGTGTCGAGAAACTCGTGAGTGACTTTGTTCTGCGCGACGACCCACGCCTTCGTTTCATCGGAATTGTCGTCTTCGAGCCAGCGGTAAGGGTCGGCGATTTTCGTCCCGTGATAGTCGTCCACCACATCGACCCTTTTCGTGACGGGATACGTGAGTTCAGCGGCGGAAAGAGCGGTCATAGCGGTGAGAAAGACGAGCGGTGTTTTCATGGAGTGTTCACGCGCACCTTCGGCAGAAAGCGCGGGAGCACGCAAGCAATGGCCGCTCAATCCAACAGCCGCCGCGCAGTCCACCACCCGGCATAGACGCCGAACATACTGCCGATGCCGCTGATGAAGAAAGCCGTGAGCACACCGAAGTGCTCGCCGATCCACCAGCCGAGAGCGCCGAAGACATTGATGCCGATAAAGATGAGCAGTTTCACAGAGCCACTCAGTAGCAGTTGCCAGCCCAATGTCGTGAATCCTTTGCCATGACTCGTCGGAGCAGTTGATCGGGTGCCGCGAATGCTGTAGCGACGGACGCATGATTCGCTACTTGCTTGCAGCCGCCATTTTCACCACGAGCGCGTTTGCGCTTTCCGACCGGGAGTTGGATTCCATCGGGGCGAAGGTGTGGAAAAATGAATGCGATGGGACGCGCGAGGGGCTGACTTCGTGGAACGCTGGGGAGTCGTTTGCTTCGCTGGGGATCGGGCATTTTATCTGGTATCCGGCTGGGGGGGGCGGGCCGTTCGAGGAAAGCTTTCCAGCGTTGGTGGAGTTCCTCTTTAAGAGCGGGGTGAAGCTACCGCTTTGGCTGAAGTCGGGGATGGCGTGCCCGTGGAAAACGAAAGCGGAGTTTGAGACCGACGCTCAGTCGCCGAGGATGAAAGAACTGCGGGCGATGCTGGCGGGAAGCATCCGGGAGCAGTCGCGGTTCCTCGCGCGCCGGATGGAGAAGGCGCTGCCAAAGCTGCTCGCTGCATCGGACAAACGGGGCGTAGAGGCGAAGTTCAAGGCGCTGCTGGCGACGGGCGCGGGGACGTATGCGCTGATTGACTACGTGAATTTCAAAGGGGAAGGAACCAATCCGAAGGAGCGTTACAAGGGCGAGGGCTGGGGATTGCTGCAAGTGCTGGAGGGGATGGAGGGGGATTCCGCGAAGGACTTCGGTGCATCTGCGGCGCGAGTGCTCACCCGCCGCGTGGAAAACTCGGACCCGGCCCGGAATGAACACAAATGGCTGGCGGGTTGGCTGAGTCGCGTGCGGGCATACTGAGTTCGACGCGCTTGCACAATTCCGCCCCGCCATTTACACCCCGCGCCGTGCAACCGACTATCCTGATCGTGGACGATGAAAAGCATACGCGCGAAGGGCTTCGCGCGTCGCTGGAAGATTCGTTCGACGTGTACATCGCCGATAACATCGCCTCCGCGATGAACGTGCTGGAAAACGAAACCGTGGAATTGATGCTCACGGACCTGCGCCTCGGCGGGGAGGATGGGATGGTGCTCATCGAGAAGGCGCTGGCGCGGGCGAATCCGCCGGTGGTGATCATGATGACGGCTTACGGAGGCGTGGATACGGCGGTGCAGGCGATGAAGCGGGGGGCGTATGATTTTGTGACCAAGCCGCTGAATGTGGACCGGCTGGAAATCCTCATCCGCCGGGCGCTGCGCTCGCGGGTGGTGGAGAAGGAGGTGGTGGAGCTGAAGAAGACGGTGGAGAAGAAATTCGGGCTGGAGCGGCTCATCGGTTCGTCGATGGTGATGGACGAGATTTTTGACACGGTGAAGCAGGTCGCGCCGAGCAGGGCGACTGTTCTCATCACCGGCGAAAGCGGGACGGGCAAAGAGTTGGTGGCGCAGGCCATCCACGCGCTGTCGGGCCGCCCGAAGGAGAAATTCGTGGCCGTCCACATGGCGGCGTTTTCGGCGCAGCTTTTGGAGAGTGAGCTTTTCGGCCATGAGAAGGGAGCGTTCACCGGGGCGACGGAGCGGCGGATCGGGCGCTTCGAGCAGGCCAGCGGGGGGACTCTGTTCCTCGATGAAATCGGCGAGATTGATAAGAATACGCAGGTGAAACTCCTGCGCGTGCTCGGCGAAGAGCGGAGCTTCGAGCGCGTCGGCGGAAACTCGCCGATCAAAGTGGACGTGCGGCTCGTCGCGGCGACGAATCGCGACTTGGAGCGCATGGTGGAGGCGGGTGAGTTTCGGGACGATCTCTTCTTTCGCCTCAGCGTGATTCGCATCCACATGCCGCCGCTCCGGCAGCGGATCGAGGACATCGCGCTGATCGTGCATCACTTTCTAAAAGTGGCGGCGGAAGAAAACGGGAAGCCCGTCCGAGAGATGACGAGCGATGCCGTGGCGGCGATGGAGCGTTACCCGTGGCCGGGCAATGTCCGGGAACTGCGCGGCGCAATCGAGCGAGCGGTGGTGATGGCGACGGGCTCAAAGATAACCCTGCGCGACTTGCCGCCAGCGGTGCGCGATGGCTCGGCCAGCGTGCAGACGACAGGCGGCGGCATCAAATTGCAACGAAGTGCGGACGGCGGGCATTTGAACTTGCAGGATACGGAACACCGGATGATTGTCCGCGCCCTTGAAGAAACAGGCGGCAACATCACAGCAGCCGCCCAAAAGCTCGGCATGAGCCGTCGCACGCTGCATCGACGGTTAAAGGAGATGCGAGCGAGCGGGGAGATGCCGCCGGTTTCGGAAGAGGCAAAGTAAACCGACCAATTTTTCATCCAACATGGCGACAGAACTCGACGCGCAAAAACTCGTACATTCCCTCGAACACGGCAAAGGCCGAACATGGATTTGGCTACTCGTCGCAATCACGGGGGCGTCGGTGCTGTTCTTCTTCCACATTTGGAGTAACATTCTGAACAAGCAGGGGAACCACTCCGCTTTTTTCCGTGGGTTGAGCGATGCGCGCGGTATGGAGCAGGCGGTGATCGCCCGCGAACTCGCGAAGGGAAACGGCTTTCAGACAAAGGTGATCAGCCCCGCGGCCATCGACTTATTGGAAAAGAAGAAGGGCGCTAAGGCGTTCAATGAACTCATCAAATACGACCCAGATGCGGGCTTCGCCACGGTCCCGGACTATTTCCATGCGCCGCTGTGGCCGTGGGTGAATGCTCAAATGTTCAAAGCCGCCGTTGCGCTGAACAATACGATCCAATGGCGGACGGAGGCGGACGGACGACCTAATTTCTGGAAACTGGCGCCGACCGAGGAGATTCCGCTCCCGGACCGCCTCATCGCCTCAATGGCTGCGGTGCTCATGATTCTCGGGATTACCGTGAACTATTTCACGGGCCGACTGCTCTTTGATAACCGGCTGTCGATTTTCTGCGCTGGGCTCTGTCTGTTGTGTGAGCATTTGTGGGAGATCTGCTTTACCGGGCAGCCGCAGATGCTGCTCTTCTTCCTCTTTAGCGGGGTGATGCACTGTTTTGTGCGTGCCCTGCTCGCCAAACAGGCAGGGACGGGGACGATGCTGTGGAATGCAATCGCTGGGCTCTTGCTCGGGCTGATGTGTCTGACCCACATGATTTCCCTCTTCGTGGTGCTGGGGGCTTTGATTTGGGTCGGCTTCGCATTCCGTCCGAACTTCGCGCAGCCCGGCGTGATGTTGGCGCTGGTCCTCGTGTGCATCGGGCCGTGGTGTTGGCGCACCTACAAGGTTTGCGGTGACTTTCAAGGGACGGCGAAACTCGTGAGTCAGTTTCAGGTTCGCGGAACCGAGAGCCAGATCATGCGTCAACTCGGGAAGCCCGATGAGAGCATTGAGCCGCTGGATCGCCGCGCGAAGACGCAAGGGCAGATCCGGATGCAGTCTGGAGCGATTTTGGAGCACATGGGCGGCATCGTGGCTGCGCCGCTCTTTTTCCTCGCTTTGCTGCAAGTCTTTAAGCGCCCGGAAGTCCTCTCCTTCCGGTGGGCGGTGTTCTGGATGTGGATGTTTGCGTTGCTGGGGATGGCGTTTGTCGGGCTCGATGGAACCGCGCATCACGCCAGCGACATCTATCTGCTCTTCATCCCGTTCATGACGTTTTACGGGCTCAGCCTCATCCTCATGATGTGGTCGAAATTGGAGATCAATATCCGTCTGCTCAATATCATGCTGGCGATTATCCCTTTCCTGCTCAGCGTGATGCCCATGGTCGGCGCGTTCACGGACCCGCCGAAGACGCATGTGGTTTTCCCGCCGTACTATCCTCGTGTCATCGCGGGTCTTGGCGATTGGTTTGACCAGCGCGACATCATTTGCTCCGACATGCCGTGGGCGACCGCGTGGTATGCGGACCGCAACAGTCTATGGCTCCCGCAGACGATTACGGATTTCAACGAGTTGAACGACTATCGTTTTAATAGCCGTATCACCGGCCTATTTCTCAGCCCCGAAAGCGGATACCGAGGGCTCTTGAACGAAGTCGCAGGCGAAGGCACCGAGTATAAAGAGTGGGCGGGATTCATCATGCAAATGCCGAGCGCGCACTCGAATTTCCCGCTCAAAGCACGGCGACCATTGCCGCCGAAGGGGCATTACGTCATCTACGCAGATCGTGATCGCTGGACGCAGCGGAACGACTAGCGGACGGCGCTTGCGAGGGTATTTGCGCCGCTGGCAATTTTGCCGTCGCGAATGACGATGCGGCGTGGGGCGTTGGCGGCGATCTCACTGTCGTGGGTGACGAGGACGATCGTGCGACCTTGGGCGTTGAGTTCTTTGAAAAGGGCGAGGATGGTTTCGCCGGTCTGGCTGTCGAGGTTGCCGGTGGGCTCATCGGCAAAGACGATGCGCGGATTATTCACGAGCGCGCGGGCGATGGCGACGCGTTGCATTTGCCCGCCGGAGAGTTGGAGCGGGGTGTTCTTCACGCGGTTGGACAGCCCGACACGCTCGATGGATGCGAGGGCACGTTTGCGACGTTCGCTTTTGCCCATGCCTGCGTAGAGCAGGGGAAGTTCGACGTTCTCCAGGACGGTGAGTTTTTGCAGGAGGTTGAATGCTTGGAAGACGAAGCCGATGCGCGAGTTGCGCATCTCGGAGAGCTTGTTTTCGCCAGCCTTGGAGACGTCCACGCCGTCCAAAACCATGCGGCCTGTGGTGGGAGTGTCGAGGCAGCCGAGGAGGTGCATCAGCGTGCTTTTTCCACTGCCGCTCGGGCCGATGATCGCGCAATACTCGCCGCTCTCGATGGTGAGGTTGATGCCATCGAGGGCTCGGATTTCCTGCTCTCCCACGCGGTAGAGTTTGGTGACGTCGGTAAGCTCGATGAGCGCCATTGCCTATGCGCCGGAGCGTTTTTTCACCGCGCGCTCGGGGTTGATAAGGAGGATCTCCTCCCCGACTTGTAGGCCATTCAAAATCTGAGTGTGTTCGATATTGGAGACGCCGAGTTTGACCTCGCGCTTCTCCGTCTTCTGGCCGTTCACGACGAAGACAACGCGCTTGTTTCCTTCGGAGCGAAACACTCCAGAGATGGGCACCGAGATCGCGTCGTCCGCGTGGGCGATCGGGACGCTCATACTGACGGTCATGCCGGGGCGGAGTAAGGGACTCGGCTTATCGATGAGCGCTTGCACGGCAAACCCTTTCACCGAGCTCTTCACGGTGGCGATGGGGGCAATGAAGAAGATCTCCGCTTCCATGTCGCCGTCTTTGATGGATTCGGCGCGGAGCTTCACCCGCTGTTTGGTGCTGAGCTTGGCGACATCCACTTGGTTGACGTGGCATTCGACGAGCAGACGTTCGAGGTTCGCGATGGTCATCAGTGTTGTGCCGCTATTCACGCTCGCGGCGGGGATGACGACCTGGCCTTCGATGACGGGCACCGTCAGCACGGTGCCATCGTTCGGCGCGGTGACTTTAGTCTTGTTGAGCTTATCCTGCACGGTCTGCACTTTGCGGTCGGCCCGTTCGAGGCTGTTTTTTGCGAGAAGGTGCTCGGTCCCGAGGTTGTCGAAGGCTTCTTGGCTGATGAGCTTTTGCGCGAACAGCTCTTGGCCGCGCTCGTTGTTCCGGCGTGCTTTCTCGGTCTGGAGTTTGGCTCCCTCGATTTCCGTTTTCGCTGTCTCCATCTCTGTGAGGATGTCGCGGTCATCAATCTCCACGAGTAGTTGTCCCTGTTTCACCGTGTCGCCGGCAATCACATGGAGTTCTTTGACTTTGCCGCCCACCTCGGCCTTCACATCGAGCTGGGACTGCGGAGAGACATCGCCGCTGACTTGGACGGAGAAATCAATGCTGCGGACCTCCGCGCGAGCGGTCGGGTTGTCGGTCGTTTGGCTAGAGTCGGCTTTCGCAGGGATAAGGCCGAACCATTGCTTCGAGTTGGCATACCAACCCGCGCCACCGATGACGGCGGTGAGCAGCAGGAATTTAAGGAGTTTCTTCATTCAATATGTGGTTTAAAGCGCGATTGACGGTGAAAGTCGCGCCCACGCGCTGAACAACCAGTGCGGGCAGGAGAGTTTAGTATGGAAAACGACAATCGCTGCATTGAACCCGAACGCCGCCTTTTGGTCCGCAGATTACAGATATTGAGGGGCGTGTGCCAATCAAGAGCGGGACAAAACCGTCCCAACTCGGAACGGCTTCCAGTTCCGTAAATCTGCGGAATCTGCGCAATCTGCGGACGACAATCGCGGCGTTCGGGATGAACGGCTGCCGAGGAAGAATCAGTACAAAAATAAACCCGCGTCGTGCAATCTTTGGGGTCGCACGACGCGGGCTTCTAGTAGGAATCCGTTGGGTGAGAACGGTTCCGGAGAAATCTTTTAACGCTTGCTGAACTGGAAGCGCTTGCGGGCACCGGGTTGGCCGGGCTTTTTGCGCTCTTTCATACGCGGGTCACGGGTGAGGAGGCCGTCTTTCTTCAAAGCGGGGCGCAGTTCTGCGTTCACTTGGAGAAGGGCGCGGGCGATGCCGAGGCTGATGGCTCCAGCTTGGCCGGAGGTTCCGCCGCCGCAGGCGTTCACGGAGATGTCGAACAGGTTGCGGCTCTGGGCCACTTCGAGCGGGCGGAGGACTGCGCTCTGGTTGGCGACGACTGCGAAATACTCGTCATAAGGGCGACCGTTCACGACGATCTTGCCGGTGCCTGCGTTCATGCGGACTTGTGCGATGGAGGTCTTGCGGCGTCCGGTTGCGGTAATGGTGGATTGGGACATTGTCTTTTTAAAATTCGAGATTAACGGACTTTGGCGATGGCGACAGGACCCTGCGCGACGTGCGGATGGCTCGGGCCGGCATACACTTTCAATTTGGTGATTTGGGCGCGTCCGAGGCGGGTGTGGGGAATCATTCCCTTGATGGCACCTTCGACGATGAGTTCGGGGCGGCGGGCGCGGCGGGCCTTTACGGTCTCGCTCTTGTGGCCACCGACGAAGCCGGAGAAGCTCATGTAGCTCTTCGCCGTCTCCTTTTTGCCGGAGAGGCGGACCTTTTCCGCATTGATAATGACGACAAAATCGCCGGTATCTACGTGCGGCGTAAAGATCGCCTTTTCTTTGCCCCGGAGCAAGTTCGCAGCTTTCGCCGCGACGCGTCCAAGAATTTGATCGGCGGCGTCAATGACCCACCAGTTGCGTGTAACTTCGTTTGCTTTCGCTGAAATAGTCCTCATTTAGTCTCTGAAAAAGAGCGCGGAACCTAGAAGCCCACGCAAGGGGTGTCAAACGTAATTCTGCTTTTTTGTGCTCAATCACCCAAAATACCTGCGAAATGGTGCAGCGCGTCCGTGTTTGTCCCGTCTGCGCGCTGCCAGCGGAGGTAGCGAGCGATAGCAGTGCTAACGAGCATTTTCGCCTCTCCCACCGCAGCCTCAAGATCGAGCCCGAACCCAATGCCAGCCGCGATTGCCGCGCTATACGTGCAGCCCGTCCCGTGCGTGCTCACGCCGGGGATAAATGGCGCTCTAAAATCGCTCGTCGCGCCGTCGGCCGTAATAAGGAAGTCGAGAGCCACCTCTCCGCGGAGGTGCCCGCCTTTCATCAGAAATGCGCAGCCGTATTGATCTACGAGTTCGAGGCCCGCGGCGTGCAACTCGCCGACCGTGGAAATGGGACGCCCGACGAGGACTTGCGCTTCATCGACGTTCGGCGTGACCAGCGTGGCGAGGGGAAAGAGCGCCTCTTTATAGTAAGCGACGGCGTCCCCTTTCAGCAGCGACGCCCCGCTGGTGGCCACCATCACGGGGTCCACGATGAGCGGCGGCAGCGCCCGCTGGCTGCGGAGTTCGCCCACGACGCGCTCCATGATTTCGCGCGAGTAGAGCATCCCGGTTTTCATCGCGGCGATGGGGTATGCTTCAAAGAGGAGGCGGATTTGTTCCGCCACGATTGCGGGGTCGATGGGCTGGATGGCGCTCACCTTCCCCGGCACTTCCGCGACCACGCAAGTGATGGCCGTGACGGCATAAACGCCCAGCGCGCTCATCGCCTTCAAGTCCGCTTGGGCTCCCGCTCCCGCACTATTATCGGAGCCCGCAATCGTCATCACCACTGGTAGATTCATCGCCCAGCAATGCCGGATCGCCGCGCGCGGGGAAAGTGAAATGCTTGCGCACTTGCCGCAGCCTGCTCCTTCGTCAGGAACTCCACCGCCCCTCCGCGAAAATACATCTCCACCCGACCGATCACATCCTCCGCCGAAATCATATCCATGCAGCGCGGGAGATTACCCACCACATCCACGCAAAGACTCGCGTCCTTCGCATCCCCATCGCCCAGCGGCACGGTGCGCGCCTTCCAGCAGCCGCCGTTGTCGCAGCAGCGCAGCGCGCCGTTCGTATGGATGTATTGGTGATGCGGATACGCCTCCCACTGCGCCGGTTCGCGTCCGCCCGCCACTACCACGCACGGACGATTCGGCCCCGGCCCGCGTGTTTCCACCGCCGCCGCGAGGTGCATCGCAAATGTCACCGGACACACCACGCCCTGCGCGTGATACATCAGCCGCACAAACTCCCGCGTGTCCGTCTTCCCCCGCAGGTCCAGCACACCGCGCAGCGGCGGATGATGATGCCCCGCCTCCCCCGTCTGCACAAAAAGGATGCGCCCTGCGAAATGGTCCACCACCGCCTGCATCCGCGCCGGGTCCCACCACTTTGTCGTGAAATCCCGCTTGCCGCCCGACACCACGATCCAAAACGGCACAGGCACCGCCGACGGCATCGCCTTCTCCTCCGGCGACAGATGCACATCGCCGCGAAACGCCCCCGGCTCCAGCCGCACCTCCAGACGCTCCGCGAGGAAATGATGAAACCCGTGGATGAAATGCCACGGCCCCGTATTGCTCCGCGCGATCAGCGGATACCCGCATTCCACCGCCTCCCAGCTCCCCGCATCCGCCACCCGGTCCCAGCGCCGCGCGTGCGGATTGTGGTCCCACAGCGCCATCGCCGTCGTATCCACCGCCGTGATGAACCGGCCCGGATGCTGCGCATGCAAATCGCGCACCGCCGCCGTCAGCATCACCACATCCCCCGGCGACTGACGATTCCGCAGCAGCAAACGGCGCGGTTTCATGGCAGCCCGCGAAAAGCGCGAAAAGTCGCGAAAATTTCCGCACCCATTCTTTCGCGCAGTTTCGCGCATTTCGCGGGCCTAAAGTGCGGCTTCATGCCCTGCTCCCGCATCCCCCGTTCGCATCCGCATACTCCGCGAATCCATACGGCAGCCCCCACCTCGCCCCCAGCGCGCGGTAATCCTCCGGCGACGCCCAATCGTGCCACAGGAATTTCTTCGTCCGCGCCTTCCGATCCGTCCCCATCCAGTCCCACACCGCGTAGCCGTTGCGCTCCGGCGGACGCTCCCCCGTGCGCGCATCGTATTCCCGCGCCGCCGCGCAGCGCGCCCGCGCCGCCCGCCGCGCGAGATCGTGCATGAACCCCTCCACAAACGGCTCCCCCGGCTCCCCGATCCGCAGCGCCACCTCCCCCACCAGCCCCAGCCGCCACCATTCCTCCACCGCCATCGCCACACACTCCGTGCGAAAGCCGAAATTGAACGACGTCGTCCACGAGCAAAACGTCGCGTATTGCGAAGCCAGCGCCAGCCGCCCGAGCGAATCCCGCCAGTCGCACCGCGGCACAAACCGCCGGCTCAGCTTGAGCAGCACCTCCACCCCGCGCTCCCGCGCCCAGACGAAACCGCCCGCAAACGCCGACAGATCCCCCTTGCACGGCGGAAGCCGCGACGTGTTCCGCTCAAAATCCGCCCCATACGACTCGCACAACTCCGCCAGTCGCCCCGACACCGGACTGCCATCATCATGCACCAGAAGCGGCACGCCGGGATAATACCGCCGCCGCGCCTCCAATTGCAGATGCACATAAGCCACCCCCGCAAACGTCCCCACCACCACCCCACACTCCGGCGCCTTGGGAAAAAGCGGCCCGCGCTCCCCGGCCAGTTCGCCGAATACCACGCGGCGACCGGCGCGTTCGTAAGCGGGGAGAGAGTCGAGTCGTTGTGAAGTCATAAGCAAAGTGCCGAATGCCCACGATGATTGTGCAGCACCGGACAACCGTGATGGTCGCGAAGGGCCGAAGGCCCGGTGTTCGGTGTGGCGGCGTAGAGGGCCGAAGGCCCGGCAATGTAATAGCCCAGGGGCAGCGACGAAGGAGCGCATCCCTGGGTCGCATCGAAGAAATGCGATGAGCCCTGTAGGGGCGGAATCAAATCGCGAGTCACGCGAAGGATGCCGCCCTTACAGGGCTCATGGTTCTTGCGGGCGCGCAGACCCAGGCCTGCGCTCGTGCCTCGCTTTGCCTGGGCTATTACATTGCGCGCCTTCGGCGCTGGAATCGCGGCGGCGCGGAGGGCCGAAGGCCCGGCAATGTAAAAGCCCAGGGGCAGCGAGGAACGAGCGCATCCCTGGGTCGCATCGAAGAAATGCGATGAGCCCTGAAAGGGCGAAATCAAACCGCAAGCCACGCGAACAATTTCGCCCTTACAGGGCTGATAGTTCGTGTCGGACCGCAGACCCAGGCCTGCGCTCGTTCCTCGCTTTGCCTGGGCTATTACATTGCGCGCCTTCGGCGCTGGGCGGATTGCGTTCATGGGCGTGTTTCAATCCCACACATACCGCTCATCAATCGCCACGCCATTCTTCTCGCAGATGCGGCGGAACTCGGTTTGGAAATCCTCTTTTTTGTGATGCTCGGGTTGGTTGCGGATGTATTGGCGGACGGCTTCGGTGTGGGTGTTGCAGACGCCGAATTCGCCGTATCCGCCCTGCCATGCGAAGTCGCCATACCACGCGGCTTTCGTTTTGATCCATTTCGATGAGCCCGTTTTCACATGCTCCATGATTTTGGCCGGGACGTGGTTTTTGGATTGGGCGAAAAGGATGTGGATGTGGTCGGCGACGGAGTTGATCTCCAGCAACGGGCAATCGTGGTTATGCAGGATGCCGGTGATATAGGCATGGAGTTCGCCACGTTCTTCGTCGCGGAGCAAAGGGCGGCGGCCTTTGGTGCTGAAGACGACGTGGACGGGGACGATGAACAGAGATTGGCTCATGGTGCGTTGGTGGTTTGGATTATCGGCGTTTGTGTTTATCGGTTTGCGTTTATGGGTCGAGATGCGATTTGAAGATGCGACGTGTGGCGCGTGATGTGCGATGTACGGAGGGCCGAAGGCCCGGCAATGTAATAGCCCAGGCAAGCGAGGCACGAGCGCAGGCCTGGGTCACATGGGATAAAAGGGATAAGCCCTGTAAGGGCGCGATTAAAATGGTGGCCACGCGGAGGATGCCGCCCTTACAGGGCTCATACTCGTTTGGGATGCGTACCCAGGGATGCGCTCCTTCGTCGCTGCCCCTGGGCTATTACATTTTGGGCTTTCAGCCCGTTCGCGGCACGGCGCATCGTTCGTTTCGGTCATTCGATGGCGTCCACTTCTATGCGCTACTACTGCTCGACTCGCTACTCGACGACGGTTCGCCACTGCTTCCGCTGGATTCGCTGCTGGTGGAGCTGCTGCTGCTTCCGCCGCCGCCACCACCGCCGCCGGCGGCGTCGTTGATGACTCGGGATTCTTTGTAGGTGAGGTAGAGGGCGGGTTGGGTTTCGCGGAATTGGCGCATGAGTTTGTCCATGATGAGGTCGAGGCGCAGGTCGGCGGACTCGAACTGGGCTTCGATGAGCTGGATGTAGGCGCTTTCTTGCTGGGCGCGTTCGTCGGGGAGGTTGATGAGGCCGTGGAATGTGGTGTAGCGCTGGCCGAGGAGCGTGGCTTTGGCGGGGCTCAGGCCGTAGGGGAGGAGCGCGGCGGGCTGGCCGGGTTCGGCGATTTTTCCGATGAGGAATGTGGCGTGGACGCGCAGGGTTTCGTCGGCCATTGCTTCGATGTCGCTGATTTCGTTGTTCACTTGGGCGAGGAGGTCGGCATTGGAGGTGGCGGCGGCGTAGGCGGTGATGATGCCGTCCACTTCTCCCATGCTGGATTCGAGCTGGGTGCGGGCGAGGGTTTTGGCGGCGGCGCCGCCGACGGCAAATCCGGAGCGGGCAAGGTCGAGCGACTCGATCATGGCGATGGTTGCGATGTGCGAGGTGAAGCTGTCGTTGAGGGCGGCGATGGAGCCGATAAGGGCTACGTTGGCTCCGGTGCGGATGTCGGCGACGGAGCGATACATGTCGAGTTTTGCGGCGAGGCGTTTATTCATGATGTGTGTTTTGTTTGTTTGTTTTTTGTTGGTGGAGCGGCCATCCGTGGAACGTGGAACATTCTTCGGAGGCTTTTCCGGGTTGTTTTGGTGAGTTTTGCGTAAAGTGTTGTGCGCGAGGACTTCCGGCTAATGTCGATGGGCTTCCGGCGACTGCGTTTTGGCGTTTGGACGCTGCGTTTTGGTTTCCGGCAATCCCGCCTTGGTTTTTGACAATCCCGCCTGAGCGTCCGGCGATTGCCGATGACGGTCCGGCGATTGCGCCTGACCGCCCAACGGTTGCAGGTGATCGTCCGGCAATCCCGCCGCATCGACCAACGACTGCCGGGGATCGTCCGGAGGCTGCGCCGCATCGTCCGGCAATCGCGCCGGATTGTCCGATGGTTGCCGACGACAGCCCGACGACTGCGCCGGATAGCCTGACGATTGCCGATGATAGCCTGACGACTGCCGGTGATAGCCTGACGACTGCGTGTGAGAGCCCGGCGGAACTGGAGAGGCGTGGGGTCATTGGGGGGCGGAGCCGTGCGACTTGAGTTGTGTTTCGAGCTGTTGAAGCTGGGCGGCCATGGTCTCGAACCCGATGAGCAGCGCCTCGATGGTCGCGATGAGCGATTCGCGGGTGGGGTCCGGCGGGAGGGGGCGACCGACGGCGGTCGATGGGTCACGAGTTTTTGGGCGTTGCTCGGTTGAGTTTTCGGTCGGAATAAATGTTCTCACATCTATACATGCGAAATTTTTGGGCAAAACGTATCACTTTGGGTGAAAATAATTGAAAATAGTTTTGCGGCGATGGGGGAGGGAAGGGGGCTTTTTTGCCGGAACGCCGCTTTTGAAACCGCAGATACGCGCAAATCAACGCAGATAAGCGGGAGTTGGAAATTTTGGTGCGGATGAGAAATGTCCGTCGCCTCAGAGCATTCGCGAACAGCAATTTCTGCGAAGGTTCGCGTTCATCTGCGGTTTCATTCGCGGCGTTCGGGTTTACGCGGTGAGGATGCCGGGATTTGCCGGGAGGAACGGTGCAGGGCGATCGCTTCGCCGGATGGGCGAAAATCGGGGCGCTCGGGTGCTGGAGTGCCTGCGCGCTTGCCACGGTCCGCTGCGCGGCGCATAAGGCTGCCCATGCCTGCTTCGTTTGCTGAACTGACTGGACTTACTGTTTCCGTGGACCGTGTCGCGTTCATGCCGCACCTCGATGCGCCGCCGGATAAGCCGTTCCCTTTCGCCTACTTCATCTCCATTCACAATCGGTCGGCAGAGACGGTGACGATTCGGGGGCGAAAATGGGTGGTCACGGATGTCGCGGGGGAGACGATCGTGGTGGAAGCCGATGGCGTGGTGGGGAAAACGCCGCGCCTGGAGCCGGGTGAGAGTTTTTCTTACAACAGCTACCACGTCATTTCCGTGGACAGTGCGGCGGAGGGGGCATTCATCGGCATCACGGAGGCGGGGCAGCCGGTGGTGGTGAAAATCCCGCGCTTCGAGATGCACGCGCCGGAGTCGGAGTAGGGCGTTTTGCACGGGTAAAGAAGCGCCGCGACGGAATAACGGGAAAATCTTTTGCCAAGCACGGCATCGGCTCATAGCGTCGGGGCATGGCTAGACGCGCCAGTTCATCCACAAATCCAATATGGTTCATCGTTGTTGCAGTGATTGCTGCGGGGGCGATCGCGGGCGGATTTATGCTCAAGGGAGGGGTGACGGACCCTTATCGGACGCTGACGGTTTTCCCCGTGGGCGACTATATGCAGAACTCGAATTCGCTGCGCGGGAACACCTATAAGATGGAGGCTGTGGTGGGGGACCAACTGCGCTTTGTGCAGAGCGCGCGGCTGTTTACGGTGGAGGTGAACGGGGAGCCCGTGAGCCTGCTCGTGCCCGCTGAGTTGCGGGATGTGAATATCCAGAAGGGGCAGCGTTTCCTTTTCAAAGTCGAAGTCGGCGACAAAGGCGTGCTCAAAGCAATGGAGGCGAAAAAAGTTTAAACATCACACGATATGAACCACCCAGCTCCACGCATCCTCGCCGCAGTATTCGCCGCAAGCCTCGCCCAAGCGCAAGTGCCCGACGCGCCGACCGCTTCGCCTGCTCCGGCGGCGACTTCCGCTCCCATCGGCCAGACGGCTCCGCCCGCCAGCAGCAGCGCGAAGCCCGCGCAGTCGCCGTTTGGGCAGGAGGTGCCGGTGCTCGACCCCGGCTCGGAGGTGATGACTTTTAACGGGAAGAATTGGAACGTGGCGAACAACCGGGTCTTTCAAGCGCGGTTCGAGAAATACCTGAATGCGCCCGAGGCGACGTCGAAGGAAGATACGGAATACCGCGCCTACATCGACCGCGTGCTCACTCTGCTCCAGCCGGGCCAGGCGACGCCGCAAAATGTGGACGCCGCGTTTAAGCTCCTGCCTTACGCCGCGCGGTACGACATTGATGCGCGGCTGTGCTCTTCGCTGGCGGATGCGGTTTATTCCGTCTGGCAGTCGCAGCGCAATCAAGGCCGTCTCGTGATGGCCAATGAGGCGCTGGAGACGGAGCGCAAGCGCCAGGAATGGAACCTCCAGATGGCCGCGAAAGACAAGGAGCTGGAGAAGCAGCCGAAGGCCGCAGGCGGCGTGGCACGAGGCGGCAACCAGCCGCCGCGCGCGGCGAATGCGAACAGCGCAGGCGTGACTGATTCTGATATTCGCATGGCGTCCATCACCAAGCGCATCGTCGAGGGCGAAGCGGTGACGAAGGCGAACCAAGTGAAGCGGGAGCTGTCGGAGCTTCAGGCGAAAGTGGAGTTCCAGGGGCTGATGGTGCAGTACTTCCTCCAGCGCCGCTTCCAGCATGTGCTGATGGCCTCGCGCTTCTACCGCGCTCTTTTTACCGATGGCGATACGAAGCTGAATCTCGGCAAGGATGCGATGGACCTTTTCCAGAAAAGCACTGGCACTCCGCCCACGGTGAGCATCCTCGACTCGATGGCCAACGAAGCCATCCGCGACATCCGCGAAGGCTCCCGGTCGTTCGCTTTCCTCGTGGAGAAAGGGGAGATTTACAGCGCGACGAACCGGCTCCAAGAGTCGTTCGTCACCGGCGAATACATGCCCGAAGTGCGCCTCATCCCCCGCGAGCAAAAGCGGAAGTGCCTGAGCTTTTCGCAGAAGGGATTTCAGCTCATCTCGGCGATTGATGTGCGCGATTATGAGCGCGCGGAAAAGCTCGTGAAGGAGATGAAGGAAGCCGCCTCAGACTTCGACGACTCGAAGCCCACCGCCCGCATCGAAGGCGCGAAGATCGAAGCCGGCGGCAAGCTCGCCCTCGCCCGCAAAGCCGCGCTGAACAACGATCAGGCCGCTTTAGAAAAGAACCTCACCGAGGCCGCGATGATCTGGCCCGGCAACCCGGAATACAAAGAGGTCTTCGGCCAACTCAATAAACAGGGCGACGTGATGCAGAAGACGCTGCTGGAGTTCGACCAGCTCGTGAGCCAGCGCAACCATCGGCAGATTTGGAACGACAAGCTGCGGTTCATCGCAGCCGTCGTCATCAACCCGGAGCGCAAAGTGACGCTCGAGAAAATCATGGCCGACATGGAAGCCATCGAACGCTCCGTCCTCACTGCCGACGAGATGGCCCGCCAAGGCAACCACGCCGGAGCTTGGGAGAACCTTGAAAAGACGTGGGCGAAATTCCCCGACGACGGCGCGCTGAACCAACGCCGCGCCGACATGACCACGCGGGCGAGCGATTTCGTAAAGACCATCCGCACCGCCGAAGAGCTGGAGAAGAAGTCCCAAGTCGGCTCCAGCCTTTCACATTACCTCAAAGCGCAGAAGCTCTACCCCGCGAGCGATTTCGCCCGTGAGGGAGTGGACCGCCTCGCTTCGCAGGTCCTCCCCGAGAGTTAGCCGCGCAGTGCGGCAACGAGGTAGGCTGTCCCGGCCAAGGCGATGAGCGCCGAGCCGCCGCGAAGGATGTGGAGACTGGAGCGTTCGCGGGCCTCGTCCGTTTTGACCAATGCGCGGATGAGCAGCAGCACAGCGAAGACGGGAATGACAACGGCTTGATGGCCAAGCTCCACGCCGATGCTGAATCCGCCGAGCGCCGCGCCGAGCGAGATACCGGGAAGCCTCTGCATGGCATCGAGTAGCCCGCCCGCAAAGCCGAGTCCGTGAAACAACCCAAAGCCAAACGCCAGCGCGAGGCGCGACCAGCCGTGAGCGGCGGCGGGACGCAGGGCGTTTTGCAAAGCGACGACGACGATGCTCGCGGCGATCATCGGCTCGACGATGCGCGAGGAGAGTCGGACGATGTCGCACACGGAGAGCACGAGCGTGATGCTGTGCGCCAAGGTAAAGACGGAGACGACGGCGATGAGTTCGCGCCAGCGCCGCGTGGCCAAGACGAGGGCGGTGACGAAGAGGAGATGGTCCCAGCCTGCGAGGATGTGGTGGAAGCCGTGGCGCAGATATTCCCAAAATATCCCGCCGCTCGCCACCGTGCCGAGGCTCACGCTGAGCGGCTCGCGGTGCGTGAAAAGTTTTTCCGCCACGAGCGCCGGGGCGCCCTTGCTGGCGTCGCTGATTCGCATGAGGAATGTGGCCTCCCAAGGATTCCCGAGCGCGAACTCGATCTCGTTGAGAATGGACTGCCGGAGCTGAAGTTCGCGGGGTGGCGAGGCGATAGGAAAGGTGAGGTCGAACTCCGTGAATCCCTTCACCGTGCGGTCCTGCGGGATGTTTTTTCCCGCTACGGTTCCTTTGAGATTCGCTCCATCCGCGGCTAGTGAGATGTGCGAGAGAAGGTATTCGCCGTGGTCGGCAAATGCCGCGTCGAGGGTCGCTGGGGCTTCTTTTGCGAAGCCCGCGTGGACGAGGATTTGTTCGTTAGAAACGTATGCGCGAAGAGCGATGCGGTCGGCGTGAACCGTTAGTTCCATCGACCCTTGTGCGACTGGGTGGGCGGATGCGCAGGAGGCGACGATGAGACAAATGAGGAGGAGCAACCGAGCGTTCATCGGTGGAAGTGGAAAGTTTGCTGCCGGGGGTTTGCGGCGGCGGATTTCTGAATCAGCTCCCGCCCTCGGGCAAGGTCGCCGTTGCTGATGGAGATCAATCCCGCGTGGCGGAGGATGTGGGAGTCGAGCGTGCCCGTGGCGATTGCGCGCTCTGCCGCAGCGCGGGCGTCTTGGAGCTCCCCGTTGAGATAAAGCGCCCAGGCCAGCGCGTCGAATGCAGCGATACTTTTGCGCTGCGCGACGTCTGCCTTGGCGAGCGCGACTGCGGTGGGGTAGTCCGGCTTCGCATCGCAGTAAAACCCGGCGAGGTGATGCCGGTAGAGCGTCCCGCCAGCAACGTATCGAGCGAGGGCTTGCGCATACGATTGTTCCGCTAAGTCTGCCCGCCCGGCGGTCGCTGCGACATCGCCCGCCGCCTGGAACAACTCCGGTCGGTCGGTCGCCGTGATGGCTTCGCCCAGCAGCGCCAGTGCTTCATCGGGGCGCTCCTGTGCGGCGCGCAGTTCGGCGAGGTGTTCCTGCGCCGACCACCCGCGCGGCACGACGGCCAGTGCTGCGGTGTAGTGCTCATCTGCTGTGGGGAAATCGCCCATGCGAAACGCAAACTCCCCACGTTGGACGAGGCACCACGCGAGCATCTGCGGCTGCGAAGGCGTCAGCGCTTTCGCCACCGCGATACACTCATCCGCCGCGCGCACTGCGTCGTCCACGCGGCCATGAATCGACGCCAGCCGCATCCAGCGCGATGCGACGTCCACGCTGTGTGGCTGGGCTTTTTCGAGTAAACCGAGCGTCGCAGCCGCCGCGTCGTATTCGCCGGTTTCGAACTGCGCATCGAACAGCAGCCGCAAGCCCGCCGGTTTCTCCGGCTGCAATTCGCGATACAGCCGCGCCGTCGCCAGCGCATCAGCGAATCGGTGGCTGGCGAGGGCGATTTTCCCTTCCAGCAAGACGCCGCTGGGATTCTGTTCCAGCGTGATTCCTTTGAACGCCGCTCTCTTCGCCGCCTCGGCGCGGGCGAGCCACTCCATGCGGCCTGTGTCGCGGAGTTCATCGAGACAGCGCGAGCCGTATTGCGTCTGCGCGACAAAGTCGTCCGGGTCTTCGGCGATCCGCTTTTCCAAAAAACGCAGCCCCTCCTGCGCGGGTAGTTGGAGTGAAAGCAGCAGCAAAGTCGCGGCGATAGATTGGAAGCAGTTCATGGCTATAAAATAGACCGTGCCGGCTGCATCATTGCAATGCAGCCGGCACGGAGATGAGGTTTCAGCAGTGAGCCGAGTTAGTTTTTCGTGTTATCCATCGCGCCATTCGCGAGCGGCTGGTTTGGCGGTGCGAGGAATGGGAAGACGGTGCGGAAGGCCACGTCGTTCGCGTTCACATTGTCGCCCGTCGTGATGGCTCCGTTCGTCACGAGGCCGAGCACGATGTCAATCACGTCGTCTGCGGGGCGACGGCCATTGGGGAAGCCGTTTGCACCCGAGCCTGTGTTCGGAGCCACTGCGGCGTCGGTTTCGAGGCGCAGCATGTCGCCGCCGCCCTGTGCGCCGCCCTTTGGAATCGGGAATACCGGTGGCAGGCCGACGACACTCGCGAGAGTGCCGATGTTTTCAGCGTTTGTGCCGAGGGCCGTGAGTGTTCCGCCGATGTCGCCGTAGAATGCGCCTTTCCCGTCGTCAATTGTTGTCCCGCCGTTGAAGGCGTTCTTCCGGTTGTATGGGATAAATAGCGCGTTCACGCCGGGAAGTCCTTCGCGGTCCACCGTGGTGTAGCCGCCGCTCCCGACTTTATCGCCCTTCACGGAGCGCTCCGTCTTGCGGGAAGCCGTGCAGGAGATGCCGATTTTCGTCGGGGCTTCAGTCCCCGTGCCGCGAAGGATCGAGGCGGGCATCCGCATGGCGATGGACATCACATTGTAGCCCGCGAAGGTGTCGCGGCCACGGTTGAGGAGTGTTGGGTCGAGCGCACCAGTCCCCGCTGTCGCTGCCCGTGCAGTCACCGCGAACCGCACGAAGGCCGGGATGTCGAAAAAGAACGGATCGTCCTGCTCGCCTGCGAAGAACTTGATGTTCAGCGAATCGCCTTTCGCGTTGGCGAGGTCCGTGAGTGTCTCCGCAAGCGGTGCGGCGGCCAGCGTCGGCTGTGTGACGGGGGCGTGGGCGCGGCCTTTTACGCCTGCGAGATTTGCAGGCACTTTCCCCCGGAAGGAGATGAGCGCGTCTTGGCTCGTGCGTGGCACGTCGAAGCCTGGGATATTTGGCACGGCTCCTTTGACCTGCACCGGCGGGACTTGGCGTCCGTTGAAGTTCACATCAATGAAGAAATCCGGCTTGGAGTCGCCCGTATTCTCGATCTGGAACGTGTAGCGCACATCCTCGTCGAACAAGGCAAAGTTGCCCGCTTCACCGGGAACGATGAAGCCGCGAATGGTGTTGATCAGGATGACCTGTTCGTTGTCGTTCGGGTCGAGGAACGCGTAGAGGTCTGCGAGGTCCGCGCCTTGGTCGCCTGCGTTTGTCGGTGAGTCCGCATGGTCCGAAGCGCGGACGATGGCAGGCGTGAATGTGAGGCCGAGCATTGCTGCCGCAGCGAGTGATTTTAGTATTCTGGTTTTCATTGGTCTTGGTTGTTTTGTTGTTGTTCTGGGAAGTGGTTCTGAAAGGCGAAGACGTGATGTCTTGTAGAGTATCGGATGCGAAGGCCGGGCGGTTTGCTTTTTATTTGTGAGAGTGCGAGAATCGGAGCTATTCAGGCACTGTGAGTCAATCCCGAAACATTACTATTTATGCACTCATCGCGGCATCCGTTGCGATCATCGGTATCGCCGCGTGGTGGCTCACGCCCGACGCGATTCCTCCCGCTCATCCATCGCCCGTGGAAGCGAGCCGAGTTCAAAGCACGCGCTCTTTTTCCCCAACCCCGACCATCGCCGAAGCGTCCCAGCCCAAGTCAACGAGCGGTGACGACGTCCAGCCTGCGAAAGCCTCGCCCGTTCCCACCATTACGCCGGAGGAACTCGTCCGCGAAATCCACCAGACCAGCGACCCTGCCGAGCGCGCTCAGACCATCTGCGCGCTCGTCTCCATAGACACTCCAGCCTCCCTCTCCGAGGTCATGCGCTTGTGGAAAAACGAGCGTCACCCAAACGTCCGCGAAGCCCTCATCGGAGCCATTGCCGAGACTGACCATGACACCGACGCCGCCGCGAAAGTCGCACTCCTCGGTAGCGCTCTCAGCGGCCAAGCGCGCAATGTGAGGCGTGCCGCTCTTGATGGGCTCATCCAATTTAGCACCCCTGCCGCGAAGGCATACCTCCGCCAAGCTGTGACTTCGGACCCCGATAAGGAGTTGCGCGAGATTGCGCGAGAGCTGTTGAAAGCTGCGACGGCAGATTGAGGAGGGCTGCTGGCGCAATCCACGTGCCGGAATATGCTGTGGAACTTTCTCCCCGGCGTGTCATCTTCGCGCCGCTTACCTCGTCTCCAACTATGCGCGTTTCTTTCCTTTCACTCCTTTTTCTCATCATCCTCGGCGATTCAGCCCATGCCCAGATCGTCGTCGCAGGGAAGGAGTATGATCGCGCTGCGAATGAGCTGGGGAAGAAGGGTGAGTGGGTGCTTTATCCAAAGGGTGCGCCGCAAGGGGAGGGGAGTCGTCGTTGGCTGACAAAGCGCGTTCTGGTGGAGGCTGCGCCGGGTGTGGACGTGGCGGGGGCTCCGGGTTTCGTCGCGGCGGAGGTGCGGGGGAAATATACGGTGGTGACGCTCGATGGCGCGGCGGATGTGGCGCTGGGCGGCGCGGCGCGGCTGCGCAAAACGGCGGGCGTGGTGTCGGCGGAACCGATGCTGGCGCGGCAGCAATTTCGGCGTTTCGTGCCGAATGATCCGCTCTTTTCCTACAATGCGGCGAACCCCGGCTATCAATGGCACTTGCGTAACACGGGGCAAAATGGCGGGACGCTGGGGGTTGATGCGAACGTGGTGACGGCGTGGGATTCGTGGAAGGGCGCGGGCGTCCGCATCGGGATCGTGGACGATGGAATGGAGGTCGCGCACCCGGACTTGTCGCCCAATGCGGACACGGTGAACGACCGTGACTTTAATGATCTGGATAATGATCCGTCGCCGGGCGCGGGGGATTTTCACGGAACTTCGTGCGCGGGTGTGGCGGCGGCGCGAGGGGATAATGCGCTGGGTGGGACGGGCTCCGCGCCGCTCGCGACGCTCGTGGGGATGCGGCTGATTGCGGGGCCGATTTCGGATTTGGATGAGGCGGATGCTTATGCTTGGCACAAGGACATCATCGCGGTGAAGAGCAATAGCTGGGGGCCGTTCGATGGGGGATTCGGCGCGGGCGGGCCGGGACCGCTGGGCATCGCTGCGCTGGCCGATGCGACGGCGACGGGCCGCGACGGACACGGCACGGTGTTCGTGTGGGCGGCGGGAAATGGGAACCAAAGCGGCGATGACTCGAACTACGATGGCTGGGCAAACTCGCCTTACGCGATGGCGGTTTCGGCAATCACAGACGCGGGGCGGCAGGCGTATTACAGCGAGCCGGGCGCGAACATTTTGGTCTGCGCTCCATCAAACGGCGGCACGCAAGGCGTGACGACGACAGACCGCGTGGGCACCACGGGCTACAACGCGGGCGGCGGCTCGGACTATGCGAGCGCGGACTTCACGCGGACCTTCGGCGGGACTTCGGCGGCGACTCCGCTCGTCTCGGGCGTCGTGGCTTTGATGCTCGAAGCGAACCCCGCGCTCGGCTATCGCGACGTGCAGGAAATCCTCGTGAGGACTTCTAGGAAAATAGACACGGACAACGGCGGCTGGGCGACGAACGGCGCGGGGTTTCAGTTCAATGTGAAGTATGGCGCGGGGCTCATCGACGCGACGGCGGCGACGACGATGGCGGTGGGCTGGACGAATCTCGCCGCGCTGCAAACGCACGCCATTTCCGCCCCGGCGCTCGCTTTAGAAATCCCGGATGGCAGCAGCACCGGAGCCTCGCACACGTTCGCCGTCGCGGCGGTGGACAGCTTGCGCGTGGAGCACGTCACGGTGCATGTGAATGCGACGCATCAATATCGCGGCAACATCGAATGGGTGCTGACTTCGCCGAGCGGGATGACTTCGCGGCTGGCGCGTTCGCGGCTGAACGACAGCGGGGCAAACCTCGACTGGACGTTTTCGAGCACGCACTTTTGGGGCGAACGCTCGGAGGGAAACTGGACGCTGCGCGCAGTGGACGCGACCGTGGGCGATGTCGGCACGCTCGACGCGGCGACGATCACTTTCTACGGCGCGACCGCGACGGGGCCGCTGCCGCTGCCAGTCATCACATCGAGCCTCGGCATCGCGATGCGCGAGGGCGCGGTGCTGGCGCATCAAATCACGGCGTCGAATTTCCCCACGGCCTACGACGCGCTCGGCCTGCCGCCGGGCGTGACCGTGAACACGACGACGGGCGCAATCACGGGCGAGCCGACAGGCGGCGCAGGAGTTTATTTCGGAAACATCAGCGCGACGAACGCGACGGGGACGACGACGGAGTTTGCGGTATTTCAAGTGCTCGGCGCAGACCCTGCGCTCTCGACGGCGGTGGAGTTGCCGACCTCGGATAAGCTCGTTCCTTTTGGCGACAGTAATTGGTTTTCCCAAGCGACGACGACGCACGACGGCATAGATGCGGCGCAGAGCGGCGCGATCACGCACAATGAATTTGCAGGGATGGAGCTGACGGTGAACGGGCCGACGACGATTTCCTTCCGCTGGAAAGTGTCGTCGGAGGCGAACTACGACTACCTCATCTTCGTCGTGGATGGCGTCATCCGCGCCTACATCAGCGGCGAGCAAGATTGGGCGACGGTGTCGTATGCTGTCGGCCCCGGCGCGCACAATGTGGACTTCGATTATTTCAAGGATGAGATCGTCACGTCGGGCTCGGATGCTGGGTGGATCGATGAAGTCGCGCTGACGCCGATAACCACGCCGCCCGTGGTGTCGGGCGCGACGGTGAGCGCGTATGCGGGCGTGCCGTTCCGCTACCAAGTCACTGGGACGAATGCGCCGACGAGCTTCGCGGCGACGGGCTTGCCGGTGGAGCTGGCGATTTCGCCGACGACCGGACTTATCTCGGGGACGCTGCCCGCCGTCGGCACGCACGCTGTGACGATCCAGGCGACGAACACTTTCGGCACAGGAAGCGCGACGCTGACGATCAACGTCGGCTCTTTATCCGATGGGCTGGCCGCTGCGGTGGATGCGCCGGGGCAGACGTTCGTGACGACGGGCGCTGTTTTCTGGGCACCGCAGACGCTCTACTCGCACGACGGTCAGGATGCCGCGCGCAGCGGCGCGATCGGCGACCTTTCGCAGAGCGTGATGACGACGACTGTGGAAGGCCCGGCGAAAGGCTCGTTCTATTGGGGCGTGTCGTCGGAGGCGACTTACGACTACTTGCGGTTCTACATTGATGATGTGGAGCAAGCCGCCATCGAAGGCGAAGTCGGCTGGACGCTGCGCAACTTCACACTGCCCGCCGGGACGCACACGCTGAAGTGGGCTTACATCAAAGACGACTTCGTCCGCTCCGGCCTCGACGCCGGATTCGTGGACCAACTCACCGTCATCCGCGATGCCGACGCCGACGGCTTCTATGCCGACGCCGAGGCGTACTTCGGCACGAGCGATACCGACGCGAACTCGCGCCCGAGTGCCACGATCAGCTACACCCCCGCCGAAGCGACGATCACTTTCCCCAGCGTCGCGGGAAATAGCTACGTCGTTCAGCACAGCGAAGACCTCATCACTTGGACGCCCGTGACCGTCCTCGCCAGCGGCCCCATCACGACTTACACCGACCCCGACGTGGCGTTGCACCCGCAGCGATTCTATCGCGTGGCGAAGCCGTAGCGATTCGGAGTTGCGCGCCGCAAACGCGCTGGGCAATGTCCGCGCCTTCTATGGCTCAAGATTCCAACCTGCCCTGGTACAAACAACTCACCGCATATCATTGGTTCGTCTTCATCGTCGCTTCGGCGGCGTGGTTCTTCGACTGCCTCGATCAGCGACTCTTCTCGCTGGCCCGCATCCCCGCGCTGGCGTCGCTCATGGAACTGCCGCCGACGGATGCAAAAGTGCAGGCGTTTGGAAAAGTGGTGACGGCTTGGTTCCTCATCGGCTGGGGCGTGGGAGGGATGATCTTCGGCGCGCTCGGCGACCGTTATGGGCGGGCGAAGATGCTCACCATCACCATCCTCATCTACTCGGCTTTCACCGGCCTGAGCTACTTCAGCCACAATCGCTGGGACTTCACGATTTTCCGCTTCCTCACTGGCCTGGGCGTCGGCGGCGTATTCGGCCTCGCTGTCGCGTTGATCGCCGAGACGGTCCCGTCCGGAGCTCGCTCGCAGTGCCTTGGGCTGCTTCAAGTGCTCTCCACGATCGGTAACGTGACTGCGGGTTTTGCCAAGATGGGGCTCGATAGCCTCGAAGCATCGGGAAGCATCACCACCGGGCAAGGCTGGCGCTGGATGTTTCTCATCGGAGCCCTGCCCGCGCTTCTCATCCTCTTCACCCGCAAACGTCTTAAAGAGCCCGAGCCTTGGCTGAAGCTCAAGGAAGCTGGGCTCCTGCCAAAAGGGAGCATCTTCGCCCCGTATGCCAGCCTCCTCAGCGCAAGCCGCTGGCGCAAAAACCTGCTCGTCGGCGCGCTCATAGCCAGCACCGGCGTCGTCGGGCTGTGGGCGATTGGCGAGTATGCCATCGACCTCCAGAGCTACGTCTTCAAGGCGCACTATGAGAAGACCGCCCCCGCCGACATTTCATCCGCAGCCAAAGCTGCCGCCGTTGCCGTCGCTGCCCACGCAGACGACGCCGGCCTTCAAGCCGCCGCGAAAGCCGCGCAAGGCGCTCTCGATAAAATCGTGAAGCCCCAGGTCGAAAAGGCAAAGGTGAACGCCTACCTTTTAAACATGCTTGGTGCCGCAGTCGGCATGTGGATATTCACCCGCCTCGCGAATGCGTTCGGGCGTCGTCCGACGTTTGCAGGCGGGTTCGTTTTCGCCATGCTGGTAACGGCTTTCGTATATTGGAAAATGGAATCGCCCAACGACGCTTACTGGATGATGCCCTTGATGGGGGCCGCGCAATTGGGCCTCTTCGCAGGGTTCGCGATTTATTTGCCCGAGCTCTTTCCGAGCCGCCTCCGGAGCACCGGGACAAGTTTTTGCTACAACTTCGGGCGGTTCGCCGCTGCTGCGGGCAGCTTCTATTCTTCCATTCTCAGCACGCAGGTTTATGGCGGATTCGAGAAGCCGTTGCCGCTCCGCTACTCGGCCATGACGATGTGTTTGATCTTCCTCATCGGCCTCGTCACCGTGGCGTTTGCGCCGGAAACAAAAGGCCAGCCGCTCCCCGAAGATACCGAATAACCCATGCTCAAGACCACGCTCCTTCATCCCGAAATCCTGCGCGTCATCGCGCGCGGCGGACATCACTCGAAGATCCTCATCACCGATGGCAACTACCCCGCCGTCAACAAAATGGGCCCCAACGCCGAGCTCGTCTGCCTGCAACTCATGCCGGGCGTCCCCACCGTCGCGCAAGTGCTGGAGGCCATTCTCAGCGTCGTGAACATCGATATCATCAACACCATGGGCATCCCCGCCGATGATCCTTATGCCAAATTCGGCGAGCCCCCCGCATGGCCCGAGTTTCGCCGGCTCGCCAAAGAGTCCGGCGTCACCACCATCGAGCCCGTCTCGAAATGGGACTTCTACAAAGCCGTCGAAAGCCCCGACCACATCCTCACCATCCAGACCGCCGACCAAGCCCTCTGGGCCAACGTCCTCCTCACCGTCGGCTGCCGCACCGCATAAAACCAATTTCACCATGAAAATAGCACTACTCGCCGCATTCACCATCACTGCAACCGCATTCGCCGCACCCGATGGAGTGGGCGTCGCTGCCAAACCTATCGCCGGAGCTGAGGTCGTCCTCGATGGTTCGCGGGCGATGCTGGATGAGAAGTGGACTTACTGGGAGGGGCCGGGATTTAAGTCCGCCCTGCCCATCAAATGGAAGATCGTCGAGGACCCCGTGGATAAAGGCTCGGCGGTGATGACGGACGATCCGGTTTCCGCAGGCGGCAAGTTCGGCACGGCGGATATCGTGACGAAGAAGGCGTATCGCGATTTCCGGCTGCACGTCGAATTTCTCATCACCAAGCCCGGCGGGAACAGCGGTGTGTATTTGCAGAACCGATACGAGATTCAGGTGCTCGACGGCGACAAGACCAAGCACGGCATGGGAGCCGTCATCAATGAAACCGACTCGCCCTATGCGGCCTACAACGGCGTCGGGAAGTGGAATAGCTACGACATCACATTCCGCGCGGCGCGTTTCGCCGACGGCAAGATGACCGAGAAGCCGCTGGTCTCGATGTATTTCAACGGACAGAAGGTCCACACGAACGTGAAGATCAACCAAATCCACGGCGGCGCAAATTCCGGCGTGGATGGCGGCAATGACGGCGGAAAGGGAATCACCGATTCGCCGCAGGGCCTGAAGCTGCAGAACGAAGGACACGACGTGCGCTACCGCAACGTGTGGATCAAAGAGCTCGATATCGCCGAGGCAAATACGGATTTTTAGTAGCCGTCCGCAGAAAGCCTTTGACGCAGAGGGGCGGAGTGTTTTATCTCGCGACTGACCGAGTAACTGGAGAGGTGGCTGAGTGGTCGAAAGCAACGCTTTGCTAAAGCGTCATACGGGAAACTGTATCGAGGGTTCAAATCCCTCCCTCTCCGCCACTTTCACTCTGAGAGTGGCTTAAATACAGGGTTTCAGGGCGGGTCCGCTCTGAGTGTCGAAAAATTGCGCTTTGCACCGTCGCGCACGTTTTCGCGTAAAAACGCACTCTATTCGTCAAGCAGTTGCCAAGTGGATTTCCGCCCGATGTGCGTTTGATGCGGGAAAATGGCAGAGCGGGGCGCGACGTTTCCGTTTTTGTGGATGCTTTCACGGCGGGGAGGGTGTTTATTTTTTGGATTGTCCGGTGTGGAACATTCCGAAATGGCCTTATTGAGACTGCGGGAGATGGGAGCAGATGGCGCGACGGGGCGAGAGGCGGCGTAAGCGGCTTGTAATCAGTGCTTTATGAGTCACGTAACGTCATAACATCATACAAGATAACTCATATAAAATAGAAAGTCGGCGGCGGGGCTCTATTTTACAGGGCTTGCGTCTGTGTGGCGTAGGGTTCTGCCGTCTTCTTTCTGCATGGCTTCGAGGAGAGGGGCGAGGGTTGTGAGGTCTATGGCGACGGCGCGGAGTGCGAGGCGGATGGCGTGGCTGGCGCTGATTGTGCGCCCGTGTGCGCGGAGGGTGTCGCGGATTTCTTCGATGCGCTGGAGGTCTGCGGGGAATAGGCTGATGCACTTCACGGGTTGCGCTATGCTCTTGCGCTGTGGTGGTGCTTTTACGGGCTTGGCCGGGGCTTTCTGCCGTAGGGCTGCGCTCAATCGGGCGTTCGGTTCCATCGGGTGCTTTTACGCTATCGCGATGGAAACGTCAAACCGATGCACGCCGGAAGACATCTATTGATTGGGAGTAAATGAGGCACGCTGCCGAAGGGAGGGCTTGTCACAAAATTTGTGATTTTCGGAAAGCGGTTTCTAGTAATTGCAAAGTCCGCGTCGAGTTGCTTTCACTTCTTACTGGCTTACGCCGGGCGGGAGCGTTACTTCCCTTTTCGTATGAGCACGCCCAAGGTCAGCTACTACGTCAAGACGGCCACCGCGACAAACGGTCCGTTTTCGATCACTCAACTACGGGGAATGTGGTGCAATGGAGCGATTACCGCTGCCGACCTGTTCTGTATTTCGGGCCAGCCGGATTGGCACCCCTTGAGTATGCTGCAAAATACGCTGGAAGCTCCCGCCCCGGTGCCGACTGTTCGCACGCCGCGTGTCGTCATTGTTAAAGCTCCGAGTGTTCAGCCCCAGCAAGGCAATCCGGGCACCGCCGCTGTGCTTTCGTTTCTCATTCCCGGACTTGGGCAGCTATATCGTGGAAGGATGCTCGCCGGACTTCTATCGCTTTTGTTTGTCGCCATGCTTTACGCTAGTGCTCTGCCATACGTGGGGCTGTTCCTCCACTTAGTCGTAATCGCGGATGCCGGTGCCACTCCGTCGGCAAGGAGCGCCGATGGCGAAAAGTCGCTTGTCGGGCTGATATTTCTAATCTTGGCATTGGCGGTCACTGTCATCGCGATATTGATGAACATAAAAAAGTGACTTGGGGCGTTTTTGCTAAGTCGCCAGCGAAAATCCTAAATACTTGCCTCTGAAGGGGTTGCTGCGCTATAAGCGAGCTTGCGAGCGTTAGCGCAGCAACGTGTTGAAGGCGGATTTTTCTGCCGGGGGTGTGCGGTGTGGAGTGTCGTTTCCTTGCTGTCTCCATTTGCTCCCGTCTCGTTTCCATGCGTCGGGAAACGGGAATGGAAACGAGATGGAAACGAAGGGCCGAAAGCGGAAACGAGGGGCGCTTTTGGGAAACGGGATGGAAACGAGGAGCATCGGCACGGCTCTCGTTTCCATTTGCACGCCCTAAGATGTAGTGATGGAAACGAGCGGTGGGTTACTCGCATTCGTCGTCTTCGGCGCTGCCTTTGAGCGGGAGGTATTTGTTGCCTTCAATGCGGATGCGCCCATCCTTTTTCAGTCTTTGCGCCCACTTGGAAATGGTGCCTTTTGCGACGCCGAGAAGCTCCGCGCATTTGGTGGCGCTTTCAACGCCTGCGCGGATGTGCGCGGCGAGGGCGTCGGGGCCGGAATGGGGCTTGCACGTAAAGGTGAGCTTGCCGTCGTGGATGTGGATCACCCATCGGAGCGGCATCGCGTCTTGCGGTTTGCAGCCTCGCGCTTTGGCGAACGTGGAGACGATTGCTTTTACGCGGTCGTCATCATTTTCCGTGTCGTCTTGAAGGCGGAGAATCCAGTTGGCGGCGTCTTCGCGGCGGGATGCTCCGCGCATCTCTCCATTGCGCCCCGCGTGGTGGACGATGATCACCGTCACTTGGCGACGGCGGAAGGCGAACAGCCAGTTGAGCAGGGTTTCCCAGTTGTCGTTATCGTTCTCCGCTACGCCACGGCAGAGCGCGGAGAGGTTATCGAGAATGAGCACGTCGCCGCTTTGTAGCTGTGCGGATATAGCATCCTGACACTCCGGCTTGCCGATGTTCATCGTTTGTTCCGTCGTCTGGAAAAGGTGTTCGTGGTGCAGCCAGACAAAGCCGGGGGCGGTGATGCCGATGGCGTTGATCCGCTCTTGTGAATCGGCGAGGGACATTTCCCCATCTACGTAGAGGACTTTGCGCGGGGCTTCTCCGGCTTCCCATTCGCCGAGTTTAGCGCCGTCCACAAGGGCGTTAGCGATGAGCATCGTCATCCATGTTTTGCCTACTCCGCGTGCGGCGAATACGAAGCCGAGGTCTGCTTCTTTGAGCCATTTGCCGAGTAGTGCCGGGCGCTTGGGAACGTCCATCCCGCTCAATTCCGGTGATGTGAGTAAGGCGGCGGAGTAGTCCAAGGGCGCGGGCGCTGTGGGCGCCGAGGTTGTCGCCTCTGCGGGCGTTATGATTCGTGCGTTGCTCATGGCAATAGTCCTTCCAGTTGTGCGGCGTCGTCGGGGTGGATTTGCGTGCAGTCGTTTAGGTCTTTCACGGGTGAGCCGTCTGCTTTGCGGAGTCCGGTGAAATCGAAAATGTCCACCCTCGCGCCGACGGCGTGAAGCTGTGCCACCCATCGTTCCGCGCCCTTCTTTCCGGCGGCGTCAATGTGCGGGTAAATGCGGACTTTCTTTCCGGCAAGGAATTGGAGCGCGTCTTCGTGGATGCTCTGACTAGCGCCGAGCATCGCCAGCGGGAACACGTCCGCGAGTCGCTTTTCCTTCGTGATGAAATGAAGCACGGCGAGTCCATCGGGGCCACCTTCGCAGAGGGTGAATGCGGGGGAGTTTGCGCCCTGCTTTGCGCCCACGGGCCAGCCTGCCCAGCAGCCCGGGAGGGTGTAGGCTTTTGCGCCGTCGAGGTGTTCCCACGGCTTGCCGTCGAGCCTGCGGGCTTGTGCGTTGAGCGCGGCATCGTCGGTGAGTATCCACGCACGATGCCCTTTGAGGGTTGCGAAGCGTAGGAGCCCCGCCCCGCGAGCGATGTGAAGCGCGCCGTAGTCGAGATGCCGTAGCGCCGCGAGCTGCCGTAGTTCGTCATCGGTGCCGCTGTCCATCGCTGGGAGCGTAGGAGCGGGCCGTGGGGCTTGTGGGGCCGCTGCGGGGCGCGGAGTGGAAACCCTGGCATTGCATCGCCCGCCGCCTGCGAGTTCGACGAACTTCACGCACGCGGCAGAGCGAGAAAGTGCCGTGGCGAGAATGAGGAAATCCACGGCGCTGCCTTTCTCCCCGGTGCGTTGATCTTTGAAGTTCCGCCCGTCATTGAAGACGGAAAAGGACGGCTTGCTTGTGGGTTCGTAGAAAGGCGAGTGGCAGGGATTTTTCCGGCAATCGCTGGGAAGGTGGAGCATCGCCCAAAGTCCGGGAATGCGTAGGCGGTCTTTGGCTTCGTCGAGGTTCATTGTGCTACCTCCCAAAAGTCGGGGTGCCGGTGCCGTATATCCGCGAGGACTTCGCGGCATTCGTCCTTGGTGAGCCGTAGAAACAGCTTCGTGATTTGCAGATGAGCATCGCAGGGGCGAGCGTTTTTGTTTTCCGCTCCCGCCTTTCGTGCTTCGCTGAGTTCGGCCAAAGCGCCAGCGTTCAGCAGCATTAGGAAATCCGCCGAGTGCATGACGACGAGGAACGGTGTGCCGTTTTTCTTCATTGCCACCACGGGGATTTTCCCCGCGCCAGCCTCACTTGCCGCCTGTGCGAACCACGCGAAGGGGTTGACCCGCTCTTGATTTTTGACTTCCCAATGGAATACTCCCAGCGTGGGGCAAGCTACGTCCGGCGAGTCGGGGCCGCCCGCATATTGGACTCCGCGCCGAGCGGGGTATCCTGCTTCGGTGAGGTGAGCCGCCCACGCCCTTTCTCCCCGAGCGCCCCGATGAAAGCTATTCATCGGACCTCCTTCACGGTGAATTTTTCGAGCGCGGCCATCACGTCGGCGACTCGGAAACGAATGGATGAGCCGATTTTTATGAACGGCACTTTTTTCGTGGCTATCCACCCTGAGATCGTGCGAGGCGAAAACTTGGTGATCTTTGCGAGTTCTGGCGTCGTTACGAGGGCTTGCGGCCATTGGTCCGGCATGGCAGTGCCGATCTGGGATGCTAGACATCCGTTATCTTTGTGTGTATGTAGTGTGATAGGTTTCACGCCTTGGAGTTGGCGATAGAGATACAATCCCGGCAAGGCCTTTTTTCGCACAGCGGCGCACATTTACGCAAGCTCCTGTTTTGCAGTGCGTTGGGAACGAAAAAAAACCGAAATCCGCCCGAAAACCCGTAGGAAAACGCTGGGTTTTAGACTAGTATCTCACGCATTTTCTGGCTATTCAGGCGGAAAACACTACACAGAAATCGAGACTAGGTTTTCGGGCATTGCGGGGCTGATTGCCCAATACCGCGCCGCCGCTTTGGGCTTCACGAGTTTGTGATAGTGGCGGTGAACCATTGCGGGGCTGTTCCCCATTTCATGCGCGGTCTTGGCGGCATCCTGCAAGATTGCGAGGCGGTAGGAGCCGAATGAGTGGCGGAGGGCGTTTTGCGGCCATTCGGTGCGGAGTCCCGCCCGCTCGCGGTCTGCGAGCGTCAAGCGGCGCAAGTCTGCCGGGCATACGGGGCCGCGCTCGCCTGCATAGGGGGCGAGCCATTCGCGGAGGTTGTCGGCCATTGTGATTGTCCGGCGCGTTGCCGTCTTCGATTTCTCCGCTTTGACTTCGATCACGCCTTGCTCAAAGTCCACTTCCGCCCAATCGAGCCGCGCCAGTTCCGCCGCTCTGAGTCCCGCAAATGCGCCGATTGCCCAATGGGGCAGGGTCGCCACGCTCGCAGTCTCTAGCAGCCGTGCGATTTGCTCTGGCGTGAGGATGCCCGCCGCCTGCGGAGTCTCCTTTGCCTTTTCGACGTGTTCGAGCGGGGAGAGCGCGAGGTATTCCATGCGCCGCGCATAGGTGAAGAGGGCCGACAATCGGAGCCGGAACGTGTTCCTTGTAACGCCTGTGCCGTTGAGCGAGCGGAGCCAGCCGTCTATTTCCTTGCCGGTGATGCTGGCAATCATCCGCTCGCCGAAAGTCGCGGCGAAACGGTTCAGCCGTGCGCGAAGGTCGCCAAGGTAGCGCGTGGCAGCGCCGTCCGCCGCCTTTGCTGCGAGAAGCGCCGCCACTACGTCGGCCACGGGTTTCGAGCCCGCCACGGCTTTGAGATGCGCGAGGTAGAAGCCTACGGCGTCGCGGATGTTCTTTCCGAAAGGTGCAAGCTGGCGCTCGCCATCCATCGCCATCACGCGGAGGGCATCGGGGATCGTCATTGCCGCCGTGCCGTGGTTTTGGACTTGGACTTTGGAGAGCTGGAAAAACGTCTCCGCTTCTCCCTTGTCGCGGAACGTGCGCCGAGTCCGCCCGCCGTTGGCGTGATTGGGGACGGTGACTTGCCAGAACGGCTTGCCGTTGACCTTCGTTTTTTTGATAGAGAGCGCAGTCTTTCGCATAGGGGCGCAAATGAATGAAAAAGGGCTCTATTTGTCAAGCAGTTGCCAAGTAAGAGGGGTGCGTCTGTGTAGGATAACGCTTTGCTAAAGCGTCATACGGGAAACTGTATCGAGGGTTCAAATCCCTCCCTCTCCGCCACTTTCAATTCCTCACAAGTAAGCAGCCTCCTTCAATCCCATGCGCATCAGATTCATCCTAGTCATCGTCGGCATCATGCTCGCGTACACCGGTTGGCAGGAACTCACGCTCTCCCGGCACGCGAAAGATGAGCCCGAGGAGGTAAAGACCGCCGACTTGGAGGCGGGGAAGATTCCGGAGAATTGCCATGTGGTCGTGAAGGACGCGATGGCGCTTTATCCCGCCAGCGTTTACCACTACAAGAAGTCGAAATTCAGCGTCAGCAAGCCGACGGAATCGACGGCGATCACCGATGCGCTCTACCCGATTATTTCAAAGAATCATCCATTTTCCAAAGCGATGACGAGCGGCAACGCCAGCGACAAGGAACTCGATGATGCGCTATCCACGGTTGGGGTGATCGTGAAGACGAAAGAGTTTGGCACGGTCGGAGGGATCCCGACCAAGATGCGCGACGGAGTCAGCCTGCAAGGGCTGATCCTGAATCACGTCGAGAAGCTCGATTCCAAAGACGAGAAGCTGCTCCGGAGTTCTTTCCCAAATCTGGACCCGGCCAAGGTCGTGATCCTGGAAGAAGGCAGGAAACCCAAAGGGATCGCGTTCTCCGTGGGGATGATGGCGGGCGGGGTTGTGCTGTCGATTCTGGCCTTGCTTGCGGGGGCGAAGAAAGCGTGATTCGCATTTGAGAGGGCTGCATAGCGGGGGAGATGCTGGCGGTCCGTGAACGCTCAGTTCATTAGTGCGACGGGCACGAATGCAACTCCCTCGCAGATCGATGGAACCTTTTTGCGAGGTCGAAGATGTGAATTTCGAGACGCGGAGGAATCCCATTCATCGAGGGTAACTCGCACTTGTATAATCCGGTAAAGCGGATAGCTGTCTCGTCGCCTTTATGACCTACTCTCGCAGAACCACCCTCTCTCTATGTGCCCTAGCCTTCGTAATAACTCTCTTTGTTTGGAGTTTCCGGCATCGGGGCGATGGAGCGGGTCCGCTGGTTGTGCTTGCGGTGCATCCAGCCTCGGAGTCGCGCTCGACGGTCGTGCCATCCGGTGATTCGCAAATCGGGCGGGCAACCATTACTGCTAAACAAGTTGCGACGGATGAACTTCTGGCGTCCAATGAAGACGCGCAGGCTGTATTCGATGCGTGGACGAAGAGATACATGGCCTCTTCCATCGAGGGGCGTTCCGCTTTGATCGCCGAAGGTGTGCGTCTGGCTACGGAGCGTCGGCCCGTTTTTAAGGACATCATCCGCACCAATCCCGAACAGGCGCTGCGTGAGGCGGTGCCGATGGTGGTGAGGCAGGCGCTTCCTCATCAAGTGCTGGCGCAGCTTGAGGAGCGAGTGAATAGGCGTGGCGCGATTCGGGTTTATCAGGGGGTGGGGCCCGAAAATTCCGGACCGGCTCCGACGCACCGCGTTGCGGAGTTGGAGAACGGGAAGACTTACCAGGCACACGTCTATGGGCGCCGCACGGAGTCGGTGCTGTGGGTGGCGGATGCTTCAGTGAACGGCGTGGCGATTGATAACGATCTCGCGGTGAACGAGAATCCGGCGCGCGTTCTGGAAGTGGGCGAGCGGCCTGATCCGAGCAAGGTCGCGGTTTCCATTTGCCCGGTTTCGGGGAAAAATTCGATCCCTGATGAGGACAAGGGCCAGCCAATCACGGAGGCAACTCCGGCGTTGGAGGCTTATGGCGAGATTATCTATTTGTGCGACGGGAGTCACACGACGATTTACCAGCAGACGCTCATTTACGGCGAGGGCGCATCGGGCGGACCGCTGACGTTTACGGGCATTTTGCCCGCGGTGCCGACGCCTTCGATTGGGAACATCAAGGTGCTCGTGATCCCGATGACCTTTCAGGATCAAAACGACACGCCGTCCACGGAATCGGCGCTTTATAATATGATGCGCAATGTTGGCGACCACTATGCAAAGGCGTCGTACGGAAAGCTGACGCTCATTTCCACGGTCACGCCGCCCGTGACGCTTCCCCATAGCGAGGCGTGGTATATCCAAAAGGATTCGTCGAACGGAGGGCCGATTGATGGGCTCGGGCTGGAGCACAGTCACGCTCGCGCGGAGTGCCGGAAGTTGGGCTTTGATGACGACGAATACGACTGCATCGTGGTGCGGCTTAAAGGCGGCGCGCGGCCGGCGGGCGGATGGGGCGGAGGGCGCAGCGTGTGGATTTACGGCGACGACATCAGCACGACCGCGCATGAAATCGGACACGTCTTTGGACTAGCGCACGCGAACTATTGGGACACCGCCGGAACGAGCGCTATCGGCGTCGGAACGAACGGTGAATACGGCGGATACTACGACGTGATGGGCGGCGTGGGAGTGCCGACCGGGCACTACAACGCGCAGGGGAAAAACCAGATCCGCTGGCTGCCAAACGACTACGTCACCGAGACGACGACGAGCGGGCTTTACCGAATCTACGCGCAGGATCAGGCGATCCTCGATCCGGGCAAGCGGTTCGCTTTGAAGATTAAAAAGGACAACCTTCGGACCTATTGGGGCGAGTTCCGCGGACTTTACACGGGTAACACGACGGACACGTGGGCCGACAAAGGACTCATCCTCGGCTGGAAATACCCGAGCGGCGGCGGCTCGAACATCCAGCTCATCGACACGACGCCGGGCTCGGCGTTTGGAAAAACGGATTCGCCCATCAGCCTTGGCCGCACGTTTTCCGATACCGATGCGGGTATTCACATCACGACGGTTGCTGTCAATGCAGCGACGGCGACAAGCCCCAAGAGTGTCGATGTGCAGGTGAACTTCGGCGACTTCCTCACCAACCATGCGCCCACACTTTCGATGGTCGCTTCGTCGAATGTAGTGCCGACCAATGTGCCGGTCACTTTTACCGCAACTGCTGCGGACGCCGATAGCGGCGACACGCTCGCGTATTCGTGGCAGCACTTCGGCGACTCCAGCTACCGCACCATCGCACCGAATTCGCCGGTCATCACGCGCACGTTCCCGACGTCGGGGACGTATGTCGTGACTTGCACGGTGTCCGATATGAAAGGCGGCAGCGCAGCGCGCAGCCAGGTCATCACGGTCGGCAGCGGCGGCGGAAAATTTAACATCAGCGGACGCGTGACACTCGGCGGGCAGGGCCTCGTAGGCGTGATCGTGAATGCGAACGGAAGCAACGGAGTGGAGACGGATTCGGATGGGTATTACACGATCCCGAACCTTGCGGTCGGCACTTACATCATGACGCCGCTCGCTTACGGCTACACGTTTGCGGAGTTGTTCAACAACAGCGTCACGGTGGGGCCGAACTTTACGGGTGCGAATTTCGAAGCAGGCACCACAGCGCGAGTCGCCATTTCGGCGAGCGTCCCGGTCGCAACCGAGGGAAATGCGACTCCAGCGAAGTTTCTCATCACGCGGACGGGCGATCCCTCTCAGGCTTTGACGGTCAATCTCACGCCGTTCTCCGGCACGGCATCTTCCGGCGACTATGCGGCGACGCCCGCGCCTGCATCCGGCTCGCAGGGCATATTCACGGTGACGATTCCAGCAAATCAAACCCAACTCGAAGTGCTCATCGCGCCCACCGATGACGCGGCTGCGGAAGGCCCCGAGACGCTGATCGTCTCGCTCGTAGCGGGCGATGGATACTTGGTTGCAGGAGCAGGCACGGCGACCGTGACCATCGATGACAACGACACTGCGCTGCCGAAAGTCAGCATGGTGGTCGCCGAGGCAAAGACCATCGAAGGATCGGGAATTCCGGCGACGATCACCGTGAGTCGTACCGGCGCGACAGGTGCGGCGCTGAGTGTGAACTACTCAATTTCCGGAACCGCGACGAACGGCGTGGACTACACTTCGCTGAGCGGCACGGTGGTGATTCCCGCAAACTCACAGTCGGCGGTAGTCGCGATCAATTCAATCGACGACACGGCGTCCGAAACACTCGAGACGGCCACTTTACAAACGACAACGAACGCCGCCTACGTCATCGACCCGAGCGCCGCATCAGCGACGGTTTCCGTGGTGGATGACGATTTGCAGGTGCTCGCGCTCACTGCGACGGACGATACTGCCGTGGAGAGAAATCTCGCGGTTCCCGGAACTGCGGCCGACACGGCGACGTTCATGATTTCGCGCGCTGGCGACACGACGCTGCCGCTCACCGTTTACTATGCGGTTGCGGGTTCGATTTCAGGGGGATTGGCGACCGCTCTTCACGGCGTGGACTACGAGACGCTTCCCGGCGTGCTGATTATTCCGGCCGGACAGACCACCGCGGCAGTGACGATTATTCCGCGTTGGGACGGCATCGGCGAGGGGCCGGAGAGCGTTACGCTGCAACTCGGCGCAGGACCGACCAACTACCAACTTGGCGCGAACAACACCGCATCCATCACCATTCAGGACGCGGGTGATCCGCCGTATGTGGAGGTCATCGGGATTGATAACGCAGTCGAAGGCGCATCGCCCACGCTGGGCCGCTTCCGCTTTTCGCTAAAGGGTTCATCGGCCACGCCGGTGACCGTGAACTACACCGTGAGCGGCACCGCGACGAGCGGCACGGACTTCACTGCTCTGCCGGGCACCGTGAGCATTCCGGGAAACGGAATCAACATTGTGGAAGTCGCAGTGACTCCGCTGAACGACGCGCTTGGTGAAGATTTGGAGTCAATCATCGTCACCATTACACCATCGGCGAGCTACGGCATTTACGCTCCGAGCAGCAGCGCGATGATCCAGTTGCGCGATGACGATCAGCCGACGGTTTACGTCGATGCCAGCAGTTCAAACTACCCGCCGAGCTTTGCGGAGAACAGCACGGGCGGCGTGTTCTACCTTTCGCGCACGGGCAGCACGACTGCCTCGCTCGATGTAAATTACACGATGTCCGGAACTGCGGTGAACGGCGCCGACTACACCACCGTGAGCGGCACCGCCACGATTCCGGCAGGCGCACAGGGCGTGGATGTTCAGATCACGCCGACCGATGACACGATCGCGGAAGGCGTGGAAACCGTCACGCTCACGCTTACCGCCGGATCTTACGGACGCGGAACACCTGCCACCTTTTACATCACGGACAACGAGACACCCGCTGTCGCTGTGCAGTTTCCCACACCGAGCACGGCTGCTTTGGAAAGCGCAGGCACGGTGAACATTCCCGTCGCGCTGAACGCCACGAGCGGAGCGCCGGTGACGGTCGAATATCTCGTAGATCGCAGCACGCACGATACAGCGAGCGCGACGGGCACGGCACCTCCTCCGTTGCCCTACTGGGTCCGCACATCACTCGTCGCCGGAGTGGTGACGAGTTCCATCTCGCCCGATGGTGTCGCGTGGACCGTCGTCGGCACGCAGGCAGTTCTCATTACCACAGCGAGCTATCTCGCGGGGCTGCACGTTTGTTCCTACAACACCTCAACTCTTTGCGCGGCGACGTTTGACAATGTGAGCATCACCGGTCTTTCGGCCGGCGGCACGCAGGGCGCCCAGACCGCCGCGGATATCGGAGCGACCACGCCCGCAGGCAGTTCGTCGCTCGCCGGAAGCGTCTATACGATCAATGGCGGCGGCGACAACGTGACCGGCACCACGGACCAGGGCCGCTTCGTATATTGGCCGATCACAAACAGTGCGAATTGCACAATCACCGCGCGCGTCATCAGCCAAACCAACACAAACGCCAGCGCGACCGCCGGCGTGATGATTCGCCAGAGCACGGCGAACAATGTGATGCGCGGATATACAAACGCGACACCGTCCACGGGATTCGAGTTTCATCACCGCATCGCGTCTGCCGGACAGGACGCGAAGATCACGCTCAATCCCCCGGTGAATATCTGGGTGCGACTCCAGCGCACGGGCGGAAATGTGAGCGCGTTTCAGTCGGGCGACGGCACGATTTGGACACAAGTGGGAAGCACGATTCCGCTCGCGATGGGCGTCGAAGTGTCCGCTGGAATCGGGATGTCGTCGGGCGCGGAAGGAACGCTGGCGACTGCGCAGATCGATAATGTGACGCTTTCACCCGGACCACTCGGCTCGCTCGAAGGCCGCACCGTCGGACTCTCGGCGACGCAAGGAACGGGCAGCGAAGCAGGCGGCGTCTATTCGCTCTCGGCATCGGGCGACGGATTCAATGGGACGGGCGACGACGGCTTTTTCTTCACGCATCCCGTCGCGGGCGATTTCACGATCACCGCGCGCATTCTTTCGAGCACCGGACCGGGTTCCACGCAAGCGGGGCTCATGCTCCGGCAGACGTTGGACCGCCGCGCACGCATGGCGTTTGTCGGTGGCGCTGCGGGAGTCGCGCCGACGTTCGTGTGGCGGCAAACGGGCACGGGCACTGCGCTCGGAACGGGCATCGATTTCACACTGGCCTCGGGATTTCTCACCTTCACACCGGGCGCTACTTCGCAGAACATCCCGCTCACGATCGTGAACGACACGATCGCCGAGCCGGATGAAACCATCACAATCACGCTGCGCAATCCAAACGGCGCGGCGCTCGGTGCGACCACACAGCACGCCGTCGCAATATCGGACGACGACACGCCTCCGCCGCTGGCGTTCGTCGGTTTCGCGGCAGCATCGAGCGCCGCGCTGGAATCTGCGGGGACCGTGCAGGTGCCGATCGTGCTCAGCGTCGCACCGACCGCGAGTGTATCGGTCGATTACGCGCTCACTGCGGGAACTGCGGACTCGGCGGACTTCACCGTGGCTACAGGAACGCTCACATTTGCCGCGGGGCAGACAGTTGCTTATGTTCCGGTCGCTATTACGGATGACGGGGCAATCGAACTTGCGGAGACGTTGAACATCGCCCTCAGCGCGCCGGTGAATTGTGCGCTCGGTTCGTTGTCTTCGCATGTGCTCACAATCACGGATGACGACAGCGCGGTCGTCACCGTGGCGTCTGCTTCGCCGAACGCGGCGGAAGGTGGAGCGACGGCGACCGCGACATTTACCCGGACCGGCCCGACGACCAGCCCGCTCACCGTGACTTATACACGCACCGGCACTGCGACCGTCACCACCGATTACACCGGCACGACGGGCAGCGTGATCATTCCGGCGGGCTCGGCCAGCGCGGATGTCGTGCTGACCCCCGTTCAGGACACGGCGTCCGAAGGCACCGAGACAGCCATCTTCACGGTGACCGCTGGAACCGGCTACATCGCAGGTTCACAGGCTTCGGTGACACTCTCGATTTTGGACGACGACCGAAACACCGTCTTCATTGTCGCGACCACTCCGACTGCGGTCGAAGGCGGCGCTTCCGGTCTGCTCACCGTCTCGCGCACCGGCAGCACGGCTGGGTCGCTCACGGTTTCGCTGACTGTCACCGGAACGGCGACCAGTGGAACGGACTACACTACGACGCCGACTTCTATCACGAGCTTCGTCCTTTCCGCCGGACAGGCTTCGCGAACGATTCCCGTTGCGCCGGTGAATGACACCGCGGTGGAAGGAACCGAAGTCATGATTGTGCAGATCAACTCCGGCTCCTACGACATCGGGGGCGATGGATACGCGACCATCACGTTGCAGGACAACGATGTGCCGCCGACGATTTTCGTCAGCTCGCCCGGCGCTCAAGGCGTGGTCGTTTCACCCGCAAACGGTCTGCGACTCGTGGCCACGATGACCGACGACAATCTCCCTCAAGTCGCCACTGCGACATGGAGTAAAGTCACCGGTCCAGGTGCTGTGACATTCACTCCCGCGACGAGCACGGACGGCGTTTCAAACGCGACATTCTCTGCACCGGGAACGTATCTCCTGCGCGTCACCGCGAACGACGGCCAGTTTACTGCGAGCGATCAAATCACCGTGAACGTCGGCGGAACCGCCGCGCTTACGCCGTCCGACTGGATTAGCGCCGACATCGGCCCTGCGACCTACCGCGGATTCTCGGGCTCGACCGACGGCACGTGGGTGCTCACTGGCGCGGGAACCGGATACGCATCGAACTCGGACCGCGCCCACACCGTCACTCGGGAAGTTTCCGGAAATGGAACCATTGTTGCACGGCTCACCTCAATAAATACAAACGGCCAGACTGCCGCCGAAGCCGGCATCACCATTCGCGACACCATGCATCGCTACGCGCGCCGCGCCGGTCTCCACTACAGCGCGAGCGGGCAGACGCTCCGCTTCCGCACACGCATCACGGCCAATTCGAACGACACTTCCGTGAGCGTCGCAGGACTCGCGCTTCCGCTTTGGCTGAAACTCGACCGCGATGCCGCGACCGACACGATCACTGCATCCTACGCGCCGGACGCCGCCGGTTCACCGGGCGCGTGGGTGGCGATTGGCGCGCCGACCGTCGTCGATATGGACAACGGGGCCGACTACAGCCTCTCGTGCAACAGCGGCAGCGACACCATTCCTTCCACCGCTGTTTTCGACAACCTCACACTCACACCCGCAGCAGCCGGAACCGCAGTGCTGCTAGAGGATTTCGGCTACGGAACGCAGACCGGCACTTACGCCTACGACTCCGCGACAAACAAACACACGCTCAGCGGACAACCCGGCGGACTGGAATCCGCGGCCATTTTCCGCGGGGAACAAGTCAGCGGTGATTTCATCATCACCGTGCTGCAACTCGACGCAACCTCCGGCGCCGACAGCGCATACTCGGGCGTGATGATTCGCGATAGCATGGACGACGGCGCGATGGCGTTCGTCGGACGCAATCCATTTGGCGCATACTCGTCTTTCGTGTGGCGGACCAATGCAAAAGGCGGCACCGGCGGGCTCAACGGCATCACGCAAAAAACGCGCTGGCTGCGACTCGTCCGTCGCGGCAATCAAGTCACCGCATTTCACGCCCCGAACAATGCGGGCGTCCCCGGCACATGGGCGCAGCTCGGACAGCCGCAATCCGTCTTCATGACACCTACCGTCATGGCCGGCCTAGCGGTCTGCAACGGCGCCGGCGTCGGCCTCAACGTCGCGCAGTTCACGAGCCTTAGCATCGTCCCGCTCAACACCGCGCCGATCGTGGACACCGGCTTCCTGCCCGGCACGATCACATCGCCGCTCTCGCTTGCCGCAAACGTCACCGACGACGGCCTGCCCGATCCCGTCACAATGACATGGAGCGCCCCCATCAGCGCAGGCGCGATCAGCTTCGCAAACGCCGCATCGCCATCGACCAGCGCGACATTCAGCGCCGTGGGCAACTACACCCTGCGCCTCACCGCCACCGACGGAATCGCCACGACGTTCGACGATCTCAGCTTCACCTACACGTCCGCATTTGCGAACTGGCAGAGCGTGAACTTCTCCGGCGGCGCATCAAATCCAAACGCCGCTCCGCTGCTCGACCCCGACTTCGACGGCCTCGTAAACCTCATCGAATACGCCCTCGGCACAAACCCGAACGCCAGCAGCGCAAACCCCGGAGTCATGAGCAACGTGAACATCAGCGGCAGCGATTACATCCGCATCACATTCGCAAAAAACCCAGCCGCGACCGACGTCACGACCACCGTTCAATCGAGCATCACACTCGGCGCAGGCTCATGGGGAAATACCGGCTTCATCATCGAAAGCGAAACCACCACCGGAATCACCGTCCGCGAAACCACACCCATCGGCACCACGCAAAAGCGCTTCTACCGGGCGAACGTGGTGCAGTAGCGAGCAGGAGTGATTAGACGAAACCTGTGTGGAGGATGGCCTAGACGCGACGTATCAAGAACCGGCGATCATTCATCGCACGCGCCGCTAGTCGGCGTTCCGCCTCGAACTGCCTCACGCGATAGCGGGTCGAGTAGCTCTTCGTCTTTAAAGATGTCGTGGCGGTTCTTCACTTTACCAAACCGGGCAGCGCACTCATACGCTGTGGTGCTTATCGGAACATGATTCGAATTATTATTGCCAGGTTCTTACTCGCCCTGCCGACTGCCCTGTACGCTTCAGACCCGATTTCGCCCACGAAAAGCTTGCCGTTGCCGGGTGAGGTATTTTCGGTCGAGGGACACACCGCTTTTCTCATCGCTGGAAAAGTGGATGCGGATGCAAAAGAGAAGCCGTGGGTGTGGTATGCGCCGACTCTGCCGAATCTTCCAGGGAAGGAAGAGCAGTGGATGTTTGAGCAGTTTCGTGATGCAGGGATCGCGGTTGCGGGAATCGATGTGGGGGAGTCTTACGGCAGTCCGGCAGGACAGAAGCTCTTCACCGCGCTCTATGCGAAACTTACCGAGGCGCGTGGGTATTCGCGCAAGCCGGTGTTGCTCGGACGCAGCCGCGGCGGGCTGATGACTCTTTCGTGGGCGGCGTCGAATCCCGATAAAGTCGGCGGATTCGCGGGAATTTATCCGGTCTGCGATATTGCGAGTTATCCCGGTATCGAAAAGGCCGCTGGGGCCTTCGAGATTACTGCCGACGAGCTGAGGACACGGCTTGCGGAGTTTAATCCGGTGGAACGCCTCGAGTCATTGGCGAAAGCTGGTGTGCCGCTTTTCGCCATCCATGGGGACGTGGACAAGACGGTGCCGCTGGAGGCAAATTCCGGGCTCGTGAACGAGCGATACAAGGCGCTCCATGGAAGGATGCAACTGATCGTCCCAGCGAGGCAGGGGCACAATATGTGGACGGGATTCTTTCAGTGCGCAGAGCTGGTGGCGTTTGTGAAAAACAATTCAGCGCTGCATGCGCACTGACGCTTATGCCGGAGCGGGGGATCGTTTATCTTTTATCGCCGACACCCGTTTTCACGCCCAAGACAAGGGACGCCGCATCTGCGTTCTTTGCGGAATAGGAGCGGCTACTTGTAAGACTCCAGCGCCTCTCGCCCGCGCTGCTTGGCCTCTGGATCATCTTTCTCCATATCGGGCATCGCGAGGGCTTTTTCGATGAAGCGACGGGCTTCCTCTTTTTGCCCCATCTGACCGTAGGTGCGGCCGAGTTCGACGTAAAACATCAGCCGGTTCGGATTGATCTTTATCGCCTGTTCGAAGCACGCGACGGCGGCGGCGTTTGTCGTGGTCGGCAGCTTGCCGTACAGCAGACTCGACATCGCACGCTTCACGGAGCCGATGTCGGCGAGCGCACGATGCCAACGGCCCAGGATATACCACGCGGTATCGTTCTTGGGATCCAGCGCCAGCGCTTTATCGGCGGACGCCTTGATGATCGGAGAGGCGGCGGCTTTTTCCTTGTTGCCCAAATAGGCGAGCATCTTGCCGTGCGTGATTGCGATGGCGAGTTGCGCCTCGGAATCCGTCGGAGCGAGCGCGGCCGCGCGCGCTGAATAGGTGAGCGCGATAGCTCCGAGGCGGAGCTTCTCTTCGTTGGCTGGTGCATCGGTCATGAGGTGCCGGTACTGCCGGGCAATCATGACGAGAATGCGGGCGTCGCTTGGCGATAGCTTTTCCGCGGGGATGTAATACTTGAGCGCTTCGGTGGCGTTAAACTTTCGATCGAACACATCGCCCTTTGCGACGAGATCTTCGACGGGCCCGGCGAGCGCTGCCAGTTGCGAAAGGAATAGAGCTGCCGCAGCAGCGAAGGTAATGATGTTCATTGGAACTTAGCGTTTGGATTCAGCGAGACGGGCGGCGTTTAAAAGTTGCGCCTCGCTCAGCCGGGGACCGATGATTTGCAGGCTGGTGACCGAGCCGTCCTTGTCTCGGAGCGGCAGTGGAATCGCCACGGCGGGGTTGCCCGCGTAGTTCACCGCAACGGTGTTTTGCAAAGAAAGCGTGAGTGCTTCGAGCGCCGGAGTGCCGCCAAACAAAGGAACCGTCGGCGGGAGCCCTTTCAGCGTCGGAAGCGCGATGAAATCGACCTTCCGGAAAGTTCGCTTGAGCTCGCGCTGCCACGCTGGGCGCCGCTTTAGCGCATTGCGGTAATTCACGTTGTACTCATATGCGCCGAGTGCGAAAACAGCCTTGGTTCCGGCTGTGATTCCGGGCTCGGTATTCAGCTCGCGGTCGGTCATCCACCCGTCCGCGACTGCGACGGTCCGTCCGTCTTTTTCCGCCTGTTGCCAATGCGCCTTGAAGCTCGGCGTAAGTGCGACAACTCGAAATCCCTTCGCTTTCAGTTCTGCGTCCACAGCTTCATCCACCGCACGCGAAGTTCCGTCCACGTAGAGTCGTCCGATCGTGATCCTCTGGGCCGATGGAGCTGATGATTTCGCCGCTTGGTACTTCGCAGCAAATCCACGCTGCAAAAGGTCCATGCCCTGCACCAAACCTGCGACGTCTTTTGCCATCGGGCCGACCGTGTCGAGGTGCTTCGCCGAAATTGGATACACACCTTTTGTGGACACGAGTCCGAAAGTCGTCTTCAAGCCGGCGATGCCGCAACAGGCTGCCGGAACGCGGATGGAGCCGGCAGTGTCGGTACCAAGCGCGACGTCGGCCGTCCCATTTGCGACCGCGACCGCCGAGCCGCTCGACGAGCTTCCGGAAATGAGATCGCGTTTCTTGCTGACCGGGTTTTTCGGCATCCCAAAGTACGCATTTCTCCCGGTCACGCCCAAGGCGAGTTCCGTGAGATTCGTCTTCCCCACGATCTGCACATTTCGCTCCCGTGCAATCGCAAGGCACTCTGCATCGCGGGCCGCCGGCACGCCGTTTTTTGTAAAATGCTCAGTGCCTGCGGTGGTCACCAAACCCTTCATGTCGATGAGGTCTTTCACCGCGAGGCGCAGCCGCCCGTCGCCCGCTTTGGGCGGCCAATACGTGATGTATGCATGGTCTGTTTTCCTGTCCGCCTTTCCGCTTGAGCATCCTGCGAGAACTCCAGTCGACACGGCAAGGACCAGCAGTCTTGCGACCTTTCCTCTCCCGACCGCCGTGTCTATTTGAACGCTCTCGATGTTCTGTGAGTCATGCATCACCGCACTATCGTCCGTGTCGTCCCCCAAGGGAAATAGGGTGTTCACCCCAGTGCGACTGCGTTGGTGCGCTACCGGAACTTATACTCGACCGAGTGCTCGGCACCGTCGTCATTGAGTTGCAGCGATGTTTCCCGCTGTGCCGCTCCATCGACGACGAGGATTGCCGTGCATGGAGAATCTGCGGGAAGCCTCGTAAATGTGATGTGATAGACCGTGTGCAGATACCGGTAGTGGACTTTGTACGTATTCCAGGTAATCGGCATTCGCGGTTCGAGCCGCAGCATTGCGCCTTCGCGATTCACACCCAGAAGAGTCTCGATCAAGAGCCGGTACATCCAGCTTGCCGATCCGGTGTACCAAGTCCATCCGCCGCGACCGAGGTGCGGCACGACGCCATAGACATCCGCCGCGATGACGTAGGGTTCCACTTTGTAAGTCGCGACCTGCGCAGGGGTGGAGCTGTGATGGATCGGATTGAGCAGCGTGAACAACTCCCAAGCGCGATCAGGCTCGCCCATGACCGCAGCGGCCATCGCGGTCCAAATTGCACCGTGCGTATATTGGCCACCATTCTCTCGCACGCCAGGGATGTAGCCCTTGATGTAGCCGGGATTGAGCGCCGATTTATCGAACGGCGGATCAAAAAGCTGAATCAGTCCTGCGTATCGCCGGACGAGGCGAAGCTCGACCGATTGCATCGCCAGTCGCGAGCGGGCAGGATCGCCGGCACCGCTGAGCACCGACCAGCTTTGCGGCAGGGAATCGATCTGACACTCAGCGTTCGTCCGGGAACCGAGCGGATCGCCATTATCAAAATACGCGCGGCGATACCACTCGCCGTCCCAAGCGTGGAGTTCGATGTTTTCCTTCAATTGCCGCGCTTCGGCCAAGCAGCGGTCGGCGAAAACGGTGTCCTGCCGCGTGCGCGCGATTGCGGAGAACTTGGTGAGAACATCGTATAGGAAAAACGCAAGCCAGACGCTTTCTCCGCGGCCATCTTTACCGACCATGTTCATGCCGTCGTTCCAATCTCCACAGCCCATTAATGGCAGGCCGTGCTCTCCAAATTTCAATCCATTCTCGATTGAACGCACGCAATGCTCGTAGAGCGTCGCCGACTCTTCCGAGCGACCCGGCAGGTCGTAGAATGCCTCCTCTTCCGGTCTCACAGGGCGGGAATCGAGGAACGAAATCCGTTCATCCAGCACGCCGGTGTCCGCGACACACGAGACGTAGCGGCATGTCACAAACGGAAGCCATAAATAATCATCGGAAAAATGCGTCCTCACACCACGGCCCGCCGGCGGGTGCCACCAATGCTGCACATCGCCCTCGCGGAACTGCCGGGCCGCGGCACGGAGCAAATGCTCACGCGTTAATGCGGGCTCCGCATGCACGAGCGCCATCACATCCTGAAGTTGATCGCGGAATCCAAACGCGCCGCCCGATTGATAGAATCCCGTCCGCCCCCAAAGCCGGCAGCTCATCGTCTGATAAAGAAGCCAGCCGTTTGCCATGACGTTCACAGCCGGGTCGGGCGTGTCCACACTGATTGCGCCGAGCGTCTTGTTCCAATAGCTCCACACGCCTTCCAGCGCGATGCGGCTGGACTCTGCACGGCGGAAACGCAGGATCAGATTCTGGACTTCCGCGTGGTTTCTTCCGACGCCGAGCCTGAAGGTCGTCTCACGCTCCTGCCCGTCCGGGAGATCAAACGCGAGCTGCATGGCCCCGCAGGGATCGAGACCTGCGCCGACCTTTCCGGAAAGCCGCGCATGCTTGAGCGCGGAAGGCTCGGCGAGGCTTCCATTCCGGCCGATGAATTCCTTACGATCGCCGGTCACTGTTCGCGCGGGATCCGTCACATCGAGAAACACAATACGGCCGGGGAATTCAGTATTGTAAGCGTTCCGTGCAAGCAGCGCGGATGTCTTGATGTCCACGGTCGTCTGCACGTGAAGCAGGCTTTGATGTCTGAGTTCTCCGAGCACCCATTCGCAATAGCACGTGGCCGAGACGCGCCGCGGGCGACCAGACACATTCCGGAGCTTCAGGACGTTGAATTTCACGGAGGCATCCATCGCGACGAACACCCACAACTCCGACTCGATGCCGTTCTCGATGTGCTCGAAAACAGTGTACCCGAATCCATGCCGGATGACGTAAGGCGTTGCCCCGCGCGCGGGCAACGGCGTGGGCGACCAGACCTGCCCTGTCTGTTCGTCCCGGATGTAAAGGGCCTCACCGGTTGTGTCCTGGACGGGGTCATTGCTCCACGGAGTGATGCGGAACTCGTGCGCGTTTTCAAACCACGTATATGCAGAACCGCATTCTGAAACCACAGTCCCGAAGTATGGATTTGCGATGACGTTGACCCACGGCGCAGGCGTCATTTGACCCGCCTGGAGCGTGATCACGTACTCGTGTCCGTCGCGCGTGAATCCTCCGAGACCATTGGAAAATAAAAGATCCCGGTGAGGAAGCGGCACGGAGGTGGTTGCGGACACCGAGCGCGTAGGCCGGAGCATCGGCACCATCGATTCGAGGACACTGCGATGCTCCCATTGCTCCATCAAAGTTCCCTTCTCGTCATCGAGTACAATGCGCGCGACTGATTGAAGCAGGATGATGTCGTCGTTCGGGATTTGATCGAAATGCCTCACAAAGATTCCGTTCGGTTTCTCGAGGAGTTGCGCCTCGATGCCGGACACAATCACGCCCGTGATCTGATCATGCAGCGGTTGGCTGTAGATGGAGTCGTCTTCGTTCAAAATGACTAGCTCCACCAGCAGGCCCTTCAATCGCCAGTATGCATGCGCGCGAATCAACTGGCGGACGATGTTGATATTCTCCACACGGCGGATTCGCAGCACAACGATCGGCACATCGCCCGAGATTCCGTAACTCCACAGCCCGCTTTGTCCCCGCCTGTTGCTGCGAAGCAGCGTGGCAGCGGCCCGGCGCGCGGGGTCTGCGTAAATCAATGCGCCGGCCAGACGCCCGTAGAGCCGCGCTTCGCCCTCGGTGGCATCCAGTTGATGCAGCGTGACGCGTCCGTGCGTCCACGCGAGGTCAAAGGCACGATCGACCATTCGCGAGGCCTGATATCTCTCAACGAGCGTCATCGCGCCTTCACGGCTCTCAGATGCCCCCAGCACGAGATCGATGATCACCGTCTCGTTCGGCCCCAGCGTAAACATGCGCCGAAGCGAGACGACAGGATCGAGAACGGAGCCTACCGTATTGGAAAGCGGTGCGATTCCATCCATCGCTGCAGGGTGGGCGAGAGTGCGACCTCTTCCCACGAATCGCACGCGATCCGTTTCGCAGGAAAGCGAACCCGGCCCTTCGGATTGCCCTACCATCATATGCAGCAGCCACGGCGGCCTCTCCTGCTCGGAGCGCGCGCGCCTTGTGCAGAGCAGTGCGGAGGATTCATGCGCAAACTCCGTCTGCACGAAAAGATTGCTGAAGGCGGGATGCGCCGCGTCCGAGGCGGGAGTCGCGAGCACGACCTCGGCGTAAGTGGTCAGCTCGATGACACGCACGGTATCGCGGCGATTCGTGATTGTGATGCGCCGCAGCTCGACATCGTCCTCCGGAGAAACGCTGACTTCGGTGTGGACCTGCAGCCCCACATGCCGATGACGGAATTCCGCACGGGCCTGCGAGAAGATTGCCTCGTAGCCTTTCAGCGGGCGCAGCGTGGGTTGGTGCGCGTTCGACCAGAACTCTCCCGTCGCCACGTCGCGAATGTAGGCGAACATTCCCCAGCAATCACGCGTTCCGTCTTCGCGCCAGCGCGTGAGCCCAATGTCTCCCCATCGGCTGTAGCCGCCGCCCGCGCTGCTAATCGCTACATGGTAGCGGCCGTTGGACAGGAGATGAACCTCCGGCGCGGGAAGAGTGGGATCGGTGTAAACCCGATTGCCGCTGTCCTCATCGCTCACGACCGTCCGCGAGGTTTCCATTTCCAAATCTGCGGAGAACACGCTCGCCGCCGTCCTTGGCACACGTTCCTGCAAAAGCAGGTCCGTCGCCTTGAATGCCGGACATGCGAGGAAGCGCCGCTGCATGGGCGCGTCCCGCAGAAGATGAACCAGCGCGAGAAGACTCATGCCTTGATGATGCGACATGTACGAAAGGATCGTGGCGCTTGCTTCGCCGGGAGGCAGGCGCGACGGCGTGTAGTCCACGGCTTCATAGAAGCCGTATGGCCCGCTCCGGGACTGGCTTTCCAGCAATTGCAGATTCTCGCATGCCTCCTTGGGCGCGACCATAAGCGCCATCGCCGTGGCGTATGGAGCAATCACCAGATCCTCCGCCAATCCTCGCTTCAGGCCCAGACCCGGAACGCCGAATGCGCGGTATTGGTAGTTCAGTTGCGCGTCTGTCCGGTTGTAGCCGGATTCGGAAATCCCCCACGGAACGCCGCGCGATTTACCGTATCCGATTTGTTGCTCCACCACTGCTTTGCAAGTGCGGTCGAGCAGAGTGTTCTCGTAGCTCGGCATGACGAGCAGTGGCATCAGGTATTCGAACATCGAGCCGCTCCACGAAATCAAAATGGGCTCGCTCTGCGAGGCGACGAGAAGCCGTCCCATCGAGAACCAATGATCCTGGGGAATCTGCCCGAGCGCGATGGCCACATAGCTGCCCAGGCGGGCCTCCGAAGCCAGCAAATCGTAGAAGCTCGCATCGCATCTGCGCTCCGTGACGTTGAAGCCAATGGTGAAAAGATCCCTCGCAGGATCGTAAAGGAAACCGAAATCCATCGCCGCGAGCATTTCAGCCTGCCGGGCGAGGCCGACGATCGTCTGGAGGCGCTCTCCAGCCAGCTCACGGGCATTCCTGCGCCAGCGTGTGATGCCGTCGTTCACCTCGTTGATTTCGATCGCAGCCAGCTCGCGCAATGACACGGGACGAGTGAGAGTGCCGAGTAGTCCCTCGATTTCCGCGCCGGCTTCCTCCGGCGGAATTTCCAGCCACGGCGCGAAGGTGCGTAGCTCTTCGAGATGCGCGTCGCAGTTCTGCTTCAGCGCCTCGGCCCATCCCACGATCGCTTCGCTCTCATTCTGGAGCGAGACGGCGACCTCATCCGCTGTGGATGCCGTGCGCTCCAGCAGCGAATATGCATCGCGCAATGTCACGGGTGGATTCCGGAGTTCCGCTGCGATATGCGACAGGCTCGCGTTTTTTCCGGCATACTGTTGCAGCACCGCCACGGTGTCGCCGAGCCCGTTGAGCATGTGCGGGGAGAAGAGCGGCTCGTCGCCCAACCCACGGAGGCCCGAAGCGAGCGTCAATAGATGGCCGGCGAGATTTCCGCTATCCACGCTGGAAACATAAAGCGGGCGAAGCGGCTCAAGGGTTCGCGTGTCATACCAATTGTAGAAATGATCCCGGTGCCGCTCGAGGTCATGCATCGTTGCGAGCGTTTTCCGCGTGCGGTCGAGCAAGGCACTCAATGGGATGTAACCGAAATCGCGAGCTGCGAGATTTGCCAGCAGCGCCATTCCCATATTTGTCGGCGATGTGCGCGACGCGATGACGGGGCGTGGTGATTCCTGGAAGTTGTCGGGTGGCAGCCAGTGCTCCTCCGCACTCACAAACCGCTCAAAGAACCGCCAGGTTTTCCGCGCGGTAACGCGCAAAAACGAAATCTGCTCAGGAGTCAGTTCCGATTCGGGCGACTGAATCGGAACGCTGATACACCATGCAATCCACGGCGAGACAAGCCATGCGGCCAGGAGCGGCAACGCCGCCCAGAGCTGGTGCGAATGGAGGACTGCAAGTGCGATGCCCGTTCCAAGCGCCACCACCGGCGCGATCCACATCGCGGCGTAGAACCCGGGAACGTCGGAGCGCGCGTTCTTCTCCGAATCGCTCGACGTCTGCCATTCCAGCAGGCGCTTCTTTGTTACGATCAATCGAATCACGGTCTTTCCAATCGCGTCCGCACTCACAAACGCGTCATACGGCAGAAACACCAGCGAGAGCGCTCCCTGCGCGAGCTGTCTCCCGACGGAGCCGGCCCACGACCGCAGGAAAAGCGCCCACGGTAGGTCATCGGGCTTTGAAGCCAGACGGAGAATCGACGCCGCGAGTCCCGGTAGAATGATGATCGCTACGACGAGCATCATCGCCGCATTGCCCAGCGTCGGCAGCAAAAGCCAGTGCCCGATGACGAAGACGATGAGCGCGGGCGGAACAAGACTCCGCCTCAAATTATCGAATATTTTCCACAGCGAAATCCCTGAGAGTGGATTCGCCATGCGGCACGCCTCGCGTCCCGGAACGCTGGGAAAGAGCCATTGCGCGATTTGCCAGTCACCACGAATCCATCGATGACGCCGGGCCATTTCGACGTTGAAGCGGGACGGGTGATCCTCAAAAAGTTCCACGTCGCTGACCAGTGCCGACCGTGCGTGGACGGACTCGAACAGGTCATGGCTCAGGATGGAATTGTCCGGACACCGTCCGTCCAAGGCGCGCTCGAAAGCGTCCACGTCATAGATCCCCTTCCCGATGAACGAACCTTCCTGGAAGATGTCCTGATAAACGTCCGACACGGCGCGGGTGTACGGATCAATCCCCGATTCACCGGCAAAGATTCGCACAAACCACGAGCGCCGGGAACTCGGGAGACTGACTGAAACCCGCGGCTGAAGGATGCCGTATCCATCCGACACGGTTGCGTGTTCTCCGTGAAATTGCGGACGGTTCAGCGGGTGCGCCATCGTGCCGACAAGCTTGCGCGCAGCGTCCCGGGGGAGATGCGTGTCGGTATCGAGTGTGATGACGTATTTGATTCGCGGCAGGATCGCCGTATCGCCCTCGATAACGGAAAAGGATTCCCGCGAACCGCCGCGCAACAGTGCGTTAAACTCTGTCAGTTTGCCTCGCTTGCGCTCGTAGCCCATCCACACGCCTTCGCTCTCGTTCCACCGGCGTGGCCGATGAAACAGAAAGAATATCGAATGCTCCGCAGACGGATATTTCTCGTTCAGCGCCGCGATGCCTTTGCGCGCTCGCTCTTGGAGTCGCCCGTCCTCAGGCTGATTCTCGGACGCTGCGTCCCGGAAGTCCGTGAGCAGCGCAAAGTGAACGCGCGGATCGCGATTTGCGAGATAGTGAATCTCCACGACATCGATCAAGTGATCCACTCCATCGTCGCTCGTGAGCATCGTCGGCACGACCACCATCGTGCGGCAATCCGGCGCGACCTCGGCCGAGAAATCAAGCCGTGGTAAAACTCGCGGACTGACAAGGAGCCCGGAAAGCCAGTTCAAGATCGATACTGCGAACTGGCTGGCGCAGAGGAAAAAGACGAGAGTGAAACCCGCGAGCGCCCAACCCTGCATCAAAAGAGGTCGCGCACTCCGGAAGTACACGCACGCCGCGAGCAGCGAGACCAGAGTGATTCCCCCGATGTAGAATGTGAGTGGAAAACGCCGGATGCCGCGCTCGATCATCGTAGGCCACGGCCACTTCACGTTCACCGCCCGCTCCAGTTCCGGCCGGCCTTTATCGACGAGATAGAATCCCACATGCCCTGCTCGTAATCCGGGCTAATTCGCGCGACTGGCCACTGCGGCCAGATCGGTCGATTTCCGCGCGACGTCGGCCTCGCCCATTTCCCCGTGCCGCGCGAGCGCCTCGACGACGTGGCGATATCGATCCCTCGTCGCAAAATCCATCGTCGGGTAGATACCTGCGGGATCCGTCCGCAGCGTCGCCTCAACCAGACTCAGACTTTCCACAAAGTCCTTCCAGTCAATCGCCCCAAGAAGTCGCAGACTCGCGATGCAGTGGCTCACGGAGACCTGGTCCGCCGCCAGCATCTGGCTCTCGCGATGGATGAGCTGCTCGACAGAAAGCCCATGCTCCGAAAGCTGCTGCTCCAGCCACGTGCGCGCGAAATGCAGCACCGTACTGTGTTGGGAGAGGCACTGGCAAAACTCCGCAACAAATGAGCTTGTGAGCGGGATCTCCGACTTTGCCATCTCCGCGACTACAACGATGAGCTGGGCCGGATTCGTTTTCGCCATCTCATGTAAACGCTCGACCCACGAATGCGCGAGGTCGCGCTCTTTCCGCGCAATGGCAAGGCGGCTCGTGATGCACTGGAGATTGTCGATCAAGCTCAGGCGGCACATGATCGGAATCGCCCAAAGCTCTCCCAGCTTCAGCGAAACGACGCTTTGATACGCCGCGACAAAAGCGGATAGCGAACCGACATCCATCTGCGCATCCGTATGGGCAATCAGTTCGATCACAATGTCATAGACCCTCGGAACGCCTGCGGAATGGCCATCCAGCAACCGCGGCAGTTCGCGGCTGTAGCCCTTTGGTAAATGCAGGCGGGCCATCTGGATCTGCTCTTCGATGATGTAGAAGTTATCAATCAGCCATTCCGCGGCCGGCGTGATCCGGCGCGTCTTGTCGAGGGCGAGAATTGTCCCGTTGAACGCGCGAATGACCTCTTCGTTCCTCTCCAGTCTCGCGAGCAAAACGTCGGGACCAACGTGCGACCCCACATGATGGCTCGCCGCCAGAGTCCTAGCATGACGGCTCAGTTGATCCGGAGTGAAAAGCTCGCCCCTAAATTGCGCCTCCGTCCGGCAAAGCGGAGGGCCTTTCAGTTTAGCGATCCAGCGTGTCCAGTAGTTCGAAACGGACTTCATGCGAAGCGATAAACTCGCGTCCAGAGGGTTGCATTCGCCGCCTCACGGAGCGGATGGGCAGGAGTTTCGCACGCAGGATGATTCGACATAAAGATTTGATTCCGGACAATGGTAGTAAGTGTCCGTCGCTAGGATTGTGACGCTGCGCTGCAATCTTGCGATGGGGTGAAACCCTACGATGAACGTCCGCGAGAAACGGACGGGACGATCATGCGACTCTTCTGTGGGGCCGGACGGTCCCAAACTGGGCTAACGGCCTTCGAACGTAGGAATCTGGGGGCTCTGAGGGTCGGCCAGTCCATCAAAGCGAGAACGGACTAGCGCAATGCCCGCTCAAGGAGGAGGTCCTCATGACCGCAAAGGCATGCCGCCATTTTTCGGAGCCCCAATTCCAGGCGCGTCTTGATGGTTCCCAGCGGTATGCCGGTGTGTGCGGCGATTTCGCGCTGGGTCATCTGCTGGTGGAATGCGAGATGTATGGCGGAGCGCTGCGCTTCGGGGAGAGTAGCTAGAGCACGGTTTAGACACGCGGTCTGCTCGGTGTGCGAGATGTCTTCGTGAACATGCGTCCAGCTTTCTCCCCGCAAGTCGCACTCGTCGGCATAACGATCCTCGACCCGCGAATAGGTTTCGCGTTTGCGGAGGCGATCGATCGCACGGCGGCGGGCGAGTGTAGCGATCCACGCCAGCGGCTTTCCCATTTGTGGTTCGTAGCTCGCTGCACGATCCCATATTTCCATGAATATGTTCTGGAGCAGATCTTCGGTGTCGGCCTCGTTGTGCAGAACTTTCATACTGATAGTGCGGAGAAGGGCTGCGTAACGGGTATGGAGAAGTTCGAGACCGCGATGGTCGTGAGACTGGATCTTTTTCATCAAGTCTTCGTCGCTGAATTCGGTATCCGTAGTGATTTGGGGCGGCGTGGGCCATTCGAGTAGTTGTGTCATATTGTTGTGCGTTGGGCGGGGGCAACGACGCGAATATTGCCAATGACACGGCTGCGAAAATATGGGGTCTTTACCCCAAGATGTTTGAGGAGGTATCTCCCGCCTATTTCTTGGTCGATTTGAAGACCGGGCGAGGGGATACGCGCTCGTCCTCATACTTCTTGGTAGAAGGCCAGATCAAGCGCCAGGGCTGGCGCTTCACGGTATCGCTGGCGTCGCCCAGATTCTTTCCGACCGTGGAGAATTGATCGCCGAGGCGCTTGATTTCCCGGTCCATGTTTTCCGAAACGCGGCGGATATTTCGCAGCGCGAGTTCGATGTCTTTGTTGGCGGAAAGATTCCCCGTAAATTGCTCCGCGTGAGACATGGCTTTCGTGAGATCGCTGCCCGGAGCCGTGATGTCCGCGATGTGGCCGAGCGCGATATCGAACTTGCCGTTTTCACCGGTCATCTTCTCGATGTTTTGCAGCGAACGCCGGAGCGATCCGTCTGGGCCGCTGAGTTGATTGAGGTGAACTCCGAATTGCTTGAATTCCTCCATCATTGCAGGAAGTGCGGACCCTTCGCTTGTGAGCTTCGTGAGATTGTCCGCAGTCCTCTGGAGACTGTCGAGAGTGGCTCCGGCTTTGATCAAGGCCGGGTCGATTTTCTCCAACACTGCAGGAACTGCGTCGGCAAGGCCGGGCTGGCGCTCGCCGATAAAATGCGTGCCGTCGGGAGCGAGTCCGCTGTCTTCTTCGCCGGACGTGAAATCGATCACGGGCTTACCGAGCAAGCTGGGTTGTGTGATCTGCGCTTTTACGCGTACGAAGATTTGCGCCGCCTTGCTGACCTGCACCTCCACGAGGGTTTCCATCTTCGGGGTAGGGCGCTCCTTCAACGGCACCGGTGAATAAAGTTTTCTGACCTGCCCAATTTTTCGGCCCGCGAGGAGCACCGGAGCTCCCGGCTCGAGCCCCGCTGCATTATCAAAATAGATCCGGAAAGATTTCTGCGCCACGAACACACCCGGAGACCCGAGGTAAAGCAGCAGGGCTACGAGCCCGGATAGCGAGAGCACGACGAGAATGCCGGTGCGGATTTCGTTTCGGAGAATGTTCATGGTTTTGCAGTGCCTTCGTTGATTGGGCCGATTGTGTCGCCTGAGATGAATTGCGCCACGACGGGGTCTGTTGAGCTCTTGAAATTCTCCGGCGTATCGGATGCGATGATCCTCCCTTGGAAGAGCATGGCCATGTGCGTCGCGATCTTAAATGCGCTTTCCATTTCGTGAGTGACAATGATCGATGTTGCTCCGATCGCGTCGCTGAGCGAGATGATGAGCTCATTGATGACGGAACTCGTCACTGGATCTAGGCCGGCGCTCGGCTCGTCGTATAGAATGAGTTGCGGGTCCATGATGATTCCGCGGGCGAGGCCGATTCGCTTGCGCATTCCGCCGCTGAGCTCGCTGGGCATCTTGTCGCGTGCCTCCGTCATGCCGACCATCGCGAGCTTTTCATCGACCGCTTTATCAATCTCCGCACGTGTCTTGCGAGTGAGCTCTTCGAGTGGCAAGGAAAGGTTGTCGCGCACGCTCAACGAGCTGATGAGCGCGCTGTATTGATAGACCATTCCCATGCGTTGCCGCATCTGGTTCAAACGTCTCCGTTTCATGCCAGTGATGTCGTGTCCCTTAAATAGAACACCGCCGCTGGTGGGTTTCAGAATTCCGAGGATGAGGCGCAGCATCGTGCTCTTTCCACCGCCGGACTGGCCTAGGATGACGACGCGGCCACGCTCCGGAATCGCCAGATTCACACCGGAGAGAATCTCGTTATCCCCAAATGCGAGATGAACATCGCGCAGCTCCACGATGGTTTTTTCGGCATCGTTCATTTGTCGAAAAGCGCTACGATCACAATGTTGCAGAGCGTATCGAACCCGATGACGGTCGTAATGGATGTCACTACGCTCGACGTCGTCGCATCGCCCACTCCGGCAGCGCCGCCGCGCACCGAGAGTCCTTTGTAGCACGACACGAGGCCGATAATCAGACCGAAGAGAAAACTCTTCACTGTTCCCGCGATGATGTCGCGGATCAGCACGTTCTCTAGGGCGATGTCGAAAAAGCTGCGAAAAGGAATATCGAACGCCCAGCGCGAAATCAGTGCCGCACCAGTCATCGCGGTGACGTCCGAGATTACCACGAGGCACGGCAAAAGCAGAAAGACCGCGAGCACGCGCGGGCTGACGAGGAAACGGAGCGGGCCGATTCCCATGGCCTCGATGGCCTCCACTTCCTCGGAGACGGTCATCGTTCCCAACTCCGCAGTGTAGGCCGCGCCGATTCGCGCGGCAACCATGATGCCAGTCATCAGCGGTCCGAGTTCCCGGGTGAATGCGATACCGACGAGCGCGGGGACGAGACGCTCTTGCCCAAACGTCTGGAGTTGGTAACCGGTGAGCAGCGCCATCGTCAGACCGATAAAAAACGAGACGAGCGACACGAGCGGAATCGAGCCGACGCCGGTACGTTCCGTCTGCTCAAAGAAGATCGACAATCTGAAAGGAAAGCGACCGCGCGCGACGCGATCGCCCATTTCCTCCACAGTGTGAATGAGCAGCCATACGATGCTGCTCATGTGCTGGAGCATGGTTCGAATAGCTGGCCAAGGACTGAGCATTGTCCTGACTATCGTATCTCACCGGGTAGGCGGATGCCTCGCGCCGACGCGAGGTAGAAGGCAGAAATGCGGACGTTCGGTAGTGAAGCTAGGTGTAAGGCCACGCAACCAGCAACATGCGCGAAAGACAAAAACGCTGGCCGATGTAGTATTGCATCCGCCTCGAGTTGTTCAAAAGAGAACGACTAGTAGCGACGGCGATCGTAGCGCCGATCCTCGTAACGGGCGTCGCGCTCATCTTGTGCGCCGCCGATCACATTACCTCCGAGTGCGCCGAGTCCGGCGCCGATCGCAGCGCCTTCGAGACCGCGACCACTTTGATTGCCGATAATCCCTCCGGCTGCTGCGCCGCCAAGCGCGCCGATGACCGTGCCCGTGCGAGCGCTCGGTCCACTTGTGCAGGATGTGAATGTGAGTGACGAAAGGATCGTAATGAATGCGAGAGTCTTCATGGCTCCGAGCGTATGCAAAAATCTACGGGATGCCAGAGTGTAAAATCGAAATTTTGCCTTTTTCGTATCGTCGAAACTGGGCGCAGTTCCTTCGTCGCTCGGTTCAATTGAACGAATTAGCGCCGGATCAGAAGACCGATCATCACGCCGGCGACGAGTGCAGTCAGCATGGCGGTCCGCGGTTGCTCGCGGACGTAGGCTTCGCCTTCGTCGTTCCAAGAGCGCGCCTTGAGCCGAGCGTCTTCATAGGCTTCCCCTGCCTTTTCTTTGAATTGCTCCGCCTTTTCCGCAGCGCTGGTCTTTAAATCACCGGCGATTTCCGAGACCTTTTGCTTCGCAGCTTCGTATTTGCCATGGGCAGTTTTCGCTGCATCCTCCACCTCCAGTTTTAGGTCGGCCAAGGTCTTTTGCAGTTGCTCCGCACCGACGCCGAGGAGGGACTGTAGGCGACCGAGGAGTTCCTCCGCCTTGCCTTCGGCAAACTGTAGGTCGTCATCGGTGAGTTGGGCGTATTTCTGGCGAAGCTTGCCTTTGATTTCGTTCCAGGAACCGTCGAATGTGAATTTGTTCATACCCTCGTTTATCGAAATCGGAACAACGATTGGATGGGTGAAAGTTCGTTTTTTTGCTCCGGCAACTCAGCGCACTCGGCAACGATGGATTTACATGCAAAACAGAAAAGTGACGCTCTTCGCGGGCCGGACGCTGAAGCCTATTTTCCTGCCTGGAACGCTCCGTGGCTGGACAAATCTTAGTAGCCGCAGAGCTGAATGAGCAGCGCGTGGACGTGATAGAAGAGTCGCCACGCGATCTGCCCGGCGCCGGAGTAGGCGATCATCAGGCCGAGGAAGACGATGTGCGGCTGCCAGATGAAGTGCTGGTATTGCTCGGCCTTGCTGCCTTTAAGAAAGAACGAGGGGAGCGCGGAGCCGTCGAGCGGCGGGAGGGGCAGGAGGTTGAAGAACACTGAGAGGGTGTTCAGCTTGAAGGTGATGAAGAGGACCATGCCGACGAGCGCCCATGTGTCGTGCCCGGATTGCTCGATGTCGGGGACGAAGTGCCCGCCTTTTGTGCCGAGCACGATGAGCGCGCCGGAGATGAGCGCGAGGATGCAGTTTGCGGCTGGGCCGGCCATGGACATGAGGGCGGCGCGCTTCGGGTAGCGGAGCGCCCAGTGCTGGTCGTAGGGGATGTGCGCGAAACCCATCATCCAGCCGTAATAAACGTAGCTGAGGAGGGGCATGAGGATCATGCCCACGGGCTCGCGGGTGATGTGCGGAGTGGGGTCGAGCGAGACTTGCCCGCCGCGATAGGCGGTGTCGTCGCCGAGCTTGTAGGAGGCCCATGCGTGGGCGGCTTCGTGGAAGACGGTGGAGTAGAGGAAGACGACGTACCAGATGATGCCTTCGGTGATATTCGGCTGCATGTCTCGCGGGTGCTAAGGGATGCTCTTTTTCACCAGCGGCAGCCCGGTCGGATGCGTGGAGGCTGCGCCTTCTGTGAGCGTGTCGGTGCCGCCGCGCCCGTTGGCGATGACGGCGGCGAGAAACTGGATGGCGTCGTTGCCGGTCCCGCCGAGGAGGAAGGTGTCGGCGTCGATGCCGCCGGTGAGTTCCACGAATCCGTCGAAGACGGACGAGCCCGGTTGATTGTCTTGCTCGATGAGGAAGCGGTTCGCGCCGTCGCCGAGGGTGGCGGTGAAGCGGGTGTGTGCGTGGGTTTGGTTCACCCGGAGCGTCGTCGCGCCGATGCCGCCGGTGATGGTGAGGTCGCCGTCCACTTCGATGTTTGCAAGCGCGACGCTGGCGGTGAAGCCGAACGCTTCTTTCGTCGTAATACGCAGGCTGCCGCCGAAGTGCGTGTCTCCCACGGAGACGCTGGCGTTGCGCCCGGTGGATGTGGTGATGCTCACCGGATCGGCGAGCGTGGCGTCCACCGAGAGGATGACCGCCGTGCCGCCGGTGAGGATGACGCGCCCGCCGAGTGCGGTGGTCAGCGAGGTTTCGACGGATACCGTCTGGCTAGAGGCGAGCGCCCGAGAAGTCATGCGCACATCGCCGGGAATCTCCATCGCCGTGCCGTTCGTGGCGAGGAGCTGCGTGTGCTCCGTGGGGTTCGTGGCGGAAAAAGTGACGCCGCCGCCGAGGGTGAAGCTACCCGCCGTGCCGCTGACGGTCTGCTGCACGCGATCACCGGTGCCAGCGATCATTTTGAGCGAGCCGCCGATGGCGACTTTGCCGACGCCGGTGATGCTTTGCTCGACGATTACGGAACGGGAACCACTGGCGGCGATAGTCACATTTCCCGCGACGGAAAGCTCGGAGATGGCCGACGTGAATTGCACGGTGTCGCTGCCCGCGCCGGAGGTCACAGTGAGGGGGCCGTCCACGGTGAGCTTCGGGTTTTTGAAGACGATGAGGTCGCTGCCCGAGCCGCTGCGCACTTGCAGCTTGCCCATGACGTGAAGGTCGCCTGCCTCCGTGAAAAACTGATTTGCGCCGCCGCCGAGATCGATGCTCACGTCGCTGGGATACGTGCCGCCGCTCAGCGTCAGCGTGTCATTTCCGCCGCCGAGAGAAGCCGTCAATTTCCCCGTAAAGCCATCGAGCGCCAGCGCCGCGCCGGGAGCGCTCGTGGTGCCCTCGAAGCGAATCGCCACGTTCGCACCCGGCGTGAGGAGCAGTCGGTCCGCGCTAGGCAGAGTCAGCGTCGCAGACTCATCGCCCGCGTTGCCGGTGACGGCTTTCAGTACGACGTTGCCGTGGGAGAAGGACACATCGATCAGGCCAGCGGGCGCTATTCGGGATTCGAGACATTCAATCATGTAGGGCGGGACTCTCGCTCAGAATCCCATCTTAGCCAGTTGTTGATCGAGCAACATCTGGAACTCCTGCACATCGGCATTCGGCGGGCGATAACCGGGGTCTGGAGCAGTTACGCCGAGGCGCCCCGTCTGGTCGAGGTACCAGACAGCGGTCACTCCATCGCTAAACGTCACCGCTCCACTCGCCACGGTGCTCGGCTTGGCGATCGTGTCCACCGTCAGCGTCACTTTCCCACTCGGCGCGGGCGGCATAAACTGCACTTCCTCCGGTGCGGGGACCTCGCTCGGAGTGGTCGGCACTGCGGGCTCTGCGGGCGCTGCTGGCGGTGCCGATACGACTGGGTCGAGGGGTACCAGCTTGAGGTCATCCACCAAGAGGCGGACCTCCATATAGGTAAGCCGCACACCGCACTCCTCGCCGAGGCGATTCTGGATATCGGAAAGTTTCACACCGTCAGCGATCCATGTGCTGACCTTTAGTTTTTGCTCATCGTTTAACATGCAGGATTCCGTTGCGAGTCGGGGGCATGGAAAGCAAGCGTGGAATTTATTTCAACACACAATTCTTTTCCCGTTACTGTGCGGGGATCGCCACGGGGCGCTCGCTCAGCTTCGGCACTGGGGGGGCTCCTGGGGCGGCCTCCTGCTTGCGGGATGCACCCACGACCACGAGTGAACCGTCCGGTTTTTTCCGCAACATCGCACGGCTCTTTGGGGCGGTGTAGATCGTCTGCCCGAGCCACTCGCCATTAACTCCGATCTTTGAGAGCCAGTAGGTGTTGGGCCCGACCATGTGGAAGACGTGCAGCGTGTTTTGGTCGTCAAACTCGGTGGAAGGATTCATCCCCACGAGCATGTGGCCAAGCGGAAAGGTCGCGAGAATGTCGCCCGTCGTCTGGTCTGTGACCCGAGCATAAAGTGCACGCTCCCGGGGGAGCTGAAAGGACATCAACTCCATCTCGCGGTAAGTGCCGCCGCCTTCCTTGCCCTGCGGCACACCGACGGTCTGCGACCAGAGATGTTTTCCGTCCGTTACCTCTACTGGGAGTCGCTGCGACACCATATACTTGCGGGTTTCGGGGAAATAAATCGCTGCCTGCACCTTATAGGGGCCCATCTCATTGACGGGGTAAAGTTTGAGCAAGTTGACCTTCCGCTCCAGCGTTTCGCCCGTGAGAATCGTCACCGGAGCATTGCGATACTCTGGGTCAAATGGTCCAATTGGATTATCCGCCCCGCGCTCGATCTGAAAGCCGAACCACTGGTGTCCCGGCACATCACGGAGCGTCACATCTTTACCCGCAAGATTACGCACCTTCACCGTGGCCTCGATAGGCTCGCCACGCAGATACAGCGTGCGAGCGAGGTCGATCGAGACTTCGAGCTGCGCAGAGGCCGAGAGCGTGAGGACGCTCAGAGCGGATAAACTAAGAAGGACGGATTTCATGGCCGCGAGGTTGCCCGCTCTCCGCAGGCATTCAAGCGAGGAGGTGAGAAAAAGGCGTTATTTTGTGATTGGTGATTAGTGATTTGTCGCCGGCCCACAAATCACTTTTCACAAATCACAAATCACGCCCCCTCACCGCGCCGCCGCCTTTAGTTCCACAAAACGCCGCCGCATCTGGTCGGCAATCTCTTTCTTTTCAGCGACGACATTCTTCGTCTCGCCGGGGTCTGCCCTCAGGTCGAACAGTTCCTCATATTGAAAATCCGGCCACAGCATAAACTTCGCATCTTTCCGTACCAGCGCCTCGGATGCGGGGATGAAATTCGAGTTCTTGATGATCGCGTGCTCGTAGAAAAACTCCGTCCTCCAAACGGGAGGTTTCGCAGCGAGATAGAGCGGGGCGATGTCCCGGCCTTGCATCGTCGCCGGTGCTGAGACGCCCGTTGCTGCGAGAATGGTCGGGGCTAGATCGGCGTTCAACGTGAAGTCCTCATTCGTCGTCCCCGCCTTCGCCGCAGCCATGCGCGGGTCGCGGATGATGAGCGGCACGCGGATGCTCTCTTGGTGCGGATACCACTTATCCGCCAACCCGTGCTCCGCGTGGAAGTAGCCGTTGTCTGTGGTGAAAATCACCAGCGTCTCCCCGCGCACCCCTTGCGCCTCCAGCTCCGCCAGCACACGCCCGCACGTCGCGTCCACCTCCGTCGCGAGGCGGTAATAGTTCTTCATGTATTCCTGATATTTCTCCGCCGTATCGAAGCGCCACCGCCAGCGATTCCGGCCCTCATTTTTCTCCGTCGCGACAAACGGCGGGAGCTTGTGGAAGAACTCGTCGCCCGCCGTCGCCGGCACGGGCACCGTCACATCCGTATAAAGCGACATGCTTTCCGGCTGTGGGAGATATTGCTTCGGATTCCCGTCCTCCGCGTGCGTCGCGAAAAACGCCAGCGTGAGACAGAACGGCTTGTCCTTCGGTCGCGTTTTTAGGAACTCCAACGCATCGCGTTCGTTTTTCTTCGTGACGTGGATGAGCGAGCCGTCGGGCTCCTTCATCCAGTGCGTCCCGCTATAGCTCCGGCCAAAGTCAAACTGCCCGGCGGGGAATTTCCCATTGTGCCATTTTCCAATGTGCCCGACCCAATACCCGCTCTCGCGCAACAGCCCCGGGTAGGTCTCCGCCCACGGGGTCTTGAACATATCGAACGCCTTATTTCCGTGCCGCGACATCCACTGCCCCGTCAGTAAAGTCGCCCGGCTCACCCCGCAGATTGAGGTCGTCACGCAATTCTGGGTAAAGCGCACTCCCTCCTTCGCCAGTGCGTCGAGATTCGGCGTCTTTACCACCGGATTCCCCGCGCAGCCCAGCGTATCGTGCCGCCAATCGTCGGCATAAAGAACGACCACGTTGAGTGGCTTCGCGTGGCATACGGACAGACAGGCAAACAGGGCGATGAAAGAGCGAATCATACCCCGTAATAGCGCCCTCCGCTCACATCGCGAAAGAGCAATCGTGAATATCACACCAGCACGCTTGCCTTTTATCGCGCCTCTGGCACCTTCCGCCGCCCTATGTCCGAAACCACATCGGGGTCCGATAAACCACAGCCACTAAAAGCCACCGTCACACCAACTGCGCCGCCGCCGCCGCAGGAGTTTGACCTACTGGCGTTCTGGATTCAGAACCGCAAGCTCATCATCCGCTGCGTCAATCTCGCCATCCTCGGAGGCATTCTCTGGACCGCCTACATGTATATGGAGACGCGCAAAGAGAAAGGCTCCCAGACCGCTCTCGCCACCGCAAAGACCGCAGACGAGCTGCGTAAAGTGACCACCGAATGGGCCGGCACCGCTGCAGCCGCGACCGCGCAATTCCGCGTCGCCGACGAACTTCGGAAAGAGAAGAAATACGACGAAGCCGTCAAAGAATACCGCGACTTCGCGACGAAGAATCCCACGCACCCGCTCGTAGCAGGCTCCATCGCCAGCCTCGCCCAGACGTTCGAGATTGCAGGCAAGACCGATGACGCGCTTGCTACGTACCAGCGCATCCAGTCCAGCTACGCCAACAGCGGCCACTTCGCCATCGCACTCATCGGCATCGCCCGCATCCAAGCCGCCCAAGGCAAGACCGACGAAGCCATCAAAACCCTCGACACCATCATCCAGCGCGCCGGCTCCACGGGCCCCGGCGGCTTCACCTCCGAAGCCATGCAAATGCAAGCTGCCCTCAAAAATCCAAATGCACGCAAGACCGGTGGCACCCCGCGGCCCGCACCACCCGCTCCGCCAGAGGCTCCCGCGCCGACGCCCGGAGCCCCGAACACCCCTCCCGCAGCCGTCACACCGGCACCCGCCGCACCAGTCGTCACTCCTGCACCCGCAGTCCCAGCGCCGCCCGCAGCGCCGGCTCCGGTTGAGCCAGCCAAGCCCGCCGACGCGCCGAAAGCGCCCGAGCCAGCGAAGTAGCGGCGTCTCCCTCCCTTTCATACATCTGGGAGGCAGCGTTCAAACTTTTCAGGGGTGTGACCGCTGCCTGATGTATTTCGACCTAGCAGTGAGATTTCGCATTCACAAGGCGCGATCTTGTAGTGCGGCGGGAAGCGAGGAACGAGCGCCACGCCGCCTTCGCATGGCGTGCGACGGTGCAGACTACCAAGCACCCGTGTCCACCGAGGAAGGCACACGCGCTCGTGGCACAACGGGGCGCTTACAGGGCGGTGTCGCGCTCGTTCCTCGCTTGCCACCGCACTACAAGGTCGTCTCCCGCCTTTCGACAGCACCTCCCGGTCACACCCCTCTTCAGCGGTCGTTCCAGAGGATGCGCAGATTGTGCGAGGCGCGACCGGCGGCGATGATGTCGAGCTTGCCGTCGCCATCGAGGTCGGCGAGGGCGAGGTCTTCGCAGGCGGTTTCTTTGTCCACGATGGTTTCGCGCCATTGCTCGCCTTTGTCGTCGAGCGCCGTCCAGACAGCGAGGCCGACGCTGTCGTCGGGCTTCGCGCCGCGCCAACCGACGGTGATTTGGTCGCTGCCGAGGCCGAGCAAGTCGCCGCAGGCGAGGGCGTGGCCTTGGTTGAGTTTGTCGGTGAGGACGCGGCGCGAGGCTTCCTCGCCTTGTTGAATCGGGAGCCCCGTGTAAACCGCCAGTTCGTTCCCGTGCATCGGCTCGATAGTCGCTAGAAATGGGGCCTTGTCCGCGAACAGCCCAGCTCTCAGTTCACCGACACCGCGACATCCGCCAGGTTTCCCCTCGTTCCGAATGCCAAGAAAACTCTGCCACTGGCCATCGATCTGTCGGTGAACGAGAATTCCTTCGCGCCCGCCAACCTTCATTTTCTCAAAATCCCTGCGCTCAAAGTTGTGCGTCGCGTGCATCGAGTCACTCATGACCTCGCTTTTCCATTTCGCCTTCACGTCCTCGGGCTTTTGGTAACGAAGTACTTTCACGCCAGCCCCTTCGCCATTCTTGTTGCCGCGACCGTGGAGAGGCAACACCACGAGCCACCATTGCTTGTCGCCAAATTCCACCCACTTCATCCGGTGCGTCGTCGGCTCGACGCTGGGGAATTTCACTGGCTCCCACTTCTGCGTCCGGTCGGCGGGCGGGATGAGGTAAAAAACTGCGCCGCTTTTCTCCGTATCGCCTGGGTTCCACTCGGCTCCGATGGCGACTTCGCATTTGCCGTCGCCGTCAATGTCCTGCGCGGCGATGCAGACGTTGTCGTTCTTCGTCAGCTCCTCAGCGATGACGTAACGGGGCCAGTCTGCGCCGCGTTTGCCGGGGTTTTTATACCAGCGAATCTGCCGCGCATCGGCGAGGAGGATGTCGGGGAGCTTGTCGCCATCCACATCGGCGATGGCGGTGCCGTAGCCGATTTTCACGGTGCGGTCTAAGTCTTGGGCGGTGAACTTCGGTTCTGGCGGCGCGGCGATGACGGCGGCGGTTGCTGTGGCAAGGAGAAGGAGCGTTTTCATTTGCGCGAGCATGAGCGGAGAACTCGCGAGAGTGCAACCATCCGTCCCATAACATTGGACATCCCCACTCCTGCGAGCTACTAAGCCCACGGACGATCGGCAGTCGCCCGCAGCATTTTTGCCTGCGGGAGGAAAGTCCGGACACCACTAGACAGCGGACCACAGAGAACATGCGGGCGCTTTTCGCGAAAGCGAAAGGCGACAGACAGTGTCACAGAAAACAAACCGCCGGGCGCAAGCTCGGTAAGGGTGAAAAGGCGGGGTAAGAGCCCACCGCCCGCTGAGTAATCAGCGGGGCACGATAAACCTTCCGCGGTGCAAGACAAAGCAGGGGAGCTGGCGTCTGGCCGGTTTCGCTTCGGCGAAACACTCACCGGGTAATAGTCGCACTGCTCGTTCTGGCTTCGGCTGGGGCGGGCGGCGTCCTGCGCAAGCAGGCGAGAGAAATGACTGCCGCGTGGTGCGCAAGCGCCGCGTCACAGAATCCGGCTTACGGTCGTCCACTTCTTTTCGCCCCAGGAGTTTCGCAAAACTCCTGGGGTAATTTTCCGGCACAGAGGGTCACGGTACGCTTTTGGCTACAGTGCAGTCCACTTAGCCCATGACCGCAACTTCAACCGCGCAACCGCTTTCAACCGAAGAGCAGGAGCAAATTCGCCAGACCATCGAGATGTTCGAGGTCATTACGCAGGCGAATCCACAGGATACCCAGAGCATGGAAATCCTGAAGGAAGCGTATTTCAAGCTCGGCAAGCAAAGCGAGTCGCTCGGCGTCGGGCGGCGCTTGGCAGACACCTACATGGAGCTCGGCCAGTATTCGTCTGCCCTTCTTGAATATGAGGGCATTTTACAAAAAGAGCCCGACAACGCCGAAATCATCGCCGCTCTGGGCGAGGTAGAGCAACGCCTCCACTCGCTGCAAACCGCCGGACAACCTCAGGGCGACGCCATCGCCCTCGACTTCCGCAGCGTCGTGCAAGACGGCGGCAATCTCATCACCACCAAAAAGACGCAGGCTAAAGAGCGGATGAACTCGACCATGTCGGGCGATAGTCAGGCCGTGGCCGAAAAGCTCTCAGGGTCCGAAGATGGGAACGACGCACTGGCGCGCTTCCTCGTCCAGAACCATCTCGCACCAGAGGACATCGTCTCCCAATCCCTCCACATCATCCGGCGCAAAAACACCGAGCGAAGCAGCACCCAAGTCTCCGCCTCGCTGCTCGATGAAATCGTCACGCGCGGAGCCGTCAACGCCGAGCAACTGCTCTGCGGAATCCTCGATCGCTCCAAGTTCGCCTACATCCCGCTGGAGTGCTACGATGTTGACCGGCAAGTGGTAAAGATGCTCCCCGACGCACTCACCCTCGGACGCTTAATCGTCCCTTTCGACATCATCAGCCGCACGATGATGGTCGCCGTCGCCAATCCCTTCGACGCCGTCGGCAAGGAAGCCGTCCAGCAACTCCTCGACTACAACATCCAGTGGCACCTCGCATCCCCATCCGCGATCCTCAAAGTGCTCCAAGACACCTATCGCCTCGATTAAACATGAGCATTAAATCATTCGGTGAACGTATCGCAGATGTCCTGATCGAAGACGGGCTCCTCCTCCCCAGCCAACTCGAAGAAGCCGTAGCGCTGCAAAAAAAGCAGGGCGGTCGCCTGCTCAAGCTCCTCACCGACCATAACTACGTCACCGAGCAAGACATGGTCATCTCCATGGGCCGCTGCCTCGACACCCCGCCCATCAATCTCTCTCGCGTCCGCGTCCCCGAGAAAGTCCTCGAACTCGTCCCCAAAGACATGGCCCGCGCCTACAAGCTCGCGCCCGTTTGCAGACTCGGCAACAAGCTCTTCGTAGCAATGGCCGACCCCCTCAACGTCCTCGCTCTCGACGATCTGCGGCAACGGACGAAAATGGAGATCATCCCCATGATCACCACCGAGCGTGCCGTAAACGAAGCCCTCTCTGGCGTCGGCAACTCCAGCGCTGCGATGGACATGGTCATCAAGGATGCTGCGAACAAAGCGGCTGCCGAGGAAAGCAACGAAGACACCACACAAAAGCGCGAAGAGGTCGATCTCGACCGCATGGCCCACGATTCCGAAGACGCCCCCGTCGTCAAAATCGTCAACCTCATCCTCGTCCAAGCCATCAAAGAAAAAGCCTCCGACATCCACATCGAGCCCTTCGAGAAAGAACTCAAACTCCGCTACCGCGTGGACGGCGCACTCATCGAAGCCAGCTCCCCGCCCAAGGCCCTCCAGCTTCCCATCGCCAGCCGCATCAAGATCCTCGCCGGCCTCGACATCGCCGAACGCCGCATCCCGCAGGACGGGCGCTTCCGCATCCGCGTATCGGGCAAAGAGATCGACCTTCGCGTCTCCATGCTCCCCACCGTTTACGGGGAAAAAATCGTCATGCGTCTCCTCGATAAAGCCAACCTCCAAGGCTCCATCGACGCCCTCGGCCTCGACGACTACGCTCTCAACGTCTTCAAAAAAGCCATCGACGCCCCCCACGGCATGATCCTCATCACCGGCCCCACAGGTTCTGGAAAGACCACCACGCTCTACACCATTCTCGGCGAGCTGAATAACCCCATCTACAACGTCGTCACCGTCGAAGACCCCGTCGAATACCAGCTCATCGGCATCAACCAAGTCGCCGTAAAATCCGACATCGGCATGGGCTTCTCCGAAGCCCTCCGCTCCATCCTCCGCCAAGACCCCGACATCGTCATGATCGGCGAAATTCGCGACAACGAAACCGCCGACATCGCAGTAAAAGCCGCCCTCACCGGTCACCAAGTCCTCTCCACCATCCACACCAACGACGCCGCCGGAGCCATCACCCGTATGGACGACATGGGCATCGAGCCCTTTCTCATCTCCTCCTCCGTCATCCTCGCCTGCGCACAACGTCTCGTCCGCCGCATCTGCCCCAACTGCCGCGAAGAATTCCACCCCGAGCCCGAACTCCTCCAAAAACTCGGTATCGAAGACGAAGGTGCCGTCTTCTACCATGGCGCGGGCTGTGGGCGGTGCAAGAAACGCGGCTACCTCGGGCGCGCACCCATCATCGAAGTCCTCCCCGTCAGCGAAGCCATCCGCCGCCTCGTCATCAAACGCGCCAGCGCCTCTGTAGTGAAAAACCAAGCCATCAGCGAAGGCATGAAAACCCTCCGCATGGTCGGCATCGACAAAGCCCGCGAAGGCATCACCACCCTAGAAGAAGTCCTACGGACGACGTCCGAGGACCACTAACCGAAGTGCCAAGGGCGAGAATCGAACTCGCGACCAAGGGCTTATGAGTCCCCTGCTCTACCGCTGAGCTACCCTGGCGTTTCCGGTTGCGGGGCGCGAAAACTAGTGGCTTTCCCTAAAGTGGCAAGCCGCTTTTACTCCAATTTCACTGCGACCTCGCCGCCGTCGCGGAAGCCGTCGGTTTTTCCGCGAGCGTGCCGCGTGTGACGCCGAGTTGGCTTTGGGCGTGGAGGTCGCGCCAGAGGTCTGCGCCGTCGCGTTCGCCGCTGGCGAGGGCTTTGTAGGTGGTGAGGATGCGGGTGGTTTCGGCGGCGTCTTGCTCCAGCAACTCGACGCGAAAATGTTGCAGGTCGGCGGCTTTTAGCTCGGCGAAAAATCCGGCGCCGGTTTGCGCGACGGCGTTGAAGAGCGTGTTGCGACAGCCGACATCGGCGCGCAGCGGGTGCTCCATGCCGACGCGGTCTCGGAGGTGAACGCGGTGTTTTTCGCAAGGCCGCCCGCAGTCGAGGAAGGTGCTGCCTTTGCTCATGAATGCAGCGAAGACGCAGTGCTCCATGTGAAACATCGGCATGTGCTGGTGGAGCGTTAGCTCGAACCATTCGGGCGGCGCGGCGACGAGGAGGGCGAGGATTTGCTCGATGTTCAGGTCGTAGGAAATGGTGAGTCGCTCCAGCCCTTTGCCGATGAAATGTGCGGCCGTGAGCGGGTTGGCGACGTTGAGCGAGAAGTCGCCGATGCGGCGCAGCGCGGTGTCGCGGAAGTGGTCGATTGCGCCGAGGTTGCGGATGAGCACGCCGTCGGGCGCGGCGGCTTCGATGAGCTTGAAGAAGCCCTCCTCGCCTGCTTTTTGAATGCGCGGCGTTGCGAGGAAAATAGCAGCTTTGTGCGGATGCTCGCGCACTTTGGCGACGACGTCTTTGTATCGGCGGATGTCTTCGTAGTCGGCGTAGATGGTCTCGATTTCCGCATCCAGCGCGGCGGCGAGTTGGTCGTCGCTGCGGACGAGGACCGTGAGATTGATAGCAGATTGCAAATAGCCGATAGCAGATTCCGCAGGAGCGGCTTCAGCAGCCGATTTGCTATTTGCTATTTGCGATTGGCTATCAGTGAAGAGGTCGCGCCACGTTCCGGGTAACTCGGTGCGGTGTTCCTCAAAGGCGGCGTCGAGGGCGAAGGCGAGTTCGCGGCGGAGGCGGTTCAGCTCGCCGATGGGCAGGATGACTTCGCCTTGCAGCTCGATGTGCAGCTCGCCGAGTTCGTAAGGATGCTCGCCGAAGCGTCCGAGATGCTCGCGCAATTTTGCCTCGGTGAGCGGCGCGGTGCGGGCGGTTTGTAGGGCGATGTTGGAGCGGACGGTGACGCCAGCGGCTTCTACGGTGAGCGGCTCGCCAGCACAGCCGCTCACGGTAAGCGCGATGGGCTTGCGGCGGCGCGGGGTGATGTTTCCAGCGTAGCTTTGCTGGAGGCGTTTGTTGAGCGCGGGGTCGTCCGTTTTCCACACGCGGTGGCCGGGGCGGAGGACGGAGAAATCAATCTTGCCGTGCTCGAAGTAGAGGCGCGCGGCGTTCACTTGGTAGATGCGCCCGCCTTGCTCGGCGTTCGTGTCGCCCCCGGTATCGAAGACGACGCCGTCGCCGGGTTTGAGGGCAATTTCCTGAGCGATCTCGATGTGGTCGCGGCCCACGGCGATGATGCGTCCGGCAAATGGCCCGCGCTTTTTCCCCGAGCGCGCGGGGACGAGTTGCTGGTGATCCACGCCATTGACCCAGCCGGTGAAGAGGCCGCGCGAGAAGGTCATTTCGAGCTGGTATTTGTCGGCGGCGCTGACGGTTTGCTCGCGATGCTCCAGCGCGGCGTCGAGCGCCTTGCGATAGACTTGGCAGACGGCGGCGACGTATTCGGGCGCTTTGAGTCGGCCTTCGATTTTGAAGCTCGTGACGCCGCGTGCGAGCAGGGCGGGAATCTCCGCGACGGCGGCGAGGTCTTGCGGCGAAAGCAGGTAGCGCCGGTCGCCGAGGTCGCGCACCGCGCCGTCCACGATCAGCTCGTACGGCATCCGGCACGCCTGCGCACATTCGCCGCGATTCGCGCTGCGCTGGCCGAGGCTCTCGCTTGTGAGGCATTGGCCGCTGTAGGCCACGCACAGCGCGCCGTGGACGAAGACCTCCAGGGGTAATGACGAATGACGAATGGCGAATGACGAATCCGCGCCGCTAGCCGGAGTTTCGTCATTATTAAACTTCTCCAGCTCCCGCAGACTCAGCTCCCTCGCCAGCACGGCGCGGGCGATGCCCAGCTCTTTGGCAAAGGCGATGCCTTCCGGCGAGGTGATCGTCATTTGCGTGCTGGCGTGGATGGCCAAGTCCGGCACGAGTTCCCGCGCCAAGCGCACGAGGCCCACGTCTTGCACGATGAGCGCGTCCACACCGGCGCGGCTGCAATCGCGCAACATCCGTTCGGCAGCGTCGAGTTCGCTGGTAAAGACGAGCGTATTAAAAGCGACGTAGGCTTTCACCCCGTGGCGGTGGCAGAACTTCACGACTTCCACGAGTTCCTCGTCGCGGAAATTGTCCGCCCGCAGTCGCGCATTGAATCGCGGCAGGCCGAAGTACACGGCATCCGCGCCGTTCGCTACGGCGGCGCGGAGGCAGTCCCAGCCGCCAGCGGGTGCGAGGAGTTCGGGTAAGTCGTGTCTCATGCGTTCTCCCTTGCCCATTCCAGCGCAGCTTCGCGAGTGGTAAGTTTGCCATCAAGTTGCAGGTTCGCCGCAGTTTCGAGGATTTCTTTGAACTTCGGGCCGGGTGTGAGGCCGAGGGCTTTGAGGTCATGGCCGGTGAGGAGCGGCGGGGGGATGAGCGGCTCGTTGGCAAACTCTTCGATGCGGGCGCGGATGAAGTCGTAGTTGTCCAGCATCCCGCTGGCGCTTGTGCAGTCCACGCGGTGCAGCTCCAGCTCGTCGGCAAATCCGGGCCGCGCCATGAAGCGCCGCAGTTTCGCCACGCGCATCTCTTTCACGTCTTTGAAAACCATGTGGTTCGCCACGCCGCTGACGATGGCTTCGGCGTCGGCGTTGCTAAACTTCAGCCGCTCCATGATGCGCTGCGTCATCTCCGCGCCGAGTTTGTCGTGGCCGTTGAAGCGGATGCGGCCCGTCTCATCCACGGTCTGCTTGGCGGGTTTGCCGATGTCATGAAACAGCACGCCGAAGACGAGCGCCACGCTCACCTGCTCCGGCAGCAGCCCGAGCATCGCGCGAGTGTGAACGAACACATCTCCCTCAGGGTGAAATTGCGGCGGTTGCTCGCAGCCGCGCAGTCTCATGATCTCGGGCAAAACTTGCTCCATGAGCCCGCTCTCCACGAGTAAATCGAAACCCCGCACCCGCGTCGGCGAGGCGAAGATTCGGACGAGCTCCTCGCGGATTCTCTCCGCGCTCACCTCGCGAATATCGGTGGCGTGCTGCCGCACCGCCGCCCAAGTCTCGGGGTCTATTTCAAAGCCGAGACTCGCCCCGAAGCGCACGGCTCGCAGCAGCCGCAGCTTGTCTTCGCGGAAGCGTGCGACGGGATCGCCGATGGCCCGCAGCACCTTCGCATCAAGGTCGCGCTGGCCATTCACGTAATCAATGACCTTGCTCTCGAACGGATCGAAAAAGAGCCCATTGATCGTGAAGTCGCGGCGCTCGGCGTCGAGTTGCGGCGAGCTGAAGACGACGCCCTCGGGCCGCCGCCCATCCACGTAAGCGCCATCGCTGCGAAAGGTCGCGACTTCAAAATCCTCGCCCTGCTCATGCACCACGACGACGCCGAAGTGCGCGCCGACCGCGTAGGTCGTGGGGAAAAGCGCCTGCACTTCCTCCGGGCGTGCGCTCGTCGCCACGTCGTAGTCCTTCGCAAGTTTCCCCAGCAGCATGTCCCGCACGCAGCCACCCGCGTAGAGCGCGGTGAAGCCCGCGTCGCGCAAGCGACGGACGATAGAGCGGGCGATGGATTCTTGCATTGGTTGAGGTTGGGCGCTTCGCGCGAGTGATCTGTCAAAAAGAAAACCGGCTTGGACGAGGAAGTCCAAGCCGGTCTTTTGTATTCGATTGAGGCTCCGACTATTTCGGCTTGTCAGCAGGCTTCTCGGGAGTCTTCTCCGGTGGTTTCTCAGGCGCCTTCTCGGGGTCGTTCACCTTGATGCCATAGCTATTGATGATGAGCGTAGCGTCGGCGTCTTTGGCCTTCGCGAGTTCGTCGAGTTCCTTCATCACAGAAGTGAACTGCGCTTGCGTGGCCGCCGAAGTGGCCACGAGTTCCTTGCGTTCGTTTACTGCTTTTTCGAGCGCGTCCTTCGCGTCCTGGAGAGCCTTGAGCTGCTTCTCGGTGGTCTCTTTGCGCCACTTCAAGTTCTCCTGCGCCCAGACGCGGCCACTCTGTTCGAGCTTTGCTTCGTCGAATTTTTGCTTCGTGGCCTTGCTTTCGCCGACAAAGAAGAGGGCGATCGCGACCGAGACAAATGTGAGTGGCAGGTGAACGCTGATGAAGGGATTTTCCGGCTTCGGGGGCTGTTGCGCTTGTTCGTGTGGATATACGTAGTCCATGGATTTGGTAAATTAGCGGGTTGGTGCAGGTGTGCCGCCAGCAGCCTGTGCGGCTTTGGCTTTTTCGAGCTGTTCATCAATTGCTTTGATCTGCTCGGCGTTCGGAACGAACGACTCCAGCTTGTGATGCTTGAGCACATCGCGGAGTTTCTCGTTCTTGTGCTTCTCGGCGAGGTAGCCGATGTCGCGGAGAATCGGCGGGCCGTATTTCTGTGCAACGGAGGCACCAGCTTCGATTTCGCGCTGCTGGGCTTGGGCTTCGCCTTGCTTGAGCTGATACGCTTGGTTTACGGTTTGGGCCTCCTGTTCGAGCTTCGTCATCTCCTGTTGGAGCTTGAGGAGCTTTTCCTGGTGGCCGAGGTTCTCCGATTGGACGGATGCGAGCGAACCCTGCTCAGCGCATACTTTCACGCCGAGAATCAGAGCTGCGGCAGCCGCCACGGTCGATACGATAAATGGGACAAGTTTCATGGTTTGATTTTGGGGCGCGGAGTTGTCGGGTAGGACTGGCGATGCGTCAAGGGCGACTTAATATATTTTCCTCGGCCGTGGGCGGTGTGGTTCCGGGATGTGAGCGAGGACCGCAGAGGTCAGGCACTTCCAACTTGGGCTTTAACGTCCGCACCGCGCAAGCCGCTCGTAGAACATTTCCACCGTCCCCTTTTCCACCTCGCCATCGTACGCCAATCCATTGATCTGCGCGAGGGCTGCCGAGCGGCGGAGGGCGTGGGCGGCTTCGCGGCGGTAGGCTTCGGCGATGGTTTGGCGGAACTCCGCCGTCGCGGGCATCCCTTCGGCGGCGAGCTGGCGGAACAGCTCGGCGGCGATGTGCGCGGTCATCTCAGCGAGGGCCGTGGTGGCGGGCTGATGCTTGTGGTCGTAGCCGGAGCCGCCGTCCACTTGGCAGACGTTGCGCGGGTCTATATGGCGGAAGACATCGCACAGCATCGCCAGCTCTAGCCCCCAGCCGGGCGCGATGGGGAGAAGGCGCGCGCTGGCTGTGGAAAGGGCGACTTCCCCCGCCAGCGGGTAGCGGAAACTGAGCAGGAAATCGAGCAGCGGTTGGTGCCCGGCGACCTTCACACAAGCGTGGAGTAGCGGCGCGAGAAAGAGCCGCGTCACTCGCCCGTAGAGCCGGTCCGTGGCGCGCGAGTAGTAGGCTTTCGCGAAGTCGTAGCCGAGCGCGGCGACCGGGTAGCACAGCCGCGCGAGGTCGTGGCGGCGGAAGCTCGCCACGTCGCAATCCTGCGTCGCCACCACGCGGCGCTTCCCCTCGTCGCCGATCACCCGCAGCGCGCGGGCGACGTTCTCGCCTTTGCCTCCGCCTTCATTCCAGAGCACACGGAACGGGCAGGGGAGGGGGGCGAACAGCGCTGCCGCGCGCTCCGTCGCCGTGCGGTCTGGGCCGTTCATGCTCACGAGGACTTCGCCGAGCCAGCGCGCATCGGCGAGTTCGCGGATGATGTGTTCCAGCGGCGGGCGGTCGAGGTCGGCGGTGTGGCAGGGCAGGATGAGCGCAATCGCGCCGCCCATCGCGGCCAGCTGCGCTTCCAGCGCGGCGAAGTGTGTTTCGCTCAGCCGCTGGAGCGTTGTAATCAGCCCGCTCTGCGCGAAGTCATTCATCTACGGCGTCGCGATGGCCGTGACGTGCGGCTGTGTGAAATAGCGCGCGGCAACGCGGCGGATGTCGTCGCCCGTGATGGACTCGATGCGCTGCCGCAGCGTGCGATAGTGCGCGTGGCCGAGCCCGTACAGCTCATCCAGCGTGCAGCCAAACGCCAGCGCGTCGTTGCTCTGATTCCGAATCTCCTGCCCGCCCAGCAGCTTCTCTTTCGCCCGCGCGATCTCGCTTTCCTCCAGCCCATTCGTCACCAGCTTGCCGATCTCCTCCATCAGCGCCGCGCGCACCTCCGTGAGTTTTGCCGGGTCGGTGCCGAGGTAGAAAGTGAACGCCCCCGGAACCAGCCCCAGCAAATTGCTGCTCCCCACGAAATACGCCAAGCCCATCTCCTCGCGGATGCGGTTGAAAAGGCGCGAGCCCAAGTCACTGCACGCCTCATCCAGCAGCTCCAGCGCACCCCGATCCGCGCTGAACATATCCGCGCCGGGGAAGCCCACCATCAGCACCGCCTGCTCCTTCTGCTTGCGCTCCGTCACCTCCACCGGCGTAGTCGGGAACACCGGCAACGCCAGATTCTCAAACGCCGGACCACCCGCGTGCAGCCCGCCGAAAAACTTCTCTGCCAGCGCCACCACCTCACTCGCCTTCACCGCGCCAAACACCGACAGCACGCCATTCCTCGCGCAGACGTAGCACTCCCGAAACGCCGCAAGCTGCTCCCGCGTGATCCCTGCGATACTCTCCGGCGTCCCCAGCGAACGCAGCCCCAGCGGATGCCCGCCGAACAGCCCCGTGCGCAGGATATTGCGCGCCACGCTCGTCATCTCCTCGTCGTCCGCCTTGATGGATGCAAGCTGCACCGCCTTCTCTCGCTCCACCGCCTTCGCGGGAAAAGTGGAGTTGCACAGCACATCCGCCACCAGCTCCAGCCCCAGCGCCAAGTCCGGCTCCAGCACACGCGCCGAGATATTCAGACTGTTGTTCCCGCTCTCCGCGCCGAGCCCGCCGCCCACCGATTCGATGCTCCCCGCGATCTCCTCCGCCGTCCGCGTCGTCGTCCCTTTCAGGATGGTGCGCGAGAGCAGACGGTTGATTCCATTATCCCCCGCAGTCTCCGCCAGCAGCCCCGCCTTGAAGCTCGAAACTATCGCCACCAGCGGCAGCCGCGCATCCTCGCGCACCAGCAGCCGCAGCCCGTTCGAGAGCACAAACGCCTGCGTCTCCCCGGCCTTGCTCGCCGTATCCGCAGCCGTCGCAGCCACCGCGTGCCCCTTCGGATTCACCGAGGAAATCGTCAGATTCGCATCCGTAAAATACTTCCCCGCCACCCGCCGAATATCCTCCGGCGTCACGAGCTGCGCCGCCGCCAAGTAGTCGCGGGTAAAGTGAACGCTCCTCGCAAAGAGCCAGTCGCTCCCGAGGTTCGACGCCTTCCCGCGCATCGAAGTCAGCGCACCGATCTGCGCGCTCAGGAACTGCCGCCGCCCCTTCTCCAGTTCCTCCTGCCGCACCCCGTTCTCCACCACATCCTGAATGATCGCCAAGACCTCCCGCTCCACCGCCACGCGCTGCTCCGGGTCCAGCATCGCATCCACCCCGAACAGCCCGCCCTGCGCAGGCGTGTAGCACCACGCATCCACACTATGCACCAGCGCCAAATCCTCCCGCAGCCGCCGATACAACCGCGAACTCCGCCCACCGCCCAGCACCGTCGCCAAAAGGTCCAGCGCCGGCATATCCGGGTGCGTCACCTCCGGCACATGCCAAGTGATGCCCAGCCGCGTCAGCTCCGTCTCGATCTCCGTGTGGCACTCCCGCCGCCCGAGTTGCAGCGGCTCCTGCGGCATAAACACGTCTGCCAGCGGACAACGCGGATGTTTCTCAAAAAACGCCGCCAACTGCGCATGGATCGCCTCCGCATCCACATCCCCCACCACCACGAAGAACACATTATTCGGCACATACCGCGCCTTATAATACTCGTGCAAATCCTCCCGCGTGATTCGGTTAAACACATCCAAGTGCCCAATCACCGGATGCCGCAGCGGACTCTGCGCAAACGCCGTCGCGAACATCTGCTTCCCCGACACACTATCCGGGTCATCAAAACCCATCGCAAACTCCCGCCGAATCACCTCCTGCTCCTTCACCACCTCATCCGCAGGCAGCAGCGAATTCATCAGCGCATCCGCCAGCAGATCAATCGCCGCCGAAGTCCCCCGCGTCGGTATATCAATCCAATAAACCGTCCGGTCCAGCGACGTGTAAGCATTGATATACCCGCCAAAATCCTGCACCGACCGCGCAAACTCCTGCGGCCCGCGCGACGGCGTCCCTTTGAAAAGCATGTGCTCCAGAAAGTGCGACAGCCCCGCCCCCAGCCACCGCCCCTCGTGGATGCTCCCCGTCTTCACCCAAGCCTGCACACTCGTCACCGGAGCCGAGTGGTCCTCCTGCACAAGGATTTCCAGCCCATTGGGCAAAGTGAAGACGCGTGCATTGTGATCAGGAATCGAAAGAGCTGGCATGTTGAGCCGCGCAAGATGCACGCCCCACAGAATCCGGCAAGCGTGAGGGTAAGAAATGCCGCAACTCGGTCCGCAGATTGCGCAGATTTTCGCAGATTCACGGGATTTGAAATCTGCGGAAATCTGCGCAATCTGCGGACAACAACTGCGGCGTCCGGGCTAAATGAAGATTGCCCACCTCCCACACACTGCGAAGCTGCGCGGCATGAAACCACGCGCATTCTTCTTCGCCATCCTCTCCGCCATTATCGTCGCCCTCACGCCCACACACGCCGCCGACATCGCCCCTGCCGAGAAGGCCAAAATCGAGGCCCTCATCGCCAATGTCGGCGCGCTTCCCGATGCGAAGTTCATCCGCAACGGCAGCACCTACGACGCGAAATCCGCAGTCTCCTTCCTGCGCGGGAAGTGGAAGTCAAACGACAGCGACATCAAGACCGCCGCCGACTTCATCGCCAAAGCCGCATCCGTCTCCGGCACCTCCGGCAAGCCCTACCTCATCAAGCTCAAGGATGGCTCGGAAGTGAAGTGCGGCGACTACCTTACCGAGCAGCTTAAGAAGCTCGAAGAGAAGAAATAGCCTACGGCATCCGACGCCAGTCGAGGGGAGGGGGCTTTCCTCAACGCCCTGTTGAAAGATATTGGATGACAAAGGGACAGACCCATTGTGCGCTAATCTCACACGCTTCGCTTCGTCCGCCAGCTTCCGACCGTTGAAGTGAACTCCACCTTTTCAAGCCAGAAAAAAACCGCCGCACGCGCTTCGATTCGGAGCGCAGGGGCGTCGGGGCGTTTCGCAGGGGGCGAGGGGCTGGACGGAGGGGTTGATGCAACCTTCTCGATGACGGAGGCAACCTTTTCCACGGCGGAGAAAACTCTCTCCGTCGCTGAGACGACCTTTTCAATAGCTAAGAAGACCTTCTAAATGGCTAAGAAGACCTTTTGAATAGCTAAGAAGACCTTCTAAATGGCTAAGAAGACCTTTTGAATAGCTAAGAAAACTCTCTCGATGGCGGAGATAACCTTGTCGGCCTTTGACAAAACTCTCTCGATGGCGGAGATAACCTTGTCAGCCTCTGACAAAACTCTCTCGATTGCTGACAAGGTTTTGTCAGGGGCTGACAAAGTTATGTCAGCGCCCTAAAACCGCGCCTCTACAGAGGAGACGGGCCTTTTCCGCCCGGAAATGACCGCCTTCACGGCTCCGATGCCCAAGGCCAACCCTTGAGGGAAGGCGTGTCGGGCGGTTCAAGGGCCGGGGGATTTTGAGGTGGACTGGCGCTTTTCCAAAGAAGTAGCGGGTGCCGGGCTGCCAATTCTCCGTATGGATGGGCTGCTGGCGATTCACTATTATCGGCTGGATGGGAGCAATGCGACGGTAGTCCGCGTTTGAGGTCATTTGGGGTGGCGCAACCTGGGTGAGCGGCGCAGTGCATTTGAACTCGCCCTGAGCGCAAAAACGTAGCTCGACATTCCAATGTCGAGTCGCGGCCACAGAAAAGCAGGACGCGAAAGTAGCGGGGCCGTCCCGGCCCCGGCCCGACCCGCAGTGGCGCTCTACGCAAGCGCCTTTGGCGCTCGGGGCCGAGACGGCCCCGCTACCATTGCGACTCAATCGCTTATTCCACTTTTAATCACACCCGATGTCGGTAGGCCCCCATCTTTTTCCTCGCGTTGCCCCGTCTGGTTCAGGCATCCCAAGCGCGACAACATGCCCGTTCAGTTTTTCGACACATACACGCGACAATTAGAGACGTTTTGCCCGCTCGACCCTGCGGGGAAGGCGGTGAAGCTCTATACGTGCGGGCCGACGGTGTATAATTACGCGCACATCGGGAACTTTCGCGCTTACGTGTTCGAGGACTTGCTCCAGCGGCATCTCGAAGCGCGCGGGTATGTGGTGGAGCGCGTGATGAATCTCACGGATGTGGACGACAAGACGATTCGCGGTTGCCGCAATCTCGGCGTGCGGCTGGCGGACTTTACGAAGACGTTTAAGGATGCCTTTTTCGCGGACCTCGGGACGCTGCGCATCAAGCCCGCGCAGGCGTTCCCGGCGGCGACGGATTACGTGGAGCGGATGATCGCGATGATTGCGGACCTTGTGGAAAAGGGGATCGCTTACCAAGCGGAGGACGGTTCGCTTTACTTCCGCATCAGCAAGTTCCCCGACTACGGAAAGCTCGCCCATTTGAACCTCGACGAACTGCGCCCGAGTGGCCGCATCGCGAACGATGAATACGAGAAGGAAAGCGTGGGCGATTTCGCGCTGTGGAAAGCGTGGGACGAGGCGGACGGCGATGTGCGCTGGGATTCGCCGTGGGGACCGGGAAGGCCCGGCTGGCACATCGAGTGCAGCGCGATGGCGACGGCGCTGCTGGGCGATGAGATTGATATTCACTGCGGCGGGGTGGACAACATTTTCCCCCATCACGAAGCGGAGATCGCACAGACGGAAAGCTGCACGGGGAAGAAGTTCGTGCGGACGTGGCTGCACAACGCGCACCTCCTCGTGGACGGCGCGAAGATGTCGAAGTCGGCGGGCAATTTCTACACGCTGCGCGACCTCGTGGAGAAGGGCTGGACGGGCCGGGAGATTCGCTACGCGCTCATCACGGTGAACTACCGCTTGCCGCTGAACTTCACGCTCGATGAAGGGCTGCCCGGTGCCCGCGCGGCGCTCGGGCGCATTGATGAATGGGCGCGTCGGCTCGCGGAAAAAGCGACCGCTTTACCGTCTGCCGTGCCCGCCGAACTGGCGTCGCTCGTGGAGGGTTTTTTCACCGCGCTGGACGACGACCTGAACATCTCCGGCGCGATGGGCCAGCTCTTTGACCTCATCCGCGACAGCAACCGCGCGCTCGACGCCGGGACGCTCGACGCTGCCGCCGCCGCCGCGCTGCTGGCCGCGTGGCAGCGCATCAACGCGGTGCTGTGCTTCGAGGCCGAAGCCGTGGCCATCCCCGCCGAAGTGCTCGGCCTCGTGGAGGAGCGCAAGGCCGTCCGCGCGGCAAAAGACTTCGCCGCATCCGACCGCCTGCGCGATGCCATCGCCGCGCTCGGCTGGGTCGTAAAGGACAGCAAAGACGGCCAGAAACTTTCACCGAAATAGACCACACCATGACTTTCCCACCGACCGACTTCCTCGACCTGAACCGCTCCGAACACCGGATGCTCTTCGACCAATCCGTGAACGCTTGGGACGCGCTGAAACAGATTCCCAGCTACCTGCAATTTCGCCTCAAGCCCGCAATCCTCGGGCGGCTCGTGGGCAAGCCGTTCATCAGCGGCGCGGTGTTCGTGGGGAAGGGGACTGTCGTGGAGCAAGGCGCGATGATCAAAGGCCCCGCGTGGATCGGCGAAGGCTGCGAAATCCGCAACGGCGCATACATCCGCGAGAACGTGATCATCGGCAGCGGGTGCGTCATCGGCAACTCGTGCGAGCTGAAAAACTGCATCATTTTCGACGAGGCGCAGATACCGCACTTCAACTACGTCGGCGACAGCATCCTCGGCTACAAAGCCCACCTCGGCGCAGGCGCGATCCTCAGCAACGTGAAGCTCGACCACTCGGAAATCATCATCTCCACGCCGCAAGGGCTGCTGCCCACCGGGCTGAAGAAGTTCGGTGCGCTGCTCGGCGACCGCGTGGAAGTCGGCTGCAACTCCGTGCTCAATCCCGGCAGCATCGTAGGGCGCGACAGCGTCATCTACCCCGGCACCATCTGGCGCGGCGTGGTACCCGCAAACTCCGTGGTGAAGACGCAGCACACCTCGGAAGTCATCGAGCGGCGGCGGAAATAGCCTCACACTTTGAAACGCGAACCTTTTGCCAAGAGCGCAGACGGTCAAGCCGTCGAACGCATCACGATCACCAACAAGAACGGCCTCACCGCCCGCTTCATCACTTGGGGAGCCTCGCTCACCGAGCTGCACGCGCCGGACCGCGCAGGCAAGCTCGCCGACGTGACGCTGGGCTTCGACACCGCCGAGCCGTGGCTGCAACCGCACCCATTTTTCGGAGCCACCGCCGGACGATTTGCCAACCGTGTCGCGAAGGGGAAGTTCACCATTGATGGCAAAGAATGGACGCTCGCGACGAACGACGGCGCGAACCATCTGCACGGCGGCGCGGTCGGGTTCGACAAGCGGAATTGGACCTTGGAGACGACGACTGAAAGCTCCGCGCGCTTCACCTACACAAGCCCGGACGGCGAGGAAGGTTACCCCGGCACGCTGAAAGTCAGCGTCACCTACACGCTCACCGACGCCGACGAACTCCGCCTCGACTACGAAGCGACGACGGACAAAGCCACCATCGTCAACCTCACGAATCACACTTACTGGAACCTCGGTGCCAGCCCCGACATTCTCGCCCACGAGCTACGCCTCCCCGCCGCAACTTACGTCGCCGTAGATGCCGGGAGCATCCCTACCGGGCAGTTCGCTTCTTCCGCCGAAGTGATGGATTTCCAAAAGGCCAAAGTCATCGGCAAAGACATCGCCGCCCTAGCCAGCGCACCCGGCGGCGGCTACGACCACAACTGGGTTATTGACGGCTGGGTAGCAGGAAAACAGACGTTCGCCGCCGAGCTTTATGACGCCAGCAGCGGGCGAGTCATGCGTGTCTCCACGACCGAGCCCGGCATCCAATTTTACTCCGGCAACTACATCAACAACGTCGCAGGTAAAAGCGGACGCACCTACGGCAAATTCGCGGGCCTCTGCCTAGAAACGCAGCATTTCCCCGATGCCCCGAACCAGCCCACCTTCGCTCCTACTACGCTGCGCCCCGGCGAGACATTCCGCAGTACGACAGTATATCAGTTTAGCGTGCGGTGATTACCGCGCGAGCCGCAGCACGCGGTCGTTGTAGCTGTCCGTGATGATCAGCGCGCCGTCGGGGGCGATGGTCACGCCGTGGGGACGATTGAGTTCGGAGGTCAGCGCATCGTCCGTGAGCAGCGCGCCCTTTTTTCCGCTGCCGACGACGCGTGTAAGTTCCTTCGTCTTCGGGTCGAAGCGGCGGATGACGTGGCTCTCCGCGTCCGCGATAATCACGCTGCCGTCGCGGTCGAGACATGCGTGCTTCGGGCCGTTGAGCGTGCCGCTTACGACGGTGTGGATGCGCCCTGCGGTATCCACGAAGCGCAGCGCATTGCCGTTGCGCTCTAGGATGTAAAAGGAGCCGTCCGCTGCGGGGATGACGGCGCGCGGATCGGACAATGGCGACTCCACGGCCAGCGCGCCATCCGTCGGTGTGCCGCCTTTGCCGTTGCCCGCGACGGTGCTGACGAGCTGCGTATCGAGCGCGATGCGGCGGATGCGGCGGTTGTCTATGTCGGCGATGAAGAGGTGCTTGCCCGCAGGGTCGAGCGCGAGTTGGATGAGCGTGGAAAATGTCGCATCCTTCGCAGCGCCACCATCCCCGCCAAAGCCCTTGCTGCCTATTCCGGCTAAGGTCGTGACTGTTCCATCCTTGCCGAGCGTTCGGATGCGATAGTTCCACGAATCGGCGAGGTAAATAGTGCCGTCCTTCGCGATGGCGAGATTGTGGATGCCATTAAACTGCGCCGCCATCGCAGCGCCACCATCACCGCTAAATCCCTTCTTTCCCGTGCCCGCGAGCAGCGTGAGCTTGCCCGCCTTATCCACCGCGAGCACGCGATTGCCGGACACCATTTCGGCAATGAGCATTTGCCCGTCTGGCGTGAACTCCACGCCAAAAGGCTCGCGCAATTTGCACTGCGTCGCCGGAGCGTTGGCGTCCGCAAGACCGCCGCCAGCGATGACTTCCAGTTTGCCCGCGAGGGCGGTGGAGAGGAATGCGAAGAGTGCGAGGATGAGTTTCATAATAGACGAGATGCCGATGGATGAAGGGCGAGTGCAAGCGTTCACTCGCTGACGATCTTCCACTTTCCCCACAGTCGCGGCATCAGCTCCGCCTCGCTCGGCACGTCGGCGGTGATGGCGGTGGCTTTGTTGCTCCAATACACGCGCTGGGTTGTTTGGTTATTGCTGCCTCGGAGCACGCCGAGGTCGGCGCGGTAAGTCTGGCCGGGCGCTGGCTGCCAGTGCAGCGCGGCGAGCGGGATGCTGACTTCGTAGTTGCCGGACTTGTCAGTGGCCAAGGTGACTTGCGCGCTCACGTCTTCGACGGCGTCGAAGTGGATCGTGCGCCACGGGCTGCTGAATGCGACGGGCGAGTTACTGCCGGGGACTTTTGCGCGGAAGAGCAAGGCGCGCGTCTGGCCCTTCACTTGCGTGATGAGCAGTCGCTCGTCGCCCGCCACGGGTGCGGTGCGCTCTGGTGTTGCGGCGGGGTCGGTGGCGAGCATGATGTCGAGGCAGCCGCCGTGTTTGAACAGCGCGTTCGCGGTTTCGCCGCTGTTAGTGAGGAGGTCTTTTTCCGTCGTCCGCCATGCGGCGAAAAGGTGCGTCGCGCTGAGTGCGACGGCGGCGCTGACTTCGTAAGGACGCGAGTTGCTGTTGAAGTTTGCCTTCGTCCCGCGCCGGTCAATGAACGCCCAACTCGTCGCGGTAGGCCAGTCGTCGAGCGCACCGTCCACAGTCGGAGCGGAACTGCGCACGGGCACGGCGAGGATGCCGCTGCCGCGCTGCTGCTGGCGTTTCGTTTCCGCGCGCGTGAACCAATCTTTCGCGCGTTGCAGGTCGTCGGGAGTGATGGTGAGTGCTTTGTCCGGCAGGCGTGTCAGCGTCTCCAGTCCATCCACGCGCACGAGGCTGGTGCGTCCGCCATCAATGAGGAAAACGCGACCATCGGCAGTCTGTGTCATGCTCGGCCAGAAGTTCTCGTCGTGCAGCGAAACGTCGGTGACATCCATATTGCGCGTTGCGACGGGCGCGGCCCAATTTGGGCGCAGCCGGATGTCGTTGAACAGCGTGCTGACAAAGAGGCCGTCGGCAGTGAGCAGCGTCATGTTGCCCATGTTGCAGTTGATACAAAACATCGGCCCGACCTTGCTCTGCACAAAGCCGCCGAGCAGCCGCGTGTGGCCGATGACCATGCCAGGGCGATCCGGCACAGCGGCTTCGTGGCTGGCGTGGAGTCCGGGCCAAGGGCTCGGGTAGCTCCATCGCGCTTCGCCCTTAAACGAACCGCCGAGTCCGTACGGGGAAAATGGCGCGGGCGCATTCGTGAGGATGCTCCAGCCGCCGGGTTCGGCCAGCGCTTGATTGCCGCCGCTCGATGGCGGGATCCCCGCCGCTGGGCCGAGGATTTCGGCCTTCGCAAGCTCGTAGCGCGGCGTCGTGCCGTCGAACGTCGGGACAAAGCGCACGCTGTTTTCGCCCATGCGCGCGACGACGAACGAAAGGTCGTTCATCACCGTGACTCCGCGCATCCGGCCTAGCGAAAGCTGCACCTCTTCCGGCTGTGGCTGTCCGTCGTGGTTCGCATCGCTCCAGCAGAAAATAGCTCCCGCTTCGGGCTTCGGGTTCTCTTCCTCCGGCTTCGTGCCAGTGGGCCAGCGCGAGCGGAACGCCTCACTTCGCAACAGCGGCCACGCCTGCGCCAGACCAAGCGCAGCGACGAGATGCGCCTGCATGCCGTCGTCGCTCCAGACGAACGCCACGTCATCGCCATTGGTCGGATTGTGCGTGTAGCAGCTCGTGAAATATCGCTGCCCTTTTTGCGTCGGCGGATACAGCGGCGTGTCGGGCGAGAAGTATCCAGAGTGCGCGCTGAGCAGCGGGTTCGGACGCGCAAAGACTCGCGTGAGCTTGTCGGTGCCCGTCTTCCAATCGAGCGCAAACTCCAGCCCTTTATAGAAGAACCGTGTGTCCTCTTTCGGGTCGAGCACCCCGCCGCCGCCGTATTCCGTGGGGCCGTAAAATGCGCGCACAAGCTCGCCTTTGGCCGACCACAGCGACACGCGGCGCGGCGAGTTGTCCGCCTCGGCGACCCACACGCGCCCTTGCGAATCTACGGCGAGACCGTTGGGCTGATTCATGTGCTGCGGGTTGTATGCACCGATGCTCGGCGCTCCTGCTGTTCCGATATTCCCGACCGCTTTGCCCGCAGCGGAGAAGCGTTTCACTTGGTGCGCAGCGCCGCGATCCGTGATGAGAAAACTCCCGTCTGCTTCCACCGCGACGTGGCGTGGATCATCGAGCCCCACAGCGATGAGCGTCTCCGGCTTTGCGGCGAGGGTGGGAAAGCGGACGAGCGTCTTCCCGCTGAGCGCGAGCAGTCGTCCTTGCGCGTCGAAAGCCACGCCGCGTGGGTTTTCGAGCGGGATGCGCGATGCGATGGTGCCGCCTTTGATGTCCACGACGAGCAACTCGTTCTGCCGGACGAGCGAGCATACGAGCTGTCCATCTCGCGCAGCGATTCCGCCGAGGACGAGGATATTCTCGCCGCCGTCAAAGCCCTCGAATTTCGGCGGTGGCTGCTGCATTTTCTTCCGGTCCACTTCCTCGCCGAGCTTTTGTTTCAGCACGCTTTTGTCTTCGAGTTTCTTGGTCTTCGCGGTGAGCCGCAGTTCGCCTTCCCACACGGAGCCCACGTAGCACAGGTGCTCGGCGACGGCGTTTGCGCCGAGATCGACGGTGAGCGTTGGCGCACCAGTCCAGTTGCCGCCGACCCAGCCTTGCCCGCCGAGTTTTGTCCCGTCTTCGCGCAGCCATTGCAGGCCGTGCCCGCCTTCCGCGACGAAGGCCCCCATGAAGACGAGCGGCTGTCCGTCCGCCGTGCGCGTGCCGGGGACGAAGGCCATGCTCGTCGGCGGCGTGTGCGTGGTGAGCCAGCAGCCGGTTTTATCCGCAGTCTCCCATGCGGGCTTGCCTGCGTTGTAGATGCTGAACTCGTACCGCAGCGCCAGCGGGCGATGAACCAGCCCGCGCACTGTATATTTGCCGGGTGCTACGGGCCGTGTGGGGATATTATAGACGCCGTGCGCCGCCGCTTCGGGGTCGCGCAAAAGGTCATCGCTGCCATCCCACCACGCGATATTTTCGCCCGCAGGAAAAGGCGTCTCGCTCACGAGATTGCGCACGCGGCGACCGTCCTTGTCCTCGATGACGAGGGTCACCTGCCCAGCCTCGGGAAGCGTGAACTTTACAGGAATCGGTGGCGGCTCCTCGACAGCCTTCGGCAAAATGAGCGCGCTCATCTTGCCATTCGCGACGGGTGAGAGAGCCATGATTTCGCCGAGCCAGACGCGGCGACCGTCTTTCACTTTGTCGGCGAGATGCGAGTGGCCCGACTTCGCGCCTTTCGTGATGCGCAAGCGCAGCGCGCGAGTGAGCGTCGGCTTTTCCCATCCGATCCACTGCGGGCCGAGCGCGAGCGGATACAACGAATCCATGTCGCTCCGGCTCGCGACGCGCTGCCAGCGGGCATCCGCCGCTTCCTTCACGTTCTCATTGTCGCCGCCGGTGAACGCTTCGATTTCCACAGCCGCAAATCCCGTCCATAACAGACACACGCCTTGGAGCGAAACCGCCTTCGGCCATGTGAGCGTGATGAACTCGGGATGCTCCGGCGAAAGCGGGAACGTCGAGCCCTTCTCGCCGTTGTCCCACGTTCCCCAAGTGCGGTTGTTCGAGCCATCCACGAGCCGCGCGCTCACGTCGTCACGCGCTGCCGATTGCGCGAGTGCTTGCTGCCCGACATTGGTCAGACGCTCCGGCAAAATCCAGACGCCGCCAAGCCAGCCTGCCGTCTCCCGGTCGCCCGCCGCAGGCGTGTGGCTGAAGCGCAGCGCCCGCGTCTGCGTGTCCGCAGGCAGCGTCCACAGCGCGTAGCCCTCCGTATCCACCTCCGCCCTCGACACCGCGCTATCCGTGAGGCGCTCCGCTGCGATCCATTGCGTATCATCCGCCAAGTCACCGGGATAAATCGCGCCCGCTTTCAAAACACTGAGCATCCCGCCGCCGCGCACCAACACGCTTCCCACCGCCGTGCTCTCCGTCAGCCCGACCCGCAAATGTCGGATGCCCGTCGCGCGTCCTTCGCCGAATTTCACGCCCTGCCAATCCGGCTTCGCTTTGGCTGTCCAGACCGCTGCTGTCGGGGCTTTATCCGCGATGGGAGAAGCCGCGCCATCCACCCATTGCGCAAACGCTGCAGGGTCGAGCGATGCGTCTTTAATTGGCTGAAACTCAGCCCCGAACGCCGACAACGAGACGAGGAAAGAGGCAGCGGACAACGAGGTGGTGATGGATTTCATCCCTGATGAACCCGCCCGCCTCGCGAGCCTTGGAACTCCCTGCAACTAGGGCTTAAACTCCACCCAATCGAGGTTCATCAGCCCGCCTTTGCCGGGGTTCACGAAGACGGCGAAAATCGCGGCGCGGGGTGTGGCGGCGAGTGGCGCGGTGGGGTCTATGAATTTGTCCCAGCCGCCGGTATTCGGCACTTCCACGGTGGCGAGGAGGTCGCCGGTGGGGCTGCCGCTGTGGAGTTCGATATTGCCGCCGACGTTGCCGCTGCTGGCGTGGAAGGTGACGCTTTTACTGCCCTCGAGGTTGAGCGTCCCGAGGTTCACGTGATGCCCGTGGTCCGTTGCGCCGACGACGGTGCCGAGGTTTTTTGCCCCGGTGATTTCGCCACGCTCGGCCTCGATGCGGCGGGAGCGGAGGGCCACGGTCGCCTTGCCGCTGAGCGAGCCTGCGGTGCCGCGCCCGGCGTCGGTGAATACGGCTTCGAGCACGTAGCTGCCGGGCTTGTCGGCTTTGGGCGGGACGAGTTCGCCGGTGAGGCCACGGATGACGACGGGGCCGCTGTGTCCTTTTCCCAATGCGAGCACCCAGCGGAGCATGATGGCGACTTCGTCCGTCGTGTGCTGCGGGTGCGGGAGCATCGGGATCGGCCCCCATACTCCGCTGCCGCCTTCGCGCACTTTCTTGTTCAGCAAATCCGCCGCGCCGGGTTGGTCGCGATATTTTCCGGCGATTTCGAGCAGCGTTGGGCCGACGATCTTTTGCTCTACGGCGTGGCAGTTAAAGCAGTCGCTTTGTTTCATGCGCGAGAGGCCGGGGTCGGACGCTTCTTCTTTGCCGTCGGCGCGGACGAAGCTGGCGCTGACGAGCGTGCGGACGCTGAATTCATCGGGCTTTGCGCTGGATGCGCCGTCTTCTAAGTCGGTCGCGCTCACGCGAAACGGGACTGCGACTCCGGTGGTGAAAAAGTCGCCCTCTTGCGGCTGCTCGAACTTCACCGTGGGCGCGGAGTTGCCGACGATGAGCGGCGTGCTCGCCGTGGCGGTCGCGCCTTTGCCGTCGGTGATGCGGACCTCCACGGTGTAGCTGCCGGGTTCCGCGATGGAGGCGCTGAGTGTCTCGCCCGTGCCGAGCATTTTCCCGCCGGGCTGGAGCGTCCAAGCGTAAGTGAGCGCGCCGCTTTCCGGGTCGCGTGAACCGGCGGCGCTAAGCGCGACCGTGAGCGGTTCGCGGCCCGCTGCGGGCGTGACTGCGGCGCGGGCGAGTGGCGGGAGATTGCCGCGCACGTAGCGGATGCGGAGGAGCTGGGAATCAGCGTTCGCGCCCCACGTCGCGCCGTAGTCGAGGAGGTAAAGGACGCCGTCTTTGTCGAACTGCGCATCCACCGGGCGCTTCACGAGCGTGGCTCCAGCATCAATGAGCGGCTGCACTTTTTTGATTTCCTCGTCCTTATTGGCGACGACGACGGCGCTAGTAAATGGCAGCAGCTCCACGAGGTCCGAGTTCCCGTCGAGCCGCGCCCATTTGATGAACGGGCGCTCCCAATCCCAGAACAGCAAGCACCGCGAGAAGTGCTGAGGGAAGCCGTCGGACTTCGGGCTGTTGATGCCGCAATAATACACCGGCCCGGCGCAAGCCGTGCGTCCTCCCTGCCCCAGTTCCTGCCACTTCTTCGGCTCGCGATAAGGCCAGTAGAGGAATGCCGGCGTCGCGGGCGGCAGCTCGCGAGCACCAGTGTTGTTCGGGCTTTCGTTGATGGGCTTTGCCGCATCGAAAAGCGGCCCGACGGTCTTCGTAGTGTAGTCGTATTCGGGGTAAGCGAAGTTATCGCCGATGAAATACGGCCAGCCGAAATTGCCCGCCTTTTTCGCCTGATTGATCTCATCGTAGCCGCGCGGCCCGCGCTTCCCATCGCCGCCCGCATCCGGCCCCACCTCGCCCCAATACACGAAGCCCGTCTTTGCATCTATGGACATGCGCCACGGATTCCGGCAGCCCATCGCGTAAATCTCCGGGCGCGTCTTCGGCGTGCCGACGGGGAACAAATTGCCCGCCGGAATCTCATAGCCGCCGTCCGCAGTCGGGCGCACGCGATTGATTTTCCCCGCGAGGCTCATGGTATTGGCGGCAGACTTCTGCGCATCCCACGGAGCCTTCCCCTCGCGCTCATCGATCGGCGCATAGCCCTCGCTGTCGCCGTGCGGATGCGTGTTATCGCCCGCGCTCCAATAAAGATTCCCATCCGGCCCGAACTCCACGCTCCCCGCGTGGTGGCAGCACTCCTTGCGCTGCTCGTCGTATTTCAGCAGCACCTTCTCCGAGGCCACATCCAGCGTGTCGCCCCTCATCGTGAAGCGCGAGAGATACTGCCCATCGAACCCTGGCGGCGAGTAGAGGCAGAAAATGTAACCGTTCTCCGCAAACTTCGGGTCCAGTGCGAAGCCGAGAAACCCATTCTCCTGCCCGGTGAAAACCTTCAGCTCCCCCGCCAGCGTGATCTGATTCGTCGCCGGGTTCAGTATCTTCAGCTTCCCGCCATATTCGTTAATGAAGACGCGACCATCCGGCGCAATCTCCAGCTCCATCGGCTGCGCAAAAGGCCCAGCGAGCCGCTCGACTTTGAAACGAAAATCCTCCGGTTGCTCGGCGAGCGAGGCGGCGGCGATAAGGACGGCAAACGAGAGTGTTTTCATGCGCGGGAAATACCGCGCACCCGTCCGCAAATTAGGGGCTGTCCGCGCTACCAGTTCTTAATCCACTTTGCCTGCTCGTTCGATGCGTCCTTGCCAGCGCTTGGGGCCGTTGTGGAGTTGCTCCCAGCAGTGCTCCAGAGGTCGAATGTCACGGTATTGAAGCCTTCCGCTTCGTCGTCTCGTTTGCGTTCGGCGGTTCCAGTTTTCCGAAGGGTCGAACTGTATTCCTGCTCCTGCTTTGCGGCAGCGGTGGAGTATCCGTAGGGGAACCCGAACGGGTCTTGGAAATACTTCACCTCGGTCTTATTGCTCCCGCCTTGTGTGTTCTGTGAACGCTTTACGATGCGAAGGTCGAACTCTTTGAGATAGGCGGGTGTATCTGCGTCGGGGATGCCATCGGGCTTGTCGCGGTCTGGACCCTTATCGCCGGTAAGTTCGCGGTAGAGAGCGAGGCTTGCTTCCTCGTACTTCTTGCTGGTCGGGCTGAAGTCTTTGCGGGGGTCGAGCTTGTCCGTTTCATCCGTTCTCGGGTAGCCGCCGTTGTCGTTTTTGTAGTTATCCGCAGCCAGACTGAGCATCGCGATTTCCGTCTTCGCACGGGCTTTGGCGGCCTTGGTCTGCACCATGCCAGCCACGCCCACCACCATTGCGGTGAGGACGGATATGACGAGGAGGACCGTCATGAGTTCGAGAAGCGTGAAGCCGTGGTTCGTGGGGCGTGTGTTCATAGTATGCGGAAGTTACGAGCGGCTAGAGAGTTTGCCACTGTATTTGTTGTTACTTTGGCGACTGCATCTTGTTGATGATCTCGATGAGCGGCATGAACAGCGCGATTACGATGGTTCCCACGATGACAGCGAGGAAGACGATCATGATCGGCTCCAGCAAGGACGTGAGACTCTCGACTGCGTTGTCCACTTCGTCGTCATACACTTCGGCGACCTTCAGGAGCATCTCGGGCAGTTGTCCCGTCTCCTCGCCGACATCAACCATCGAAATCACCATCGGCGGGAACACCCCACTCGCTTCCAGCGGAGCCACGATGCTCTCACCCTCTTTCACTGCGTCGTGGACCTTTGTGATAGCGTCGCCGAGGACGACGTTACCGGCGGTCTCCTTGGTGATGTTGAGCGCCTGCAAAATCGGGACGCCGCTCGTCACGAGTGTGCCGAGTGTGCGGGTGAAGCGAGCGATGGAACTCTTGCGAATCAGGTCGCCGAAGACGGGAGCCCTCAGCTTGATCTTATCGAGAAGCTCGATGCCCTTGGGCGTATTGTTCATCGCCCACCAGCCAGCGTAGATGATGGCGACGACCACGATGGTGAAATAGAGCGTCGGCGGGAAGAACATGTTCTTCACGACATCCGATACCGCCATGACCCAGCGCGTGATGGCCGGGAGCTGTGCGTCTTCACCGAGCATGTCCTTAAAGATTGTCGTGAACTTCGGCACGATCATCGTGAGCAAGAAGACGAGGATCAGCATCGCGATGGCGAGCACCACCACGGGATACGTCATCGCCGACTTCACCTTGTTTTTGATCTTCTGCGCCTTTTCTTGGAACTCCGCCAAACGCGTGAGCACCAGCTCCAGCACGCCGCCCAGCTCGCCGGCTTTCACCATGCTGACGTAGAGCTTGTTGAAAATCTTCGGGTGTTGCCCCATCGCCTCGGAGAACGTGCTGCCGCCCTGCACGCCGTCGGCCATGCTGTTGATGGCTGCTTTGAGCGTCAGGTTTTTCTCCTGTTTTGCCAAGACGCCGAGCCCTTTGAGCAAGGGCAGTCCCGCATCAATCAGCGTCGCGAGCTGGCGGGTGAAAATCATCAGCGTCTTGCTGGGGACGCTCTTTTTGAGCAGTGCGGATGTTTTGTCCTTCTTGGCGGCAGGTGCGCCGACCTTGGCTGCGGGCGCGGCTGTCTTCCCTTTCTTCGCGACCTTTGCGCCGCCTTGACCTTCCACGACGACGCTTGTCGGGAAGTAACCGGACTGGCGCAGTTGGTTGACAACGTCGTTCTGTGTATTGGCTTCGAGAACCCCTCGGTTTTCGGTGCCTCGGGCGTCGAGGGCGATGTATTCAAATCGTGGCATGGTATTCGGAGAAAAGTGTGTTTTGGTTTTGGGAGGCTAAAGGAGTGGTTTGTTAGTGAGCGTACGGACTGTTGTCCACTTGGATTTGATTCGCGACTGGAAAATGAAAACTCACGACTTTTTCACGGTGGTTCATTACGTGTATTTCAGCACTTCCTCGATGGTCGTCAGGCCGTCGTAAATGGACCGCAGTCCGTCGTCGCGCAGCGTCATCATCCCCAGCTCGATGGCCTTCTGCTTGAGCACCACGGAGGGCGCGCGCTGATTGATCATCTCGCGAATCGGGTCCGAGACTTGGAGCAATTCGTAGATGCCTTTGCGGCCTTTGTAGCCCGTGTTGTTACACACATCGCAGCCTTTACCGAAAAAGAACGTCTTGTCCCCGATGTCCATCGGAGACAGCCCGAGCTGCGCCAGCACTGTCTCGCTCGGCTCGTATTCTTGGCGGCAGCTTGTGCAGACCCGGCGCATGAGCCGCTGCCCCAGCACACCTTCCAGCGATGCAGAAATCAGGAACGGCTCCACGCCCATATCAATGAGCCGTGTCACAGCGCCCGGCGCATCGTTCGTATGCAGCGTGGTGAACACCAGATGCCCCGTCAGCGACGCCTGAATCGCGATCTGCGCCGTCTCCTTGTCGCGCGTTTCACCGACCATGATGCGGTCCGGGTCTTGCCGCAGGAACGCCCGCAGCACGCTCGCAAAAGTCAGTCCGATTGCCTCTTGGATCGGCACTTGGATGATCCCATCAATGTCGTATTCCACCGGGTCTTCGCAGGTGAGAACCTTCGATTCCACGGAGTTGATTTTGTTCAGGCAGGCGTAAAGCGTCGTCGTCTTCCCCGAGCCCGTCGGCCCCGTCACGATGAAGATGCCGTTCGGCTTCTCGATGGTGTGCAGGAGGTATTTGTAAATGTAGTCGGGCATCCCCAGCGTCTCGATCTCCAGCTTCACCGCCGAGCGGTCCAAGACGCGCAACACCACCGACTCGCCAAACTGCGTCGGCAGCGTGCTCACACGAAGGTCCACCGGGCGCCCCGCGATCTGCATCTGGATGCGCCCGTCCTGCGGGATTCGCCGTTCCGCGATGTTCAAATTGCTCATCACCTTCACCCGCGAAGTCACCGGCGCGGCGAGATGCCGTGGCGGCGGAGCCATTTCGTAAAGCGCGCCGTCCACCCGGTAGCGGATTTTGAAATCCGTCTCGAACGGCTCAAAATGAATATCGCTCGCCCGGTCCTGAATCGCCTGCGCCAGCACGAGGTCCACATAGCGGATGATCGGGGCCGCATTCGCCTCGTTCTCCAGCTCCTTCATATCAATCTGCCCATCCTCACCAAACGTGATCGCCCCGCCCAGCTCCTTCAAAATCTCATCCAGCGAGCCCGAGTCCGCGCCGTAGTGCTTTTTGATGAGGTCTTCGATCTGGTAAAGCGGCGCAACCACTGGCTGCACATCCTTCCCCAGCGCAAAGCGCAAATCTTCCAGTCCCTGCAAATTCAGCGGATCATAAAGCGCGAGCTGGATGACGTGGTCCTCCATCCCCAGCGGGAAAGCTCGGTGCTGCTGCGCCAGAGCGCCCGGCAGCAGCGCCACGATTTCCGGCGGAGCCTCAAAGCCCGCGAGATTCGCGTACTCCGCCCCGATGGCGTTCGCGATGGTTTGGTAAAAAACTTCATCAGTACAGAAGCTGAAATCGGTAATCACCTGAGGCAGCGACTTACCAGTCTGGGCGACCTCCTGCATCACGTCATCGAACTGGGAACGGTCCACGACGCCTGCTTCTACGAGAATATTGAGTGCTTGTTTGGGATTCACGGGTGCTGTGTCGGCTTTCGCTCGGAATCATTCAAGCGCGACTTCACACAAACTTGCATTTCCCACGGAAAGTTCATCAAGAGGCGCGTTTTTTCGGGTTGTAACATTCGCATTGGGACTTTGACCCGAGCAGCCGGAGAACGCGTTTTAGTATGCGCGCGTTCTCGACCGAGAGCGCCGAGTCCGTCCATCTGCTGACGGACGAAACCGACGTCGCTGCCCGAGTCGTCGCGGTGAATCGCCTTCTCTTCTGGATAACGGCGCATCGGAATCCTGACTGGCCAGGATTCTGATACGGATGTTCGTTTTAGCTCTCCGAGCGCGCGACTAAGCGGGCTCGGTCGCGGGCGGCGTGGGTGTCCCCTCCGCCGTCTCGGGAGTCGCTGGTTCATTTTTGCGTTTCAGCTTTTCAGCCTTTTTCGCCTTCTTCTCGATCTCACGCCGACGCTTCTCAAAAGAATAGTTTGGTTGTGCCATAGTGTGGGAGCATGACGGCTCCTCAAATAATAGCGAGGACGGGATTTACTATTGCACGATTGAGTTCCCGCCCACTGTCCGATTATCGTGCGTCGCTATGAGCAAACCAGCCTGTCCGATGTGTGAAATGAACGATGTCCTCGACCTCCCGGAACGCTGGGAGTGCGTCACCTGCGGCCACGAGTGGGACAAAGAGCCCGAGACCGAAAAGGCCCGCGTCGTCAAAGATGCCCACGGCAACGTGCTCGTGGATGGTGATTGCGTAGTGCTCATCAAAGACCTGCCGCTCAAAGGCTCGTCGCAAGTGCTTAAAGGAGGCACGAAGTCCAAGCCCATCCGCCTCGTGGACGGTGACCACGAAATCTCGTGCAAGATCGACGGCGTCGCCATCGGCCTCAAGGCGTGCTTCGTAAAGAAAGCCTGACTGCGCCTACGATCCAGCCTCTTCCACGGGCGCAGGAAGCGGCTTCCCATTTGCCAAAAGTTCCGCGCCCTTGATGAGCCGACAGAACTCCTTTTTCGTCACCGTCTTCAGCTCTCCGCTCTTAGAAAGCGGGTCGGTCATCGCCTTGTAAACGATCTCGGTCCTCGCCCATTTCGTGATCCGAAAATACTCGGCACCCTGTTTCCAAATCTGTCCTTGTTCTAGCTTCATACGTCTTTTCTCCCCTTCGTCTTCCAGTCTGGTTCCATCCTCGATAAGCGCGATGGGTCCCTCGCCAAAAGGCCCGGCACGACTCTCGCGACTCGTGCTGAAGCCTTGGCGGCCTCCGCTACCAACTCTTCAGCAAGCGCAACTTTCTCTTCCGCGCTAAGCGAATGGAGTTGCGGAAAACGTTCATAGATCATGGCTTACTCTGTCCTACGGTCAGCGGATAGCGAGCGGTTGTTTCAATGCGTCGAACATTGCGCATTCATGGCAATCGCATCTAACCGGGTTCCACGTCCAAGAACTCCACGGAGCTGTACCGTTCAGGCCGGACATGAGCCGTCGAGTTTCGCGCGCAGAGATTTTTCAAAGCAGCGGTTGCACACGCGGTGAGAATCCCTTAATCGCGCGCTCTCAATTTACATTAATGCAGCAACCGCAGCCTTGGGACATTCCCGCAGCCATTTCACTTTATAACATCGACCGTTGGGGAGCCGGGTACTTCGGCATCAACGAGGCGGGCAACGTGCAGATCTTTCCCACGCTGGATACTTCGACGCCGATTGACATCATGGACCTCGTCGCGGAGGCGAAGGCGCAGGGGCTGAGCTTCCCGATGGTGCTGCGGTTTCAGGACCTGCTCCAGCATCGCGTGCAGACGATCAACAAGGCGTTTGGCTCGGCGATCGAGGAGTTCAAATACAACAATGTGTATCGCGGGGTTTTCCCGATCAAAGTGAACCAGCTCCAGGAAGTGGTGGAGGAGATCATGCTGGCGGGTGAGGCGTTCCATTTTGGGATCGAGGCGGGCAGCAAGCCGGAGCTTCTCGCAGCGATGGCGATTCATCGGGACCCGGAGTCGCTCATCATTTGCAACGGATATAAAGACAGCCAGTTCATCCAGAATGCGCTGCTCGGCACGCGGCTCGGCAAGCGCGTCATCCTCGTCGTGGAGAAGCTGGAGGAGCTTGCGCAAATCCTCGCCGTCGCCCGCGAAGTGGGCGTGGAGCCGTGGATCGGCGTGCGTGTGCGGCTGATGGCGAAGGGCGCGGGCAAGTGGGCGCTGAGCGGGGGAGAGAATGCGAAGTTTGGTCTCAGCACGGCGGACCTCGTCGTGGCGAGCGAGACGCTGAAGGCGGCGGGACTCGCGCATTGCTTGAAGCTCGTGCATTTCCACGTGGGCTCGCAGGTGCCGGACATCGGGACAATCAAACGTGCGGTTCGCGAAGGCGCGCGCTTTTACGCCAAGCTCGTGAAGATGGGCCACGAGCTCGGCTACATAGACTGCGGCGGCGGACTGGGCGTGGACTATGACGGCTCGCGCACTGCGTTCGACAGCTCGACGAATTACTCGCTCCAGGAATATGCACGCGATGTCGTGTGGAATATCATGGAGGTCTGCGACGACGAAAAGATCGCGCACCCGACGATCGTGAGCGAGAGCGGTCGTGCCATCGTCGCGCACCATAGTGTGCTGCTAGTGGAGGCGTTTGGTTCCATCGAAAAAGAGCGCGGTATCATCGCGGTGACTCCTTCCGCTGCGGACCCGAAGCTCGTCACGGAGATGCTCGAATACAAGAAGGGGCTCACGAAACAGAACCGCATGGAGACGCTCCATGACGCGCAGGAAGCGAAGGAAAAGGCGCAGGCGATGTTCGACCTTGGGCTGCTCGAACTCGAGGCGAAGGCGCGCATTGAGACCATCTTCTGGCAGATCGCACGGGAGGTCGTGCAGCACAGCGACGGGATGAAATACATCCCGGAGGAAGTGAAGGAACTCGAGATCGCTCTGGCGGATCAATACGTCTGCAACTTCTCCGTTTTCCAAAGCATGCTGGACCATTGGGCGCTCGGGCAGCTCTTCCCGATCATGCCTGTGCATCATCTCGACGTCGCGCCGGATCGCGCGGCGACGCTTGTGGACATCACGTGCGACTCGGATGGGAAAGTGAGCAAGTTCATCGACCTGCAAGACGTGCGCGACACGCTCCCGCTCCATCGGCTTGTGCCCGGCGAGCCTTACTACATCGGCTGCTTTTTGATGGGCGCGTATCAGGACATCATGGGCGATTTCCACAACCTCTTCGGTCGTGTGAATGAAGCGCATGTCTTCCTCGATGCCGACGAGCCTTGCGGCTGGTATATCGAAGAAACGCTGGAAGGCAGCACGATTGCGAGCGTCCTCGCGATGACGCAGTGGGACGAAGCGGAGCTGAACCGGCTGATGAAAGCGCAGGTCGATGCGGCCATTAAGAAGGACCTCATGCGGCCGGCGGAAGCCATCCGTCTCCTTAACAGCTACGAGAAGGCGTTGAAGGGCTACACGTATCTGTCGTTCTCAAACGGGACTAAGTAACCATGATTCGCCATTGCATCCTTTTCGCCGCCGTCGCCGCCGTCGCACATTCCGCCGATGAATGGCCGCGCTTTCTCGGACCCGAGGGGAATAACCACACACCCGCCAAAGGGCTGCCGCTGGAGTGGAGCGAGAAAAAGAACATCAAGTGGAAGACGCCCCTTCCCGGCGAAGGCTGGTCTTCACCAGTCGTGGGCGGAGGGCGTATCTACTGCACCACCTCGCTGGATGACGGGCGCTCGCTGCGCACGCTAAGCGTTGATTTAGCCACGGGCAAAATCCTGTGGGATGTGGAGGTCTTCGCAAACGCCGAACCGCCGGTGAAGCACAAGCGCAACAGCCACGCATCTCCGACACCTTGGCTCGAAGGCGACCGCCTTTACGTCACGTTTGGCCCGTCGGGGACGGCGTGTCTTTCCACCAAAGACGGCGCAAAGCTCTGGGCCAACCGCGAGCTGAAATGGGATACCCAAAACGGCCCCGGTGCCAGCGTCTCGGGAACCGCCGACCTGCTCCTCTTTGCGTGCGACGGCATCGATGTGCAATTCGGAGCGGCCCTCAGCAAGGCCGACGGCAAGCTCGTCTGGAAGACCGAGCGCAGCGGCAAAGCCCAGCTCGCGCAGAAGCCCACCGACATGCACAAAGCCTACGGCACGCCCTTCGTTCTGCCCGTCGATGGCCAGCTCCAGAGCGTCGCCACCGGCGCACAGCGGCTCTACTCGCTCGACCCCGCCACGGGCAAAGAACTGTGGTTCGTAAACTACCCCGGCTTTTCCAACGTCCCCATGCCGCAGACCGACGGCAAGACGCTCTACATCTCCACCGGCTTCATGAAAGCGGAACTGTGGGCCATCAAGCTCGGCGGCGCGACAGGCGACGCCACGGGCTCCCACATCCTCTGGAAGCAAATCAAAGGAGCGCCCACTGAATCCACCCCGCTCGTCGTCGGCGACCGCGTCTATACGCTCAACGGCGCGACAGGCACCTGCCTGAACGCCGCCACCGGCGAAGTCATCTGGCAGAGCCGTGTCGGCGGCGACTTCGCATCCACGCCGCTCCTCGCCGATGGCCGCATCTACTGCTTCGACGCGTGGGGCCGCACCGACGTCTTCGCCCCTGGCGACACCTATAAACAGCTCGCCTCTAACCGCCTCACCGACGGCTGCATGGCCTCCCCCGCCGTCGTAGGAAAAGCGCTCATCGTCCGAACCAAGACGGCGCTTTACCGCATCGAGGAATAGCAGGAAACCGATTGCCGAGAAAGATCGGCCCGCTACAGTCTCGCCCCATTTTTACCGCAAACGCACCATGCCATATCCAAGTATCCTCGACCCTTCGCGCAGCGCGAACGTCGAGTTCAGCAACGACGAGATCGCCCGCTATTCCCGTCACCTCATCATGCCCGAAGTCACCCTCGACGGGCAGAAAAAGCTGAAAGCCGCCAGCATCCTCTGCATCGGCGCAGGCGGGCTTGGCTCCCCGATTTTGCTCTACCTCGCCGCCGCCGGCATCGGGCGCATCGGCATCGTGGATAGCGACGTCGTTGATTTCTCAAACCTTCAGCGCCAAGTCATCCACGGCACCAAAGATGTCGGGCGCAGCAAATGCAAATCCGCCCGTGAGCGCATCCGCGACATCAACCCCAACGTGCAAGTGGACATTTACGAAACCCTCTTCACCTCCGAAAACGCGCGCAAGATCGCCGAGCCCTTCGACATCATCATTGATGGCACCGACAACTTCCAGACGCGCTACCTCACCAACGACCTCTGCTTCCTCACGGGCAAAGTGAACGTCTATGGCAGCATCTTCCGCTTCGACGGACAATGCACCGTCTTCGCCCCACGCCTCGGCGGGCCGTGCTACCGCTGCATGTTCCCCGAGCCCCCGCCACCGGGCGAAGTGCCGACGTGCGCAGAGGGCGGCGTCCTCGGCGTGCTGCCAGGAATCATCGGCGTGATGCAAGCCGTCGAAGCCGTCAAACTCATCTGCGGCATCGGCGAGCCGCTCATCGGGCGGCTGATGAACTTCGACGCGCTGGCGATGAGGTTCCGCGAATTCAAACTGCGCAAAGACCCGAAGTGCCCACTCTGCGGGCCTTCGCCGACCATCACCGATCTCATTGACTACGATCAATTCTGCGGCCTCCCCCAAGCGCGAGCCAAGCAGGAGGAAGAAGCCAAAGTCCCACACATCACCGTCGAGGACCTCAAAGCCCGCCTCGATACCGGCGCAAAGTTCCGCTTCATAGACGTCCGTGAATCCTACGAGCGCGACATCTGCGGCCTCGCCGGAGCCACGCTCATCCCCATCGCGCAACTCCCCGCCCGCATGAGCGAGCTAGACTCCGCCGAAGACACCATCCTCATTTGCAAAAACGGAGCCCGCTCCGCCCATGCGGTGAAAATGCTCCACGAAGCCGGCTTCACCCGCGCCTGGAACGTCGAACGCGGCTACGAAGCCTGGGCCGAGCGCATCGACCCCGCCTTCCCCAAATACTAAAGGCCAAAGCACCTACGGCACGGCTGGGGTGACGATGCGGTAGAAGCGCTGGGCTGCGGTGGCACCAGTCGGGTCGGGAACTTCGACGATGGCGGTGCTGGCTTGCGCGCTGACATCGCCGACGCGCTGCCATGTGGGGTCGGTGAGCGTGGTCTTATATTGGACAGTGTATGTTTTCCCGGCGATGGCGGTGAAGCGGATGATGAGGCCGCCGGGGCTAGGCGGAGTCAGCTCGGCTTTGAAAACGTCGGCGCTCGAGTGCGGATTCGTCCCGGCGAGATACTCGGCGAGGTTGCTCTGCCCGTCGCCTTCGGAGTCCGCCGTGGCGTCGGCTGCGGAGTTGGGGTTCATGCCGTTGGCGAGCTCCCAATCGTCGGGGAGGCCGTCGCCATCGGAATCGACGGTCTGCGCTTGGTTCGCGGTGCCGGGCGTCGGGACAAGGTTGATGACCGTCGTGCTGCCCTCCGGGAAACGCCCGGCGCTGGCTCCGGCGGGCTGGCTGCCGATAGTTGGGACGACATCGAGCACGACTCCGGCAGCGGTGGAAAACGCCAGCGAGTCCGTGGGCAGGAGGGAGAAATTGACATGCCCATGCGCGAACGCGCCGTCTGCCGTCCACGCCTGCCAGCGCGAGTTCCCGCTCGTGCCGACGAAGCTCAGCGGCGGGATGGGAAACTGGAACTGCTGCGAGAGTCTGTCGGTGAGGTAATTGCCGCCGATGTCCACGGGCAGCGTGCCGCCGTTGCGAAGCTCGAAGAAATCGTTCGCATCGGAGCGCCATTCGTTGAACTTCACATCGTTCGCTTGCCCGAGCGCGGCGGCGACATTCAGCCCGGCGCGCGAGGGGACGGTGAGGGTCCATGCGCCGCTGGCATCCGGGACGCGGCCCACGGCGAAATTCGGAATCTGCCGCCCAAAGGCGATGCTGTCGTGGAGCGCGCCCGCATTCGCCGGGATGTGGTAAAAGCCCAGCGTGCCGCCGTCGGCAGAAAGTGCCCAGCCTGTATTGGTGGGGCTTGGAGCGGCGAGGGGATTAAACTGCACGATGTGCCGCGCGCCGGCGGCGAGGAGAGTAAGGGAGGGGAAAATGAACTTCCTCGGCGCGGCCACGTCGTCGCTGAGGCTCATGTTGCCGATGTCGATGGGGAGCGCCGTGGGGTTGATAATTTCGGCCCAGCCAGCGTAGGAGCCGTCGGGGTTTTGGAGCGCGGTGTTTGAGACGAGCACTTCGTTGAGGACGACGGGGACGATGGGGAAGGTCGTCGTCACCGTGATGTCGAGTTTCATCCCCCACACGATGTCGCTGCTCGGCGACGTGCCGGTCTGCACGTTGGCCTGATGCACGGACACGGCGAGGACGTTGTCGCCGAGGACGAGGTCGCTGGCGGGGATGCTGATGGTCTGCACGGTGGCGTCGCCGACGCTGGCGTTCGCGCGGTCGGCGTAGGCCGTCGCGCCTGCATTCATGCGGATGGGCGTGGGGCTGCCGCCGTTCAGGTAAATGTTCGCGCCGTCGTCGCACATCACTTTTGCGGTGAGCGAGACGCCGGTGAGCGGACCGTTGTAGGTGAAGTGTGCGCGGAAGTAATACGTCTGCTGAGGGCGCGTGGTGGTGATGCCGGGCAGGACGCTGGACTTGGTGAATCCGTCGGCATTATTCAGCGCCGCCGTCTCGATATAAAGGAGCTGCTGCGCTGCGAGCGCCCACGGAGCCTCGTCGTAGCCGGGCACGGTGAAGCCATTGCTGCTGCCGTCGAGCGGCGGTGCGGACGTTCCATTTACGAAGTATCGCCACGGTTGATTGATGGGGACGAGGTTCGTCGTCGTGGAGGACGTGGTGCCTGCGACTGCGGGGTTTGGCCCGCCGGGTGTCGGCTGATTAAATGTCGCCACGGAGCCTGCGCCGTTCGGCGTGAGCCCCTCGGAGATGTCCGAACGCTGCGGGCCATAGACGACGTTATCAATGAAGCCGAGAGCGGAAGAAAGGAACCCGATCTCGCCTTGCAGCGGGTCGAGTTTGAAATCGAGATGCTCGGGGCCATCGCCCGGTTTTCCATCCGCATCGAACGCCGCATGCCCCCGGGCTCGATGAAGGTGAGAGCGCGAATCTCGTGGCGGGCGGGCCAGTCGGCGGGGTTGTCCGTGAGGAAGCAGCCACCGATATCTGCGGGATACGTGGAGCGGTTGTGCAGCTCCACGAAATCATCCGCAGCGAGCACTGCGGCAGCGGCGAGCCATTCGTTGATCACGACTTCCGAGAGCGGTCCGCGCTCGGCGAGGATATTCGCCGCGCCGAACGTCGGCTTGCAAAGCGCCCAACTCCCGTCTGCCGCGCGGCCAATGCTGTAGTCGGCGAGTTGGCGGCCAAAGGCGATGACATCGCTCGTGCCGTTGTTGCGCGTGAGCCGCAGAGAGTCGCCGCCGCGCTTCAGCGAGAAGCCCGTGCGCGGCGTGGGGACGCTCACATTATCCGTCGCGTGGACGACCAAGTAGCCGCCCGCCGCGATGCTCGTTCCCGCTGGAAACGTATATTTGAAAGGCAGCGCGGCGTTGTCCGTCATCCCCCAGCCAGAGAGATCAACCGCAACTCCGCTCGCATTGCGCAGTTCGATCAGGTCCGGCGCGACAGTGCCAAACAGCATCGTCTCGGTGTTGATCGCCATCACTTCGTTGAGCCAAACCGCCTCCGCCCCTGTCGGCACGTAGTTGGCCTGCACAGTCCAGGTCGCCTGCGAGGCCGCACCGCCGAGCACCGGGTCGTCTTGCCAAATCCCGCCGTCCGTTTTCCCAGCAACTTCCAAATGGTATTCGCCATCTACCAGCCCGCTGAGAACGATGGGCTGCGCCAGCGGCGTCTCCGCGCTCCACGCACCGCCATTCAAGCGCCAGACATAATGCGTCCAGCCGGAGCCCTGCGGAAATGCGCTGACCGCGGAGGGAATTGTGGAGCCCTGCATCAGCGTTCCCGCGACGACGATCGGGCTGCCGCTATTCGTAATCGTCGTCGGCAAACCGCTGAGGCTCACCCCGCGAGGACGCGTCGCGCCACTATCCGTGCCGTTCGGCCCAGTGCCGCGTGCGGGCGACTGCGCGATCGGCTTTACACGAGTGCGAATGTCGGCGGCGAGGCTCTGGTAGTTCCACGGTTCGGGCGTCGGAATCTCCAGCGGTCCTGCCAGCAGCGCGCCCGTCACCACGTTGCCTCCGCCTGCGCCAGTCCACGCGGAGGAGAGCAGATTGTTGTTCAGCGTGACGGTGCTGGCACCGCTCAAGTTCCGAGCAATGGGCACCGGCGAGTGGATGAGGTTTCCCGCCAAATACATGCCCGCGCCCGGTGTGGTGCCTGGGTCGAGAAAATTGATGATCGCTGCGCCTACGGTTGCCGGAACTTCGTCCACGACCGTGTTATTCAGTAGTGTGAAAAAGTTTCCATCCATCGCCTCAGCCACCTGGTCGCAGCGCGCGAAGATATTGCCGATGAGGGTGATTTCCGAGCCGCCGTCACTCCCGCTCACGGCGCTGGAGTTTTCTGTGGTGCCGTTTCGGTGAGCGCCGATGAAGATGTTTCCCTCGACCCACGCATCGGTGCTGTCGAGATCGAGTATGTCTTCATCCGAACCCGTGAACACATTATCGACGACATAGAGAACCGGCCCCGGTCGCTGCATATTCGCTGCGTCGATGGTGTCGAAGGGGCCAATCGTTTTGCCAAAATAGCACCCGCGAAACACTGCCTTCCCGCCAGCGCGCGTCCCTGAAATCACCACCATTTCAAACGCCGTCGTCGCCGCTGGGAAGACGCAATCGGTGACGACGAAAGACGCATTGCTCAGCTCAAGATAAGTCTGCGTGGGGTTTCCAAAGGTCACGCTGTCGAGGAACACTTCACCGCCGTGGACTTCGATGGCCTCCTCCGTATTCCCTGAGATATGCGCGTGCGAAATGCGCGTCGGCGGGCTGCCTGCGACGCCGTTCACCGCGATGCCGTCCCAAGTCCCACCGCCCGGCAGCGACATGAACCGGATGGGCTGCACTGCCGTCCCCTCGGCGACGAGCGCGCCGCCGGATGCGACGGTGATTCCCGCGCCCGCAGCGGCCATCACCACAGTCCCCGGCTGGATCGTCAGCGTCGCGCCGGAGGGCACCGTCATATCCCCGGCGATGCGATACGGGCCATTCGCCGCGCTCCACGTCTCGCCGCCCGCGAGTGTGCCTGAGCGCACTTCGTCCGTGCCGTCGAAATACCACACGTCTTGCCAAGTGCGCGCGAGTTCCACGCCCGCGCCGTCGAACGCTTGCACGAGCACGCGATTCACGCCGGGCGAAAGCGGCACTGTGGGCGCGGTCCATTTCGCCTCCCACGCGCTCCACGCGGCAGTCGTTCCATTTACCTGCAAGCTGCGCGTCGCGATGGCTGGCGCGAGCCCCACGAGTCTACACTGGTTGGCGATGGTCTGCGGGTAGCCGCTCACCGGTGCCAGCGTGGAGCCGTCCACCGCTTGCACGGCAGACACCGTGAGCGTTCGAGGGATCAAACTGCTGACGTAAGCATGGCGCGTGGAGTTGAAAGTTTTGATCGTCGTGCGCAGCGACGCGCCCACGACAGGCGCGAGCATCTGGTCACACAGGTCTTCGAAATTGGACGGCAGAAATGGACCGTCGAGCAGCCGCTGGAGTTCCTCGTAGTACATCGGCGCAAACGCCGGATGCTTCATGAAAGGATTCAGCGGCGTCGGCGAGCCATCCGGCGCGTCGCACATGCGGAAGATTCCGTGCGTTGCGGAGTTTGCCGTCGTGCTGCGCCCGAGCACGGTGTCGAGGTCGTGGTGCAGCAGCACGGCGCGCGGGTCCGTCTTGCCAAAATAGAGGTAATAGTCGTCGCCGTCGCCGTTGCTGAGGTTCGTCTCCTCATTGTCCGCGAGTGTATTCACAGCGAGCCAGCGCATCCACTGGCGCACATCGGCGACGCTCTCCACGGCGGACACGTAATCGTTTTCATAGCTCGTGGGATCGTTCACCGCAGTGCCGCTGCTTCCGCGTGCCAGAGCGCCCGTCAGCGCGATGAGGTCGCTCCAATTATTCTCCATCGCGTTCGTCTCTTTGCGGAAGTTCATCGCGTAAAGTTCCGGAAGTGACAGCGTCTCCGCGGGCGCGGGAACGATCTTCCTGAGATGCGCTCCATCGAGGTCCGTGCCGCCCGCTGTGAACCCCGTCACGATGCGCTGGCCGCGATAGATATTCCCACCGCTGTTGATCGGGAAGTGGTGATCCACGAAGTCTCCATCCGGGAACTCGTTGCACGCATAGAACCCATACGTCGGGGCGACCGCAGAGCCGCCCGTCGGGTCCGCATGGTTCACGCGCAGACGCACCGCTCGCGACTCCGCGCCGGGAAGTCCCGCTTTGCGGAAGAGCGTGCTGCCGAGCAACTGATACGGCGTATTCTGCGAATTCAGCACCAGCGCAGTGCGCTCGTTCCAGCGGTCGTCATTGGAGAAGTGGATGTTGTAATTTGGCGGTGTCGCCGTGCGGCTGCCGTTCCCGCGATTGCGCACCCCGGCAAGGTAGCGCACCTTTTGGCCCGTCCCATCGAGCGAGATAAATGTCGCGTTGAACCGCGCGTGGCTGTGCGTTTGGTCTGCAGCCTCACCGGGATTAAACGGGAACGGCGGCGCACCCGTGTTCGCATTGATCGCGGCGAGTTCCTGCGCATCCCCGTCGCGCATGACGATGCGATACATCGGCATCGCGCCGGAATAGACCTCATTATCCACTTGGTAGATGCAGTTCTGGCTCTGCTCCAGTGTGCCTGTGTAGTTGCGCGCGGGCGCGGGCCACACGCGAGTCTGCACGTCGTCGCTCGCGGAGAAATAGAACTCCACCCGCGTCCCATCCGATGTGGGAGGGAGATAGCTCCCGTAAGTCCCGTCGCCCGCAAGCCCATCGCTATGCGCTCCGTCATCGGCCATCGGCATCGTGGAAAATGAAGCGCTGCCATCCGTGCGAAAGTGCAACGTCACACTCGAGACGAGCCCAAGATCGTCACGCACCCGGCATTGCACCGCGACGACATCGCTTGACTTCGGCACGAGGGGGAAATGCCCGACTTTATCGATGATGCACGGAAGGTTTGCCGATGCCACGGAGTTCGCCGCGCCGGGCGTCCCGCCCAGCACTACACTAGCCGCCCAGTTTTGCCCCTCATCCACCTCGAATGCAGGCTGGATCAGCTCCAGCGACTTCCCTCCGCCATCCGCATCGCTCGCCCAAATCCACCCGCGATGCCCGTGGTCTGCAAGGTCGCGCCGACGTTCGCCCCAATCTCCATCGTCGGCATACGTGACCTCGCAGACCGTCACGTTCGCCGCATCTCGGAGCGTGATGGTGTCGGAAGCATTGGAGAGCTGCCCTGTCCAAGCGCCGACGAAATTTGTCACAGCCTGATGCTTCGCAGAAAATGCCGCCGCATTCGCTACGACGACAAGCCGCCCGCCTGCCGGGATGCTGGCACCCGCCGGAAACGTGTAGCCGATTCCCCCTTCCAGACGCCACCCGCCGAGAGCCTGCGGAAGTGCGCCCCCATTGAAAAGCTCCACGAACTCCTCCGCCGAATCCTCCGACGCCGGATGATACATAATCTCCGACACGACCACGCCCGCCCGGACCCCGCCTAGGGGCACCAGTAGCAAAATGAGCAGTCGTAGCAGTCGAAGCGGAGACACAGGCGGACAATGTGCCTTATTTCAACGGGAACACATAAAGGGGCAGCGTAACCATTCGGTCGCATCGCACCCCTCAGCCAGGTGCTACTTTTTCGGCTTTGCAGGAGCCTGCTTTGCGGCGGCTGCGGCCTTTTTGTTCTGATTGTTGACGTTGGCTTTCGCCTGTTTTTGTGATGCCTGTTTGTTCGTAGCTTTCGGTGATTTGTCGCCCATAAGACCGTGAGGATCGCAGGTGGAAGTCAAAGCGCGAGGGGTAATTGCAAGTTTCTCTCTCGAAAGGATAAATCCGCTCTCGGAAGCGGCGCGCCTGTAGATGACGCAAAACTCTATCGCACGACTCCGCGACTTCATCCATGGTTCCAGTCAACACATGAAATCACTGATCATCACCATAGCCCTTTCATCCCTCGCTGCGTTCGCCGAGGAAGAGTTCACGCCGCTTTTTAATGGCAAAGACCTCACCGGTTGGGAGCAGCACAGCGGCAAAGCGGAATATCGCGTGGAGGACGGCGCTGTCGTCGGCAAGACCGTCCTCGGTACCGGGAACTCCTTCCTTTGCACGAAACAAACATACGGCGACTTCGTCCTCGAGTTTGAATTCAAGGTCGCCAAAGACATGAACTCGGGCGTCCAGTTTCGCAGTCAATTCTACGAGAAAGAGACCACCGTGGAGATCGACGGCAAGCCCAAGAAATTCCCAGCGGATCGCGTCCACGGCTACCAATATGAAATCGACCCATCCCCAAGAGCCTACACCGCCGGAATCTACGACGAAGCCCGGCGCGGCTGGCTCAAGGACCTCAAAGGTAACGAGCCCGCGCAAAAAGCATTCAAGCAAGAAGACTGGAATGCTGCGCGCATCGAGTGCAAAGGCGACAGCATTAAAACGTGGATCAACGGGGTTCAGGCGGCGGAACTCAAGGATGGGCTGACGTCTAAAGGAGTTATCGCCCTACAAGTCCACGGCATCGGCAAAAGCAAAAATCCGGGCGAAGAAATCCGCTGGCGCAACATCCGGATTAAGGAACTCAAATAAGCGAATCGACGGCGGCTCCGATTCATCAAAAGAAACCGCGCATCGTCCTAGGGAGTGGGTTTCGCGGGATGCGCGTGGAAGCGCTCGGATGTTTGCGCTTAACGTGCGGGCGGGGTTTTGCGACGGTGGGGGACGGCTTCTCTTTATGTCTGCCTTTCTTTATCGCTTTTCGCTTTTCCTCGGGGTGCTGTTTTCCGCTGTGCGGGCGGATAGTGCGGAGTGGACTGCGGGCGTCGAGCGGGAGGTGAAGACGGGGCTTTTGCCCTCGGCAGCGCGGGTGTTCTTGCCGGTCAATTGGGACGCCTCGAAAAAGTGGCCGGTGGTGTTTTTCTATCCGGGCACGGGCGGGGCCGCGGATACGGGACTGTTGCGGGCGCATTCGGGGGGACGGGATTTTGTGGTCGTGGGGATGCCGTCGAGGGACGACCGGGCGTTTCACTATACGGCGGAGTCCTTAGCGGTGGAGCAGGCGACGCTGATGGAGCTGCGTGATCGACTGGCAGCCGAGGTGCGGGTGGACGTATCGCGGGTTTTCGTGGCTGGGTTTAGCAAGGGAGGCTGGATGGCTTCGCTGCTGCTGGCTCATTCGCCGGGGCTGGCGGGCGGGGCGGTGCTTGGGGGCGGGTGGCTCGAGCATCAACATGCGCCGCCGTTGAGGCCGCACGGGCCGATGTATGTGTATGTCGGGGCGGGTCGGCTCGATGGGAATTTCGCGCCGTCGTTGCGGGCGGCGAAAGAATTTGGACGCCTCGGGGCACGGGTAACTTTCGATGCGTGGCCGGAGACTTCGCACGCGATGCCGAAGGGTGGAGCGGAGAGTTTGTCGCAGTGGCTGGCGCTAGTGGCGAGGGGCGCGGCGGTGAATGCGGAGGCTGCGCGGTGGGTGGAGGGCGAGTGGACGCGGATTGCTGCGCTGGTTGGGCCGCTGGAGCAATGGGATGGGCTGCGTCGGTTGGCGACGCGCCCATTTTTCAAGGCGCTGGGGGCGCAGTGGCAGGTGCGACTGGATGCGAGACTTGCGGAGCTGGCACGGGTGCCGGTCGTGGCGGAGGAGGCTGCGCTGGAAGGGGAGTTGAGGGCACTCAATGATCGGGAGATTCAGGACATGAAGGTGACGACGTTGGAGGCTGTGGGCCCGCGCTATGAGGCGCTGGCACGTCGGGCTCCGGACAGCGCGGCGGGACGACTCGCTGCGCATGATGCGGGACGAATAAGGAAGTTGTGGGAGACTGTGCCGCCGGCGAAGTAGCGGGCGGAGTAATCGTAGTTGTGAGATGGCCATTTGACGTCCGTCCACTGGCGATGTTCGCCCTTAGCATTGGGCGCTCATCGGGTTATCCATCCGTCATGCGCCGCCATCTATTTTCCGCCATCGCCATCCTGAGCACATTCACGGCATCCGGAGCCGTGGATAATTTTAAAGTCACCACAGATCAATCCGTGGACGCCAGTTCGCTGGAGACTCTCGTGCAGAGCGTCGTCGCGCGGGCTGGAGCTAAGACCAATGATCAAAAGGCAGTCGCGATTTACGAGTGGTTGCATCAAGCGATATTCCACTGGGCCTACGCTGTGGAGCCCGAGCCGCAATTCGTCGGCCCGCTCAAGCTCCTGCATGTCTATGGCTGGGGTCTTTGCGGTGGGGAACATACAGTGCTGAAGGCGATGTTTGAGACTGCGGGTTGGGAATGCCGCTATGTCGGATGGTCGGACCCTGGGCACACGACCATCGAGGTGAAATACGACGGGAGTTGGCATTACCTCGACGTGTTTTTGAAATGCTACTTTTGGTCGAAGGACAAGAGTCACATCGCGAGCCAGGAGGAGATTGCGGCAGATCCCACGATCGTCCTAAACGCAGTGAAAGAAGGACGCGCGGCGCGCGAGCACCTGTGCTGCGGAGATTCTCCGGAGGGCGTCATCAGCGGGGTGAAAAGCAGAAAAGTCGTGGGCGACTCGAAAGGCTGGGCCTCGGTGACATGGCGCGATGAGGGATGGGCTCCGGCGCTCCGTCTGCCGTGCGGCGCAGCGCTGCGACTGGAGTGGAAGGCGGCGGACAATGGATTCGCCGTGAACGGCAAGGCACCGCAGCATAGTTGCGGGATGAAAGACTTCCGCGAAAACCCTGTGCTTGGGCCGCTGCTGGAGCACTATGGGCCGCGTAATTGGTCGAACGGGAACCTGCGATATTCGCCGGATTTCTCACAGGCTGCCGACTTGGCCGATGTCGAATTGACGAACGCCAAAGCCGTCGGCGGCAAGCTTGTCGCCAACGGAAACGGCACCGCGATTTTCCGCCTGCCTCTGCCGTATGCGTATGTGAATGCAACGCTCCAGGCCGCCTTTTCCGGCGAGGGAAAACTCTCGTTCTCGACCGACGGAGGCAAGACGTGGAAGCCGTGCGACACCGCCCCCATTGTGAAGCAGAAATACGACTTATGCTTCAAAGCCGAGTTCGTCGGCGCGTTGGAGAAATTTCGCGTCGAAGCACTCGTGGAGCACAATCGTGGGGTGCAGCCGTATCTGGTGCTGGGGAAAAACCGTGTCACCTCCTCGGGCGATGTCTCGAAGCAGGACGCCGTCGCAAGTGTATCCTTCGGGTGGCAGGAAGCGACCGCTGCAAATCCGAAGCGCCAGCAATGGAACGGCGCTGGCATCACGTATGGCCCCGAGCAAACCGCGATGCACGATCTAGCGGGCAATTCAGCGAACTTCGAGATCCAAGTCGCCGGCAACACCGCTCCAAAGATGCTCTTTATCGAGCGTGCAGTTCACGCCCGAAAGTAGAGCGGCGACTGGCCTTGTTCGGAGCATGATCCGAGTTCCTCCGTTGGGAGGCGGTTGCGGTTTGCGCTGCCAATGTCGTGCGAGCTTTGTGTGACGTATTTTTGACAAACACAGCACGAACGACTGACAATCGCTCGAGTAGGACGTGGCAGAATCCCCTCCATGAAAACACGTCTTCTTTCGCTACTCGCGCTCTTCGCCGCCTTGCTTGCCGGGGCTCGTGCCGATGGGCTCATCATCATTCACAACCCGCCGCCGCGTATTGGGCAGCACTTCGTGTTCGCGCCGCTGGAGGTGGTGTTTCATAAAGTGGATGTGGATATTTCCGGGCAAAAGGCGACGACTCGGGTAGAGCAGGAGTTCTTTAATCCGAACAACGTCAACCTTGAGGGCGACTACATTTTTCCCATCCCGAAAGGCGCACATCTCGACAAGTTCACCATGCGCATCGGGGATAAGGACATGGAGGCGGAGTTGCTCGATGCGGCGAAGGCTCGGATGATTTACGAGGACATCGTGCGGCGGCAGAAAGACCCGGCGCTGCTAGAATATACAGGACGTCCGGCGTTTCGCGTCCGCATTTTCCCCATCGAGGCGCACTCGCGGAAGAAGGTGAGCCTCGAATACACCGAGCTGCTGAAAGTGGACGCCGGCCTCGCCAGCTATACGTATCCGCTGAACACGGAGAAGTTCTCCGCGCAGCCGCTCAAGACCGTCTCCGTGCGAGTGAGAGTGAACGCGGATTCGCCCATCAAGGCGCTCTACTCGCCGTCGCATCCTGTGGACATCCGGCGCGATGGGGACAAGCGTGCGACACTCGGTTGGGAGGCGGCAAACGTGCGGCCTGATACGGATTTTCAGCTCATCTATTCCACCGCCGAGACGGAGGTCGGGCTGCACCTGCTCACGCACAAAAAGCCGGGCGAAGACGGTTGGTTCTTGCTGTTCGCGTCGCCCGGCGCGGATATGGCGAAGGCGAAAGAGGTGAACCCGAAGGATGTTGTCTTCGTCTTCGACACGAGCGGCTCGATGGCGGGCAAGAAGCTGGAGCAGGCGAAGAAGGCGATGACTTTTTGCGTGGAGAATCTGAACGACGCCGACCGCTTCGAGATCGTCCGCTTTTCCACCGAGGCCGAGCCGCTTTTCGAGAAGCTCACGGACGCGACGAAAGTGAATCGAGACAAGGCGCTGGACTTCATCACGAAGCTCAAACCCATCGGCGGCACCGCCATTGCCGAGGCGCTGGATGCTGCGCAAAAGCTGAAGCCAGCAGACTCTTCGCGCCCATTTGTTGTCGTGTTTTTGACGGATGGAAAGCCGACCATCGGCGAGACGGACGAGGAGCGCATCGTGGCGAAAGTGGTGCGCGACCAAGCGTCGAGCACCCGGATTTTCTGCTTCGGAATCGGCACGGACATCAACACGCACTTGCTCGATAAAATCGCCGAGCGCACGCGCGCGGTGTCGCAGTTTGTGCTGCCGGAGGAAGACCTCGAAGTGAAGGTCTCGAACTTCTTCCTGAAGATTCGCGAGCCGTTGCTGACGAACTTGAAGCTCGAATTCCCCGCAGGTATCCGCGCGACGAAGTTGTATCCGAATCCGCTGCCAGACTTGTTTCGCGGCGACCAACTCGTGCTGGCCGGGCGATACAGCGGCGATGGGGAAGGGGAGATCGTGCTCGATGGAACGCTGAACGGACAGCCCAAGCGGATGACGCAGCGGGTGAAGTTTTCTGGCGACTCCGGCAATGAGTTCATCGCGCAGCTCTGGGCGCTGCGGCGGGTGGGCTGGCTGCTGGATGAGGTGCGTCTGCGGGGCGAGAGCAAGGAGCTGCGCGACGAGGTGGTGGACCTTGCGCGGCGCTTCGCCATCGTCACGCCCTACACGAGCTACCTCATCGTGGAGGATGAGGCGCGGCGCGGTGTGCCGGTGGCCTCGCGCAGCCTTCCGATGCTCGACCGCGACGCCGTGGCGCAGACTTACTACAAGCGGAACTGGAGCCAGATGAGCGAAGGCAAAGACGGCTACAACGGCTCACTCGCCGGACGCGGGAACACTGCGCTGAAGAGCGCGGACTCTTTCGCATCGGGATTGGAGAAAGCGAAACAGGAAAACCTCGGCAGCGTCATCGCGAACAACGCTCCAGCAGCCGAAGCCCCTGCTGCGGGTGCGGTGTCAGCAAAGCCTGCCGCGCCACTTTATGCCGACAAGCGCGACCGCAACGAAGGCACGCGCGGAATCGCTGGCGAGATCGCCCGCCGCACGACCGATGTGGAGCAGGCGGCGCGAGTCGTGAACGGCAAGTCCTTTACCCAAAACGGGAACCAATGGAACGACACCGCGCTCCAAGCTGCACAGAACGCGAAGCGCAACCGCGTGCAGTTTGCCTCGAAAGAATACTTCGAGCTTCTGAACGACAAACCCGACTCCGCGCAATGGCTGGCGCTGGGCAACAGCGTCACCTTCGCGCTCGGGAGCGAGGTGTATGAGATTTACGAGTAGAGCGCTGAAGAAACTTCTGGAGGGCGGCGATTCGGCTGGTAGCGTCCGCACCCATGAAATTTTCTAAAGCTCGCCGGTGAACAAGTCCTCCACTCAACACGTTCATTTCATAGGGATTTGTGGCACCGCGATGGGGGCCGTCGCGGTGGCGATGAAGGAGCAGGGCTACACCGTCACCGGGTCTGATGCGGGCGTTTTTCCGCCGATGTCGGACTTTCTCATCGGCAAAGGCATCGCGATTTCTTCGCCCTACGCTGCGGAGAATATCCCGGCGACTGCGGACCTCGTCGTGGTGGGGAACGCTATCGGGCGCGGCAATGTGGAGCTGGAGGCGGTGCTCAATCGCCGGATGCACTACCAGTCGTTGCCGGAGACGCTGCGGCATTTTTTCCTGCACGGAAAACGCAACCTCGTCGTCGCGGGGACGCACGGGAAGACGACGACGGCGGCGCTGCTCACGCACATCATGCGGGTGGGGAAATTGCACCCGGCTTGGATGATCGGAGGGATCGCCGAAGACCTTGGGCAGGGCTCTAGTCTGCATGATTCGGAGCATGTCGTCATCGAGGGCGATGAATACGATACGTGCTTCTTCGACAAGGGGCCGAAGTTCGCGCACTACCTGCCGGAGCTGGCGATTTTGAACGCCGTGGAGCTGGACCAGATGGACATCTACGCCGACATCGCGGCGGTGAAGAAAGCGTTCGGGCTACTCGTTCGCGTGCTGCCGGAAAATGGCGTGCTTCTTTACAATGCCGACTGCCCGCAGACGTGCGAAGTCGCGGCGACTTCGCAGACGAAGACGCGGCTCGGCGTAGGGCTCGGCGAGAGCAGCGATGTGCGAGCGACGGAGATTTTGCTCAAGCCGAACGGCTCCGAATTTACGCTCTTCAATACGCGCTTCGCCTTCCCGATGGTGGGTGAGATTTACGTGCGCAATGCGGCGATGGCCATCGCGGCGGCGCGGCACTATGGCGTGGATTTGTGCGACATCGAAAATGCGGTGGCGACTTTCAAAGGAGTGAAGCGCCGCCAAGTCCTGCGTGGCGAACGGCGCGGGGTGAAAATCGTGGAGGACTTTGGCAAGCACCCGACGAACATCCGCGAGACGCTGCGGGCGCTGCCGTATCTTTTCCCCGGTGCGCGGGTGTGGGCGGCGGTGGACTTGAAGGCAAATACGATGTGCCGTTCGCAGATTCACGACGACTTGCGCACGGCGCTGGAGGTCTGCCACGGCTCGATGATCGGCCCGGTGGATAGGCCGGAACGCTTCAAGGCGGGCGATGCGCTGGACCCGGTGCGCCTCGCGAGGGAGCTCACGGAGCGCGGGCATCCCTCCACGGCGGAGCGCAGTGCAGACGCGATTATTGCGCGCATCGATGAAGTGTCGCGCCCCGGCGATGTGCTCATCGTTTTCAGCAGCGGCGGCTTTGGCGGCATCTACGAAAAGCTGCTCTCGTAGCCCGGCGAGAAACTGTGCAATGCGCGATTGCCGAACGCCGGGACTTCGTGCTTAAACGGCCCGCATGAACCGCCTTTCCGCAACCATCCTCGTCCTCGCGACCACCGCGACCGCGCATTGTGCCGAGCAACTCTCACTCTCCGATGTCGAGCGCATCATCGCGCAGGCCGTGAACCGTGCCCGCGAAATCTCGCCCGACAGCGTCATCGCCGTTACCGACCGCGAGGGCTTTGTCCTCGGCGCATGGGATGTAAATGGCGGCGCTCCACCGGAAGCGGGCGTCATTGCAGCAGCCGCCGGGCGGGCCGCGACTGCTGCGTTCCTTAGCAGCAACCAGAACGCATTTACCACGCGCACCGCAGGCTGGATCATCCAGCAGCACTTCCCGCCCGGCATCCGCAACACACCGCCCGGACCGCTGGTTGGCGTTGGATTTTCCAATCTCTTTTATTCGGACGTGAACCGTGTGAAGCAAATTCCCAACGGGTTCGACGGGAGTGCGCTCGTGCCAAATACGATGTCGCCTGGCGTTCGAGCCGACGGTGTCCTTTTCACCTCGCTGCAAGACAGCCCCGGCGGCGTCCCGCTTTATAAAAATGGCGAGCTTGTCGGCGGCATCGGCGTCACCGGGGATGGCGTCCCTACGAACCTCAGCGCTGCCGCCGCCATCCTCAACAGAGAGGTGCAGAAGAACGCCACGCCCGGTTTTGTCTTCGGCGAGGATAGGGATGAACTCGTCGCCCTCGCGGGGCAGAGTAACTATCGCGCCCCCGGCGACATCATCGCCACGAACATCCTCGCGGGGGGCGTCCGCCTAGCCTACGTCACCCCGCAACCCGAGAACTACCCCGAGGAGCGTGACTCTGGCCCACCGCAACACGGTGCGCCTATCTCTGGCTTCACCATTCAAGCATCCCCGGCCCGCTATCCCTATACCGTCGCCACGCTTGGCGGAGTGGAAGGCGAGATTCGCTTTCCATTTCGCGACGACCCGACGCCGGGAAAAATCGGCTCGGCAGCCCGGCTCACCGAATCGGAAGTCCGCGCCATCATCTCCGCATCGGCAGAGCGCGCCAGCCGCACTCGTGCAGCCATCCGGGTCCCAATCGGCACTTTTGCAAGAGTGTGGGTGAGCGTCGTGGGGAATCCCCACAAAGCGGGGGAAGCACCGCCGATCCTTGGCATCTTCCGTGTGGGCGAAGCGCCCATTTTCTCGTGGGATGTTAGTGCGCAAAAAGCGCGCACGGCGGTCTTCTTCAGCAATAACCAACTCGCCCAAAGCTCCCGCACCGTCGGCTTTCTCGCGCAGCACAACTTCCCGCCGGGCCTTGATGGGCGGCCGTTCGGCCCATACTTCGGGTTCCAAGAAGCAGTCTCGCTGCGCGTCAATCCCACGACAAAAGGCTTTCCCGGCAACCCAAATCTCCCCAACGGTCTGACCATCTTTCCCGGCGGCTTCCCGCTTTATCGCGGCACGACGCTCATCGGGGCCATCGGCGTCTCCGGCGACGGCGTGGACCAAGACGACATCATCGCCGCCGCTGGCGCATCCCTTTTCCCGCCGCCGCCAAAAATCCGCGCCGACCACTTCGCCTACAAAGGTGCCCGTCTTCCCTACGTGAAGTTCCCGCGCGACCCGGTGAAGTAGCCCATCATCGCAGAGTTCCGACTTGTTCCGCGATTTATTCTGAAATACCGTGCGCGCATGAAAAACATCACCGTTTCTGTGGATGATGACCTCTATCGCGAGGCACGAGTGGAGGCCGCACGCCGGCACAAATCCTTGAGCGCGCTGGTGCGCGAGTTTCTCGCTGGATTGCGGGGCGCGGAACAGGCCGCAGCACCTGCGGTCGATCCTGAACTGGAGAAGCTATGGGCACTCGCAGATGCCAAACCCGAACGCCCCGGGTCAGTTGGTCCACTAAATCGCGAGGAACTCTACCAACGTGGAATTTCTCGACACTAATGTACTCGTCTATGCGGTGAGCCGCCAAACGGCTGATCTCGCTAAGTCCGCAGTTGCTCGTTCGTTGATTCGCTATCACGAGCAGGCGATTTCAGTGCAGGTGCTTCAGGCGTTCTTCAATGTAGCCCGCAATCCCAAAAAGTTGGCGTTCACTCACGACGAGGCCGTTGTATTCTGCGAGGGCTGGAAACGATTCACTGTGCTAGAGCCGACCATCTCTCTGTTCGACGACGCGCTCATGCTCGTGAAGCGATTCCAAATCAGCTACTACGACGCGGCAATCCTCGCTGCTGCACGTCGGCTCAAGTGCGGCGTCGTCTATTCCGAGGACCTCAACGACGGGCAAGATTATCTCGGCGTCCGAGTGCGTAATCCATTTCGTGTGCTGTAAAGCTGAAGGTCGCGCTTAGTTCGCCTTTACCTCGATATTATCAATCCACGCGCGCTGCTCTTGCGGCGAGAGGGAGAAGAAGCCGGGCGATCCGTTTTGATGGGCGGCTTTGTGTTTGTATTCGAGGGTCCACTCGGCGGGCTCGGCGTCGGCTTTTTTCCATGCTTTTGCGCGGACGGTGCCGCTGCCGTCTTTCTCGGTATCTACGCGGACTTTGAGGTGGTGCCATTCGTTGGGCGTGAGGGTGAAGGGGCTGGTGGCTTTGATGCGCTCTAGGTTGCTGCTCAGCTCGATCTCGCGGGCGTTGCCTCGGAGGATGATGAGGTAGCGTTGGTTGATGAGGCCTATGTCGGACATCTTGCGTTTGTTGCCCTCGCTCATCACGTCGGCCTCGATGGTGTAGTTCTTCATGTCGGGGTGGCCGATGAACACCTGCCCGCGCTGGAAGAGTTTGTTATCAATAGATTTGCACAGCGCCTTGCCGCCGTCCTTTTCGCGGACTTCAAAGCGGAACCGCGCGCCATTCCATGCGAGAGGCGGATAGGAGAAAGGCGTGGGCGGTTCGATGACGTTCCAATTCGTCGGCGCGGGCTGTGGTGCAGGTTTGCCGGGCTCGGCGGGCGGGAGGGCGACGACTTCGTTGCCGAGGCCGGGGCCGGTGATTTCTTTTAGCTCCGTCGTTTCAAAATCAATCTTGATGGGCAAATCGGGGAGCACTTTCCCGCGCATGGTGCCGAGCACTTTCTCGCCGACCGATGCGGAGAATGCGCCCGCGCTGCCCATTGGTTTGGCGTCGGCGGTGAGCTTTCCGGCTTCGTCAAATTTGCCGCTCATCGTGGCTTTCACGAGCGCGGTGGGCGGGATGAATGTGTCGAACTTCAGCGTCTTCACGTCCACGGAAGGCTGAACGGTTGCGCCGTTCTCCGCCTGACCACGAGCGCGGATTTGCACGCTCTGGCCGGGGCGCAAGAGGACTTCATTGGGGATGAGTTGGAGCTTTGCCACGGGCGCGTCGGAGCCTTGGATCGGCTCGGCTTTCCAGTCCACTTTCTTCGCGCCGTCGTTCGCGCCCTTTTTGCCAAAGGCGTAGAGCCGCTTGTCGGTCTGGATGTAGAGCTTGCCGTTGAACGCGATGGGCGAGCCGAAGCAGCGCCCGTGGAGCTTGGTGTGGCTGAGGATTTCGGCGTCTTTCTCGCCGGGCTTGAAGACGTAGAGCTCGCCATCGCCGCCGTCGCTATCGGCTCCGGCAGCAGCTTCACCGCCCGAGATGTAGAATGCGACGTAGAGCTTTCCATCGGCGAAAAATGGCGACGATTGACGCTGCTCGGTGCCGAGTTTCTTTTTCCATTTCACCTCGCCCGTTTCGAGATTCACCGCCGCGAGTTCGCCGGTGCCGGTGACTTCGTAGAGCGTGTCGCCGACGATGCACGGCGAGGAGGCGAGGTTGCCGAGCGGGTTGCGCCAGCCTTCGAGTTCCTTCGGGGAAAAGATGCGCATTCCCGGTGGGACGGCGTTGATGGACGGCACGATGGCCTTGGGCTGCTCGTCAGCTTTCGGGATGCGATACGAGGCGGTCCGGCCCACTTCGCTCGTGTCCACATTCTCGGACTCGTGCGAGATGATCAGCGAGTCTTTGTAGCGCAGGACGCCTGCGTTGATGCCGCCCTTCGCTCCAGCCTTCGCGGCGGGGAAGCGGAAGATCGGGTCGCCCGTCCACGCGTTGATACATGCCACGGAGGAATCGCCACACGCGGTGAAAAAGACGCGCTTCCCGTCCAGCCAAGAAAACTGGAACGGCGAGAACGTATTATCCTGCGGGCGGTCCGCCGGGGCGCTGAGCCAGACGAGTTCGCCCGTCTTTTTATCGAATGCAAGGATGCGGTCGCCCGCGGGACCGTTCGCGCCCCAACCGCTCGTCACGCCGCGCGTGATGACGAGATCGCTCTCCACCGCCGGCGTGGAAGTCCGCGAGTTCGGGAACGTGAGCCGCCCGTATTCCTCCATGAGCGAGTGCTGCCAGACGACCTTGCCCTCGGGCGAGTAGCAGGTTAGCAAGCCCTGCGTGCCCTGCACGTAAATATTCCCCGTCTCCGCATCCACCGTCGGTGAACTTGTGGCGTAACGCAGATAGATCGTGTCGCTCAGAAAATCGTTTTGCAGCGACTGCCAGAGCTGCTTCCCCGTCTCGGCATCGAAGCAAGTGACCCCCTCGCGAAGGTCCGGCCCATCGCCGACGTAGCCGTTGATATACAGCCGTCCGTTCGCGATGACGGGCGAGCTTTGGCCGGGGAAATCGGCGCTCCACAGCGGCTTGGCCGCGTCCACTTTATCCGGCAGTCCTGTCTCCGCCGAGGTGCCGTTTGCCGTCGGGCCGCGCCAGTGGAACCAGCCCGCAGACTTTGCCGCGGAAGGCTTTTGGGCATGGGTGATCGTGAGTGAGCAAGCGAGAGCGAGCGCGACAACAGGAGCGATACGGAGCTTCATGGGCGGGACTTTTTCCCGGTTCAAGGGGGAGAGTCAATTTATTACTTACACGTATTACTTTCGCGAGGCGAAAATGACGAGAGGCAGATGCGCGCACTCGCCGTCCTCAAGCTCGGAAAATGCCCAAAGTCTTGCGGGGAGTTCGCCGTATTTCCCGCCTCTTTCACCACCCAATCCGGGTGAGCTCGGGGACGTGGTCGAAATGCCCGTCATTGCTCAGCAACTCGTCCCCGTGCTGACGAACGAGCGCCGCGATCCACAAGTCATTTTCAGGAATCGGCGTGCCCGCTTCTTTTAGTTCGCGCCGGATTTTCGCGTAGTGCATCGCAGTCTCCGCATCCACCACCAAAACTCCCGCAAGCCGCTGGAGCCTCCCGAGCTTCGCCTCCAACTCCGTGCGAAGGCGCGAGCCGGACATCCCAAAGCGATACTCTCCCAGCACGATACTCGGAACTCCGAGCGCCGCAGCCCTACCCACCGCTTCACATACCGCTGGCACACCCTCGAAGAAGGCCGAAACCGCGTTCGTATCTAGAATCACTGCCAATCCTCAGGGTTAATCCGCCCAAACTCATCCGCGACCACGCCCTCAATACGCCGCAGTTCAGCAGATTCACCAGTGAGGCACCCCGCCAACTCCATCCACGGCCTCGCATTCGTCGGCTCCTCATCCACAACCACCTGCCCACCCTCCGCCGCCACCCGATAACGCCGATGCGGCCCCGGATGCGGCAACATCGCCGCCGGTAAATGCAGCGTGCCCGTCTCATCAGATTCAAGGATTGTGCTCATGCGCGGAAAATGCCCGAAGTCCTGCGGGGCGTCAACTTAGAGGTTTGGCCGCTGGGGGAAGTCGTGAAGCTGAACACTTTTAGAGGCGGGGTTTCCCATGCAAAGGGTTTCAGTTTTTCGTTTTCAGCTCGCTGGGCGCGAAGATGACACAGACATGAGGCCTTCTCCTTCGCGTCCTTCGTAGCCCTCCCTCTTCGGTCTGATTGTCTTTGCGAGATGGTGCGAGATGGTATCAGTGGCAAGCGCCAATCGGGGCTGAGGAAAGCCCCGCTCCGATTCGCGCTCCGCAACAACGGGGCGTCGCAGCAAGGACGCTGCTGATGGGGGTTGAATGTTTCTTTGTGCATGGGCAGGGTGGGGGGACTTTTCTACAGATGCCGAAAGTCTTTCTAAAAACGTATGGGTGCCAGATGAACGAGCGCGACTCGGAGCAGGTGGCGCGCGATTTGATCTCGCGGGGGTATGTGCTGACGGATGCGGAGAAGGAGGCGGATGTGGTGCTTATTAATACTTGCAGCGTGCGCGATATGGCGGAGCAGAAGGCGTTGGGAAAAATGGGGCTGTTGGGGCGGCTTCGGGCGCAGAAGCCGGAGATGGTGTTTGGGTTTTTGGGGTGTATGGCGCAGTCGCGGGGGCAAGAGCTGGTGCGGGACATCGGGCATGTGGACTTGGTGGTGGGGACGCAGAAATTTCACAAGGTGGCGGACTATGTGGATGAGCTTTTTGCGCGGCGGTTGGCGATGAGGGAGCGGCTGATGGATGATGCGCGCTTTAGCATCGTGGATGTGGAGGAGGAGGCGGGTTCGCAGGAGACGATCCGCGAGCATACGCTGCGGGAGCGGCAGGCGACGGCGTTTGTGAGCATCATGCAGGGCTGCAATATGCACTGCACTTTCTGCATTGTGCCGAGCACGCGCGGGAGTGAGCGTTCGAGGAGCATCGGGAGTATCGTGGATGAGGTGCGGGGGCTGGTGGAGCGCGGGGTGCGGGAGGTGACGCTGCTGGGGCAGATCGTGAATTTGTACGGGCGGCACGAATTTGAGAAGGTGGAGGGGAAATCTCCGTTCGTGCAGCTCTTGGATGCGGTGCATGAGGTGGATGGGCTGCGGCGGTTGCGATTTACTTCGCCGCATCCGATCGGTTTTAAAGCGGATTTGGTGGAGTGTTATGGGCGGCTGCCGAAGCTGATGCCGCATATTCATTTGCCGCTGCAAAGTGGGAGCGATCGCATTCTCAAGGCGATGCACAGGACGTACACGGCGGAGAAATATGAGGGGCTGGTGGCGAAGGTGCGCGAGGTGCGTCCGGACATCGCGGTGACGACGGATGTGATCCTCGGTTTCCCCGGCGAGACGGATGCGGACTATGCGGCGACTCGCGGACTGGTGGAGCGTGTGAAGTTCGATAACGCGTTTATTTTCCGCTACAGTCAGCGCCGCGACACTCCGGCGGCGACGATGGAGGGGCAGTTGCCGGAATCGGTGAAGGATGAGCGGAATCAGGACCTGCTGGGGGTGGTGAATGCGCTGGCGCTGGAGAAGAATACGGAGCTTGTGGGGAAGCGCGTGGAGATTCTGTGCGAGGGGGTGAGTAAGTCGAACGAGGCGCGGCTGATGGGGCGCTCGCCTGGTAATAAGATCGTGATTTTTGAAGGGGACGAGCGGCATGTGGGTGAGGTGTTCGAGGTGAATATCGAGAGGACGACGGGGTTTAGCCTGTACGGGAATCCGGCGGTGCTTTAGCAGAAGTTGCGGGGTGTGCGGGTACGGTGGTTGCTAAATGGCAGGAGCGAGAATGCCGCAGAACCGGCGGCGTGCTCGCGCTCTCACATGGCCCAATCAACCGCAAAACCTAGCCACACGCTGACCCGACTTTCTCTCACGGAGGATGGAGGGATGTTGTCCGCTGAAGTGGACCCAACGCGGGACATCCGCGCGCTCATCGAGCAATTGCAAGATACTTCCCGCGAGGCACGGAGTCGGCAAAAAGTGGCGGAAGAGGAAAGGGACGAGCTTTCAAGGCAGATCGACAAAATTCAGGCGGAGATGGGCGAGGCCATCACGCTCTCGAAGCAGACGGAGCAAATCACGGCGGAACGCGACCGGCTTTTGGAGCAGAGCACAAAATATGGAGAGATGCTGGCCGAGCTGAAGCACCGCTCCGAAATCGCCGAGCGGCAGGTGGTGGACGTCAAGCGGGTGAACGAGGAATTTAGTAAACAGCGGGTGATCACGCAAAAGCAGACCGAAGACCTCATCCGGCAGCGCGACGCTTTAACGAAGGAAAGCACGGAGAGTAAAGGGCGTGCACAGGACTTGAAGAAGCGACTCGCCGATGCGGAGCGTGATCTAGCGGAGCTTCGTAGTAAGACCGTCAACGCGACCAAGAATGGTGGCGAGAGCCAGAAGCAAATCGGCGCATTAAAACAAGCCCGCGATGCCGCAGCGGCGCAAGTATCGGAGATGAAGGGGCGAATCGCCGCGCTGGAAGATCAAGTCGCCGAACTCGAAGACGAACGCGCTGCCGCTGAACGTCAACCCAAGCAAAACGAACACATCGCCGCCGAGCGCGAGCGCGAGATTGCGGAGTTCACCGCGCGACTCGACTCGCTGCGAGCGGCCCACGAATCCGAACTCGGAGTCGCTCGCAAGCAGCATGAGGCGGCGATGAAGGAGCGTGACGTGGCGCGGCAGCGCGCCCTAGAGCTGGAGGTGCAGCTTGAGAAGTTAACGCACGACATCTCTTCGATGAAATCGGGAATCACCGCGAGCGTCGCTGTCGATGCCGAGCGTGAGAAGCGCGAGCTGGAGATGGCCGAAAAGCTGCAAACATTTGAAAAGAACGAAGAAGTGTTGCGCGCACAGCTTGCGGAGGCGGAGCGACTAGCGGACCTCGCTACCCGAGATCGCGACACGGCCACGCAGTCCTTGGATGATGCCCGTTATTCCCTCATCGCCGCGAACAAACAGATCGAAACCATCACCGCGGATCGTGATGCGAATCGTGAGAACGTCCAGCTCGACGAGCAACGCTCAGAGACTCTGCGCCTGAGGAAAGAGCTAGAAGCCGCCCAGCCGAAGCTCGCTGAGTATTCCAAGCTCGCGGACCGGTTTGAGCGGCAGCGACTCGAGACCATTGAACTCGCTGCGCAATTGGAAAACGCCCAGCGCGATATCAAAGGAATGGGGGCGAGCCTCGCCGAAGCGCGACTGATGCTCAAAGACTTTGAGCGTCGCGCTGCGGTGCCCGTCCAGCCGGTAGGAGCCCCCCCTTCGCCGAGTTTGGTTCAAGTAGCGCCCACGGAAATCGTCGCGAAGTCCAGCGGACGTGCGGAAAACATCGCGAACCGCACCACCGTGGGAGAAATGCGCAAGACCTTTCAGAGCTATACTCGTCGTCCGGGAGACTCGGGCCTTCTGAGCGACTTGAGCGCGCTAGCCCAGCGCCTCGCCGAGCAAACTCGAATCGACGGCGAGCAAGTCCTTCACCGTGTGTCGTCCTGTTTCGCATCCCTCATCCACGAGCTCTACTGTATGCCCGAGCAAGTCTCTCCGGCGATACTCCGCACCGTGAATCAAAGCGTCGAGTTTCTCGCCAATCTTCTCAAACACGACAATCTCGACCAGAGCGTCAGCCTAGATACCGTGCGTGTCTATGCCGTGGACGATGACGAGGACGTCTGTGAAACCGTTGCTTCATCTGTGCGTGCCGTCGGCTTTTCGATCAAAACGACCACGATGCCAGGGGAGGCCGTGAGCGACCTCGCGGGCCACCGTTTCGATCTCATCATTCTCGATGTCCAACTCCCCGAACTCGACGGCTTCGAGCTCTGCACCCACATCCGCAACATGGCCCTCCACCCCGAGACCCCGATCATTTTCCTGACTGGAAACGCGAGTATGGAGAACCGAGTGCAATCATCCCTTCGCGGCGGTAACGATTTCCTCGCCAAGCCATTCAATTTCCTCGAACTCGGACTCAAAGTTCTCTCGCTCGTTCTTCGTTCGCAGTTGAAGATGTTGTAGCTGCGCTAAGCGGTCGATGTGGGCCTTACCCGCCGATGAGTGAGAGGATGGCCGATTTATCGGCGCGGACGGTGGAGATGCCGGAGATGTGCTTGGCAGCGACGTCGGGGTCTTTGAGGCCGTGGCCGGTGACGGTGCAGACGATGCGCGAGCCTTCGGCGATGGTTGGCATGGGGCAGGTGGCGCAGCGGTCTTTGCCCATGCACTTCATGAGGCCTGCGATGCTGGCGGCGCTGGCGGGCTCGACGAAGATGCCTTCGTGGCTGGCCAGCCAGTATTGGGCGGCGAGGATTTGCTCGTCGGTGACGATGTCCACGGTGCCGCCGCTGTCCTTCATCGCGGCGGCGGCTTTGTCCCAGCTCGCGGGATTGCCGATGCGGATGGCGGTCGCGATGGTCTCGGGCTTTTCCACGACTTTGCCGTAGTAAATAGGGGCGCTGCCGGCTGCTTGGTAGCCGATCATTTTGGGCAGGCGGGTGGAGCGTTTGTGTTGGTGGAACTCGTTGTAGCCCATCCAATACGCCGAGATATTCCCCGCGTTGCCGACGGGAAGGATGTGGACATCGGGCGCATCGCCGAGGGTCTCGATGATCTCGAACGCGGCGGTCTTTTGCCCTTCCAGCCGGTAGGGGTTGATGGAGTTGACGACGGCGATGGGCTCGGTCTCGCCGATCTCACGAACGAGGCGCAGGGCGTCGTCGAAGTTCCCCTCGATAGCGACGACTTTCGCGCCATACATGAAAGCCTGCGCCAGCTTGCCAAGCGCGATTTTCCCAGCGGGAAGGAGGACGATGCTCGTCATCCCGCCGCGTGCAGCGTAGGCGGCGGCGGCGGCGGAGGTGTTGCCGGTGCTGGCGCAAATGACGGCGCGTGCTCCGGCCTCGGCGGCCTTCGAGATGGCCATCGTCATGCCGCGATCTTTGAAGGAGCCCGTGGGGTTTAAGCCTTCGTATTTGATATAGACTTCGCACCCGAGCCCGACGAGGGCGCTAAGGCGCGGCGAGTGGACAAGCGGCGTGGAGCCTTCGTTGAGCGAGATGACGGGCGTCTTCTCACTCACGGGCAAAAACTCTCTCCATCGGGCGATAACCCCTCGGTCGTGCAGGCTTTGAAAGCTCATTGGTTGCGGAAAAAGCGCGGACTATTCCCGCCGGAGCGATGTGCCGCAAGCGATTTGCTCGGATTCGCGTAAAATGGCTGGCGTTGGTGGAAGGGGCGCATCTACATCGCGGGACGATGAGCACGACCACCGACACACCAGCGCGCCCGACTTTCGCGGAGGCGTTTCGCTTTTGGCTGAAGCTCGGGTTTATCAGCTTCGGCGGGCCTGCGGGGCAGATCGCCATCATGCACCGCGAGGTGGTGGAAAGGCGGCGCTGGGTGGATGAGGGGCACTTTCTCCACGCGCTGAATTTCTGCATGTTGCTGCCGGGACCAGAAGCGCAACAGCTCGCGATTTATCTCGGCTGGCTGTTGCATCGGACGTGGGGCGGCATCGTCGCCGGTGTGTTGTTCGTGCTGCCGTCGGCGCTGATTCTGTGGGCGCTGAGCTATGTGTATGTGGCGTTTGGGGACGTTGTGTGGGTCAGTGGCGTCTTCTACGGACTGAAGCCTGCCGTGCTCGCCATCGTTGCGGCGGCGGTGCTACGCATCGGCGGGAAGGCGCTCAAAAACGAGGTGATGTGGTCGCTGGCTGCGCTGGCGTTTGCGGCGATCTTTTTTCTGCACGCGCCGTTCCCGCTGATCGTCGTGGCGGCAGGCGTCATCGGCTGGATCGGCGGGAAGGTTCGCAAGGAAAAGTTCCTCGTGGCGAAAGGGCACGGCGCGGGTGTCGTGCCGACGGTGAGCGGCGAAAAGCCGACGCTAGGACGGGCCGTGCGCGTGATCGTGACGTGCCTCGCGCTGTGGTGGGTGCCGCTGCTGTTCGTGGGCGCGTGGCTCGGGTGGAAGGGGACGCATTTCCAGCAAGGGATGTTTTTTAGCAAGGCGGCGATGGTCACTTTTGGCGGAGCCTACGCGGTGCTCCCGTATGTGGCGCAGCAAGCAGTGGAGACGCACGGCTGGCTGTCCGCGCCGCAGATGCTCGATGGCCTGGGCCTTGCGGAGACGACGCCGGGGCCGCTCATCATGGTGCTGCAATTCGTGGGCTTCCTCGGCGGCTGGAGCCACCCCAGCGGGCTGTCGCCGCTGGCATCCGCGACACTCGGTGCGGCGGTGACGACGTGGGCGACGTTCGTGCCGTGCTTCCTGTGGATATTCCTCGGCGCGCCCTACGTGGAGCGGATGCGCCAGAATGAACGGCTGACGTGCGCGCTCTCGGCGATCACAGCGGCGGTGGTGGGCGTGGTGCTGAATTTGGCGGTGTGGTTCGGCTTGCAGGTGCTCTTTCCAAAAGGCGCAGACTGGCTGGCCGTGGGGATCGCCGTGGTGGCGTTCGTGGGGATGCAGCGGTGGAAGTGGGGCGTAATCCCCGTCGTGCTCGGGGCCGGGGCGCTGGGGCTGGTGCTGAAGCTGGCTTGAACCGCGAGATAACCGCCGCCGTGGCAGGGCGGGAATGCCGAATGACGAAACCGCGCATCCTCGCGCTTGCGTTCGTCATTCGTCATTCAACAAAAAGCCCCGCTCTCTTTCGAGAGCGGGGCTTTTGCTATCTGCTATTCCCGACACGTCGGGATAGCCGTCAGGCGAGGCGCGCTACGGTTGCAGGGAGACGCCGCCGCTTTCTCCGCTCGCTCCGTAGATGAACGGGACGGTGCTCAGGAAGTAGCCGAAGCCGCCTTTATTCGCGCCTTTGTTGATGAGCACGCCGTAGTATTGGTCCGTGTCTGCGCCGTGGGTGAAGGTGCCGGTGAACACTCCGGTGCTCGCTGTCAGCGTGAGCTTGTAGGGCGCTCCCGTGGCGGGGATGTGCGTCACGGCTCCGGTGGTCGGGGCCACGTTCACGTTGTGGGTGATGGTCGCGGCGAGCTGGCCGTCGGTGAGGACGAGCGCGGCGTTGCCGTTCACGGTGTTCACTGCGCCTTGGCCGAAGTCGAGGGCGGCGGGCGTGATGTATTTTGCGCCCACTGCGTCGATGCGGATGCCGGTTTCCCAGCCGTAACGGTAGTAGCGGGCGGTGCGCTGGTTGGGGCGAATCCAGATGAGGTCGCTGCCGCTGAGATCGCTGTTGGCGAGGTCGGCAAATGTGATGTCGCCAGCCACGAGGCCGAGTTTTTTATACAGCGAGGCGAAGAACGGCAGGGTGCCGTCCGCGCGGAGGAAGCCGCTGGCGCTGAGGGCGGTGCCGTCTGCGAGTTTGCCGAGGACGGTGATGGTGCCTGCATTCGTGAGGGTGAGCGTGGCGTAGCCGTCGCCTTGCGGGTAGGCGCTGGCGGTGAGCACGGGGCTCTGCTCTTTGCTCGGGAATGCGACGGTATAGACGCCTTTGG
>CANIWM010000001.1 GCA_947471505.1 Chthoniobacteraceae bacterium | reverse complement strand
TGAGCGTGATCGCTCCGTCATCGGTCGAGCCGCTCACATTCGCACCGTTCGCCTCCGTGATGTTCACTGCGCCTGCGCCCGTCGCCGTGAAGACAATCGTCGTGCCCGAAGTCAGCAACGCATTGCCCGCTCCGAGGTCCCCATCCGCGCCGCCCGCGCTCAGCGTCAGCGTATTCCCTGTGATGTCCGCTGCTCCGCTCTGTAAGATGTCCCCTGCGGATGCGGTAATGGTGACGTTGCCCGTCGTATCCACACCAGTCGTGACGAGAGTCCAATCCCCCAACGTTGTCGTCAGCGTCACAGCGCCGCTCCCAGTCGCTCCGGTAATCGTCGCGCCATCGGATTCCGTGATAAACACGTCGCCTGTGCCTGTGCCTGTGAAGACAATCGCCGTGCCCGAAGTCAGCAACGCATTGCCCGAAGCTCCGAGGTCCCCATCCGCCCCGCCTGCTGTGAAAGTCAGCGTCGTCCCTGTCACCTCCGCCCCAGCGCCGCTGCGCAAGATGTCGCCTGCCGTCGCCGTGATACTCACCGTTCCTGAGGCAGCCACGCCTGTCGTCACAAGCGTCCAATCCCCCGTCGTCGTCGTCAGCGTGATATTCCCCGCCGTCGCCGTGCTCGTCACATTTGCGCCGTTCGCCTCGGTGATGAATTGATCTCCGCTGCTCGCGATGTCGAGGGCCGTCGCCGCTGTATTCACTGCCGCACCGGAAGCACCGATGCTGCCGCTCGTCGCCGACAACGTCACAGTCGTGCCGCTCACGGTTCCCGCCGAGCGAGTGATGTTTACATTCGTAGTGAACGAAACAGTTCCGCTGGCCGCCGAGACGTTACCGGCGAGCGCAATGCTGCCCGTGTTCGTCAGCGTGATATTTCCCGAAGTCGAAGCCGCCAAGCTCGTGATGCTCAGCGCCCCCGCATTTACGAGATCAATGCCGCCATTCGTCGAAGTCGCCGAGAGGTTGCTCAGCGCAGTCTCGATTACCTCAGCCGCGCCGATGCCGGTCGCCGCTGTCAGCGAAAGCGTGCTCGCCGTGACATCCGCACCCACATCCGCGCCCGACTCCTCAATGCTTTCCGCCGAGCTGATCGTCACCGTGTCGCCCGAGGCGGTCACACTATCCACGAGCACGTTTCCGCTTGTCGTGGTGGTGAGCGAAACGTTGCGGCTCGATCCGCCAGCCGTAACCGTCGTCGCAGTCAAGTCGCCCGATGTCGCACTGAGCGTAATCGCGCCGTCTGTCGTCGTCACCGAGACCGCGTCCAGTCCGCCCGTCGCGTCGTTGATGGTAATTGCAGCACCCGCGCCCGACGTGGAGGCCGTAACTGCTCCAGTAAAATCATTACCCAGCGCCAGACTGATCGCCGCGCTACCGCCCGTGAGCGTCACCGCTCCAGCGGACGCAGCCTGCGTGATGGTTCCCGTCTGCGAAATCCCTGCACCTGTCAGCGAGAGTGTTCCCGTGCCGACGCTGCTCGTCGCGATGCTGAGCGCCACGCTGTTCACCAAGGAAACATTGTTCGCGGCGCTATTCGTCAACGCGACCGCCCCGCCAAAGTTATTGCCGACATTCGTGAGCGTAATCAACGCCTCGCCCGAGTCGAGCGCCGATGTCGAGGTGACAGCTACCGCGCCACTCTGAGTCAATGCGCCGCTCGTCGTGACGGCCAATGTTCCACTCACCGCCGAAGCGCCCAAAATCAGCGCGTCGGCATCAGTCACCGCGACGCTGTTTCCGCTCGTCACAGCAAAGGTCGAGAAATCGTTTGCGGAATTCAGCGTGATGTTGTTGCCCGAGCCCGCCGCAAACGTCGCCGTACCCGTCACCGTCAACGCCCCGCTCTGCGTGATCGCACCGCTCGTCGTCACGCCCAACGTCCCGCTCACCGTCGATGCCCCGAGGACCAGCGCGTTGCTGTCCGTCACCGAGACGTTGTTGCCGCTCGTGATGGCGAGCGTGGAGAAATCATTCGCCGAGTTCAGCGTGATGTTGTTCCCCGAGCCCGCCGCCAGCGTCGTCGCGCCCGTCACCGTCACCACCCCGCTTTGCGTGATCGCCCCGCTCGTCGCCACGTCGAGCGTGCCGCTCACGGTCGAGGTTCCGAGGATGAGCCCATCCGCATCCGCGAGCGAGACGTTGTTCGCGCTGGTGATTGTCACCGTGCTGAAAGTATTCGCCGGATTTGCCAGCGTGAGGTTGTTCCCCGAGCCCACCGCCAGCGTCGCCGCGCCAGTCACACTTAGCACGCCGCTTTGCGTCAGCGCCCCGCTCGTCGTCACGCCCAAGGTGCCGCTCACCGTCGAGGCGCCAAGCACCAGCGCATTACTATCCGTCACCGAGACGTTGTTGCCGCTCGTGATGAGCACCGTCGAAAAATCATTCGCCGCGCCCAGCGTGATGTCGTTCGCTGAACCTGCCGCAAACGTCGCCGTCCCAGGCACCGTGAGCGCACCGCTCGCCGAGATCAGACCACTCGAAGAAACCGTCAGATTTTTCGTCGCTGCAAGCGTCAGCGTATTGCCAAAAGTCACCGTCCCGCCGCTCGTAATATCCGCATGGCCCGGAAGGCTCAGCGCGTCCGAAAAAGTCACCGTATCTGAGCCGGTGCCTGTGTTCACCGTAAAGTCATCGGTCAGCGACGAAAGGGCGATGTACACTTCATTCCCGCCATTCTGGGTAAAGCCCGAGCCCGCCGTGATGGAATGCGTCGCATCCGTGATGTAAAGATCCCCCGAAACGATCGTAAAAACGAGCGTCTCCACCTCCCCCGCCGCACCCTGATCGCCGCTCACCGTGATGCTACCGCTCGAAAGCGACGCCAGCGACGCAGGCGCGATACGGTTCTCCAGCACCTCCGGCTGAATGGTCGGTTTTTTCCCCAGCGGCAAAGCGGCGACTTCGCGCTTTTTGAGAGACTTAAGGAATTGTTGCCATGATGAGGGTTTGAGATTGATCGGCTTCATAAAATTTGTGGACTGGGCTTTGGGCTTTTAGTTGAAAGGTTGTTTGGTGGAAAATGACTTTTAACGGGGAGCAATTATTGTGCGGGCAGACACGCGATCTTCTCTGATGCAATGGGCTGGTACAGAGGAAAGCGCAAGGGCAGCGAGAGAGTATGTGGGTCTCATTCGGAAGTTAATCGGTATCAGGTGTTTTAGGAGCTAGAGTTCAGTAACGTTTTTATCAGGTCGGTGCCTCAGGAAAGTCAACGGTTTTCCCGTCCACGATAGAGTTCCCACGTAGAATAAATGTCTGGACCTTAACCTGAAAGGATTTCCCGGCATTTCAACCGGTATTCTGTGACATTTTGGAAAGCGCTGCGAATTTGGGGGAAATTCCGACCGACCGACACCGAGGATCGGGGTCCGTTCACCCCTTATCCCGGCATCGCCCGCTCGGCCATTTTGCGCGCCGGGTGCTCTTCGGGGCGGGCATGGATGTAGGTGGCGGTCCACTCGGCGAGGCGACGGCCGAGTTTGCGGCAGGCGGCTTTGATTTCTTCGTCCCGGGGCTCACGGACTGCAATAGCCCCGTAGTGGGCGGTGGTGAGTTTACCCGCGTAGTCGGTGACGCCGAAGACGAGAAAGCCGAAGTTCATCAGCACGGTGAGGATGCTGAGGCACGCCATCTCCTGCCCGCCGCCAAAGCCCCCAGCGCTGGAAAATGCGCAGGCGATCTTGCCATCCACCTTCATCCAATGAGCGCGCATCGTCTCGTCCCAAAAGCGTTTCATTTTCCACGATAGGATGCCCATGTTCGTGGGACTGCCGACGGCGAGGCCATCGCACCAGACGACATCGTCCGCGCTGGCCTCGTCAATATGGCGGAGGCGGACCTCCGTATCGCCGATGGTCTGCGCGCCTTCGGCGATGAGCGCGGCCATGCTGCGCGTGTTGCCGGAGGCGGAGTCGAAAAGGACGAGGATTTTGTTCATGCGGCGGCGAGGATGGCGGATGGACGGCGCGAAACGCAAGGAGCCGCGTTCTTTCGCATTGCATCCTAGCGCGCGCTGGCGAATCTCGCGCCCTATTTTCCGACCCATGAGACTCATCGCACTTCTATCGCTTACCGCCGTCACACTCACCTTTGCCGATACGAATTGGCCCGAATTTCGCGGCCCGCGCGGCGACGGGTCGTCGGACTCCAAAGGGCTCGCCATCGAGATGGGCGAGGGGAAAAACGTGAAGTGGAAAACGCCCATCGCCGGCAAAGCATGGTCCTCGCCCGTCGTGTGGGGCAGCAGCGTGTGGGCGACGACGGCGACGGAAGACGGCAAGCAGCTCGGCGTCGTGCAGCTCGATCTAGGGACGGGGAAAATCACGCTCGAAAAGAAACTGTTCGATGTCGCCACGCCGCAATTTTGCCACAAGTTCAACAGCTACGGCTCGCCCACTCCCGCCATCGAAGAAGGGCGCATCTACGTGAGCTTCGGCTCGCCGGGGATCGCCGCGCTGGACACCGCGAGCGGCAAGGTGCTGTGGGAGCGGCGGGACTTTGTCTGCAACCATTTCCGAGGCGCAGGAAGCTCGCCGATCTTGTGGAAGAACTTGCTCATCCTCCCCTTCGACGGCAGCGACGCGCAGTTCATCGTCGCGCTGGATAAAGCGACCGGGAAAACCGTGTGGAAAGTGGACCGCTCCATTGACTACAAAGACATCCAGCCCGACGGCAAACCCGAGGCCGACGGCGACTGGCGCAAAGGTTTCGCCACCGCGCAAGTCACCGAGTTTGCAGGCAAACCGATGCTCATCTCCAGCGGCGCGAAGGCCCACTACGGCTACGAGCCCGCGACCGGCAAAGAGCTTTGGCGCTTTGAAGAACGCGGCGCACACAGCGCCGCCTCGCGCCCCGTCGTCGGCGACGGCATGGCGTTTATCCCCGTCGGCTTTGGCAAAAAACAAGTCATCGCCATCAAGCTCGGCGGCAGCGGCCTGCTCGAAGAATCCGCCATCGCCTGGCGCTCCACCAAGAGCGCCCCGAACAAGCCCTCCGTCCTCTTCGACGGCACCCGCGTCTTCCTCGTGGACGACAACGGCATGGCCGGAGCCGTGAACGCAAAGACCGGCGCGGACCTCTGGCGCGAGCGCATCGGCGGCAACTATTCCGCCTCCCCGCTCCTCGCCGAAGGCCGCATCTATTTCTTCAGCGAAGAGGGAAAAGTCACCGTCCTCGCTGCCGGCGACACCTTCCAAAAGCTCGGCGAAGGCAAGTTCGACGACGGCTTCATGGCCTCCCCCGCCGTGTCCGGCAAATCGCTCATCCTCCGCACCAAGACCGCCATCTACCGCGTCGAGCAGTGATGACTCATCGCCCTGTCGCGGCAAGCGGGCGCGTGAATCTTTTCCGAAGTGCGCTCAACGTTACCCAGCCAAACACGCAGCCGAGCGCATAGGGTGGAAAATCCGCCCATAGGAATGTGGTGCCGAGAATGACCCGCCCCAGCCAGGTCGCGCGGAGTGCGAGGAGGAAGGGCAATTTGCAGAGTTGCAGGAATTCGATGGCGGAGGAGGCGATGAACACTCCCACGGCGCATTTTGCCAGCGAGAGCTTCGGGCGGATGAATGCGACGATCATCATCCAAAGCATTTGATAGCAAACAGCCCCGGCGATGTCCTGCAACAACGGCGCATTCAGCGCGCTGGAAAACCGCACGCCATACCCAAGCGGGATGATGCACACGATACCGACGAGGAGGGCAATGCGGTAGGGCTTCGTGCGGAGTTCGGCGGATTGAGCTGGCATCCGGGTTTATTCTCCCAACTTCTCCGCCAGCGTGATCCGGCACGAGCCAAAATCCAGCACTCCGGGCTCCGGGCGGCGTTCTGGCGGGATGAAAAACACCTCCGACCGCCGGTCCAACCCCGCTCTCGACTCCACCACACCCGCCGCTTTCAGCACAGCCAGATTCTTCCGCACCGAGCCGAGTCTCAGCTTTGCGCCCCGGGCCGCAATCGTCGCCGTAACCTCCTCACCGGCAGCCATCCTCAGCACCAGCCGCCACCGCAAAGGAAGACTCAACGCCCCCCAAACCCGCACCGGATTCAACCACCCTGCCTTCGGCCCGCCCACCCGCGCCGGGGGAGGCGGCTCCACCGGCAACGGAAGCGGCATGGATGGAGCCGCCCACAGCGTGGGCAAAGGAGCAGGCAGAAACGGTGACTTCATATACCGATACGAGCATAAAAAGTAGCCTATTGGAAGCATTTTTAGCATTCCGACTCACTCCATAGATATACACGAAACCTCCCTTGTCACTAAATCTCGTTCGCATCCCAATCTGGACGAACTTCCCCTGTATTACGATAAAACCTTTGCCAGCATCGCCCTCCCATCAAGCCATCCCATTGCCCTAATGTGTAAACCTTACGTTCGTTTCCATATCCCCTTTCACCCAGTCTCCTACACCTTCCTTCCATCGCACACCAATTTTCTTCGGTACCGTTCCCCGTTCATCCAGACTGCATTTCCTTTAAGAAAAGCGCGACAACCCATGCGTGAAACACACTCGGAACCATCCCAGACACAGCAACCAGCGAGCGAGAAAGTAGCCCGCGAGTCCCTTCGCGGCTTTATGACTTCCGCGAAGCGGCACTTTTTAAATTCGTGTCGCTTCGCGAGTGGGGTTCAGCCGCGAAGGGACTCGCGGGCTACTTTGTTTTTTCGCGAGCTACTTTTCCAATTCCGGCAGGTACACGCTCGCCTCATTCTCCCGTAGCCGAGCCTTGAGCGGATTCTCAGCAATGTATTTTCGGTAGTGATGAAACTGCGCTTCGCTGCGCACGATGTGGTCGTAAGTCTCCGCCTGCCAGAAGCGCTCGCACTTTTCCTCGCCGAGCACTTTGTTGATTTCGCGGGCGGTGAAGTGTTTCCACGAAAAGCCCACGCCTTTCAGCCGCATCTCGCCGATGAGTTGGACGAGGATGTGCGCGTGGTTCGGCATGACGACGAAGCCGCCGAGTCGGTAACGCTCGCCGTCGAAATGCCGCAGCGCACGGACGACGATCTCGCGGAGGTCCGCACGGCGCAAGAGACAGTCGCCGTGGCAATCATCAAGAAACTCCTGCATCTGGCGGGAAAAGCGGGCGTGGTAAATGGCGGATTCGTCGTCCCGCAGGCTGGCGATGCGCGAGTGCCAGTCGTCGATGCCGGGGTCTATGCCGTGAGCGCGCAGCCACGCATCGCGTTCGCTTTTCCACTCGCTGAGGATGCCCGCCGGGATGGAATCCGCCGTGCGAAAGGTGAGGAAGTAGCAGACATCCGGCTGTTCCCAGTGAGGGAGGAAACGCTGGCTTTTTTCCACGGCGATGTCTTTGCGGATGAAGGAGAATCCGTGCGGCATAGTTTGATTTCGATAATTCGGCAGCGGAGCGGGAGCGAGAAAAATGTAGCCCGCAAAAAAGAAAGTAGCCCGCGAGTCCCTTCGCGGCACTACACGACTCGCGAAGCGACACTTATAAATTCGTGCCGCTTCGCGGGAGTCGCAAAGCCGCGAAGGGACTCGCGAGCTACTTTACTCCACCCGCATCGCCATCGCCTGCGCTTGCAGGGCCAGCTCGGCGGCGAGGAAGGCGTGGTGTTGGGTCATGGCGGTTTCGGTGCGGTTGAGGCTGTCGAGGATGAGCTGGCCGAAGTAGGGGAAGCCGACTTCGCCGTGGCAGCGCATGTGGTGCTCGCCGGCGTCATCGACGAGGAAGAGGTGGTCGCCTTCGGCTTCGGCTCCGACGTTGAGGTATTTGCGGACTTCGATGTAGCCTTTGGTGCCGAGGATGAAGGTGCGGCCGTCGCCCCAGGTGCGGAGGCCTTGCGGGTTCAGCCAATCGACGCGGACGTAGTTGGTGGCTCCGTTGTCGGCGAGGAGGTTGCATTCGCCCCAATCTTCGAATTCGGGGAATTGTTTGTGGTGGTAGTTGGCGACGGCGGCGTGGGTGATGGTGGCGCTTTTGGCTCCGGTGTAGGTGAGGAATTGCTCGAACTGGTGGCTGCCGATGTCGGTGAGGATGCCGCCGCATTTTTCGCGGCTCCAGAACCACGCGGGGCGGGTGCCGGGGTTGCTGCGGTGGGGGCCCATGCCCATGACTTGGACGACGCGGCCGATGGCTCCCTGGTCGATGAGTTGTCCGGCGCGGACGCTGGCTTCGACGTGGAGGCGCTCGGAGTAATAGACCATGTATTTGCGCCCGGTCTCGGCGACGACGCGGCGGGCTTCGGCGAGTTGGTCGAGGGTGGTGAAGGGCGTCTTGTCGGTGAAGTAGTCTTTGCCGGCGGCCATGACGCGGCAGCCGAGCGGCCCGCGGTCGGACGGGATGGCGGCGGCGGTGACAAGGTGGACGTCCTTTTTGTCGAGCAGTTCGTCGAGCGTGGCGACGGGCTGTGCGCCGGGGTGTTTTTCGATGAACTTCGCGACGCGCGCGGGGTCGGTGTCCCACACGTAGCGGCATTCGCCACCGGCTTCGACGAGGCCTTGGGTTTGTCCGTAGATGTGTCCGTGATCGAGCGCGGCGGCGGCGAAGACAAATTCGCCGGGCGCGACGACTGGTGCAGGTTTGCCCACGGGGGCGTAGTTCATTCCGTCAGATTTTTGATGTGCCATGCGGGAGGCGTTAGCGGGCAACAAGGGGGAATACAAGACCCGCTACGCCAGCAGCGGCTTCACCACATTCCCCGCAATGTCCGTGAGGCGATAGTCGCGGCCTTCGTGGCGGAAGGTGAGGCGCTTGTGATCGACGCCCATCGCGTGCAAGAGCGTGGCGTGCAGGTCGTGGACGTGGACGGGGTCGCGCACGATGTTGTAGCCGAATTCGTCCGTCTCGCCATAGACCATTCCCTTTTGAATGCCGCCGCCCGCCATCCACATCGTGAAGCAGCGCGGGTGATGGTCGCGCCCGAAATTGTCCTTCGCGATATTGCCCTGACTGTAGGCTGTGCGGCCAAACTCGCCGCCCCACACGACGAGCGTGTCGTCGAGCAGACCGCGCTGTTTGAGGTCCGCGACGAGGGCCGCCGCGCCTTGGTCGGTCTCCTTGCATTTTTGGCGCAGGCCAGCGGGCAGACCGCCGTGGTGATCCCAATCGCGGTGGCAGAGCTGGATAAAGCGGACGCCGCGTTCGGCGAGTCGGCGCGCGAGCAGGCAGTTGTTCGCAAAGCTCGGCTGGCCGGGCGTTGCGCCGTAGAGGTCGAGGACGTCTTTCGGCTCCTTGGAAAGGTCAGTGAGTTCGGGGACGCTCGTCTGCATTCGGAATGCGAGCTCGTAGTTCTCGATCTGCGCGTTGATCGCCGGGTCGCCGAGTTCGCCAAGTGCCATGCGGTTGAGCTCGTTCGTCGCATCGAGCAACTCGCGCCGCGTGCCGCCGCTGATGCCCTTGGGGTTCGATACGTAGAGCACCGGATCGCCCGCATTGCGAAACTGCACTCCGCCGTATTGCGCGGGGAGAAAGCCGTTGCCCCAATACCGCGTTTGCAACGTCTGCCCACCGCCGCCGCTGGTCATCACCACGAACGAAGGCAAGTCGCGATTGTCGCTGCCGAGCCCGTATGCAAGCCACGCGCCCATCACCGGACGCCCCGGCTGCTGGTGACCGGTCGCAAAGAAAGTCACCGCTGGATCGTGATTGATCGGGTCCGTGTGAATCGAGCGCACAAACGTGCATTCATCCACGACCTTCGAGAGATTCGGCAGGAGCTCGGAGAGGTCCATCTGCGCCTTGCCATACTTCTCGAATTTGAACGGCGAACCCACGCACAGCAGATTCTTCTGCCCGCTCGTCATCGTCGTAATGCGCTGCCCTTTGCGCACGCTGTCCGGCAGGTCCTTGCCCGTCATCTCGATGAGCTTTTGCTTCGGGTCGAAGAGGTCGAGATGCGACGGAGCACCCGACATAAACAGGTAGATGATCCGTTTCGCCTTCGGCGCAAAATGCAGCCGCTTCAGCGCCCCCGGCACCGCAGGACCATCGCCCGGCTCCATTCCGAAAATGTGCGGATTCATCAGCGATGTGAGCGCCAGCGCGCCGATCCCTGTCGTGCTCTGCTTGAGAAAAGTGCGGCGTGAGAGGGCTCGTTGGATTTCGTCTGGCAAGTTCATGTTGTTTTTAGTGAATGGTGACTTCGCTGCTTACCAGCGCGCCGGACTCGTCTTTGACCGAAAGATACCACGCGGTCGCCTCGGCGGGCGGGGCGTTACCGGTGATTTTTTTGCCGTCGATGGTGAGCGGTTGGGCGGTCCATGTGCGCTTCTGGTTTTCGACGTGGGGCGCGGTGGTGAAGTGCAACTCGGCGGCAACGATTGCGATTTTCGACTCCACTTCCGCGTTCACTTTCCCGCCGTCAATGACGCAGCGCGTCACCTTCGCGAGAGGCACTCCAGCGTTCAGCACGGAGTCGATAGCCCTGAATACCTCCGGCACGTCGAAGATATGCCCGTGCGGCATCGCGGGCTTGATGGCAATGTTCTTCGGGCTCTGCACGAGCGCGTAAGTCTTCATGTAACTGTCGAGCGGGTAGGCGAAATCGTTCGAGCCGTTCACGAACAACATCGGCATCGTCGCGGAGCCCGCGTAGCTGCTTGGGTCCCAGAGTTGCGTCCACTTTTGCATCCACGGCCATGCGGGCTTCTTCGGGTCGAAGTGGTTTTTCGCCCATGCGCTGTTCTCGTTCAGAAACCCGCAGCCGTATTGCGGCACAGCGACTTTGAACCGCGCATCAACGCCCGCGACGATACACGTCAAATAGCCGCCCCAGCTAATGCCAGTGACTCCCGTGCGCTCCACATCGACCTCCGGCAGCGAGCGGAGAAGCGAGTGCGCGAGCAGCACGTCGGCGACAGCATGATACGTCCACTGGTCATGATGAGGCAGCGGCGTCTCGCGGAATTTCGTGCCGTCGTCTTGGTCGGGGCCACCGTCGGCGTGACGCTCGGGTTTCTTACCCGGCTCAGGCTTCCAGTTGCCCGCGAGGTCCATCGAGATCGCCGCGTAGCCGCGCTTTGCATAAACGTTCACCCATTGCTCAAACGCGTTGCCGCCGCCGCCGTGGACGAGGACTACGGCGGGGAATTTCTTCCCCAGCGTCTTGTCGGTGCCGAGCGTCGCGGGCGATACGTAGTAGGCGAAAACCTTTGTCTTTTTCCCCTCAAACGGCTCGCCCTCGTAGAACAAAGAGCGCACCGGTTTCCCCTCATCGCGCCACTCGACCGCAGGGACGCGAGCGAGCGCCGCGATGTCCCACGGAGTCGTGGCAGGCAGCGGTTGCGGCGAGCCAGCGAATGCGCTGGCGATGAGTAGGAGAAGGAAGTGGATGGTTTTCAATTCGTAATCGTCTCGTTCAAATTCAGCAGGACATTTCCGAGCGCGGTCCAGGCGGCGAGTTCGCTTTCGTTGATGCCTTCGGGCTTGGGTAGGTCGCCGATTTTTACCAGCGCGGCGGCGGCGGTTTTGTCCTGATTGTAGGTGAGCAGTTGCGCGTCGAGCGTTTTGGCGAGGATGGCGGTCTCTTTTTCCGTCGGGATGCGGCCTAGCGCGGTGCGCCAGGCGAAGCGGAGTTTTGCGGCGTTGTCGGGGCCGCCTTCTTTGAGGATTCGCTGGGCGAAACCGCGCGCGGCTTCCACGAAGACGGGGTCGTTCATCAGGACGAGCGATTGCAGTGGCGTGCTCGTTTTGGCACGCTGGGCGTTGCAGAATTCGCGCGTCGGGGCGTCGAGCGTGATGAACGACGGATAGACCGTCGAGCGCCGCCAATAGACGTAGATGCCGCGGCGGTAAAGGTCGGCGCCTTTCGACTTGTCGTAGTTGTAGCCGCCCATTTCGTTGATCTCCCATGTGCCGGGCGGTTGCTCGGGCTTGATGCTTTTGCCGCCGAGTTTCGGGTTGAGGATTCCGGCGATGGTCAGCGCGTTGTCGCGGATGATTTCCGCATCGAGCCGCTGACGCGGGCCGCGGGCGAGCAGACGGTTTTCGCTGTCGCGGGCGAGCAGTTCCGGCGCGACGCGGGCGGACTGTCGGTAAGTCGCGCTCATCACCATCTGCTTGATCACGCGCTTCGTGTTCCAGTCGGTCATGAAGTCGCCCGCGAGCCAGTCGAGCAGCTCGGGGTGGCTCGGCCATTCGCCTTGCGAGCCGAAATCATTGACCGTCTTCACGAGCCCCGTGCCGAACAGCATCGACCACCAGCGGTTCACCGTCACGCGGGCGGTGAGCGGCTGGTCTTTGGAGACGAGCCATTTTGCAAAGTCGATCCGGTTCAGCGGCTTGCCGTCGGCGCGCGGAGGGATTTGCGGGAGAAAAGCGGGAGCGGCTGCGGTGACTTTCTCGCCGTTCTGGTCGTATGCGCCGCGGACTTTAATGAACGTATCGCGCGGCTTCGCCATCTCCGACATCACCATCGTATTCGGGATTGCCTTCTCCACGCCTTCCTTCGCCTTTTTCAAATCGGCGACCTTCTTCTGCGCGTCGGCGTATTCCGGTGCCTGCGTCTCGCGGAACAGTTTTTGCAATTGCGCCTTCTGCTCCGGAGTCCGCTTGTCCGCAGGGATTGCCGCGATCGCCATCGTCGCGCCCGCGCCCAGCGATGCGACTTCTCCGCCAGCGAGCGTGCGGCCATACACTCGGAAATCATCCACGCGTCCCGTGAACAGCGGGCCGGCTGCGCCGCGCCGTCCGATGCTGAAAGGCTCCGGCGTTTTGATCGTCTCCGTGAGCGTATCCACGACGACCGCCGTCTTCTCCAGTTGCCCGTTCACATACATCTTCACGCCCGCACCTTTGCCGGAGCCGTCGTAGGTGACCGTGAGATGAAGGAACGTATCCGCCGGCAAATCCCGCTGCCCTTGCACATGAATCGCATTTGCCGGGAACTTGTTGATGAGATGAAAGCTCGGCTTCGTGCCGTGAAACTCCACATCCCAGCCGCGCACATTTCCCGCCGCCTCCATCTTGCCAAAAGGCGAGCCGCCACCCGGCTTCAGTCGCAGCCATGCCGACACCGAAAACGGCTGATCGCGTTCAAAGCCGAACTTGTCGCCGTATTCGATCCACCCGTTCTTCTCCACGCGGAAACTATTCCCCACCGAGCCCTCCACGAAAGTGCCCGTGCCCTTCACCGAGCCCTCCACTTTTTTCCCGTCGTCGCTCGCGCCATTGCCATCCGTATCCAAGGGAATCTTCACCACCGGGCCTTTGGGCTCCACCGCCTCACCGCTGGCCACGCGCGCCTTCTCCCACTCCGCCTGCTTGCCATCCAGCGACTTCCCGATCTCCTGTGCGGCCTTGTCGGCAGCGGCGATTTCACCATCGAGCCGCTTCTGCTCCGCGGACTGCTCCGCCGTGGGCACTTGCAGAAAAGGCTTCGGATTCCGGTCGCGCACGCCGTCCTTGCCGTTCTCCGGCACGTTGTGAAAGAACGCGTACACTTGGTAAAAATCCTTCTGCGAAGTCGGATCGTATTTGTGGTCGTGACACTGCGCGCAAGCAATCGTCAGCCCCATCCAAGTCACGCCCGTCGTCGCCACGCGGTCCACGACGTAGAGATTCAGATACTCCGATTCGATCAGCCCGCCCTCGTCGCTCGTCATCACATTGCGATGAAAGCCCGACGCCACCTGCTGGTCGATCGTCGCATTCGGCAGCATGTCGCCCGCGATTTGTTCGATGGTGAATTGGTCAAACGGCATCCCCGCATTGAACGATTTGATCACCCACTCCCGCCACAGCCACATGTCGCGCAGCGAATCATTGTGATACCCGCTCGTGTCCCCGTAGCGCGCCAGGTCCAGCCACGGAATCGCCAGCCGCTCGCCAAAATGCGGCGATCCCAGCAGCTTATCCACCGCCGCCGAGTAGGCAGCCTCGCGGTCCGGCGCAGCGAGAAACGCATCCACGTCCGCCACCGACGGCGGCAGCCCCGTCAAATCCAGCGACACCCGCCGCAGCAACCGCGCCGGCTCCTCCTCCGGCGCAAATTTTAGAGCCTCCTTCGCCAGCCGCGTCTGCACAAACGCATCCACCGCATTCTTCGCCCCCGCCACCTGCGGCACAGCCACCGGCTTCACCGGCTCAAACGCCCAATGCCCCGTCCACTTCGCCCCCTCGGCCACCCAGCGCTTGAGCAGTTCCTTCTGCTCCGGCTTCAGCCTCTTGAGCTCCTTCGGCGGCGGCATCACATCGTCCTTGTCGTCCGTCAAAATGCGGCGCACCAACTCGCTCTTCGTCAAATCGCCCGGCACCACCGCCACCGCCCCCGACTCCGCCTTGCCAAAAGCCGACTCCTTCAAATCCAGCCGCAACTCCCCCTTGCGCTTCCCCGAGTCCGGCCCATGACACGTAAAACAAGTCTCCGAAAGAATCGGGCGAATATCGCGGGCAAAATCAACCTCGGCAGCAACCGCCGCAAAAGGCAGCGCGAGCAGCGGGAAAATGGAAAGGGTCTTCGGCATGGTAAAAGTCACGGTAGCAGACATTTCATGGGCGAGGGGATTATTAGAGGGGAAGTAGGCAAGGCCTGCGGACCTCATTGCAAAATCTAAAGCACCTTTTTGCTAGCTCAGGCCGCCGGAATTACTTACCTACATCCCGCCATGAGAACCATTCGACTCTTCGCTTTCCTCGCCATCCTCAGTGCGAATTTCTTCAAAGCGGACGCTGCTCCCGGGGATCTCGACCCGTTGGATGCCAATAATCGTTGGCGGAAATATCGTGTTCGCCACAGCTCTACAACCAGATGGCAAATTCATAATTGGCGGAGCGTTCACCTCGGTCCTTGGGGTGCCCCGCAACAATATTGCCCGGCTTAATGCCGATGGAACGCTGGATATGAACTTCGACCCATCCGCATTGGCCACAGTCTATACGATCGCAATTCAGCCGGATGGCAAGGTGATCATTGGTGGCCTATTCCCCACGCTTCAGCCAAATGGCGCTCCGTCCGCTACCACCCGTCAATACGTCGCCCGACTAAACTCGAATGGAACATTGGATGAAGGATTCGATCCTAAAGCGAACAACTACGTCATGAACGTCACTCTGCAACCAGACGGAAAGGTGTTACTTGGAGGCCTCTTCACGACCTTGCAGCCCAATGGTGCGCCAACGGCATCTGGACGTAACTACATCGCACGGCTGAACCCAAATGGAACGCTGGACACTGGATTCGATCCCAATACAAACAGCCATGTTTACGGGATAGCGGTACAAGGGGATGGGAAAGTTGTGATCGGGGGCGCTTTCGGGACACTCCAACCCAACGGTGCTCCCGCAACCACCGCTCGCAGCTATATCGCGCGGGTGAACGGCGATGGAACGCTGGACTCAGGGTTTGATCCGAAAGCGAGCAGCCCCGTCTATTGCGTCGTGGTGCAACCTGACGATAAAATACTCATCGGGGGCGTCCTAACAACGCTGCAGCCCAACGGCGCATCCAATGCCACCTCTCGCCGTTACCTCGCGCGGGTCAACAACGATGGGACGCTCGATTCGGGGTTTGCGCCAACGCCGAGCAGCGTCGTCCAGAGCATTGCGTTACAAGCCGACGGGAAGGTAGTAATTGGGGGCAGTTTCCTGTCGCTTCAGCCTAACGGCGCGACCTCCGCCACAGTCCGAAACCGAATCGCGCGTGTAAACGCCAACGGAACGCTAGATACGAGCTTTAACCCGAATGCAAATGGCGTCGGGTATAGCGTCGTCGGGCAAGCGGACGGCAAAGTCCTCTTTGGTGGCGTCTTCTCGACACTTCAGCCCAACGGCGCGGCGGTATCAACCCCTCGCAATCTATTCGCGCGGCTTCAAAACTACCCCGCGCCACAAACGCTCTCCGCGCCGGACAGCACACAAGTCGTGTGGGCGCGGAGAGGTTCCGCACCGGAGGTTTTCAACGTCACGTTTGATGTGAGTACCGACGGAGGCGACAACTGGACATCGCTTGGCTCAGGCACCCGTATTGGTGCCACCGCAAATTGGCAAAGAGTCGGTCTATCCCTCCCACCAAACGGTGCGCTACGGGCTCGTGGGGAAACGCACGGAGGAAACTACAACTCGAGTTCTGGCCAGATCGAGAAGTTGACGATTTTTAACCTCGATCGACTAACACTTGCGCCAACCCTTACGGCTCCCGCCACGAATGGAATTACATCTAGCCCCATAAGTGTGTCCTTCGACCTGCCGGAGACGGCGCTGGATGAATCTGTGACCCTTACTTTTACAGGCTCAGTGACGAAGGTGCTGACGCTGGCCGCTTCGCAGGCGACGAGCGGAGCCCATAGTTTCTCGTTTTTATCTTCGAATCCGACTGCAAGCGCAGAGGTATCCGTCGGTGATGCGATCCCAGACGGGCTCTATACCGTTACACTGAGTTACCAAAACGCTTCGTTCAATCCGGCATCGACCACTACTTCCACGAACTTCCGCATCGACGCTACTGCGCCCACAATCGCAGCGCCAACCGGCGGATTCACCCCGTTGACGATCATTGCGCCCACCGCACTTCCAAACTATGCGGCTCAGGCAGTGACCTCCGACGCTTTCGGGGTGACGAGTGTGACGCAATTACCCGCGCCCGGCACGCTGACAACCGCCGGGCTCACCAGTGTCACAGTCACGGCTCTGGACGCCGCCGGGAATAGCGCTAGTTCGTCTTTCAATTTACGGGTTCTGTCGTTTTCTCAGGATACTGATGGTGACGGACTGAATGATGCGTCGGAATTCCAGATGGCGACATTGGGCTTCAACTGGCAGGTGAACCAGGCCTCGCGGGTGAACACGCTCTTCGCCAGTGCCAACGGGGCCGGCCTTTATACGCCGTCGCAAGTTCAGACACTCAATGTCGGCACGCCGCTCATCGCGCGTAATGCCGAAACTGGGCTGTTCACCCTCAGCATCGGAGTGCAGAAAACTACCGATCTCAGCCTTCCTTTCACAAACTTCCCGATGGCGGGGTCGCAAACTTTCATTAACGCGGCGGGTAAGCTTGAGTTCACCTTCAGCGTTCCGGACAACGCAGCGTTTTTCCGCCTGCAATCGCAGCCGTAGATTCAACCGAAAGTGGTATTACCGTGGAAATCGCGTTACCTTGCTAGGGCGATTGTTTACCGTATGCCAGCGTAGTTTCACTGTGCGAAGATTCTCCCTTCCACACCCTATATCGACCGCACAATTTACCCCGCCGCCAGCCACCGGTCCGCCCGCTTTTGCAACTCCGCCGCCGTCACAATACCCAGCTTTTCTTTGATCGATTTCTTGTGCGTCTCCACCGTTTTTATCGAGATGCTGAGACGCTCGGCGATGGCCTTGGGGCCTAGCTTGTGGGCGATGGCGAAGAAGACCTCGAACTCCCGCTCGCTCAGCAGCGCGGCGTCGCCGATGCGCTTGCCGCCCGACTTGCGCGCCATGCTTGCGAGCATCGACTGGGTTGCGTGGGGACTGAGGAAACGTGCGCCGTCCATCGCCGACGCAAACGCCGACGCCAGCGCCCCCGGTGCGTCCGAGCGATGCACGACGGCCTGCGCCCCGGCGGTAAGCAGACGCTCCAGCATCGGGCGGTCGTCAAAATTTACGATCACCACGATGTGCGCCGCCGGTTGCGCGTGCAGAAAATCGTGCATCAGCCCCAGCCCGTCGTCGCCGGGCAGGGGATATTCCATGACTAAAAACTGCACGCGCTCTTTTCCAAAAAGCACCCGCGCCGACCGCGCCGACCCCACCGCGCCGCAGACATGGCAGCCCTTCACGTCGGCCAAAGACGCGGCGAGCCCGAGTAGAGTGAGAGGATCCCCATCTACCACCAACACGCGCATTTTGCAGGAGGTTGCCATAAGTGCAGAGTTTGAGTTTTGTCTGGTCGGCGCATTTTAGCCTGCGAGGGGGCGGATGGCAAATCGAAACATGGAGCGGGAGGGGCGGTTTTTATCGGGGATTTCGGTCGCTGTTTGTCGTTTGTTTTGGTGGTGTCCCGAGGGTCTTTTCGAGCCGCCCAAAGGACGCGAAAGACAAAGCGGAATCAGGGTCTGCGAGCGGCTTCGGTTGCCGGGCTGGACGGACCCCTACCCGTATCGGGGGCCGTATCGGGGGAAATCCCCTACCCAAAAATAGGGGTGGAACCCCGATACCGCGATTCGGCCCGCTGTGCTTTTCTATGCGGTGTGAAATCGAACCGTCCATCCGCACATTTGCCCGGCCCGCGCCATAGCGGGGCTAGGCGCGACCCGCAGTGGGCCGGGTCATACCAGCGGTGGGCCGGGTCAGCCCAGTGGTGGGCCGGGTCAGCCCAGCGGTGGGCCGGGTCAGCCCAGTGGTGGGCCGGGTCAGCCCAGTGGTGGGCCGGGTCAGCCCAGCGGTGGGCCGGGTCAGCCCAGCGGTGGGCCGGGTCAGCCCAGCGGTGGGCCGGGTCAGCCCAGCGGTGGGCCGGGTCAGCCCAGTGGTGGGCCGGGTCAGCCCAGCGGTGGGCCGGGTCAGCCCAGCGCCGGTTTTTGCCCGCTCTATAGAGAAGTCGCTCATTTTACCGCCCGCGCAAGGCCGTCTCGGGGACGGGCCTTCGTCGCCAGCGCCCGCCAGTTTTAGCCCATCCACGCCATGAGAATCGCTCATTATGATGAAGGCCTTACCTGGGATGACCCTAATTTACGCTGGGGGGACCCGAGCTACCTCCTTGAGCCGGGAGACCCCGGCTACGTCCCGCCATTTTCGAGTCCAAGAAAACCAAGAAAAAACAAAACACACATGAAACGCAAACCATTCCTGCCCGACGACGACGCCGGGGTCCTCGCCGTCCTTATCGCAGTCGATACCAACCTGCCCGGTGCGCTCGCGACCAAGTATGACATCACCGCACCGCAACTGCTCCGCCTCCGCCACGGGCGCTACTCCTACGAGTGGTTCATGGGTGCCAACAACATCGCCCGCCAATGGTGCAAGAGCCTCACCGACGCCCACGCCTCCATGAGCGATGGCGCGCCCGACGTGCTCACCGCCCTGCCCGGTCTGCCGCTTCTTCCAGCGGTGCCGACTTTTAACACCCCCGCCGTCACCGCCCAATACGAGCCGGGCTTTATGGACTTCTTCGGTCGCCTCGCGCAGAGCATCAAAAACCACGACAACTGGGAAGAAACAGACGGCCTGCTGCTCCAAATCGTTGGTCCCGAAATCGGCCCGCCCGATGAAGACATCGTGCCCGAAGTCAAATTCAAATACTCCCCCAGCGGACGCCCCATCCTCATCGTCAAAAAGATGGACTTCCAAGGCTACACCGTCTCCGTCGCCCGCGGCGCAGGTGCGATGACCGAGATCGGCTTTTCCACCAACCGCGAATACGAAATCAACCTCCCGCTCCCCGCGCAAGGGCAATTCGAGACGTGGCAGGTGCAAGTCCAATACCGCTACCAAAACGAGCCCTTCGGCAACAAAAGCCAGGTGATCGATATTCCGGTGAAGTGGGTGTAGGGGGAGACTGGGAGACCGGGGAGTGGCGGGCTGAGGCCGCCGGGTGTGATTAAAAGTGGAAAGTAGCCCGAGAGTCTCTTCGCGGCAAAAACCAAACGGCGAAGCCGCACGAAACAGAAGTGTCGCTCCGCGAGTGGGGTTGTGCCGCGAGGGACTCGCGGGCTACTATGCGCTTTGCGCTGTGCCACTTTTAACCACACCCGTGGCCGCCATTCCCCGGTGATTGACTCTCTCCGGCCATACGGCTCTTGTCGCCGCATGGAAGAATTGACGCCGAATCCATCGACAGCTCCCGCAAATTCCGCGGACTTGTTGCCCGGCGTTTATGATGAACTGCGGCGGCTGGCTCGCGGGATGATGTCTTCCGAGTCCGGGCCGCAGACGCTGACGGCTACGGCGCTGGTGCATGAGGCTTGGTTGCGCGTCGGGGGCGAGAGCGTTTGGGAAAATAGGCGGCATTTCTTCGGCGCGGCGGCGCAGGCGATGCGGCGGATTTTGATGAATCGCGTGCGGGACCGCCAGCGGTTGAAGCGCGGCGGCGTGCAGGAGCGCGTGGAGCTGGAGGACGATATGATCGTGATGCCTGCGCCGGATGATGAGTTGCTCGCGGTGGATGAAGCGCTGGGAAAGCTGGCGGGCGCGGACCCGCTGGGGGCGGAGATTGTGAGTCTGCGGTTCTTTGCGGGCATGACGTGGCCGGAGATTTCGCAGGTGACGGGGCTTTCGGAGCGGGAGCTGAATCGCCAGTGGGCGTTCGCCCGGGCTTGGTTGAAGGCGGAAATCTCGCCGGTTTCGGGCGCGGATGGGGCATAGGTAGGGATGGAACACGACACTTCTACCGCGCGACAAAAAGAGATCTTCATAGCGGCAATGGAGATTGCCGATGCGGCGGAGCGGGCGCGGTTTCTCGATGGCGCGTGTGCGGGCGATGCGACGTTGCGCGGGCGGGTGGAGGTGCTGCTGCGGGCGGATGCGGATGCGGGGAAGTTCCTGGAGCCGGCGGTGGTTCCGGGTGATTCCATCAAGTATTTCGGCGACTATGTGTTGATGGATGAAATCGCGCGCGGCTCGGCGGGCGTGGTGTTCCGTGCGCGGCAGACTTCGCTGAACCGCGTGGTCGCGCTGAAGATGCTGCGCGACCGCCCGCTGCTGACGAACGAGGACGACTTGCGGCGGTTTCGCGCGGAGGCGCAGGCAGCGGCGGGGCTGGACCATCCGGGCATCGTGCCGATTTACGAAGTCGGCGAGCACGCGGGGCAGGGTTACTTTTCGATGAAGTTCATCGAGGGCGGCTCACTGTACTTGCGCGCAGGGGAATTCCGCGATCCGAGGAAGGCGGCGGCGCTCATTGTGCAAGTCGCTCGGGCCGTCCACCACGCGCATGAGCGAGGCATTTTGCACCGCGATTTGAAGCCGGGGAATATCCTCATTGATCGCACAGGCGCGCCGCTCGTCGTGGACTTCGGCATTGCGCGGCTGATGGGCGTGGACAGCACCCTCACGCACACGGGCCAGATCGTCGGCACGCCGCACTACATGGCGCCCGAGCAGGCGCGCGGCGCAAACCGCGAACTCACTGCGGCGGCGGACATCTACAGCCTCGGCGCGATTCTGTACGAACTGCTCGCGGGGAGGCGCGTGTTCGCATCCGGGGATTTCGTCGAGCTGCTGCGGCAGGTCGCCGAATCACCAGCGCCACCCTTGCCCCCGGCTGTGCCGCCCGCGCTCGCGGCGGTGGCCATGAAGTGCCTGGAGAAATCCCCTGCGGCACGTTTCGGCACTGCGGGCGAACTCGCGGATGATTTGGAACGGTGGCTGCGCGGCGAACGGGTGCGCGCGACGAAAGTGCGGCGGTTCCCGTGGAAACCAATGCTGGTAGCATCGGCGACGATTCTTTTGGCAGCCGGAGGAAAGGCTCTGTGGGAGCACCACCACCGCAGCGTCGTCTTCGTGACCACGCTGGAGGATGAGCTGGACCCCGCCGGCACGGACGGCTCTGGCGTTTCGCTGCGCGAGGCACTGCGCGATGTAGCGGAGCACGGGCGCATTCAGTTTTCCAAGCCGGGGAAAATCATCCTCTCGAACGCTCTCGGACCCGTCCAGATTGTGAAGAGCGTCCACATCGAAGGCGCGGGCACGGAGATTCACACGGGAGCGGCGATTGATCGTACGTTTTTCATCGCGGCAAAGTCGCGGCTCGCTCTCGCGAACATCACGCTGAGCGGGGAGGCGGAAAATGCGCGCCTGCGCGGCAGCGTCGGAGCCATCGAGAACAACGGCGAGCTGGTGGCTGTTGATTGCCGTTTCCTCAACCACGGCGGCGGCGGCAGCGGCGGAGCCATCACCAGCGCAGGCGGCCTCACGCTGCGGCGGTGTGTGTTTCAAAACAACGTGACCAACATGATCGGCGGTGCGCTGCAAATCACCGGCGCAAACTCCCCCGTGGAGATCGAGGACTGTCTTTTCACCGGCAATCGCGCAGCGGGCATCGGCGGCAGCGCGATCAATATCACCATTCCTGCCTCCGCCGCCCGTGTGCGCCTCGTGCGCTGCACGATCACTGGCAACATCTGGCAGCCCGAAACCAAACGCCAGCGCCGCACAGAGCCGCTGCCGGAAAACAGCGGCGGTGCGCTTCGCATCCACTCGGGCACGGTGAGCGTGGAGCAGTGTGTCATCGCCGGGAATCAAGCGCCGGACGGGGCGGAGAGCGATGTGCATGGCATCCACACGGCAGTCGCCCCGAACTTCATCGGCGGCGATCCGAAGGACGCACCAGCGGGTCTTGGCGCGAGCCTCAAGTAAGGCGCGGAAAGTTTTTTTGGGAAAGTTTGCCGGAATCATCCGCAGACGGGGCATGGACAAATTGACGGGGCGTTTCGCTCCTCAACATTCAACATGAAAACCATTCTTCTCTCACTCACCGCCATTCTCGCCATCATCACCGCAGCGCCCGCCTTCGCGCAATTGCGGGACACGGAACTCAAAGTCGAACGCCGCACACTCGACCGGCAGGACAAACTCGCCAAGCCAAGGCAGAACGCCGAGGAACTCACGCGCGGCCTTCGCATCACCGTAAAAAATACCACCACCAAGCCACTGGCCGAAGGCGAGGTCGAATGGTCGATCCTCGTCGAGCGGCCCAGCGATCAACGCGCGTTGCTCAGCGCGGGGAAAGAAACGCTCAAGGCGCTGAAGACCGCAGAGGTCGCCACGTTCAATGTCGGTGCCGTGCCCGTGCAGGACATCGGCAACCACAGGCAGGACATGGAATACCAAGTCATCGTCCGCCGCGCCGGAGCCGAGGTGGTGAAGGCGGAAAGCACCGCCAGCTTTTCCCAACAGGCCGAGTCCGCCCGCCCGCTCGAGAAAAAGGGCCACAAACAGAAGTAAGCCCGCACGCACAAGACCTTCACCGCCAACCATCCTATCACAATGAAAACTCGCAATCGCTTCATCCTCGCCGGCCTCATCTCCACGCTCCTGCTCCCGCAGCTCGCTTCGGCGCAGACTCCATCCCTCGTCAACTACCAAGGCCGCGTCGCCGTCAGCACGGTGAACTTTGAGGGCGCTGGCTCGTTCCGCTTTGCCCTCGTGAATACGGCGGGCACTACGACTTATTGGGGCAGCTCCGCAGACGTCGCGCCCGCCGACGGCGTGCCGGACACCGCCGTCTCCCTCACGGTGACGAAGGGCCTCTACTCCGTCCTGCTCGGCGACACGAGCGTGGCCAATATGGCCGCCATCCCCGCCAGCGTCTGGGCCAATGGCGATGTCCGCCTCCGCGTTTGGTTTAATGACGGCGTGAACGGCAACCAACTCCTCACCCCGGACCAGCGCCTCGCGCCAAGCGGCTACCTCGCGGATGGCAGCGTCACCTCCGCGAAGATCGCCGACCTAGCCGTGGACTCCTCGCAACTCGCGGCGAGCGCCGTTACTTCTGCAAAAATCGCCGGCAACGCGGTGACGAGCGCAAAGCTCGCCAACAACCTCACCCTCGGCGGCACGACGAGCGGCACCTTTAGCGGCAGCGGCGCGGCGCTCACCGCGCTTTCAGCGGCAAACCTCTCCGGCGCACTGCCCGCTTTGAATGCCTCCGCGCTCACCAATCTCAGCGGCGGAAATATCACCGCAGCCTCCATCGGCAGCACACAACTCGCCAGCGGCCTCACGCTCAGCGGCACGACGAGCGGCACCTTTAGCGGCAGCGGCGCAGCACTCACCGCGCTTTCTGCGGCAAACCTCACCGGCGCACTGCCCGCTTTGAATGCCTCCGCGCTCACAAATCTCAGCGGCGGAAATATCACGGCAGCCTCCATCGGCAGCACGCAACTCGCCAGCGGCCTCACGCTCGCCGGCACGACAAGCGGCACCTTTAGCGGCAGCGGCGCAGCACTCACCGCGCTGAACGCGACGAACCTCTCCACCGGCACCGTCGCCGACTTGCGCCTCTCCGCAAACGTCGCCCTTTTAAACCGCGCTACCCAGAGCTTCACCGGTGCCACGAATACGTTCGCCGGCAACGTCGGCATCGGCACTACGCCGTTAAACAAATTCCATGTCCACACCGGTGCGGACGAAAACTTGCTGGTCCGCCCCGGATCCCAAATCGGCAATGTGCAAGGAGTCGGGATTCAGAGTGTGAATGACGCGAATACGCTCAATGCGTCGCTCACCCTCACCGCCTCGGAAATCGCGATCTTGGGTGGCAACGTCGGCATCGGCATCACCACGCCTGCCAGCAAGCTGGAAGTGGACGGGACTGTCGCCGCCACTGCTTTCAGCGGCGACGGCGCAGCGCTCACCAATCTCAACGGAGCCGGCCTCACTGCGGGCAGTGTCACTGCTGAAAAAATCGCCAACCAAGCCATCGGCACGTCCCAAATCGCCGACGCCGGCGTGACCACCGCCAAGCTCGCGGATGGCGCTGTCACCGTCGCGAAAATCAACGACGGGGCTGTGACGACCCTCAAGCTCAACGACGGTGCTGTAACCTCAGCAAAAATCGCCAACCAGACCATCGGCACTTCCCAAATCGCCGGGGCCGCCATCACCGGCCCGAAACTCGCCGACGGCGCCGTGAGCACCGCCAAGCTCAACAACAATGCCGTGGATTCGACGAAACTCGCCAGCGGCCTCACGCTCGGCGGAACGACGGTCGGCACCTTCAGCGGCAGCGGCGCGGCGCTTACCGGCCTGAGCGCGACGAACCTCGACACCGGCACCGTCTCCGACGCCCTGCTCTCTGCCAATATCCCGAAGCTCAACGCCTCCACCAATACCTTCACCGGCAACGCCACGATCAACGGCACCATCCTCAATGGAAGCGCGACCGGCACTACCGAACCTCCGGATGGCGGCACTGTCGCCCGGCGCATTCAATCGCGCAGCCCAGCGGCAAACCACGTCGTCGCCCGCTATGACAGGGGGACTCTGGAGCGCGACGCAACGAACGGTGGCTTTCTCCTCCGCTACATCGCGAATCCCGGACGCATCACCATCGTGGTCATGGGCATAAACAGCAGCGGTGCGAACGTGAACAGTTACCAATTCATAGATAACCCCAGCACCGCTGGCACTGTCCAACTATTCACCAACGCGCAGGATGTCGTGTATTTCCGCTGCCAGTTTGGCGACACCTTCGACATGAATGGCAAGCAAACGGAAGTTTCGCTCTCCCGGAAATCTGGCGATTCCTATTGGGCCGGATTTGTCACCTCCACACACAACCAATAACCCGCGCACCGACTCATGAAACCACTACCCATTTTCCTCGCCACTTTGCTGGTGGCCGTGCCGACCTTCGCCGGGCCGCGCACTTCCGCGAACTACACCGTCCTCACCGACACCACCGGCACCGGCGGCAAACGCACCACCAGCGCCGCCTACACAAACACCGGCAGCGCAGGCGGCATCGCGGGCACTTCCACCGTCGCCGCCCCGGCGGAGACGGCAAAGGCGGGCTTCATCGCGCAGCTCACCGAGCCGACCGGCCTCGCGCTCAACGCCGCACCGCTCACGGTGAATGAAACCGCCACCCGCCAGCTCGGCGCATTCCTCACGCTCGACGACGATACTTTCACCGCCATCCCCGCCGGGAGCGTCGCGTGGAGCACCGTCAGCGGCCCGCTCACCCTCGCGGGCACCGGCATCGCGACGGGCGGCGTCGTTTATCAAAACACCGCCGCCACCGCGCAGGGCATCCACCTCGGCTTCACCGGCACCCTCGGCCTCACCGTGCTCGACACCATCGCCGACAACTTCGGCACCTACGCCGCCGACGGTCTCGGCGACGACTGGCAGGTGCAATACTTCGGCGAAAACAACCCCCTCGCCGCCCCCGCCGTGGACGCGGACGCCGACGGAAACAACAACCTCTTCGAGTTCACTGCCGGCCTCGTGCCGACGAGCAACGGCTCGCGTTTCGCCATGCGCGTGGACCCCGCCCCCGCCTCGGCAATCAAGAAGCTCATCGTCTTTTCCCCCATCGTCGCCGGGCGCACCTACACCGTGGAGTTTCGCACCTCGCTCACGAGCGGGAACTGGGCACCGCTGACTACCTTCACGCAAAGCGACGCAGGCAACGAACGCACCGTCACCGACACCGCAGGCGGCGGCGCGCAGAAATTCTACCGCGTGAACGTGAGCAAGCCGTAGGTAACCGTCGCCTATGGGCGGGTGAGGGCAACGCGGACTACTGAGCCCGTTCGGCGGAACATTTCCGCGCTCGCCTTATGCGTTGATTGTGCTTCCGTCTCCGCACCAATTTTTCCCATGAGCCTTGCCGACGACTTTTACCAGTGGACCATAGACCCCGCCCGCACCAGCGACGAACTTTACACCGCCGAATTGCTCATCGAGCACGGCTGGAGGCTTTACCGGCACAAGCACAAGCACCCGTTTGAGTTTAATTGGGACGCCATCCACCGGCTCCGGCGCGAGCGGGACGAAAACCCCGCCTACCGCTCGCGCATCGCCCGCGCACACCTCGAAGGCACCGTGGAGATGTGGGCGGACATTAAAGTGATGCCGGACGCGTGCGGGTCGGAGCGCCCAATCCGCGACCTCAGCGCGCTGCGCTTCTTTCCTCACATCGAGGAAATCTCCATCCACTGCTGCGAAGTCGCCGACCTTTCCCCCATTGTCGGCCTCCGCTCGCTGCGCAGACTCAACCTCGCCGAATACATCTCGCCGGTCGGTCACGCGCTCGTCGATCTTTCGCCCATCGCCGGGATGCCCCAGCTCGCCGAGGTGAAATTGAACCTCGATTCTCCGTGGCCCGATCTCTCCGCACTCGCCACGCTGCCCGCGTTGCGCGAGCTGAACTTCACTGGAAACCTTCTGGCCCTCGCCGCAGTGCATTCCCTGCCAGCCGTGGAGACGGCCGGGTTTGACTGCGGCCAATACTGGACGACGCCCTTGCGCGATCTGCACGGGCTGCCCGCCATGCCGTGCGTGCGCCAGCTCTGGGTCGGCAAAAATAGCTGTATCAACCTTACCGGCACCACGACGCTCGATGGAGTCGAGCGTTTCCCACACCTCGTGAATCTCACCATCTCCGGAGTGTTTCGCGACTTGCGCCCGCTGGAGGCCCTCCGCGAACTCACCTACCTCTCCCTAGCGAGCGAGCTTTGCACGGACCTACGTCCGCTCGCCACACTGCCGTGCTTGCGTGAGATCACGCTCATCCGCGAGCGCCCGCTCGACATTGAGCCGCTCGCCGCAGCACCCGCGCTGCGGGAAGTCTCGCTCCCTCGCTGCCTCATCCTCGAAACCGAGCTGGGCGCGCTGCACGCTGGCCTCCCTCCGTGGAGCGAAGACTTCCTCGCCCCCGAGCCGCGCCCGCTCCCGCCGTTGCGATGGTTTCGCTACGATGCGAAGAACGACGAATCCAATCTCATCCACGGCAACATGGCGGACTCGAATCCGCGCGAGAAACGCTATGCCGGAGACCCCGCACTTCGCTCCGCTGAGTCCCGCTGGATATCTGCCGAAATCAGGCGCAGACTCGACGCCCTCCTTGGCGAGGGATGGAATACTTCCCCCTCCATCTATAACCTCATTATCCAACGCTTTCAGGATGTGCAGCGACTGCCCGAGATCGTCGAGTGCCTGCGCCACTTCTCCGCCGCCTGCCTCGACCCGCTCCGCTACTTCGTCAGCGTCGAACCGCACGGCGACATCCCCAAAGACGGCTGGGGCCGCCGCCGCAAACGCGAGCCCGGCAGCCTCGACTGGCTCGACCACGGAACCACCCTCGACGAAGAGATCCAGGAACGCGAGGAACACCGCCGCCACCGCGAGGAACACCTCCGCCGCCTCGAACGCGAGCACCGCCACGAGATACTACGCCAACAAGGCCACCCGATTGACCCAAAAGATTTCTCCCCGCCCACCGGCATCGACGGCCTCGGCGCACCCGAGCCACTGCCCGACGAGCCCGAGGACGACGCCCCCGCCGGTGCCGCCAGCGCCGGGTTCGACACCAATGAAGGCGACGAAGACGAAGAAGAAGGTGGAGGCATCGCCGAGCCGCCACCACCACCACCGGGCACAGCGTCCCTCAGCGAAGAACTCTCCTTTTCCATGCACGTCTCCGAGCAAGGGGTCTTCGTCGTGGAACACCAGCTTGATGAAGCGCTCGCAGTGCTCAGCGTCGCATTTGAGAACTGGCACGACCTCCCGCTCCCGCCGGAAAGCCGCCCACTTCCGCGATGAAAGCGGCAGGCTAAAACCCTCTGCTTCTACCGGGCGAACATCCCTTGCCCGCGTTTTTTCTTGCCCATCATCTTTTGCATCATGGGCATCTGCTTCATCATCTTTCGCATCTCGCCGAAGCGGGAGATGATTTCGTTCACTTCCGTGACGGTCGTTCCGCTGCCGCGCGCGATGCGTTGGCGGCGGCGAGCATTGAGGATGTCGGGCTTTGAACGCTCTTCGTGCGTCATGGATTGCACGATGGCTTTGGGCCGCGACATCTGCTTCTCGTCAATGTTCATGTCGGCGACTTTGCCCATGCCGGGGAGCATCCCTAGGATTTTGTCAAGGGGGCCCATCTTCTTCATCATCGCGAACATTTCGAGGAAGTCGTTGAAGTCAAACTCCGCCCGCATCATGCGCTGTTCCATGCGCTTCGCGTCGTCTTCGTTGATGGCGGCGGCGGCGTTTTCCACGAGGGAGACGATGTCGCCCATGCCGAGGATTCGGCCCGCGAGCCGGTCCGGGTGGAAGACTTCGAAGGCGTCCATCTTTTCGCCGTGGCCGGCAAATTTGATCGGCTGTTTCGTCACCTCGCGCATCGAGAGCGCCGCGCCGCCGCGGGCATCGCCGTCGAGTTTAGTCAGGATGAGTCCGGTGATTTGCAGCGCTTCGTGGAAGTGCGTCGCGACGCTCACTGCCTGCTGTCCGGTGGCTGCGTCGGCGACGAGCAGCACTTCCTGCGGTTGCAGCATTTCTTTGAGCTGCTGCACTTCTTTCACCAGCGCCTCGTCAATTTCCTGCCGCCCCGCCGTGTCGAAAATCGCGACGTTGTGCGGTGTCTCCGCGAGCCATTGCAGCGCGAGTTTCGCGGCGACGAGCACGTTCGTCTCGCCCGGCGGCGGGGTGAAAACGGGGACGTTCAACTGCCTGCCGAGCGTCGCCAATTGCTCAATAGCGGCGGGCCGGTAAAGGTCGCACGCGATGAGCGCGGGCGCTTTGCCCTGCTTGCGCAAAAAGTTCGCCAGCTTCCCGCACGTCGTCGTTTTTCCCGCGCCATTCAGGCCGACGATGAGCAAGCGAGCGGGCGGTGTAAGGTTGAGCTCCGAAGCCTCGCCACCGAGGACGCGCGTGAGTTCGTCGTGGAAAATTTTGACGATCTGCTGCCCCGGCGAGACGCTCTTCAGCACGGCCTCGCCCATCGCCTGCTCCTTCACCCGAGCGATGAAATCTTTCGCCACTTGGAAGTGCACATCCGCCTCCAGCAGCGCCATCCGCACTTCGCGGAGCGCATCGGTGATGTTGGATTCGGAGATTTTTCCCTTCCCGGAAAGGTTGCGGAAGACGCCCTGTAATTTATCGGCAAGCAGACTAAACATGAGGCGCGGACACTAGCCGCACGGCGCAAGATGGGAATGACGAAATCCAACGCCCCTTTCTCCGCTGTCCAAACCGTGCGCCGCCGTGCTATCTCAATGGAAGAACACCACCATGAACTCTTTTCGTCCATTCGAGTGCAACGGCGTTGCTCCGCGAGCGATGAATCGCCGCGACCTTTTGAAATCCGTCTCCGCAGGCTTCGGCTGGATGGCGTTTTCCGCGCTGTCCTCGCAGGCCGCAGAGCGCTCGCCGCTGGCTCCCAAGGCACCGCATTTCCCCGCTCGGGCAAAGCGCGTCATCTTTCTCGCGATGCAGGGCGGGCCGGCGCATCAGGACACGTTCGACTACAAGCCGAAGCTCAAGGAGGACCACGGGAAACCGAGCGGGCTGCGGGGCGGCAATAAGCTCGTCGGTTCGCCGTTTCAGTTTGCCCAGCAAGGGCAGAGCGGGCTGTGGATCAGCGAGCTTTTCCCCGCGCTCAGCCAGCACGCGGATGAGCTGTGCCTGCTCCGCTCGATGCACACGGACATCCCAAATCACCCGCAGGCGTTCGTGCAGCTTCACACGGGAAACTCGCAGTTTGTCCGTCCGAGCATGGGCGCGTGGGTGCTCTACGGGCTGGGCTCGGAAAACGAGAATCTGCCCGGCTTTATCACCATCGCTCCGCCGCTCGCGCAGGGCGGCGCGCAAAACTACGGCAGCTCGTTTCTCCCCGCATTTTACCAAGGCACACGCGTCGGCGCGGCGAGGGAAAAAGGCGAAAGCGACACGCCGTCGTCGCCAGCGGAAATCCCCAACCTCCGCAACTCGGACCTCTCCTCTGCCCTTCAGCGCCAGCAGCTCGACCTCGTGCAATCGATGAACCGCGACTTCCTCGCGCAGACTTCCGGCAACCAGGAAGTCGAGGGCGTCATCCAGTCTTTCGAGCTGGCGTTCCGAATGCAGACGGAGGTTCCGAAAGTGATGAGCCTCGCCAAGGAATCGCCCGAGACGCTCAAAATGTACGGCATCGGCGAGGGCGTGACGGATAACTTTGGACGCCAGTGCCTCATGGCCCGACGGTGCGCGGAAGCGGGCGTCCGCTTTATCGAAGTCTGCCATCCCGGCTGGGACCAGCACCAAGGCCTCGCCGCGAAACTGCGCACGAACTGCACAGCCATCGACAAGCCCATCGCCGCCCTCATCCACGATCTGAAAGTGAGCGGCTTGCTCAAGGACACGCTGATTATTTGGGGCGGAGAATTTGGCCGCACGCCCGACAGTCGCCGCGACGACGGACGCGACCACAACGCGAAAGGCTACACGATGTGGATGGCAGGCGGCGGCGTGCGCGGCGGCACCAGCTATGGCTCGACGGACGACTACGGCTACAAAGCGGTAGAGAATCCCGTCCACGTCCACGACCTCCACGCAACGACGCTGCACCTCCTCGGGCTCGACCACGAGAAGCTCACCTACCGCTACGCAGGCCGCGATTTCCGCCTCACCGACGTGTACGGGAACGTGGTGAAAGACATCATCGCTTGAGCAGCCGCTCGCGGAAGTATGTCCCGCCCTGCGCTCCTGCTGGGAGGCCACGCACGGCACCGAGCCAAGTCGCGCGCACCACGTCGGCGAAGGCCGCGAGCCCGAAGCGACGGAGGTGGCGGAAGGAGTTGCCGGGAACGTGGCGTATGAGCCGCCGACCATGCGAGGTGCGGGCGGATAAAAAGGCGGCGTTTTGCAGCATGGCGGCGTGCTTCATGCGCTCGGGGAAATCATCCACTACCAGCCCGCCGCCGGGCGGTAGGTGCGCGACGCGGGCTGTGGGCACATAGACGCCGGGCGCTGCTTGCGTGCAGCGCAGGGAGAAATCGAGGTCTTCCCCACGCACCCAGAAGTCGCCTCGATGCAGCCCTGCTCTTTCCAAAGTGCTACGCGTCACGAGCAGCGCCACACCCGTCGCCCACGAGAACGGCTCGGGCGATGGTCCGCAGATTCGCAAGTAATCGTCGGGCGTCGCAGCGCGGCGGAGGATGTCGAACTTCGCGCGGTCGAGCAGGCCGGGGAACCAGTTCAGCCCGCCGCGAGCATCCGCCGCTTGTGGGCACGCGGAGCCTGCGCCCGCTGCCAGCAACGTGCCGAGCGTCTCGGGCTCCACCACCACATCGTCGTCGAGCACCCACACATGCGTCAGCTCGGGGAACGCTGCCAGCGCGGCTGCTTCTGCCAGCGCCAGCCCTGCGCCGCAGCCGGGATTACCGGGCGCTGCGACGTAGCGCGCGCCCGCTTTCTCGACGAATGTGCGCGTCGGTGCGTCGTCCGCATTATCGGTGATGACGATGCCATGCAGAGCGACGGTGCTTTTCCCCAGCGAGTCGAGGAGGCGCTGCAACTCCGCAGGGCGGCGATACGTGGCGGTAACGGTGACTACCTTCACGGGAGTTGCGAAAGCTTGGAGACGCCGCGCCGCCCGAGCGTATCGATGTGCTCGCGGATCTCGGGCCACGCGGCTTCTGGCAGGAGTTTCGTCATGCAGTAGGGCTCGCGAAATTTGCAGTAGTCGAAGCACGGACGCCACGGGCAGATGTCGCGGATGACGAGGTGGTGCATGTCACCCCACGGGCGAAACCAGTCTGGGTCCGTCGGCCCGAAGACGACGATCGCAGGCCGCCCGCAGCTCGCCGCGAGATGGCCGGGGCCGGAGTCGTTGCACAGCAGGAGGTCCACGCGGCCCAGCACATCCACGAGTTCATTCACCGTCAGCGCGGGCACCACACTATCCGCCAGCGGCGCGAGGCCCATGCCGTAGCCGTCCGGGTCGGCGATGAGCGCGAGGTGAAAATCGAACGTCTCGCGCAACCGCCGCACGATCTCCGCGAAGTAAGCCTCCGGCCATCGCCGCACCGCGATGCGTGCGCCGGGATGCAGCACTACGACAGGCTTCGCGATGCCCGCGAACAGCGCATCCACCCGCGCCGAGCGATACGCCGCGTGCTTCAGCAGCGGCCCGGCGTTTGCCATATCGGGGAAATCGAGCGCCGCTCCGAGGTCGCGCCAATCTTCTACACGATGCTGCTTTGCCTGCGAGCGGCTCACCGGATGCGACAAAAACCGCTGACTCCCTTTCAGCGGAAAGCCATAACGCCGCTGCGCGTTCACCAGCCACATGAGCAAGTGATCGCGCGGGTCATTGCGCACGGAGACCGCCGCATCGAACCGCTCGCTGCGCAGCCGACTAATGAGCCCCACGAGCATCGGCCAGCGCCAAGCCCAGAGCCGATACTTGCCACGGTACGCACTCCACGGCGCATCGTAAGAAATGAACCGAATCTGCGGGAACGAAGCCTCCAACAAAGGCCGCGCGTGAGGCTTGCCCACGAGCGTCACATCATACCGCTCCACCGCCGCCCGCAGGAGCGGAGTGGAAAACGTCAAGTCGCCCAGCCCCCAAAGCTCCAGCACGAGGAGCTTCGGGCGTTTCACAGTAGTCGGCGACGGTTCGGACATGCGGCGCGAGTTGTCGAGAAAAGCGGCGGGCGTGTCCACCTTAGACGCCCGTTACCGCGACAACGATACTCCGGGTGTGCGGCGCGGTGCGGTGCTCGAAAACGAAGATGCCCTGCCAAGTTCCCAGCGCGAGCTGGCCGCTGGCGATGGGGATCGTCTCGGACGTACGCGTGAGGACCATACGGATATGCGAGGGCATGTCGTCGGGGCCTTCCGCCGTGTGGATAAAGTAATCGCTGTCTTCCGGCACGAGTCGCTCGAAGAACTCATGCAGGTCCGTCCGCGCGGAGCGGTCGGCGTTTTCGTAGATGATGAGCGACGCGCTGGTGTGCTGAATGAAGACCGTCGCCGTGCCCGTGCGGATGCCGCTTTCACGGACGATGCGCTCGACGGCTGCGGTGATTTCGTAGGTGCCTTTGCCTCGCGTCGGGATGGAAAAAGTAGCGGTGTGTGCGTGCATCTTTCCACCTCCCGACAACTACCCCGGGATTTCGCGCAGGAGCTGCCCGTTGGTCGGGAAGCGCTTCACGAAGCTGAGCATCCGCTCAATGGCTTCCGTCGGCTTGTGCCCGGCGAGGCCACGGCGGATGACGTTGATTTTCGAGAGCTGGTCGGCGGGGAGGATGAGTTCCTCGCGCCGCGTTCCGCTTTGGAAAATATCTATGGCTGGATAGATGCGCTGGTCGCTGATTTTGCGGTCGAGCACGATTTCGCTGTTCCCGGTGCCTTTGAACTCCTGGAAGATCAGCTCGTCCATCCGGCTCCCCGTATCAATGAGCGCGGTGGCGACGATGGTGAGCGAGCCTGCTTCCTCGGTGTTGCGCGCGGCTGCGAAAAACTTACGCGGTGCTTCCAGTGCGCGGCTGTCCACGCCGCCGGACATCGTGCGGCCTCCGCCGGCGATGGAGTTATTAAATGCGCGGCCCAATCGCGTGATGGAGTCGAGCAGAAGGAACACATCGTTCCCGCTCTCGACGAGTCGCCGTGCGCGCTCGATGGCGAGGGTGGCGATGCGCGTGTGGGACTTGATGTCCATGTCGTTCGAGCTGGCCCAGAGTTCTGCCTGCGGGATGCTGCACTTGAAGTCGGTGACTTCCTCCGGGCGCTCATCCACGAGCAAAATCATGAGGTGCATCTCGGGGTGGTTCTTCACCACGGCGTCGGCGATATGATGAAGGAGGGTCGTCTTCCCCGTGCGCGGTGGCGCGACGATGAGGCCGCGCTGGCCTTTGCCGATGGGCGTCAGCAAGTCCATGATGCGCGTGGTGGTGCGGTCCGGCACGGTCTCCAGCTTGATGTGCTCGATGGGGCTGATGGTCGTGAGGTCTTCAAACGAAGGCCACATTTTCACGTTCTCCGGCGGCTGGCCGTTGACGGCGAGGAGCCTGTTGATCTGCATCCCGCGACTGTTCTTTTTGGCCTCCACTTTGAGCCAATGCCCGTCTTTCACCCCGTAGCGTTTGACGATCTCGGGCGTGATGAAAACGTCCATCGGATTCACCTGAAAGAGCCGCTTCGCATCGCGAAGAAAGCCGAAGCCTTTGCCAGAAATCTCGCAGTATCCCTCAGTCTCGACGAGCTCCGTGGGTTCCTCGACTTTGGGCGCCCTAGGCTCTTGCTGCTGCTGCGGCTGCTGCGGCTGTTGTTGGCCTTCGTCCGGTCTGCTTTGCTGTTGGGGCTGCTGGTTGCCTTGGTTTTGCTGGCGGCGCTGGTCGCGCTGCTGCTGGCGCAGTTGCATGTGTGCTTGGCGACGCTCTTCGCGGGATGGGCGCGGCTGTTGATTCCCTTGCTGCTGCTGAGGCTGTTGCCCGCCTTGCTGCTGAGGCTGAGGATTCTGCCGTGGCTGCTGGTTTTGCTGTGGGCCTTGCTGCCGGGCGATGGCTGCTGTCGCTTGCTGCGCGGCGATTTTCGCTCCCTGCATCGCAGCCATGATGGCGTCGAGTTGCGGTTTCTCCGTCGGGACGGGCAAGCCCGCAGCGCGGAGGAATGCCTCAACGTCGCGTGGGATGTAAAGTGGACGCGGCTTCTGTTCGCCACCTTGCGCGGCGACGGATGCTGGCGGAAGAACCGACGGAGGAGGCAGCACGGGTGCGGGAGCGACTGGCGCGGGAGCGACTGGCGCGGGAGGCGGTTCTGGTGGGGGCGCTGGTGCTTCGGCGACTGGCGACGGCGCGGGCGCAGGAGCAGGCTCGGCGGCTTTTGCTGGCTTCTTTTTTACAGGAGCGCGCTTGGGCTTTTCGGGCTCCTTGGGCGACTCGGCGGGTGGTGTCTCGAAAAGCTCCGGTGTTTCCGGCGCTGCCGCAGCTTTCTTGGCGGCGGGCTTTTTCTTCGCTGCGGGCTTTGCGGGCACGGGCTTAGGTTCCGGCGCAGGAGCCTTAACGGGGGCCGCCTTTTTGGCTTTTGTCACTTTCACGACTTTAGCGACCGTTGCGGGTTTCGCTGGTGTCTCGATAGGCGCGGCCTTGGGCGCGGCGGGTTTCTTCTTCGCCGCGGCGGGTGCCTTCTTGGTTGGTTTTGGAGCCTCCGCTTCTTCGGAGACCTTTACTGCTTTCTTTGCCATAATGATTTTGTGTGCGGCTTGTGAGTCGCGGGAGATCCGGCTTTCTTGCCGATCTGTCTGTTGATGAGGATTAAGGTCCACTCGCTAAGCGCGAGCCGGTTCCCGATTTGATTACGGGCCTTCGGACCAGAAAATAATGATTTCGTTGATGAATGATGGTCGTGCCTTTGAAACGTGAGGTCTTTGCGGGTGGAGAATGAGCCTACCGAGACTTAGAAGCCTGCGTCGATGACGCGACCGAACATCCCCTCTGTGCCGGACGCTCCTCGATCCGTCAACGGGTTTTTTTCCGTTCACCCAAAAGTATCTGAAACGTCACGAGCCCTTTTCTCCCACCACTGGGCTCAAACCTTGAGCTTCCGAGATTCCACAAGCTGCATGACCGACAGCGCCCGGGAGCGTTCCGATTGACGTGCTCCACGTGAGTGAAGAGTGTTCGCAGCACATGCCCGATCTATTTTTACCCAACCGCACCATCCTCGACTTCCGCCACGGCGATTGCGTCGCGGGAATGGCCGCGATGGACGCCGGAAGTGTCGATGTCGTCGTCACGTCCCCGCCCTACAACCTCGACATCGCCTACGGCAAATACCGCGACGACCTTGAGCGCGAGGAGTTCCTCAACTGGTGCGTCAAATGGGCCACCGAGCTGAAACGCGTCCTGCGCGACGACGGCTCCTTTTTCCTCAACGTCGGCGCGTCGTCAAAAAACCCGTATCTCCCCCACGAACTCGTCCTGCGACTGCGCCCGCTCTTCACGCTGCAAAACACGCTCCATTGGGTGAAAAGCATTACCATCCAGCCAAAGGGCGAACCCGAGATTTCCGCCGGCCACTTCAAGCCCCTCAACAGCGAGCGCTACATCAACGACTGCCACGAATACATCTTCCACCTCACCAAAGCTGGGACCACCAAGCTCGACCGCAAAGCCGTAGGCGTCGCCTACATGGACAAAAGCAACATCGCCCGCTGGGGCCACACCGGCGGCGACGACAAACGCTGCCGCGGCAACAACTGGTTCATCCCCTACAAGACCATCACGAGCCGCAACAACGACCGCCCGCACCCCGCCACATTCCCCGCGCAACTCGCCGAATGGTGCGTGCGCCTCCACGGAGTCCGCGACGACCTGGTAGTGCTCGACCCATTCCTCGGCCTCGCCCACGCCGCGGAGGGCGCGCGCAATTGCGGCGTTGGAAAAGTCATCGGCTTCGACATCGACGAAACCTACCTCGCCGAAGCCCGCGCACGACTCGGGGTGTAGGGAGAATTTGACACGCCCGAGGTAGCTGCGCCTCCTCCCACAGGAAACTGAAACCCACCGCGCCCATTTTTGTCCCGCCAAGATCGCTTACGGCCTCACGTGGGTGCAGATACGATACTTTATTAACCGATCACCAAGAACCAACAAACGAAACTGAAAATGAAAACCGAGAAACCAGACAAAAAGGGGTTCATCGCAATCCTCAAGGAAGCGTTCACAAAATCGGGCGGCTGCTGCGGCGCAGGCCAGACATGCGGCACCCCGTCGAAAGAGACGGCCAAAGAGCAGCCCAAGGAAATCCCAAAGGCGAAAGAAGCCGACAAGCCCGCCGGGCAATGATGCGAGCGACCCCGAGTCGCCTCGCATAATCCAACGATTCCATTGTGAACCATCAATCCAAACTCCGCGAATTCGTCGTATTGGCGCTGGTCCCGGTCGTCGTCGGTGTGCTGATTCTTGCCAGTTGGGGGCTGTCCCTTTGGCACATCGGTCCCTTTGGCACATCGGTCCCGCGTGGCTAAATGGCGGACTCGCACTGGCGGCCACATTTTTCGGCGGGTGGCAGCGATTCCTTGGCGGGTTCCAGGATCTGTTCCGGAGGAAGATCACGGTGAACGTCTTCGTCGTGGTGGCACTGACCGCGACGCTTGCCGTCGGGGAGTTCCGTCCTGCGGCCGTGATCATCTTCATCATGGTCGTGGTGGGAGCGCTGGAGTCCTACACGATGGACAAGAACCGGCAGAGCATCCGCAACCTGCTGGACCTGACGCCCCGGACCGCCACAGTGCTGCGCGATGACGAGGAAGCCGTCGTTCCGCTGGAGGAGATCGCGGTGGGGACGGTGGTGATTGTGAAACCCGGCGAACGCGTGCCGGTGGATGCCGTGATTCTGGAAGGTGCCACAAGCGTGGATCAGGCGGCGATCACCGGCGAATCCATGCCGGTGGAGAAATGCAAAGGCGGCGAACTGTTTGGCGGCACGCTGAATTTGACCGGCCGTGTGGAAGCTCGGGCGACCAAGGTGGGCAAGGACACGATGCTCTCGCGCATTGTGCATCTCGTGGAGGAGGCGCAAGAGACCAAGGCACCCATTCAGAATCTCGCGGACCGTTTCACCGTGTGGTTTCTGCCCGTGGTGTTGCTGCTGGCGATTGTCGTTTACGCTTCGAGCGGAAACATCAAGACCGCCATTTCGATCCTGCTGGTCGCGTGTCCATGCGCGTTCGCAATCGCCACACCGACCGCCGTCACGGCGGGCATCTCAAACATGGCGCGGCGCGGCGTGCTGGTAAAAGGCGGCGCATTTTTCGAACTGGCAGGAAAGCTCGACGCGCTCGTGATGGACAAGACCGGCACATTCACCCTCGGACGACCCAAAGTGCTCGATGTGGTCGCGTTCGACGGGACGGCCCGGAATGACATCGTACAAATGGCGGCGGTGGCGGAAAAATATTCCGAGCATCCACTGGCCAAGGCGGTGATGAGCTGCGCGCGCGACGCAGGAGTGAAAACTCCGGAACCCGATGAGTTCAAAGTCGAGATTGGCAAAGGCGTGGTCGCACAATGGAAAGGCCAGCAGATCGCGGTCGGGCAGGTGGATTTCCTGAAAGACAAAGGCATCCCGTTTTCCGCTGAAATGGAGGCCGTAATCCTCAGCCAGACCCAGCAAGGGCGCACGGCAGTGCTCGTCGCGCGGGGTTCGCAAGCGGTGGGGGTTATCGCGATCGCCGATGAGATTCGCCCGGAGACAAAGGCCGCCATCGCCGCGCTGCATCAGGTCATGGGCAATACGAACATCACCATGCTCACGGGCGACAATCCACTCGTGGCCGCTGCGGTGGCAAAGGCGATCGGCGTGGAGCATTTCCAGGCAGGCCTGCTTCCAGAGCAGAAGCAGGAATTCGTGAGAAAGCTGCAGGCCGCCGGACACACCGTCGGAATGATCGGCGACGGAATCAACGACGCCCCGGCGCTCGCCCTGGCCGACGTGGGCATTGCGATGGGCGCGACGGGGACGGATGTCGCCATCGAGACCGCCGATGTCACCCTCATGAACGACAACCTGTCGCGCATCGTTGATTTCATCCTCATGTCGCGGGCCGTGCTCCGGCGCATCAAGCTGAACATCTTCCTGTCCATCATCTACAACGTGATCGGCCTCGCGCTCGGTGCATTCGGAATGCTGACCCCAATCGTGGCCATCATCTTCCAGGAAGCCGGATGCATCAGCGTAGTGCTGAGTTCGATGCTGCTGCTCTGGGCAAAGCCCAAACGCCCCGCCGTGGAGATAGAGGGCAGCCCTCGAATTTTGGCCGCCGCTTGAGCGTCAATGCCTGTCCCCTGTCTCCCAGTCTCCCAAACTGGCGTCCGTACTTCCCCGAACTATACAACCACACGAAACCCTGGTCTTCTTCGCGCAATCGAAAAAGGGCTCCCACGTTCCCAGCAATCAGTTCGGCGGTCAGGGCGGTAAAACGACCATCCATCTTGCCATCGCGGCGCAGCAGCCTTAGACCCTCCGCCGCATGTCTGAGCTAAATCCCGAACAACGCGCCCGTCAGCAAATCGACGCGCAACTGTATTACACGCCCGCCGACCTCGACCGCTCCGTCGTAGTGCCCGACCAGATCCGCACCATCCTGCGCACCTACCGCGACATCGTGCAGGCCGAGCTGTTCCCTGACCGCACGCTCGTGCCCAAGACGCTCATCTTCGCCAAGGACGACTCCCACGCCGAGGACATCGTCCACCTCTGCCGCGAGGTCCTTGGCAAGGGCAGCGACGTGCGCTGGCAGAAGTCTGAACAACACCTCTGAAATTTATGAGCTTCACCTGGATTCCCATCTACTCCGAAATTGCCCACAAGGTGTTGGAGTTTGAAAACCGGCAAGGCGAACTGCTCGGCCTACTCGGACAGATGCGGTTGGATGGAATGAAGGTCATCCTTCTCAACGACCGAGATGCTGGAGGAAAAGTCGTCCCGCTCGCTGAAATCGATCCGTTTACCTTCTTCGCCAGCTTCAATCGCACGAGTTCGGTCAGCGGTCGGCAGGCGATCCTCGGAAAGATAAAGACCACGTGGAATCTATCCTCACCTGTGCCGGATGACTTCGATGGAATACCCATCGCGAACGCCCAGAACAGTTGGGCGTTTGCATACCTCGCAAATCGAGAGGCGGACGACATCTCAACTCTTTGGCGAACAGCGCGAGCTGGAGTCGAAAACAAATGGCGAACATTCGACCGGGCTCTTTTTGATGAGGCTCTGGGCGTCGGCCAAATGGGCCTCGCCAAGTTGACCATGAGCCTTTTTTGGATCAACCCGCAGGGTTTCCTCCCGTGCGATAAGCACACTCAAGGATATTTCAAACAGCGCGGCATTGTCTGGGAAAGCAAGACGGCGGCAGGCTACTTCTCTTGGCTGGAGAAAGCGGTCGCAAGCGCTGGGGAGAACTTTCCGCAAATCTCGCTCGACGCTTACGAATCAGGTCTGGTGGCGGAAGAGGCGGAGAGCGAAGAGGAAACGACGGGGATGGTTCTCCGGGAGGATTCCCCATCAGGTCCGCGCTTCGTCCGCTTCTTTGGTCCTGTCCTCGACGCTTTGCGCGACTTGGGTGGAACTGGAACACCAAAGGCCGTGTTGGAGTGGGTCGCTAGCCACACGGGTGTGACCGAGGAGAAGAGAAACGAGACGATGTCGTCCGGCGCCTCTCGATTTAAGAATCATGTCGATTGGGCACGGTTCTATCTCAGCAAAGCCGGTCTCATCGGTTCAGTGAAGCGAGGCGTTTGGGTGCTTACACCCGAGGGGCAGAAAGCAAAACCGTCGATGCCGGAAGCACTCGAAATCTTTCAGCGGGTTCAGGAGAAGATGGACGAAGAATCACCGGAGACTCTGGAAGGCGCTGAAGTTCAGATGCCGGACGGAACTACGGCATCCGGCAAGTATTGGACGTGGTCTGCGGGGGCGGGCGGTGAGCACTGGGACGAGTTTTACAAAAATGGCATCGCAGCGATCGGATGGGATGGGACGCCCGACCTCCGCGAGTTCAAGAACAAGGACGAGATTCGCGAGAAACTACTAGAACTGTGGCCGGCCGATTCATCAAAGAAAAACGATGCTCATACCTGCTGGCAGTTCGTCCATGACGTCGAAATAGGCGACGTCATTTTCGCCAAGCAGGGCTTCACCAAACTGCTTGGCTACGGCGTGGTCGAGGGCGAATACGAGTTTGATGAGAAGAGGACGCACTATAAGCACGTCCGCAAAGTGAAGTGGCTGGGAAAGGGCGAATGGGAGATGCCGCAAGAGAGCAAGATGGCGATGAAGACCCTCACGGACATCACGCCGTATGAGGATTTCGTAAAACTCATCGCCGGGAAAGTCGGACTCGAACTTGGGCCGGAGCCTTCAAAATCCGCGACCGTTACGACTTCGCCTGGCATCGCATATTGGTGGCTAAATGCGAACCCCAAGATCTGGGATTTCCGAACCGCCCCGGTCGGTTCGGTTCAAACATACTCGTCACACAACGAAGCAGGGAACAAGCGGCAGAGATTCAAATACTTCTCCGCTGTCAAACCCGGCGACATCCTCATCGGCTACGTCACCACTCCAGACAAAGAAATTGTCGCGGTCTGTGAAATCACGAAGGCGCTTCATGGGCCTCCCGGACAGGAGAAGATTGAGTTTCGCAAGACCGAACAATTCGCCGAGCCCGTGACGTGGGACGAGTTGCAGGCGATACCGGCCCTTGCGCAGTGCGAGCCGATCGTGAGCAATCAGGGGAGCCTGTTTGCAGTCACCGCAGACGAATACGAAGCTATCCGCGCGCTCATTGATGCGCGAAACGTTGGCATTCAGCCTCCGCAAATCGCTCCGTTCACAAAAGACGACGCACTCGCAGGCCTGTTCATGTCGCCCGATGAACTTGATACCATTCTCTCGCGCCTCAAACGGAAGAAAGCTCTCATCCTTCAGGGGCCACCTGGGGTCGGCAAAACATTCATTGCCCGCCGACTGGCCTTTGCCTTGATGGGGAAGCGCGATGAGCGACGCGTCGCCATGGTTCAGTTCCATCCGAGTTACGGTTACGAGGATTTCGTGCAAGGATTCCGTCCGACCCGGACGGGTTTGGAGCGTCGGGATGGCGTTTTTCATCAGTTCGCTCGTCTTGCCCGGAATGACCCAGATCGAGATTGGTTCTTCATCATCGATGAAATCAATCGCGGCAATCTCGCCAAGATCTTCGGCGAACTACTGATGCTGATCGAATCCGACAAGCGCGGACCTGCTCACGCCATTCCGCTTACTTACTCTGAAGGGCCCGATGAAACGTTTCACCTCCCGGCGAATCTCCACTTCATCGGAACCATGAACACCGCCGACCGTTCCCTCGCCATGGTTGACTACGCGTTGCGACGGCGCTTTGCCTTCGTAACGCTCGAACCCGCACTTGATTCCCCGGCGTTTGCCGCGTGGCTCAGGGAGCGCAGCGCGTCCGACGAGTTGATCGCACGGATTCGCGCGAAAGTCGGAACCTTGAACGCGGTGATTGAGAAGGAGCGAGACCTCGGTCCGGGGTTCCGCATCGGCCACAGCTTTTTCTGCCCACAAGAGGGCCATCCGCCGGATGAGGCTTGGTATCGCGAAGTAATCGCAGGAGAAATCCAGCCGCTTCTGGAGGAATACTTCGATTCCCGCGAGCGCGTGGAAAAACTAGTGGCTGAGTTGCTCGCCGAGTGAGGGAGCGCAACGACCCATGTCCTCAGTTCTCACAATGGCTGAATCAGTAGGCGCTCCTGTCGGGCCGGGCACAGCCTCTAGTCCTGTTTCCTCCGGTGCTGGCGACATCCCCATCGCGAACATATATTACCTCCTGTGCTACGCATGGGACGTGTTGGAGGAAAAGGACACCCTCGCTGATGTGGACGCATTGGATTCAACCGATCTTCTCAATCTATTTGCCCGGGTGTTGGTGAACGGCACGCGTCGCTTGCTCCGGCGCGGTTTGGACCGTGGCTACCTATCGCGCGAAGACGAAATCCCAGGCGTGCGTGGCAAGCTCCTCGTCACCCAGACCCTGCGGCGCAATCTACTCCGCCAAGGTCGTGCAGCCTGCGCATGGGATGAACTAGAATACGACACCCTTCCGAATCGCATCCTGAAGACCACACTTCAGCGGCTCCACGAAGCGGAGGAACTTGATGCAACGACGCGCACCGACGTGCATGACTTGCTTCGCTGGCTCACACCGGTGCAGAACGTCGAGCTACGCACGGAGCACTTTCGGCGCGTCCAACTCCACCGCAACAACCGCATCTACGTCTTCCTACTCCATATCTGCGAGTTCGTCCACGAACACTGGCTCCCTGCTGAACACGGTGGCACCCGCCGCTTCCGCGACTTCGTCCGGGACGGGCTTCCGGGGCTTTTCGAAAACTTCGTCCGCAATTTTTACCGGCACGAACTTCCAGCCGAGTGGAGGGTCAGCGCTCCGGTTATCCAATGGCAGATTACCGCCCGGAACGCGGACGCACAGGCACTGGTGCCGCGTATGGAGACCGACGTATGCCTCCGCGGCCCGGGTCGCGCGAATCATCCTCGACACAAAGTTTTACGCTCAGGCGCTCAAGGTCGGCGCTTACGGGACAGCAAGGCTTCCATCAGCCAATCTCTATCAGCTCTTCACCTACCTGCGACAGCAGTCCTGTGAACCCGGTTGGGAGCAGGCTGAAGGCGTCCTCCTTTACCCGCGCACAACTCGCGACTTCGCTGTCGAATTCACCACGCACGGCCATCGCATTCGCGCACTGTCCCTCGACCTCGCTCAGACGTGGCAGGAGATCCACGTTGCCCTCATGCAAATTGTCGCCACTGATCCGGCCATTTCATCCATGCCTCATTCCGTCTAGCCTGCTGCAATTTGATGGGCGAAAAAGCGCACCGCAGTCGGTATGGGTTCGGAGGCAAGGTGAATGTGAAGACCGGCGAGATGTCCTACACCTTCGCCAGCGACTTGCGCGTTATCTTGCCGAATGCGTCGTACATCGGGGCGAAGTGAAACCCGAAGGCCTGCGCCAACGGCGCGCTCCATCCCAGCCTTGGGCAACGCCCAAGGATCCGGTCCGTCCAAACATTTAGGGCTGAAGGCCCGACCTATTCCTGCCAATGGCGACCCGCGATTATGCCGGGCCTTCAGCCCTTCCTATAATTCCATGGCGCTCACCTCGGGCGCTGCGCGAGGCTGGGATGGGTTCGGGCCTTTGGCCCTCGGTTGGTGTCCTTCCTTGGGCGATTCGTGAACGGTGCGCGTTCCTCACAGCCGTTTCATTTGCCACCCGGCGATGGGGAGCTAAGGGTTGGTGGTATGCGTTGCTTTCCATCCAGAACTTGCGCGGGTTTTCTGAAAGATTGCGCGCTCGCTCGCGTATTACCTCCATGAAAACGAAGACTCCAGAGCATCCATCGGGCACGAAAACTAAGCGGCGGCGGGATAGGGATTTGGCGGTGCTGGCGACGCTGGGGGTGAAGGTGCGGTGTTCGCCTTCGGCGGATTATTTGCATCCGCTCGCGCCGGCGCTGGCGGCGGAGATGCGGAAGTGGCTGCAGAAGCATCGACTGAAGGCGGCGGGGGTGGTGAAGCGGGCGCAGCTCTCGCGCGAGGCCTTGCGCAAATTGGTTTCGGGGCGGTCGTGGTTTTCGTTCGATGTGGCGGCGCGGATTTGTGAGGCGATGGGGCTGGATCCCATCGCGGCGGTGCTCGGGGCGGCGCGGCGGTGCGGGCGGTTACAGAGGAAAAAGTGCCAACTTTAGAGTCAGTGACCGCGAACGGCGATTGTGGCTTTCTTTCCCCATGCACAAACGCTTCGCCATCGCACTTCAAACTGTCCGCGGAATCGCGGTCGGGGCGTCTGGTCGGGGCGGGCAGGGGTTGGGAAATGGCGGGAAACCGGCGCGGTGGTGCGGGGATTTGTTCGTCTCTGATGGCTCAGAGACGGGACTACGTCAGCCGAGATTCTCGGCTGGGACTTCCGAGGCTCCGACACGTCAGCCGAGATTCTCGGCTGGCACCTCCGAGGCTCCGGCGCGTCAGCCGAGATTCTCGGCTGGGACCTCCGAGGCTCCGACACACCAGCCGAGATTCTCGGCTGGCACCTCCGAGGCTCCGGCACGTCAGCCGAGATTCTCGGCTGGCATCTCCGAGGCTCCGGCACGTCAGCCGAGATTCTCGGCCAGCACCTCCGAGGCTCCGACACGTCAGCCGAGATTCTCGGCTGGCACCTCCGAGGCTCCGACACGTCAGCCGAGATTCTCGGCTGGGACCTCCGAGGCTCCGGCACGTCAGCCGAGATTCTTGGCTGGGACTTCCGAGGCTCCGGCACGTCAGCCGAGATTCTCGGCTGGGGAGAAGCAGCTTGGCCTTACTAAAAGCACCGCGAATCGCAGCAGACGGCACGAGGGACGGGACGCGAAAGTAGTCCACGACTTCAGTCGGCACACCGCCGTGCTTTCGGGCCGGGAACGCTTCGCAAGAAGTCATCGCCCGACAACATCCGCAGTTTTCGAAGGCGCCACACCGCGCCGACTAAAGTCGCTGACTACTTTCGCCGCCCGCCAATCCGCAGCTCATTTCCGCCATGCCAAATTGGGATGACCCGTCCGCATTTTGGGACCAAGGGACATGGGATTCGCCATCCGCGCCGCCGCCGCTTTCTCCCCCAAAAACCAAAAAAACAAACAGACGAACCATGAGTAGCAACGCAACACCTGATAACAACGACATCCTACGCGCGCTGGCCGACCGGATCGCGGACGGCTGCCATACACACGAAGGGCCCATCGGCATTAAACAAAACACGGAAGCAGTCATCCGCGCCGCCATCACCGGGCTCGCACAATCCGAACTGCAAGTGGGCTTGAAAAAATCCGCCCTGAGCGATGCCTTCGCCGCACTCGCCGTCGCAAATGCCGCTGGCGAGACGGTGCTGACCAACTGCAAGCTGCGCCTCGCACAAAAACTCGGCCAGCGCTGGAGCGCGGCGTGGGAGCCGACGGGCTTCCCCGGCCAATCCACAGCCGTCCCCACCACGATGGACCCGCGCTTTACGTTGCTCGACAGCCTGAAGGATTACTTCACCGCCGTGCCGGCCAACGAGAGCGTGGACATGGGCGCGACGGCGGCGATCTGTCTCGCGGCGTGGACGACGCTCTCGAACGCGCGGCAGGCGGTGGCGAATTCGGAGTCGGCGCAGACGACGGCATTTGCCAATCGCACCACCGCCGAGGGAGCCCTGCGCAAGCGGGTCCGCGGTCTGATTAACGAGCTGGAAGGGCTGATCTCCGACGACGATGCGAGGTGGGAAGACTTCGGGCTAAACATCCCCGCCAACCCAAGCGCGCCCGAGTCCGTGGCATCCGTCACGCTCGCCCCCGCAAGCGCGAATCGTCTGGAAGTGACCTGGCCGTACGCAGTCCGCGCGACGCGATACATCATCGAGATATTCGTGGTGGGCGTGGACACCGACTGGCGCACCGGCGCGAACTCGAAAGACCTCACCGTGATCCTAAAAGGATTCACCGCCGGACAGACCGTGAAGGTCCGAGTCGTAGCCGCAAACGACGGAGGCAACGCCGCGCCGTGCCCGGAGGCGCAGGCGGTGATTGCCTGACGCGGACTTGGGGACTTGGGGACTTGGGGACTTGGGGACTTGGAGAAGAGGAGCGCCGTCTCCCCGTCTCCCAGTCTCCGAGTCCTCTCGCGGTAAATCGACCATCCATCCGGCCATTCGCCCGTTGCTCGACTAACTTCGCTGGAACCAGCAGTTCTTCTCCGCAGTCCCCGACGGCACCGGCGGCACCAAATCCTGGGGCCGCAACCTTTGGCGGCCGGACGCCGCCCTCAGCTACCGCTTCATCCCCCATACCCGGCGCAAACCTCAATACAGCCTCGAACACGAAGCCGGCCCCCGCGATTTCAGCCACACGGTCGGCGCACAATTCACCGTGCAGATCACCCAGAGGATTAACCTTTCGTTTTCACGCGAACCTAATCCTGCTTTCCTGGATTTTTCTACACTATGAAACACATCGCCCTGTCATTGCTCTGTGCTTGTTCCGCTGTTCTAGCGGCCAAAGCGCCCGTCAAAAGCGAACCATTCACAATCCGCCCGACGCTCTCTGCAACGGTGCTTCCTGCTGCAGCGTTGCCGATCACGGTCGATGCGCGGCAATGGGGCGTTTTCACAATCGCGGAGATTGTCCCGCACGGCAGTCTGGTGAAAAAAGATCAGGTGCTTGTTCGGTTCGATGACGAGGACTATTTGAAAAAGCTTCGCGATGCGGAGTCCGCCGCCGCCGCAGGTAAGCTGGCGCAGGCAAATGCGGAGGCGGAATTCGTCACGGCGGAAAAGAGCCTGCCTCTGCAATTACAAGCCGCGAAGATCAAAGCGGAGGAAGCCGCGGAGGCGTGGGAATACTTCAAGAGCGTCCGGCGCGAGGCGGACATCACGCGGGCCAATCTCGCGTTAAAGCAGGCGGAACTCCGGCTTGATGGAGAACGTGAGGAAATGAAGCAGTTGGAAAAAATGTACAAGGCCGACGACCTCACGGAAAACACCGAGGAAATCGTGATGAGGCGCCAGCGCGAAAGCGTGAAGGCTGCGGAGATCGGGCTTTCACTCGCGAAGCTCGGCCACAAACGGCAGATGGAGGTAACGATGCCGCGTGAGGCCGTGACTTTGGAGCGTGACGCACTCACCGCGTCGGTCGCGATCAAGGAACAGGAGCAGAACATCCCGCGCGCTTTGGAGCTCAAGCGTATTGCGCTTGAGGACGCACGCGTGAATGCGAAACGCAGCGCGGAGAATCTCGCGAAACTTCAGTCGGAGAAAAACCTGTTCGTCCTCACAGCGCCTGCGGACGGCTATTTTTACTACGGAAACATCCAGGATGGACGCTGGGCACCAGGCGACCCGGCGAAGGCGCTCACAGTCCTCGCGCCAGTAGCAACCCGCCGCCCGTTTGCGGTGGTAGTTCCGGGCAATGCCGCGATGGTTCTGGAGTCAACCGTGGATGAAGCGACCGCGCGTTCCCTAAAATCCGAGCTCGCCGGTTTCGCGAACTTTACCGGCCGCGCGGACGTTTCCTTTCCGGTGAAAGTGTCCAGCGTTTCTGGGACTCCCGGGATTGACGGGCGCTATCGGGTCACAATGAGCGGCCAGTATCCTGCGGACATTCCGCTGGTCGCGGGCATGACTGCGACGGCCCAAGTGATTGCATATCACAAGGCCGATGCACTGACCGTTTCTGCGAAAGCTTTGAATGCGACAAACGAAGGAGGCTGGGAAGTCGATGTCGAGGAATCGGATGGAGTGATCAAGCACGTGCCGGTAAAGCGCGGCATGACGTCCGGGGAGAAAGTGGAGATTCTCTCGGGGCTCACAAAAGACATGCAGGTGGTCGTTCCCGGCGCATGAGGTCCGCAGTCATTGCATCCCTGGTCGCGCTCTGTGTGCCGCTCGGCGCGGAGGACAAGCCCGCCGTTGTCGATAGCCGCGTGCTCATCCCCAAGGAGCAGGTCACGCCCGCAGCGGTGGAGGCGGCGATCACCAAGGGGGTGGACTTTCTGGTGGGGAAACAAAACCCGGACGGTTCGTTCGGCGGCCCCACCCGCACGAAAGGGCTGAATATTTACGCGCCACTTCCCGGCGCGCAGGACGCTTACTTGATTGGCACGAGTGGACTCGCGATTTCCGGACTGGTGGATGCGCACGACTCGCGCCCCGAAGTCAAAGCGGCGATCGAGAAGGCCGAGAAATGGGCGTTTAAGAAATTCCCGGAACTGCGCCGTGCGGATCCCACGACGACTTATAATGCTTGGGGTCATGCTTACGGTCTGCGTGCGATTTCGCGCCTCTACCAATCCGCCGCTGGAGACCCTGCGCGGCAGGCATCGCTCAAGGCGCTCGCGCAACAGCAGGTGGGGCTGGCCGACCGTTACGAATACTTGAACGGCGGCTGGGGCTACCTGCATGTGTTCGAAGAGTTACACACTCAAAAGCCGACCGGTATCACGACTTCGTTCACCACTGCGAGTGTGCTGCTCGCGATGCACGAGGCGCGGGAGACGATGGGGATCACGCTCGATCAAAAGGTGGTGGATACCTCGCTGGAGTCGATTCGCCGCCAGCAGTTCCCGGATTTTACCTACGCGTATTCCCATAGTCATCGCTTTGCGCCGCAGAATGAAATCAACCGCCGCAATGGGTCGCTCGGCCGTTCACAAGCGTGCAACGCGACCCTCCGGGCCTTTGGCGATTCGAAGATGAGCGACTCGGTGCTCTCCACGTGGGCGGACAATTTCATCGAGTTCGAGCACTGGCTCGACTACGGGCGCAAGAAGCCCGTTCCGCACGAATCCACGTTCAAGATCGCCGGATATTTTTACTACTACGGGGTCTATTATTTCACGGTCTCCGCGCAGTATTTGGCGAAGGAAAAACAGCGCGAACTCGCTCCGGCACTCGCGCGAATACTTCTCACCCGTCAGGAAAAAGACGGGTCGTGGTGGGACTATCCGCTCTACGACTATGGCCAGTCTTACGGCACCGGTTACGCGCTGATGTCCCTGAAGTGGTGCCGGGATGCGATGAAATAGCAGAAGGCAGAAACCGGGGCTCATCTGGAGTTGATGCGGCGTGAGCGTCCCGGCGACCTAGCGTGGGCGGGCGCCGAGTATGCAGAGAAAATCGGCTTTTATCCCGGCTGAGGCCAATGCACAGATCGGCTCTCATCACTCGCGGCAAAACTCTAACCAACCATCAAAACACCATGTTCAAGAAAATCCTCATCGGCCTCGCGGCCATCATTGTCATCTTTCTCATCATCGCAGCGATGCAGCCGAACAACTTCCGTGTCGAACGACGCGCAACGCTCGCGGCCTCACCGATCGCGCTTTTCGAGCATGTGAATGACCACCGGAAATTCAACGAGTGGAACCCGTGGCTCAAACTCGATCCCGCCGCGAAGAATACTTACAGCGGGCCGCAATCCGGCGTCGGCGCGGTGGCGAGTTGGGAGGGCGAGGAAGTTGGCACGGGCTCCGCGACCATCACCGAGAGCAAGCCTGGTGAACTCGTGCGGATGCGCATGGACTGGAAGAAGCCGATGGAAGGCACGAGCACAGTGGATTTCACTTTCAAACCCGACGGCGACAAGACGGTGGTGACGTGGGCCATGTATGGTCCGCAGACGTTCATGGGCAAGGCGTTCAGCTTGTTTATGGACTGCGAAAAGATGTGCGGCCCGCAGTTTGAGAAAGGGCTCGCCGACCTCGGGAAAATCGCGTCTTCCGCAGCGCCCAAGTAGAGGACCGGTGCATAGTGAATCCCCGCGCTTGCGCCCCGGGTCCCGCTTGGTCATTCGTGGTCCCATCATGGACGCTCTTTCCGCCGGGCTGAAGAAAGCCACAATCGCCACCGCTCAACGGCATCTCTTTTTGTGCATGGGCCCGGACTGCTGCGTGCCTGCCGACGCCGAAGTGCTTTGGGAGCATATCAAGCAACGGGTCCGCGAAACGGGCGTGCAGGCGATGCGGACGAAGGCGCAGTGCTTCCGCATTTGCATCGGTGGGCCGTGGATTGTCGTTTATCCGGAAGGCGTGTGGTACGGCGATATGACGAAGGACCGCTTCGAGCGCGTGCTCTCGGAGCATCTCATTGGCGGGCTTCCGGTGGAGGAGTGGGTGGTCGCACGGAACGCGCTCTGCGAGCACAAACCGGCCTGATTTACTCCAATGCCGCGCGGATGAGTTTGGCGCGGATCTGATATTGCTCGGCGCTTGGGTGCAGCCGGTCGGCGATGAACAACTCCGGGCGCGGCTGGCCGTCGGCTCCGATACATGGAGCCCAGATGTCCACAAACGCCATGTTCTCGCCCCCCGCGATGAAGTCGCGGACGAGTTGATTCGCCTGCTGCTGCTTCTCGCGTTGCGCCCATCGCAGCGGGCTCGGGCCCTGACTGAGATAGATGAGGCGCACTTTGGGCAGCGCTGCCCGCACCTTGGCGACCCATGTCTGGAAATCTGCCAGCACTTGTTCCGGTGACTTTCCGGAGTTGATGTCGTTTCCGCCGGCCTGGATGACGATTGTCTTGGGGTGATACGGGACGACGATGCGGTCCACGAACTCCACCGAATCCGAGAGCTGCGACCCTCCGAAGCCCCTGTTGACGACGGTCACCCCTGGGAAGTCCTCCGCGAGCGTTTTCCACATCCGGATGCCCGATGCGCCGGTGAACAAAACGGCACTCTGCGGAGGCGGGTTGGTCTTATCCGCCGCCTCGTAGGTCGCGATCTCTTTCTCGAATCGGTTGGCAACCTTCGGCTCCGCGTGGCCGGTGGTGATGAAATGGAAGAGGGCTATGACGAGTATGAAAGCTGGAGTTCGCATTTCATGAGAGTCTTGTGGAACTCCGTCGCTGGCGAGCCGGAATCTTGACGGGATTTTCCGTGTCATTCGGGATCGACCATGGACATAAATTCGGCATCTATGAAAATCGACGTATTCACCGGAGGCATCTTCGACACCAACACCTTCTTCCTGCCCGATAGCGGCATCCTCATTGATGCCCCACAAGGAGCCGCCGACTGGCTCGCAGAAAGCGGCCACCGCGTGCAATGGCTGCTGCTCACGCACGGACACATCGACCACGTTTGGGACGCGGCACGCATCAAGGCCGAGCACGGCTGCCGCGTCGTCTGCCACCGCGATACCATGCCCATCATCACCGACCGCAACTTCTACAAACAGTTCGGCATGAACTGGGAGATCGAGCCCGTAGAGCCCGATCACTTCATGGAGGAAACCGACTCCGATCTTCTCACCGGCGTTGACTTCCAAGTGCTCCTCGTGCCCGGCCACTGCCCTGGCAGTCTGTGCTTTTTGGAGAAAGAAAGCGGCGTCCTTTTCGGCGGCGACGTCCTCTTTGCTGGCGGCATCGGACGCACCGATCTCCCCGGCGGCGACCACGCGCTGCTCCTGAGCGGCATCCGCGAAAAGCTGTGGCTCCTAGATGATAACGTCACCGTGCTGCCCGGCCACGGCCCCGCTACAAAGATCGGTATCGAGAAGCGGACAAACCCGTTTCTCCGATAGCAGCTTCGTCGTTCGCTTTTGAAATAGTGGCGAGCGCTGTGCTCTCGCGGTTCACTGCGCTTTGAAGTGGTCGTATCCAGTCGAGCGGGAGCTTCCTCGGGGACGTGGAGTTTTGCGTGTGAGGCGGCCGATGCAGGTGAGCGGGAGCTTGGGGAATTGCTTACGCCAAGCTCGCTCCAGCGCGGCGGCGGCGGGGGGGGCGATGGTGAAGAGCAGCTCGAAATCTTCGCCGTCGTTCATGGCATTGACGGGCGTGGAACCCGGCGTGCAGGGGAGCGAGAGTGGCCAGAGTTCGTGGCCGCATTTGCTGGCGGCAGCGAGGCGCGGGAGGTCGGATCCAAGGCCGTCGCTGAGGTCCATCATGGCGCTGGGGCGGTGGTGGGCGACGAGCCAGCGGGCTTCGGCGAGGCGGGGGATGAAGTCGAGGTGTTTGCCCGCGAGCGAGCCGCCGAGGGTGCCGGTGACGTAGATTGCATCGTCCACTTTTCCGCCGGAGCGAAGGACGCAGAGGTTCCTTTCGACGCGCCCGCTGAGGGCGATATTGATGAAGGTCGCGCCGGGCGATCGGCATGTCTCGCCGCCGACGATGCCAACGCCGAAGCGGCGTGCAGCCTTGCGCAGACCGGTATAGAGCCCGCGTAGCCAAGCGAGGTCGGTGTCGCCGGAGACGCCGAGGGTGATGAGCGCGTGCTCGGGGATTCCGCCCATGGCAGCGATGTCGCTGATGGCGCGGCAGAGGGCTTTCCAGCCGATGCGGGCGGCTTTTTCCTCGGGGAGAAAATGGACGCCTGCGATGACAGCGTCGGTTTTTACCAAGCGCCACCAACCGTCGTTTTTTTGCCCGAGCACAGCGCAGTCGTCGCCAGCGCCGACGATGACGTTTTCGCCCAGCGGGAGGCCGCGAATGAGTTCGCGGACGACGGCGTCTTCGCCCAGAGAGGAGAGCTTCATGGGAGTTGCGAAGTCGTCCACGCGCCCCATGCGAGGCTGAGGCTGTTGAAGAGCGCGTGCATCACGATCGGCACGAGAAGCGAACCGGACCACTCGAAGGCGATGGTGAGAGCGAGCGCGAGGAGCGTGAGCCCTGGGAGCCCAGCCGCGGTAGGGTGGATGGCGGCGAAGAGGACGGCGCCGAGGATGGCGCTGGGGATCGGGCCGATGAAGCGCTTGAGTGCTTGGTAAAGGTAGCCGCGAAAAAGGATCTCTTCCGAGATGGGCGCGATGACGGCGGCGGCAAGGCAGGTGTGCCAGATGACCGTCCAGTCGCGGTTGCGGACGGCGGCTTGGTAGAGCTCGACGAGCGGCTGGAGCTTCGCCTCGCTCCCGAGCTTGCGGGCGGCAAACTCCGAGGCGGCAATGAATATCGGCAGGAGCGCGACGAGGAATCCGAAGCCGTATCCCAGCGCAGTCACGACGGGCACTTTGCGCAAGCCGAAGAGTTCGATAATGCTAATGTTGCGAGCATTGAGGAAGACCAAGATGCCCAGAGGAAACACGGCGAACTCAAGCGCGCCGGGGATGATATGCGCTGAGTTCATCGGGACGGGCGGTCCTTTTGGGAGCCATGTGTACACGGCGATGAGTCCGAGAAGGAAGAGCAACACCGCGAGCACCGGAAGGTCCGGAATCCCGAGCATGTCGCGCCGCAAGCGCCCACCGCGGTCCACCATTCGCACGAGCGCCCGATAGTAAACGATCAAGCCTCCCAGCGTCGCCCACACAAGCACCGCAGACGAGATCGAAACATACTCCGGGGGCACAGTCGGTATGTCGGTTGCGGAAGCGATGAAAAACACAGCTCCCGTCTTCGGTAAAAAACGGCCGTATTGTCCACGAAATACTCGAACCAATCTTGCCGCTGCCGCCATGCAGAGGTACGATAGCGGGCATGAACTCCACGCTCTTTACCCGACGTTCGGCACTTCAGCGGCTCGCTTGCGGCTTTGGCTCTATGGCGCTGGCAGGGCTTTTGGCGGAGGGGGCTAATCCGCTCGCGCCTCGTGCGCCGCACCACACGCCTCGTGCAAAGCGGGTGATCTTTCTTTTTATGCAGGGCGGGGTGTCGCAGGTGGATTCGTTCGACCACAAGGCGCGGCTCTTTGCCGACGATGGGAAGATGATGCACTTCGACGATGCGCGCGCGTTGGCAAAGACGGGGAAGGGCGCAGAGCAGCGGGTGATGAAGCCGATGTGGGACTTCAAGCAACGCGGGCAGTGTGGGACGTGGGTGAGCGAGCTTTTCCCCGAGATGGCGGCGCACGCGGATAAGCTGTGCGTGATCCGCTCCATGCACACGGAAGGAGTCGCGCATGGCCCGGCGACGCTCTTTTTACACACGGGGACGACGAACTTCATCCGCCCGTCCATGGGCTCGTGGGTGACGTACGGGCTGGGCTCGGCGAATGAAAATCTGCCGGGCTTCGTGAGCATCTCGCCGAGTCTGGGCAATGGCGGGCCGCGTAATTACGGCAATGCGTTCCTGCCCGCTGTGTATCAGGGCACGGCGCTCGGGCGCAGTGGGCTCTCGGCAAAAGAGACGGCTTTTCGCAATATCACGTCGGCCCGTTCGCCGGAGGCGGCGCAGCGGCAGATGGACCTGCTCCGCGAGATCAACGCCGAGCAGCTCGCCGCCAAGCCAGGCGACAGCGAGCTGGAGGCCGTCATCCAGAGCTACGAACTCGCTTGGCGGATGCAGTCGCACGCGCCGGACGTGGTGGACCTCAGCCGCGAATCCGCCGCGACGCTGGCGCTTTACGGGATCAACGAACAACCGACGGATAACTTTGGCCGCCAGTGCCTCATGGCCCGCAGGCTGGCGGAATCCGGCGTCCGCTTTATCCAAGTGAACTACGGCGATAACTCGAACAACCCCGCGTGGGACCAGCACAGCAATTTACCCAAACACGGCGAGCACGCTCGCGCGGTGGATAAGCCCGTCGCCGGCCTCCTCGCTGACCTCGCCGCGCGCGGATTGCTCGACGACACGCTCGTCTGGTGGGGCGGCGAATTTGGGCGCACGCCCTACGCCGAGAAGAACGGCACAGGCCGCGACCACAACCCCGGCGGCTTCTCCGTGTGGCTGGCGGGCGGCGGGGTGAAGCCGGGCATCGCGTACGGGGAGACCGATGAATTTGGCCATCACGCCATCGTGGATAAAGTTCACATGCACGACTTACACGCGACCATCCTGAACCAGCTCGGCCTCGACCACGAACGGCTGACCTACAAGCACGACGGGCGCAATTACCGGCTGACGGACGTGTACGGGCATGTGGTGAAAGACATCCTTCAAGGGTAAGGAATCAGCGCAGGTGGCGGCACGCTCCGTGCTTAAAAGGGGAGCAATGTTGCGCGCACAATCACACTTTTCTACTGCTGCTGGTAAATCACGGTTCTTCCGTGCTCGCGGCTTTGCGCTGATCGAGACTCTCGCCACATGTCTCGTCATTACAGTGACCTTTCTGGGGGTGATGCAGTCTTTGCTCCTCCTCAATCAGCGCGCAGTCTTGTCCCGTATCCAGACAAACGCCCGCGCAATCGTGCAGCGAAACATCGACCGTGCGTTGTCGGAGAAATACACGCCGAACATATTACCCGCAATTTTAGCGACGACCCCTGCGAACGGGGCGGTGTGGGAAGATGATGGAGGGACAGATGGCCTCGTTACCGTTCTCGCCGAAAATGGAACCGCGAATAGCACGGTCCGCGGAACCCTCACGCGCACCGTGACGACCTCGTCGGTCACAGGACTTCGGTTGGTTCAGTTCTCGCTGACCTACGCCTATCGGACCAAAAACTACACGTTTGCCGCCTCGACCGCGAGGGCGCGGGATTAGCCGATGAAAACACCGTCTTCACACCGCAATTCAGGCTTCACGATGGCGGAGTTACTGATGTCGCTCGTCACGTTCGGCCTTGTCGCCATCGGCGTGATGTCGTTCCTAAATTTTGGGATGCTCTCATTTGCGAAAAACCTCTCGGTGAACTCCTCACACACCGCCACCCGCATCGTCATGGATCGCATCGGGAATTCCATCAATACCTGCTCAGGCGAACCGAGGCTGGGGAACGTGACAGGGGCGGCAGTCGCCAGCGGGAGCGCAGCGGGCGTGCAATATGATCAATTTAGAGGCGGCCCCTACGTAGTGGTTCATCCCGGCGGGACTGGACTCCTCGCAACCACGACCTCCTTCACCGTAAAGCGGTCACTCCACGCTCTCGCATCGCCGCCGACTCCGGGAGTGAATGATGTGGTGATTTTTGATGGTTTGACCACCCGCATGAAAATCGCGTCTGTCACAAACGGCGCGATAGACGCCAGCAACCGACAATCGCACGTCATCACCCTCACCAGCGCGATCGGCTCTGCGGTCGATTGGAGCGCGACCAGCACAAAAGTGGTAAACATTTTCCGACCAAAGGCATACGTCGTCATCCCCGTCGGCAATCGGAACCAACTCCGTTCTTTCGACAATACTGAATTCGGCACAAACTTTAGCACTGCGACGAACTATGAGGTAATTTGTGAAAATATCGGTGTAGGAGCGAACGACAGCACGCCGTTTTCCCTCTCTACAAATACGGACTACGGCTCACGGAGGCTGCTCAACGTCTCCCTGCGAGTGCGGGACCGGCAGTTCGACCAACGACTCTCCGCGAAAGAAACGAGTAACCAATCCGCCACCATGCAACTCGACGTGTCGTTTGCAGCAAAGGGATCATGAAAACTATCTCCATCCAACAACGAGGCGGTTTTACCCTTCTCGCCACCGTAGGCGCACTGGCGCTCGTAGTTACGACGGTCGCCGTCTGCTACTCGACCACCGCCCAAAGCTCCCGCCTCGCGGACCGCGGGCAGGACCTTACCGTCGTCCGCGCCGCAGCCGAGGGAACTCTGGAATACGCCTACGGAGTGTGGAAGGAGAGGTCTGGACAATTGGGACGCACACTGACGACCACCGAGTGCGGTGATAACCTCAACCCGCCCGCATTGTCGGGAGCGACTTTCATTACGATGCTATCAATCTCCGCCGCCGACGAATTCGGGGCACCGGCGGTAAATCCGACTGCCGCAGTCGTGGATGTCGTCGGCTTTCCTGGATGGAAGGGCAGAACCTACAATTACCTCGCCAACGTAGGTGTTAAAAGTAGCTCAACCGTGGGCGGTGCGCCGCTGATCTACCAGACCAAGCGGCTCTTTCAGTATGTCACCGTGCAGCTCTTTCAGACGGCGTATTTTTACGAAGGCGACTTCTCAATCTACAGGCCGCCGACAATGAACGTCAGCGGACTGACTCACACAAACCGCGCCGCGATGGTGAGCAACACGCTCTCCTCTGGCACGCTGACTTTTCAGAGTCCTGTCTCCAGCGTCTTGGGCTGGAGTAATGCAGACCCTTACAGAGTTTCGACATGGAGCGGTTATGCAACCGGCAACAACCAAGCCGCCACCTATTTGTCTTCCATTAATACAGTTTCGCGCCTCGAGCCCTTGGGCATCGAGCAAAGCTTGGTTCTCGATGCTGCACCCGCCGGTCCATACTCCCCAAGCGGCGAGCTGATCGGCCCCGATGGCGACAGTGACGGCAACCCGAATAACGACAGCTTCCGCGAACTCATCGAGCCCCCTGTCGCCGGACAACCAGACCCCACGCCCATCGCGACCCGCCGCCTCTATAACAAAGCCGGGATCATCGTGACAATCAACGGCACCACAAAGACCGTGACCGCTCAGAACGGCACGACGCTCACTGGAGCGCAAATCACAACCATCCAAGGCGCAATCGCGACAGCGACTTCCATGTATGACCAGCGCGAGCAAAAGACCATCCGCGTCAGCAATCTGGATATTGGCGCAATACGCACGACTCTGGACGCGGCGACAAATTTCAACGGCGTTTTATACGTCCACGACATCACCCCGACGACAACAGGCCTCCCCACAAACGCCATCCGGCTGAAAAACGGCGGCATTTTGCCGAATAACGGCCTCACCGTGGCCAGCCAAAATGGGGTCTATATTCAAGGCGATTACAATACCGGAGCCACCACCCCCGCTTTAGCCGCCACATCGGTCCCTTCCAACACCGCCGGAAACCCAACCAACACAGATTCCCCCAACACCTCGACCTACGTTCGCAAGTCTTCAGCCGTCATCGCCGATGCCGTCATGCTGCTCTCAAACGCGTGGAACGATGCAAACGCCAGTGCCGTCCTCGGGAGCCGCATCGCCCTCAATACCACATATAACACGGCGCTTCTCGCCGGCGTCATGCCATCGGGCTACCAACCAGGCGGGAGTGCTGCTCAATATGGATGGTCAGGTGGAGGGCACAACTACCCCCGCTTCCTAGAAAACTGGACTGGCCAATACTGCACCTATTTCGGCTCGATGGTGCAGCTCTTCAACAGCACACAGTTCACTGGCAAATGGGACACCGGGAACATCTACTCCCCGCCTATTCGCTGCTTCAACTACGATACAAACTTCGACGCAGCACCACCTCCGGGCAGTGTGGACGCCGTCGTAATCTCCCGAGGTCGCATGGCTCGCTACTAGAACTTTCCGATGAAAACCTACGCACTCGCCCTACTCTTCGCCATCTCCGCACACGCTGGGGAAATCAACCTCGTGGCCCAGATCCGCACGTTTTTTGCCGACGGTGCAGAGACTCAACGGGTAAGATTCGCTGGCACCGCGGAAGACCACCACGTCTCGATAGACTCCGATGCGTCGATTGAAAAGCTCGCGGACGGCACCCGGTTTACATTTCAAAAAATCAGCACCGCCATCGTCGAGCTACGCCCCAGCCCGGTCTCGAAGGATAAGCCCATCGCCACCGAAAACCTCCCCGAATACCGCAAAGCCGCGCTCGCCCAACTCCCCGTCGGTAACAGGGATGCAAAAATCGTCGAAGAAACCCCCGACGCACATCCCATCAACGGCTGGAAATCCCTCAGCTTTACCTGCGAATACACCCTCAACGGTGCGAAACTCCGCTCTGGAGTCACCTACGTCACTCTCGCTGAAGGGCCGCAAATCCTCATGACCTCACGGGCTTCCGCCGAGCAATTCGAAGGAACGGCCGCTCGGGCGAACAGCTTGATCCGCTCATGGTTCACCCTGAAACACAATCAGGAGCCCCGTCCGAGCTAGCGCCGGTTCATCGAAAATAGTCGCTCGCTATTTTTCCGCGCTAGGGTATTCATCCGCCGCCGTTTCTCTAAGAGAGCGGCCCGAATCCAGCTAAATAGACCACGCAAACCAGCCTTTTACATTGAACCAAAGCCCGAATCCAAACACAGAAGCCCCTGCCGCCGAAACGCCGCTCACGCCTTCCGTCTGGAAGAAGCTCATCGCTGAATACCAAAAGCCGTCCCTCCCGCGCGCCATCTGGCAACTCGTCAATACGCTCGTGCCTTACATCGCCACTTGGTTCGCCATTTACTGGAGCCTCTCCTTTTCCTACTGGGCCACGGCGGGCTTTGTCGTCCTCCTCGGTCTGCTCACCATGCGGACGTTCATCATCTTTCACGACTGCTGCCACGGCTCCTTTTTTGAGTCCTCCCGCGCCTGCCAGATCGTCGGCTACCTCACCGGGATGCTGGCCTTCACTCCGTACGGCCAATGGCGCTGGGAACACAACGTCCACCACGCCAGCTCCGGCCACCTTGATAAACGCGGCACCGGCGACGTCTGGATGATGACGCTCAAAGAATACCTCGAAGCCTCCCGCTGGAAGCGCTTCTCCTACCGCCTCGCCCGCAACCCAATCATCCTCTTCATCGTCGGGCCCCTTTATCTCTTCCTCATCTGGCAACGCTTCCCCTCCCCGAAAGCCAGCGTAAAAGAGAAACACTCCGCCCACTTCATGAACATCGGCATCGCCATCATGGCCGTCCTTATGAGCTTCGTCTTCGGCTTTTGGACGTACCTTCTGCTCGTCGTCGGCACCATGCTCGTCGCCGGGGGCGCGGGCGTCTGGATGTTCTACGTCCAGCATCAATACGAAGGCGTCTATTGGGAACGCGCCGAAGAGTGGGACTACACCGCCGCCGCACTCCAAGGCAGCTCCTTTTACAAGCTCCCGCGCATCCTCCAGTGGTTCACCGGCAACATCGGCTTCCACCACATCCACCACCTCAGCCCCCGCATCGCGAACTACAACCTTGAGCGCTGCCACAACGAAATCCCGATCTTCCAGCAAGTCAAACCCATCACCCTCCTCAGCAGCATTAAATCCCTCGGCTACCGCTTCTGGGACGAAGAGCGCCAAGAGATGGTCGGCTACGCGAGACTCCGGGAATTCATGCGCCAGCACAGCCAGCAGACTGCCTAGACTCCCTCCGCCAGCCGGACTTTCGGCAAGGCATCATCAATGTCTGCGCGCTCCGTCTGCCTAAAGCTCCTCGTCACTTGGGAAAAGAAACGTCCGTTCGCGGACGAACTGCTCCATGAGGCACTCGACGACTCGCCTCTCGAACCGCGCGACCGTGGCTTCGTCACCGAGTGCTTCTACGGCATCCTCCGCAACCTCACCTCGCTCGATTTCCTCATCGCCCGCCTCCGCGACGGCGAGCTGGACATCGAGACCCGCCAAGTCCTCCGGCTCGGGCTCTACCAGCTCTTTCACCTCCGCGTCCCTGCACACGCCGTAGTCAACGAAACCGTCGCCCTCTCCCGGCGCGCAGGTGGCCTCGTCAACGCCCTCCTCCGCCGCGCCCTCCGCGAGCTGGATGCCCTCACCGCCGCCCTCGCCGCCGCCCCCGAGCACATCCGCACCAGCCACCCCGCATTCCTTTTAGAAAAATGGACCGCCTCCCACGGGAGCCAAGCCACCACAGCGCTCGCAGACTGGAACCAACGCCCCGCCGAAGTCTTCGTGCGCGTGAACACCCTCAAAACCACCGTCGAAGCCCTCCGCAACGAAGCCCCCGAAGCCGAGCCGCACCCCTTTCACCCCCTCATCCTCCGCCTCCCGCGCATCCCCCGCGAATGGATCGATGCCGGCCTCTGCTACGTCCAAGACCCCAGCACACTCACCGCCCCCGACATGCTCGCCCCGCAGCCCGGCGAACTCATCCTCGACGCCTGCGCCGCCCCCGGCGGCAAGACCACCTACCTCGCCGCCATCATGCGCAACGAAGGCCGCATCATCGCCTGCGACCTTTGGGAAACCCGCGTCCAGCGCCTCCGCGAAAACCTCTCCCGCCTCGGCGTCACCAACACCAAAGCCGTCGCCATAGACACCATGAAAGAATCCCCCGAACTCCCCCCCGGCGGCTTCGACCGCATCCTCATTGATGCCCCGTGCAGCAACACCGGGGTCATCCGCCGCCGCATAGACGTCCGCTGGCGGCTCACCGACGAAGACTTCCTCCGAATGCCCGCCCAACAGCTCGCCCTCATCCGCCGCTGCGCCACATTGCTAAAACCCGGCGGCACCCTCGTCTATTCCACCTGCTCCCTGGAGCACGAAGAGAACGACCAAGTCTGCGACACCGCCCAGCAACAAATCCCCAGCCTCATCCTCGAAGAAAAACGCCACATCCGCCCGTGGGCCGACGGCGTAGATGGAGCCTTCTGCGCGCGGTTTAGGAAATAGCTCCCGCATACAAGGGCCGCGGCGGGCGTAATCGCGCCGCTTTTGCCAAGGCCAAGAGCGCCCGAATCCGATTCGTTTCTACCCGGCGGCGATGGTATTTAGCCCTTCAATCGCGGCGTTCGGGCTAAATCCAGCCGACATGCTGGTGGTCGAGACCTGATAGCGTCTCCAACTCCTCGACGAGAGTGCGTAGCTCCCCCACAAGCGTATCGGCTTCCTTGAGTAAAATATCGGCCTTCCCCTCGCGGGCGCTGGTTTCCAGAGTTTTCGCTGCGGTCCACGCGGTAGTTGCGTTGAACGCTCCGACCATTCCTTTGAGCCCATGTGCGGCTTTCCCTGCGGCAGCGCAGTCTCCTTTCGCGAGCGCATCGGCGAGATCTTTGAGCAATCGGGGCACATCGCCTTCGCGGCAAAGCTTTACGACTTCGGCAAGGATACTCATGTCTCCGCCGAGGTTCGCCAACAGAGCATCCACGTCGAACGAGGTGATGCCCTCGGCCTCCTTCGGCGCTGGCGCTGGCGCTGGGGCTTTCTTCTTTCGCGCCACAGGCGCGGGTGCAGCCACAACATGCGCCGCAGGGACTGTCGGCGTCGGCGAAGGCAGGTGGATCTGCTGCGTCATCTTCAGCGTGGGGATTGGCTCTGGCGATGGTTTGAATACGCCGCTCAACGCCCGTGCCTCCCTCGGCTGTTCTATAATGACGGAATCACCAGCGGCATCAGTCAGGAAAAGATCGGGGATAACGCTGCCCATGCCGTCAAGCAGTTCCTGCTGGCGGACGGGCTTGGCGACGTAACCGTCCATACCGGCCTTCACGCATTCTTCGCGGACGCCTTTGAGCACATTGGCGCTGAGGGCGAGGATGGGGGTGCGGGAAAGAGAACGTTGTGTCTCTATTTTACGAATCTCCACCGCCGCCTCAAAGCCGCTCATGTTCGGCATTTGCAAGTCGGTAAGAATGAGATCGAATTTTTGCGTCTTAAACGCTTCCACCTCCTCCAGACCGTCGTTCGCGACGGTAACTTTGTGGCCCCAGCCTTCTAGGTTTAACTTCACGAGGCGTTGGTTTACGGCGTTGTCCTCTGCGATGAGGATTTCGAGGCAGCGCATGGCGGGGAAATTCGAACTCCTCGGCACACACATTCCCCGGTCCTTTTTGTTGTCCTCCAGCGCCTTGGAGACGGCGACGCGAAGCGAGCGCGAAGTGACGGGCTTGATGAGTGTGGCGCGGATGGCCGCGTGGCTGACGCGGTCCACTTCGCCGCGCCTCGGCGAGGAAACAAGGAGCACAACCCTCGTATTCACGAGCTCCGGGTAGCTGTCGATCGTAGAAGCGAGCTTCACTCCGGGACTCTCGGGGCGAACCGCATCTGCGACGAAAAGATCGTAGGGCCGCCCTTCGCCCGCCGCTCGTCGAAGCTCACTGAGAGCGCTGACGACATCCCGGACAGGGTCCGGCTTCATACTCCAAGTACTGAGAAGCTCGGTGGTGATGCGAAGGCTGTTGGGGTGAGCGTCGAGGACGAGGACCCGGAGCCCTTTGAACGAAGCGATCGAGAAATCGTGTTCCTCGGCTTTGCGATAATCAAAGCGGGCGTTGAAACGGAATACGGTCCCCTTGCCGACTTCGCTCTCCAATTTGATCTCGCCCTTCATCAACGAGACGAGTTGCTGCGTGATGGCGAGGCCAAGGCCCGTCCCTCCGAAGCGCCGCGTTGTCGAGTAGTCGGCTTGGTTGAACGCTTGAAATATCGAGTCCTTCCGGTCCGCAGGAATGCCAATGCCGGTATCGGCAATCGCGAAGGCAAGCTCCGCACCGCCGTCGATCCAGCGAGAGTTTTCGACACGAACGAGGACCTCACCGCGCTCGGTAAACTTCAGCGCATTGCCGACAAGATTTACGACGATTTGCCGCAGACGATGTGGGTCGCCAATGAGCATGTCCGGAACCTCTGGGCGGATATGAAGGAGCAACTCGAGCCCTTTGCCGTGAGCACGGGGGGCCAACGTGGTAAGAGCTTCCCCGAGCAGTTCGCGTAAGGAAAACTCTGTCTGCTCAAGGTCGAGTTTGTTCGCTTCGATTTTTGAGAAATCGAGGATGTTATTGAGCAGCGCGAGCAACGATTCGGCACACGAGTTGATCGTCTCAAGGTAGTCCCGTTGGCCGGCGCTTAGGTCGGTACCCATCGCAAGTTCCGTCATGCCGATGATGCCGTTGACCGGCGTGCGAATCTCGTGGCTCATCACCGCGAGGAACTCGCGTTTTGCGATGTTTGCCTCGCCAGCTTTGAAAGCGTAGCTCTCGACCTCCAGCTTGGCGGTCATCGCTCGTTCCTTCGCCTCCTGCATCTCACGATTGTTCTGTAAAAGGCGCTGGCGATCTCGGCGACTCGTCTCCACCACCCGGCGAAACGCCTCGGTGAGCTCGCCCAGTTCATCATCACGCACGGGGAGGTCGAACGGTTGGTCCGGGTCGCCATCTGCGAGCTTGCGAGTCTTTTCCACCAATTCTGCGAGTGGGGCGGATACGGATTCGACGGTCTCTTTCGCAACCCTGATCGAACGTATGGCAAGGAATGTTCCGAGCACCACTAAGGTCCACCGGACATATCCCGGAACCACGCTAATGTCCGCCAGGATCGCAGCCAGTGCCAAAACGCAGCACGGCAAAAGAAGGCTACGCGAGCCTGAAGCCAGTTTACTCGGCAAATTCGATACCGAAGGGCGTTTGGCAACACGCCGATCAGGCCGGGCCTCCTGCGAAGAGTCGGCTGAGGCGCTCGCAAGATTTCTTGCGGGCTTCCGGGATTCCTTTGGATTTAGTTGAGCTAGTTTCGACACTTCGGGTCCAAAAGAGCAGACAGAGTACCCAAGTGAGGGCTCCTTCGGTTTTTCTTTAACCCGCTCGACTTCCTCCCTGTAGGCCTGTAGCCGCGCTGTCGCAATGAACCTTTTCCGGCTCCTTTTCATCCTTTTCACAATCGCTTTTGCAGCGTGCTCCACAGTGGATCGCGGCATGGAGCAAGGCGCGGAAACGATCGAGAAAGCCGCAACGGGTGCTCTCTCCGGCCTTCGCGGCAGAGAGAAACGTGCTTGCGACACACGCGTTCAGGAGCTCCGCGAGCGCACCACTCCCCCGCCCTACTTTAGGCGGGCACCTTATACCTACTTTGTAGCCTTCGACTCTGCTGGCGAAATCACCAACGACGCGGAGCTGATGCGGATGCGCACCGACATTCAGTCGCACCATCTCCGCCGCATCGTCGTCCTCAGTTATGGCTGGATGAACAAGGTCGAGGAGGCGCACCGCACCTACGTGGGGATGCTCAACTCCTACCTCGAAGGCACACCGCACACGCTCCATGACACCGCCATCGTCTGTATCGTGTGGGACTCAATCGCACGCCTCGAAAAGCCCGTGCGCGATCTCCTGCCCGCAGACTCAACGGTGAATGCTCTGATCCAGCCCGTCTCCCAAGTCCTCACCGTCGCGACCCTGTGGTCCAAAGCAGCGCAGGCCGACCGGATCGGCGCACGCGGCCTTTACTCGCTCCTCCGTGTGGCGCAGGACGATGCGTGCGCGGTGAATGGAACGCGGCCCGATATTTTTCTCGTCGGGCACAGTCTCGGCAGCCGCATCGTCTGCTCCGCTGTCCACGCCAGCTTCTTGCGCAAGCCGCTTGAAGGCGTTCGCGGGATGATGCTCATTCAACCCGCCCTCTCGCCCAATCGCGCCGACTTGCCCTCGCTGCCCGATTTCCCCATCGTCATTACCCAGAGCCGCCACGACCACGCGAACAGCATGTTATTCCCCATCGCCAGCATCCCGTTCAATCTCTCTGCATCGCGCGTCGGCACGGCGCTGGGTAGTAATGGATTCGCCCCGCTGAACGACGCCGCGACGACCGTCAGCTCCATCCTCCAAGGGCCGTATATGCTGCCTTTCAGCCACGCCCTTTCCACCGCCACACAAGCGCGCAAGCCCGGCGTGATGCTCACCGACACAATGGCGCATCTCCCGATCATCGAAGTCCCGATCATCCAGCTCGGCAAACGTCTCGGCTACCCGAACATCGGCAAAACGAAGGGGCTCTTCGACCTCGGTGTCGGGTTTGAGTCTGCCGCCCGCTCGCCCAGTTCGGCTACCACTGTGGAGCGCTATTTTATCAGCAAAGGCCCAGTCCGATTTTTCAACCACCCTGAACTCGCGAAAAATCGCGAATGGCTAGAGCGCGGCGTGAACTTCGTGGACTGCTCCGATGTCATCCGCCACAGCGGGCTCTTCCGCTTCGACTATGAAAAGCAGACGCTCGGCACTCAACTCGCCGCCGCCGCCGTCGGCTGGATGGACGTACTCGGTTCCCACACCGACTACCAGCGCCCCGAGATCTACTCCATGATCCGCCAACTGACCGCGCTCGGTCGCGCTAAGTGACCAATCGGCAACACCGTCTGTCTTGACGGCTTCGGATTCCCCGCTACATCCGCCTGCCTGACATGAACCATCGGTCCCAAATTCTCGTCCTTTTAAGCGCAATAGCCGCTCTGCTAAGCGGATGTTCCAGCGATCCACGGCTCACCACAGACACCGTTTATCTCGGCGGTCGCCGAGTGCCCACCCGGCCCAACGAGGACAAGCGGATGAACTTCGACAACATCTCTTATTGGGACGGCAATTCCGCCACCGGCCCCGCACGGATGCGAATCAACAGGGGCGACCAAAAGGCATACTTTTACAAAGGCGACCAACTCGTCGGCATATCGGTGATTTCCACCGGGCGCGAGGGATTCGACACACCGCCCGGCACTTTCAAAATCCAGCAAAAGGACAAAGATCATGTCTCCGGGAAATACGGCGACTACGTGGGCGCAGACGGCACCGTGGTGATGAAAGACATCGACCGCACGAAAGACAAAATGCCCCCCGGCGCACACTACGACGGCGCCAAAATGCCGTGGTTCATGCGCATCCATGACGGCGTCGGGATGCACGAAGGTTTCCTCCCCGGCTACCCCGCCTCACACGGGTGCATTCGGATGCCCGGCTTCATGGCGGAGGCTTTCTTTAACAACATCGAAGTCGGCACACCCGTCACCATCGAATAAATCCAATGTTCACCGACCTACTTCGCGGCATCGCATTCCTTCGCCCGCTTTCCAATGAAGACTTGGAAGGCTTCGCAGCACTGCTCACCACCCGCGAGTGTAAATCTGGCGAACGCATCCTAGAAGAAGGTGCCGCCCCTGATTCCTTTTACATCATCTGCGACGGCGTCGTCCACGTCCGCCGCCGCGCCAACACCCGTGAGATGCTCATGGGCCGTATCGGCGCAGGGGCCTTCTTTGGCGAAGTGAATCTTTTCGATCCAGGCGTCGCCACCGCCAGCATCGTTGCGATGAAAAAAGTCACTCTCGCCGTCATCAGCTACGCCGACTTCCGCCAATTCATGGAAGCCAACCCCAAAGCCGGCTACCAAATCGCCAGCGGCCTCATGCGCGAACTCTCCCAACGCCTCCGCACCACCAACGCGCGACTGGTGAACGCTATCTATTGGTCGCCAAGAGAGGCGAGCGACACGTAGCAGACATTTACTTCCCCAGCGCCGCTTTCAGATCCGCTGCAAAATTATCCACGTCCTCCGGCTGCGTGTCCCATGAGCACATGAGGCGGCTGCCGCCTGCGCCGATGAAGCTGTAGAAGAGCCAGCCCTTTGCTCGCAGTGCTTCGGCACCGACTGGCGGGAGTTCCACGAAAACGGCGTTGGCTTGGCGGGGGAAGAGGATTTTCACGCCGGGCAAATCGCGGATGGCGGCTTCCATGCGAGCGGCCATGGCGTTGGCGTGCTGGGCGTGGCGGAGCCATGCGCCGTCGCGCAACATGCCCACCCAGCTCGCGCTGAGGAAACGCATTTTACTCGCGAGTTGGCCGGCTTGTTTGCAGCGCCACTCGAACTCGCGGGCGAGCTCGCGGTTGAAAAAGACGACGGCTTCTCCGACGGCGATGCCTTGCTTCGTACCGCCAAAGCAAAGGATGTCCACGCCCGCTTGCCAGGTGATTTCTTTCGGCGTGCAGCCGAGGCTGGCGACGGCATTGGCAAAGCGTGCGCCGTCCATGTGCAGGCGGAGGCCGAGCGATTTCGTCTTGGCCCATATGGCTTTGAGCGCGTCGGGAGAATAGACGGTGCCGACTTCTGTGGACTGGGTGAGGCTCACGGCGCGAGGTTTGGGAAAATGGAGGTCGGTGCGCTTTTTCACCGTGTGCTCGATTCCCTCGGGGGCGATTTGGCCGTTCTCGCCTTTGAGGAGGAGGAGCTTCGTGCCGTTGCTGAAAAACTCGGGTGCGCCGCATTCGTCCGTCTCTACGTGGGCGAGTTCGTGGCAGAGGATGCTGTGGTAGCTCTGGCAGCACGTCGCGAGGGCGAGGGAGTTGGCGGAGGTGCCGTTGAAGACGAAGAAGACTTCGCAATCCGTCTCAAAGAGGTCGCGGATGAGCTTGGCGGCTTTGTCCGTCCACTCGTCATCGCCGTAGGCTTTGGCGTGGCCGTGGCGGGCTTCCTCAAGTGCGGCCCAGGCTTCTGGCGTGGACCCGGCGTAGTTGTCGCTGGCGAAGTGGCGGTTCATTAGGAAGGTGATGTCACAAGCCGAGGATGGCTGGCGAGTGGAATGCGGGGCTCGCACGGAACTATTGTGCGCTTGTGGGGATTCCCGTCGGGGCGACGGGAGCCACGACCCGGCTGGCGACGCTCGGAGCCGGCGTGTCGCTCACGAACTCCGCCTCAGTCGGCACCCTTCTTCCTGACTGCAACTGCTGGTTTAGGTGGCCGTGTTGCGCTGATCGCTCGGGTTGCCGCGACCATCTCCTCCAGCATCCGCAGTTTTTCACCCACGGGCAACGCGGCGAGTTGCTTTCGCCGTTCCAGCTTTCGGGCGGTGAGTTGGCGCATCAGTTCAGTCATGGTTCGAGGTAGTCGTGTTGGAATTTGTGCCACTTCGCCATCAGCTCGTGACGCCCAAGGATAGCCTCAAAAACCGCCGTATCAAGAACATCGGCCTCTACAAAACGCAGCACCCGGTCGTAGTCTCTGGGCCTGCCGACTTGCAGGCAGATGGCTGCGAGATGCTCCCCTGTGAAGACCCGCGTGGTCACGCCACTGACATCACGCTCCACCGCCTGAGCCAGCGCTTCCTCAACGAGCGGCGTGCCCGGCGGCACAAACTCCACCGCCCAGCCCTCGATGATGATGAACTGCCCATCGCGAACGTAACCCCGTGCCAACAGATACTCGTAAATCGGCCCCAGAGTAAGCAGTGAGCCGCCAGCGGAGGTCGGCAGCATCACAAACACGTCCACATCTTTCGTGGTGATCGGTTCCATCCAGAAGATAGAGCCGACAGCACCGCCGATGGCATACCGCCCGATGACTCCATCGGTTTCCATCTGGTTGATGACGGCAAAAATCTTTTCCACGTTGGTTTTTGGATGAGGTTAAAAGGTATAAAGGGTAACCAATACAGCCAGAGTTTTGCGAGAACCGCAGAAGATTGCAACGCATGAACGCCGATGCACTGCGGAGCGGGTGTGACTAAAGATGGCTGGCGAAGGGAATGCGGGCTTTTTAAAATGACGAATGACGAATGACGAACCCGGCGGACTTCGTCATTCGTCATTCGTCATTCGTCATTTCCCCCCGTACAGCAAAACCGCCGCCTGCGTTTTGCACAGGCGGCGGTTGCGAAAATGGTGACCGTTTTTAGGCGAGCAGGTCTTTCACGACTTGGCCTCCGCGCACGATGTCGATCGGGCGGTTGCCGGGTGCCATGAGGCGCTTGTCGCCGTTGATGCCGAGGCAGCGATAGACGGTGGTCGCCATGTTTTCCACGGTGAGTGGATCGTCGGCGGGCTCGGAGCCTGTCGGGTCCGAAGAACCATAGACCATGCCGCGCTTGAAGCCTCCGCCTGCGAATGCGACGGAGAATACTTTGGGCCAGTGGTCGCGGCCTGCGTCGCGATTGATCTTCGGCGAGCGTCCGAATTCGGAGCTGACCATGACGAGCGTTTTGTCGAGCATCCCGCGACGTTCGAGGTCGGTGATGAGTGCTGCGAACGCTTGGTCGAACTTCGGCAATTGGTTACCCATCGCTCCGGCGATTCCGGCGTGCATGTCCCAGCCGCCGTAGGTGAGCGAAACGAGGCGGACGCCGCTCTCGACGAGACGACGGGCCATGAGCATCCGCTGTCCGGCTTCGTGCTGTCCGTATTCGTTGCGGATGGCCTCGGGCTCGGCGCTGAGGTTGAAGGCTTCACGCGCTTGCTGCGAGGAGACGAGCGAGTAAGCGGCTTGGTAGAAGCTGTCCATCGCGCTGAGGGAGTCGCTTTTCTCCAGCGTGCGGAAGTGATCGTCCACTGCGCTGAGCATATTACGGCGGCGGTCGAAGCGCTCTGGCGTGAGGCCGCTGTGCATGTTCAGGTCGCGCACGGAGAATCCTTTATTTGCAGGATCGCCGCCGAGACTAAATGGGCCGTATGCGCTGCTGAGGTAGCCGGTCGCGGCAAACTCGTTCGGGACGTTCGGCACGCAGACGTAAGGCGGCAGATTGTTGCGGCTGCCGAGTTCGTGTGAGACGACGGCTCCAATGCTCGGATACTGAATCGCGGGCGATGGGCGATAGCCGGTGAACATGTTGTGCGTGCCGCGTTCGTGGGCGGCTTCACCGTGCGTCATGGAGCGGACGATGGTCAGCTTGTCGGCGATCTTCGCGGTGTTCGCGAGATGCTGTGAGAACTTCACGCCGGGGATGACGGTATCCACAGTGCCGAGCGGGCCACGATACTCAATGGGCGCGAGTGGCTTCGGGTCCCAAGTCTCCTGATGGGCGCAACCGCCGGGCAGGAAGATGTGGATAAGCGACTGTGCGGTCGCTTCGAATTTGTCGGTCTCGTTCGCTTGCAGCTTGAAGAGATCGCCCATGGTGAGGCCGAGGCCGCCTACGAGGCCGGCGTATAGGAAGTCACGGCGTCCTACTTTCTTAAAGTGGGCCGGGTCTTCGTTCCAAGTGACGGGTTTGATGTCGCTCATTGTGTTATGTGTCTGTGGTTTGTTTTATGTGAAATAAATGCGCGCAGAAATAGCTCCGCGTCGCGTTTCGTCTGTCAATCGACCGCTCTCGATCCGATCCTTTAGGAAAAATTACTGGATTTTCTTCGGAGCGAAAGCGAGCACGAAATCGCCGATCCGCTGGAGCCGTGCAAAGTCCACTAAAGTTCCTCGTCGATGCGGACGCTTCCGGGGCACGCCTTTCGCACCATCTTTCACCCGTCTGCTCGGACTCACTTCGATCCTCTGAATTGTATTCGCTGCACAAGAGCCCGCTCCCCGCCCGACGCGCTTCCCTATTCTCCACAAGCACGCTTTCGCCATCCCCCGCGACAAAAAGCTCTCGCGGACCTACGACCGTTCAGCGGGCACCAGCTCGGCGACTTGGAAAGTCGCAGCCGAGGCGCTCACGAGCGTGGAAAACAACATCCTGCACCGCTGACTCCCGCATCACAGGCGCGAGAGCAAAAAACCTCGCGTTCAACGGTATCCACTACCCCGATGCCAAACCGCAGACTGTCACCTTTTATCAAGGCCCAAAACCCTTCGTGAAACTCGAAGTCCCGCCGCACAGTATCGCCAGCAAACTTTACTGAACGTGGGCGATTAAAAGTGGAACCGGTGCGGACGCAAAAGTCGTTCACAGCCCGATTCTCACTTTTGACGATTGGGTTGCTCCGGGTGGTGGAAGTATGGCTATTTTCGACCATGCCTCTCAAGAATGAGTGAGAAATAATCCTCTTTATGTCAACTTGGACCAAGGATTTGACACAACGAACGCTCTTGATGCCAACTTGGACGAAGGATTTGACGCAACGAACGCTCTTCATGCCAACTTGGACAAATGATTTGACACAGCGAACGCTCTTCATGCCAACTTGGACTAAGGAGTTGACACAACGAATGCTCTTAATGCCAACTTGGACGAAGGAGTTGATGCAACGAACGCTCGTCATGCCAACTTGGACGGAGGCATTGACGCAATGAACGCTCGTTGTGCTAACTTGGACGAGGGGGTTGGCGCAACGAACGCTCGTCATGCCAACTAAAACGAAGGCGTTGAGGCAAAGAATGCTCACAGCGCTTATGTTCGCGTCAATAATATAAGCAGTCTTGATTAACAGGCTGGACCTAGTGGCAAGAACGCCCTCGTTCGTGCCACGCCGCGCTGGCCCGCTTCAGCCGTATTCAATCCGAAGGCCGCTTTTGAAACCGCAGATACGCGAGAGTTGGAGATTTTCGTGCGGATGAGAAATGTCCGTCGCCTCAGAGCATTCGCGGATAACAATATTTCAATATTTGCGAAGATTCGCGTTCATCTGCGGTTCCATGCGCGGCTTTCGGGTTCAACTTTTGATCGCACTCTTAATGAACAATTCCGCGAAATTCCTGTTGCGCTGCCTCTTAAAGCTGCTATCCGACAGAAACTAGTCACACCTCAAAACTTCAAAACCTCAAACACACCGTCACGAACTCACTCCATGAAACACAAAAATCATTCCCTGTCGTCCCGTCGCACTCTTGGCCGGGATATTTTATTTATCAGCATCGCCAGTCTTCTCGCCGTGCAGGCGGGGTTCGCGGCGGATGCGATTTTCTCCAGCGGAGCCTTCACGGGCGACGCGGATTCGGGCGTCGGCACGGCGAAGACCTACACAGCCATCGCGAATATCATCGGCAGCGATGTGACGGTGAATGGGAAGACGTTTATCGGGAGCGGCACGGCCACTTCCGGCACGGGCTGGGCGCTCACAAACGTGCCAAACCTGTTTGGAGGCGGCGGAAATCATACCACAACCTTCGGTGCAAGTTCGATTGATAATTTGTTCGATGGCTTTCAATTCGGCGGCAACCCAGGAACGCTGACGCTGTCCGAACTCACGCCGGGCCAGACGTACGTCGCCACGCTTTACAATGAGGGTTGGGCATGGCCCGGATTCGATGACCGCACGAACATCCTCACCTCATCGGAGGGTGCTACGATCCGTTACAACCCGGATGGACTCGAAGCTTCGATGCTCAAGTACACGTTCGTCGCGACGGGGGCGACGACGACGATCAATACCGCGCAGACGCGGACCAACTACTCGCTCCATATGTATGGTCTGAGCAACGAGCAGGTGTTTAATAACACATGGACGCCAGCGGTGGACTCGACTTGGGAGACGGGTGGAAATTGGTCGGTCGCAACGCCGAATGCGGTGGGCGCGAACGCGTCGTTCAGCGCGCAGGCGGGTGCGACGTCCGTTTCTATGACGGGGAACAAGACCGTGGGGCACGTGCAGTTTCTGGGCACCGGGAGCTACACCGTTTCGGGAATCGACATGCTGACTTTGCAGGCGGATGCAGGCGGAACCTCCGTGCTGAAGGCAGACGCAGGCGGTTCGCACACCATTTCCATGCCCGTCACGATCAACAGCCCGCTCGCAAAATACGGCGAAGGCTCGGTGCGGATTGCAGGACCAGTGACAGGCTCGGGAAAAGGCGTGACGATTAGCAGCGGCACGCTCGCCATTGAGTCGTCGAGCCCGGACCTGAATAGCTTGGGCGATGTGGCAAACAGTGGAACGTTCGCCGTGATTAATGCGGGGGCACAGACGATGGATAAGGTCATCAGCGGTTCGGGCGGTGTCTCGAAAAGCGGGGCGGGCGTGCTGACGCTGGGTGGCGTTAACACTTACACGGGACCGACAGTGGTGAGCGACGGCACGTTGAAATTGGGTGCGTCAGCGACGACGATTGCGCTGACGATTGCGAACGCGAGCTTTCAAACATATACCTCGCTGGGGACTGGGAACGCGACCTTCGGTTACAACTCGACGGGTGCAAGCTGGACTTTCTCGAACGCGACTGCGGGGATCGCGCTGAACGGCAGCCCGTGGTTTACCCCGACGAATCACGATGGAACGGCGGGGGGATTCATCCAGAGCAACAGCACCGCTGGAACGAGCGGCTTCATCGAGCAGGCCGTCAATGTGGCTTACGACGGATTCTACGACTTCAGCTTTCAGGGGGTCGGACGCGGAGGCGTCAACGGCCCTTCCGGTCTGTTTTTCCAAATGGACGGTGTAACCGTGAAAACTTTTGCCCCGGCAGAATTTTCACAAGCAACGTGGCAGAACTACGCAGCAAGCACCTATTTGACCGCCGGGATTCACACCGTCAAATTTCTCGGAAACAACACGCTCGGAGGGGACAGATCGACCGTGATCGACGCGGTCACGGGATCGACTACAGGGGGCGGGAAGCTTCCCTCCAATACCGCGCTGAGCCTTACCAACTCAGGCGCGACGCTTGACTTGAACGGCTATGGACAGACGGTCGGGTCGCTCGCGGGTGCGACAGGCTCCAGCGTGATAAACGCCATCTCCTTCACTGCGGGTGGCGATGGAACGTCTACTACGTTTGGCGGAGTCATCAGCGGTGCCGGTAGTTTCACCAAAGCAGGCAATGGCACGATGACGCTCACCGCCGCGAACACCTACGGCGGGAGCACGACGATCAGCGGTGGCACGCTCACACTGGCGGGGGGGTCGATTCCGGCCACGGCGTTGAACCTCACCGGAACGGGCGCGACACTGAACACGGGCGGCAGCCCACTCACGGTCCCATCGCTGAACCTTGCAGGCTCGGGCGCGACGCTAAACATGGGGGGCGGCGTACTCACGGTCCCATCTCTGAACATCACAGGATCGGGCGCGACACTGAACACGGGCGGCAGCTCACTCACTCTCACATCACTGAATCTCACAGGCACCGGCGCGACGCTAAGTTCCGGCGGCGGGGCGCTCACGGTCCCTTCGCTTTCAGGCGTGTCCGGGACTGTGGTCAATCTTGGCAGTGGCGCGCTCACAGTCGGCGACGCGACTTCGACGACCTTCAGAGGCACCGTCGCTGCCGGGACCGTAACCAAGCAGGGCAACGGAAAGCTTGAACTCCTCGGCGCAGTGAGCAATTCCGGCGCTCTGAACGTGCAGGCGGGCACTCTGAAAATGGGAACGGCCAACAGTGCTACCACAGGCACTGCAACCCTCACGGCTGGGTCCACATGGGACCTCGGCGCTTCGAGCCACACCGTCGGCGGCCTCACCGGCAGCGGTGCCATCACCCGCAGCGGCCTCATTTCTACCGGGCTCGACGGCGCGGCGCAAATCTCCACGTCGAAAACCTACGTGCAAAAGCTCGACTTCGGCAACAACGGCGGGGCGACGGTGAATGGCGTCACATTTGATTCCGTCGGCAACAACGGCACCGGCTACAGCCTCACTGCGCCCACGCTCTTCGGCGGCACCGATACCGGTGGCTACGACCAACTGGTCGGCGACTTCTACTATGCCGGCAATCCGGGCGTCCTCACGTTTAGCAATCTGAACCCCGGCGAAACCTACGAGGCGATGCTTTACACGAAAGTCGGCCACTGGGCCAACCGTGCGCAAAATGCAACGTTTGACGAAGACGGAGCTGGACCAATTTCGAACCAATTGCTCAACACCGATCCAGGCAACCTGGGCTACTACGCCTATCGCTTCGTGGCGCCACAGGCATCCATGTCCATCTCGATGGCAGCGATCGTTCCAGCGAGTACGTTCCACTGGTTTGCAGCATCGCTGGAAAGCGTCGCGACAGCACCGCAGACACTCACCGTTGGCGATTCAAACAACTACTCCTTCGGCGGTGCCATCAACGGCCCGACAAAACTCGTCAAACAGGGCACTGGAATCCAAGAACTCACCGCCGCGAGCGGCTACACCGGCGGCACGAACATTTCCGGCGGCATGATTCTCTCCCGCAATGCGGCGGCGCTCGGCACCGGTGCGGTATCCATCGCGAGCGGCGCAAGTCTTCTCCCGTGGTGGAACACGGGCTCTGCGATCATCTCGAATAACTTCACGCTCAACGGCCCCGGCGGTTCCTCGCCAGGCGGGGCAAAAACGGCCATTTATGCCGATGGTGGCGCTGGTGCTTCTGGCGCGGCGGGATTTGCGGAATATACGCTCACTGGCAACATCACACTCGCCGCCACCAGTAACCTCGGCGGCAACAACAGCAACAACCTCCGCGTGAGCGGCCCCATCAATGGCCCCGGCGGGCTGACCAAGGGCGGAGATCGCCCCGATGAAGCCAACACCCTCATTCTCGCAAACACCGCGAACAACTACGCGGGCAACACGCTCATTACGAAAGGAACTGTCAAACTCGCCGCCTCGGAAGTCATCCCACACGGCGCAGGAAAAGGTGGCCTGACCGTGAACACCAACACCACGCTCGACCTCGGTGGATTCAGCGAAACGATCAACAGCCTCTCCGGTGGAGGAGCAGTCACCTCCACCGCATCCATCGGCACGCCAGTCGTCTTTAACAGCGACGCAGGAACCGGCATTTCAAATACGAAGACCTACACGCACGCGCTTGATTTTGCAGACGGCCCCAACATCGCAATCAACGGCGTCAATTTCATCAGTGCGGGACTCACTGGTGAAGTAACCCCCGGCGGTCCAGGCTGGAGCCTCACGGGAGCCAGCCCCGCTGCGGGAAATGGCGCAACCACCGCGACCGGCGACATCAGCCGCCTGCTCACCAATTTCTACTACGGCGGCGATCCTGCCAACCTCACCCTCACCGGCCTCACCCCCGGCGTGACCTACGAATCGCACCTTTACCAGCGCCGTTGGGGTGGCGATCGCACGCAGCTCTTCACCATCAGCGCGGGCTCCGGCACGGGCACGATGCTGTTCGACTCCGACCTCAGCGGCTCGGCCAGCTACATCCCGCTCCGCTACACCGCAAATGTCAGCGGCACCGCGACCATCACGACGAACATGGTCGGCGCAGGGACATATCATTGGTATGGCATGTCGAACGAAGTCGTCGCATCCCCCGTCCTCACGGTCGGCGACGCTACCAACAGCACCTACAGCGGCAGCATAAGCGGCCCGCTCGGACTGACAAAGACCGGCGCTGGAACGCTGGAACTCAGCGGCGCCAACACAAACACCGGCCCAACGACCGTCACCGGAGGCAAACTGCTCGTGAGTGGCTCACTCTCGGGAACCACGGCGATCGCAGTAAATGCGGGCACTCTTGGCGGAGGCGGCACGATCAACCCGGCGGCAAACGTGACCGTCGCAAGTGGTGCCGATATTTCCCCTGGCAACAGCATCGGCACACTCAGCACTGGCCCCGTCGCATTTGCCAACGGCTCTGCGTTCACCATCGAACTCGGTTCCACAACCAGCGACAAGCTGCTCGTAACGGGTTCAGGCAGCCTCGCTGGAACTGTGACCTTGAACCTCTCACTGGTCGATAATCCGACTGATTACACCACCTTCACCCTGCTCGACGGCAGCAGCCTCTTGGGCGGCTATGCGAGTGGCGCACGATTCAGCTTCGGCGGCAATAGCCTCGATGAAGGCGAAGAGTTTGAGTTGTTTTCCGGTCCCTTCTACCAAGCATTCACGATCAGCTATGCATCCGACGGAGGCAACGATGTCACACTGCTCGCCGTCCCCGAGCCCGGCAGCGCAGTCCTTCTACTCGGAGGACTTGCAACCCTCGCAGGCTTCCGCCGTCGTCGCAGCGAATAAAGCCTGTCATCAGACCAATCTAGGGACGCAGGAGGCCAAAGTGTCTCTTGCGTCCCTTCTGTTGTTCGAGTCCATTTCCACATCTCTCTCGCTATGCTCCGCAAAACACTTCTCGCCCTAGCACTTCTCGCCAGCCTGCTCATTGCACTGCCGCCGAATGACGCCGTCGTGGTCTTCAATGAAATCCACTACAACCCCGGCGGCGTCGGCGAGGCGGCGGAGTTTATCGAGGTGGAAAACGTCATGGCCGTGAACGTCGATATGTCCGGCTGGCGCATTTCAGGCGGGGCGGATTTTGCGTTTCCAAATGGCACGGTGATTCCCGGTGGCGGGCGCCTCGTCGTCGCGAAAACTCCGGCGATGTATCCGGGCTCGATGGGGCCTTTCATCGGCGCGCTGAGCAACTCCGGCGATACGCTCCGGCTGCGCGATAACAACGACCGCGCGATGGACGAACTTACCTACGGCGACAAGGGCGAATGGCCCATCGCGCCGGATGGCGGCGGCGTGACTTTATCAAAGGCCACGGCTGCTTCGAACTCGGCGCGTCCGCAGTCGTGGACTTCGAGTGCGCAAGTCGGCGGCACTCCGGGGACGGCGAACTTTCCGCCGCCACCGCCGCCAGTTTCCACGCGTCCCGTCGCTCGCGATGCGACTTGGAAATACGCGCAAACTCCTCCCGCCACAAACTGGAAGACTACGGGCTTTGACGATGCGACCTGGTCGAGCGGTCAGGCTGGGCTCCACTTCGGGAACCCGCAGCTTTACATGGATGGCCCGGCGCAAGTCGCTGGCGGAATCTGGACGGTGAAGCCCTGGACGAATGATGCGACTTCGGACATTTCGAGCGGCAAAAGCTACACGCACAAAATCGGCCTCAACCGCGCGGGCGCATACACGGCGATCAATGGAGTGACGTTTGATTCCCCCGGCACGGGCGTGACGAGCGGAGCAAACTGGGTGCTGCTCGGCGCAACGAACCAATTCAACAACAACGGCAGCGGGCAGGGCGCGAATGCTCTACCCGCAGGAACTGGCAGCTTTCAGCTTTGCCAGGAGTTTCTCTACGGCAATTCGTTCAACGGCAAATCGCGCATCGAACTCTCGAACCTTACGCCAAACCAAACCTACGTCGCCACGTTTTACGGCACGGGATTTGGCGACCCGCCAGTCCGTCGCAATCTCATCACGCCGAGCGATACGGGCATCGGGCACATCGTGGATGAAAACGCGACGCGCTCCGGCAACGGCCTCATCGTGAAGTATCATTACACGGCAAGCGGCAACGGGACGTTCGCGTTTGATTTCACGCCGATTGATTCGGGCACGTGGCATCACTACGCGTTCAGCAACGAAGTCGCCGCGGCCCTTCCCGTCCAAGTGGACGCTACGGCGAGCGTCTCTGGATTCTCCTCGGAACTCACAACTGGCTTCACGCGCGGTGCGGCAAATACCGTGAACGGCTCCGGAATCTCCGGCCAGACTCACGGGACGACGCCTGAAGGAACGATGTGGCTCTCAAACGGGAACTTTGCCACGCCATATGATCCACTCCCGGCAGACATCACATTCGACCTCGGCGCAATCGTGAATCTGACTTCGTTCCACGTCTGGAACTACAACGAATTGAACCTAGCAACGCGCGGAGCAAACCAAGTGCAGGTGCAGACTTCGACTGCTGCAGGCGGGCCGTTCACCACGGTCGCGACTGTGGATTTCATCCGTGCGAGCGGCCTTGCGACGGAGCCGGGGCAGCACTTTGAGATCGCGGCGACGGGCATCCGCTACGTGCGCTTCAACATCCTGAGCAGCCACGGAAGCGACAATAATTTCGTGGGGCTCAGCGAGGTGAAGTTTTACAAAGAGGGCGTGCTCGGCACGCCGACGCCGGTCGCGCTGCGTGAGAAAATCTCGACGCTTTTCAACACCGGCGTGACCAATACCGGCGCAATCGCGACGGCGGGCACGAACGACCTTCACTACACGAACGTGACCAACGGCATCCCGGCCGTCGTGCAAAACGGACACCCCGCGTGGTTCGGTCCCGACAGCGTTTCGAGCTGGACCAGCATCACCGCAAACGGAACGGATAACGTCGCTGCGGGCACATGGACGTGGCGCACGACGGCGGATTTCAGCGCGTGGCAGCCGGGCACATTCGACGTGCAGCTTTACTACGCCGCCGACAACTCGCTCGACAGCGTGCTACTCAACGGCGTCTCGAAAGGAATTTCCGGCGGCGGCTTCGGTGCGTTCAATGGCCCGATTGCGATCACCGGATTCGCCAACGGCGCGAACACGCTCGACTTCGCATGGACGAATGCCGGACCCGGCGCAAACCCCGGTGGATTCCGCGTGAAATGGGACGCCACCGCACAGCCGCTGCTCGCAAAAACTGCGCTCGCAAGCAATCCCACAACGACATATTTCCGAAAGACGTTTACGAACTCCGGTGCGGGCACTTCCGCATACCGGCTGCTGCTCACCCATCTCGTGGACGACGGCGCAGTCTTCTACCTCAACGGCGTCGAGGTCTATCGCACAAACATCACCGGAACGCCGACCAGCACTACTCCGGCGGACACGAATGTCGTGTATCCGAAATTCAGCGGCAGCATCGAGATCCCAGCTTCCTCAGTCGTTGCAGGGACCAATGTCCTCGCGGTAGAGCTGCACCAGCATCCATCGGGGACTGCGGACGCATTCCTCATGGCGCAGCTCGACATGATCGAGACGCCTGTCGCGCTAAATTTCACGATTCCATTGCAGCTCAACGAAATCGCCGGCGCCACAGCCGGAACGTGGTTCGTCGAGCTTCGTAACACGAGCAGTTCGGCGGTGAATCTCACCGGCTGGACGCTCAGCAGTTCGACGGGCACGACGTATTCGCTCACCGGTTCTGTCGCAGCGGGCGCATTGCTTTCAATCGACCAGACGACGCTCGGATGGCGTCCGCCGGATGGCGCGAAGCTCTTCCTCTCCGCGCCGGGCGCGAGTGTGGAAGGCGCGGTGATCAAAAACGCCGCACAAGCCCGCGACGCTTCCGGTCGCTGGCGCACGCCGAGTGCCGCGACTGCGGGAACTGCGAACACATTCAGCATCCCGGACAGCATTGTGATCAACGAAATCATGTACAACCACGCGCCCGTCTTTCTCCCGACGGGCTCGACGCCGAATCCGGAGGAGTGGATCGAGCTTTATAATAAGAGCGCTTCGACGGTGACTCTCACCGGCTGGAAGCTGCGCGGCGGCCCGAGCTTCGACTTCACCGCTGGAACGACGATTCCCGCAGGCGGTTATCTCGTCGTTTCCAACAACGCGCCCGCACTGCTTGCGAAGTTCCCCGGCATCACCGTGGCGGGTCCGCTCAGCGGCTCGCTTTCAAATAGCGACGATCGCATCACTCTCGAAGACGCAAACGACAACGCCGTGAACGAGGTTCATTACTACGAAGGCGGACGCTGGGACGAACGCGCCGACGGCGGCGGCGGCAGTCTGGAACTGCGCAATCCCGGCATGGACAACAGCGTTCCCGAAGCGTGGGCCGCGTCCGATGAAACCAGCAAATCGAGCTGGCAGACATTCACCTACTCCGGCTCCGGCGCGCCACCTCCGGGCAGCAATGACCCGATTCAATACAACGAACTCGTCATGGGCTTGCTCAATTCTGGCGAGTGCATGATCGACGATGTGAGCGTCAAAAACGTCACCAACGGCAACGCGCAGCTCATTCAAAATGGCAACTTCTCCGCAGGCACCGCGACCGCATGGAGAAACATTGGCAACCACGGCAGCCACGGCCGCACCGTGGTCGTGGACGATCCATCATCGCCCGGCAACAAAGTGCTCAAAGTCGTCGCCACCAGCGCGACCGAGCACATGCACAATCACCTCGAAACCACGCTGAAAAACGGCGCGAGCTACGTGACGCTCAACAGCGGAAACAGCTACGAGGTTTCCTTCCGCGCCCGGTGGCTCAGCGGTTCGCCGCGCTTAAACTCGCGGCTCTATTTCAACCGTCTCGCACGCACCAGTCTGCTGCCGATGCCGCAAAACAACGGCACACCGGGCGCGCAGAACAGCCGCTTCGTCGCGCTCGCAGGGCCGACGTTTACAGCTCTGTCGCATTCGCCCGTGCTCCCGCAGGCGTCGGCGTCGGTGACGGTGAGCGTAAAGGCCGCCGACCCGCAGGGCGTCGCCGGTGTCTCGCTGAAATGGCGGCTCGATGGCTCCGTTGCGTTTAACACCGTGGCGATGACGCTCGTCGGCGACCGCTACGAAGGAACGATCCCCGGGCAGGTCGCCGGTTCGCTCGGACAGTTTTACGTCGAAGCGACCGACGGCACCACCGTGTCCACGTTCCCGGCAGCCGGCGCAAATTCCCGCGCGATGATCCGCTGGGCCGACGGCACCGTGCCCACGACCGCCGCACACGGCGTGCGCATTTTGATGCTCACGGCGGACGCAAACTTCATGCACGACCCCACGAACTGCATGAGCAACGACTTCCTCCCCTGCACCATCGTCTATCGCGAGAGCGAGGTCTTCTACGACGCAAGCGTGCGCCTCAAATCCTCCGAGCGCGGACGTCCCGCCGACATCCGCCTCGGCTTCGCGATCAACTTCGACCCGATGCAGCCGTTCCGCGGCGCGCACACTTCGATCAATCTCGACCGCTCCGGCTACGGACGCGGCACAACCGGCAGCGGATTCGGCCATTCGGAAATCATCACCTGGCATTTCATGCAGCGCGCCGGCGGCGTGCCTTCGATGTGGAACGACATGGGCTTTGTCATCGCTCCACGCAGCGGACACAACGGCTCCGCGATCCTCACCATGGCGGAGTTCAACGACGTATGGGCCGACAGCTCGTTTGAAAACGGCGCATCCCAGTCCTCGTTCAAATACGAGCTCATCTACTACCCCACGACCACCGTCGGCGGCGGACCGGAGGGCGCGAAACTTCCAAGCCCCGACAACGTGCAGGGCGTCGAGTTTGAGAGCTACACGACCGCCGACAAGGAAGCATTCCGCTGGAACTTCCTCCTCGGCAGCGCGCGGACAGCCGACGACTACTCCGGCATGTTGGAGCTGAACCAGACCTACCGCATCCCCGTCGGCGATCCTGCTTTCAACACCGCCCTGCCCAACACCATCGACGTGGACCAGTGGCTCCGCACCGCAGCCGCGCTCGCCCTCGGCGGCATCCAGGATAACTACATCACCACCAGCGGCGCGTGGCACAACTTGAAGCTCTACTCGCGTGTCGATGGCCGGATGCTCTTCCTGCCGTGGGACCTCGATTTCCAGACCGCGCCGAGCAACGACGCCCTCATCATCAACGCCGACATCGCCCGCATCACCAACGCCAGTCCGGCCAACCAGCGGCTCTACTACCAGCACCTCCAGGACATCATCGCCACGAGCTTTAACAGCACCTACCTCTCCTCGTGGATCACGCACTACCCGACATTCAGCACCGCTGGCGGCAACTGGGGCGAAATCACCAGCTACGTCGATGCCCGCGTCGCATTCGTTCAGTCGCAGATCAACACGGCCTACCCGCCCACCACGTTCGATATCACCACCGCCGATTTTAGCACCAGCGGCAGCAGCGCCACCATCACCGGCAACGGCTGGGTGAACGTCCGCAATATCGTCATCCAAAACGGAGCCCTCACCCTCCCCGTCACATGGAACACCGCCACCGGCTGGCAGGCCACCGTCCCCGTCGCACCCGGCGCGCAGACGCTCACGCTTCAGGCGTTCGACTACCACGGCAACCTCGTCGGCACCGACACCATCACCATCACGGGCACCGGCGGCACTATCTCCGCGGCAGCGGGGAATCTCGTCATCTCCGAGATTCACTACAACCCCGCCAACCCCGTCGGCGGCGAGATCTCCGCATCATCGGACAACGACGAATTCGAGTTCATCGAGCTCCGCAACATCAGCGCACAGACGGTCAGCCTCGCAGGCTGCCGCTTCGTTGGCGGAATAGACTACACCTTCGCAAACACCACGCTCGCCGCCGGAGCTTACGCCGTCGTCCCGCGCAACAATTCCGCATTCACCGCGCGCTATCCCGGCGTCACCGCGCTCGCGCACTACTACGTTGCCGGGGATAACTTCCTCAGCAACGGCGGCGAAGAAATCGCCCTCATCAGCGCCAGCGCAGCCGACATTTCCCGCGTCTCGTACAACGACAGCGGCAGCGTAAAATGGCCCGCCAGCCCCGATGGCACCGGCCCCTCGCTCGTCCTCATCGCCCCGCTCACGAATCCCGACGCCAACGACCCGCTCCACTGGCGCGCCAGCGCAACCGCAAACGGGAACCCCGGCAGCAGCGACGCCATCACGGCACCGGTCGCACCGACGCAAGCGCAACTCCTCGCCTACGCCATCGGCACCGGAGCCCTACCCGTGGCCGGCAGCGAACTCGTCGTCGGCCAGCGCACGATGAACTTCACCCTTGAGCGCAACCCACTCGCCGACGCCGACTGGACGCTCGAAAGCGTCGCCACGCTTACCGGCACATGGGCCCCCGTCGGCACCACCTACGAAATCACCACCCGCACCATCCTCCCCGGAGGCAACGAACGCATCACCCTCCGCTGCACCACGCCGATGAGCAGTACCAACGGCTTCCTTCGCGGGAAATTGCGCGTGCCGTGAAAACGCGGGCGCAAATCGTCCGGCAAACAACTCCACTGCCCGCTTGCGCAGGCGACCAGGAGCTAGGATGGCCACACCTTCGGCTTACACCATCGCGTTCAGCTTCTCCGACTCTGCTTCCCACTCTGCGCTGAGCATCACGAGTTCTGTCTGCACGCGGGTGAGGTTGCGGCTGAGGTCGCTGGCATTTCCGCCGGAGGAGTGGGCGGTGGGGTCTTGCATGGCTTCGGTGATTTGCTGCTGCTGCACTTCCAGCCCGTTGATGCGAAACTCTAGGTCCGACACGATTTTTTCCTGATCACGCCTTGCCTTCGCGACGGCTTTGCGCGCTTCGGCTTCGGCTCGGCGGGCCTGTTTCATCTCGCGCATTCCCATGCCGCTTTTGTCGATCGTCTCCTTATCCGTCTTGGGCTGGAAATTTTGGAGCTGCTTGCCAGCGACGAGCCCGGCTTTCTCGGAAGTCGCGTTCGATTTATCGAGGTAGTAATCGTAGTTGCCCGCGTATGGCGTGAGCTTCCCCGCGCTGATGTGCAGGACTTGCTGCGCGAGGCGACGGATAAAGTGAACGTCGTGGCTGATGAAAATCAGTGTCCCCTCATACTGCTCCAACGCGCCGATGAGCGCATCGATGCTTGGGATGTCGAGATGCGTCGTGGGCTCGTCCATGAGGAGCAAGTTCGGCGGCGCGAGGAGCAGCCGGGCGAGTGCCAGTCGGGACTTCTCGCCGCCACTGAGGACAGCGACGGGTTTGAACACATCGTCGCCTCGAAACAAGAACGAGCCGAGGATGGTGCGCGCCGTTTGTTCGCCGGGGCGATTCGCCAAATCCTGCGCGGACTCCAGCACGGTGTGTCGCGGGTTCAGCACTTCCACGCGCTGCTGTGCGAAGTATCCGCTCACGACATTGTGCCCGAGGATTGTCTCGCCGTGTTGCGCAGCCAGAACGCCTGCCAGCAGCTTGAGCAGCGTGCTTTTTCCGGCGCCGTTGGGCCCCACGAGCACCGTGCGCTGGCCGCGCTCGGCCTCGAAGTTCAGCCCCTTATAAACGACGAGTTCGCCGCCTTCCGGGAGCTTGTAGGCGTGATCGATGTTTTTGAGCGTGATGACGCGGTGCCCGCTGCGCGGTGGCTGGGGAAAGCGGAACTTCACCGTGGATTCCGCGTTGAGCGGCGCATCGATGATGTCCATGCGCTCGATTTGCTTCAGCTTGCTCTGGGCTTGCGAAGCCTTGCTGGCCTTTGCTCGGAAGCGATCTGCGAAGTCTTGCAGCCGCCCGATTTCCCGCTGCTGGTTTTCGTAAGCCGCCGCGTGCTGCTGGTCGCGCGCCACTTTCTCCACGAGGTAATCATCATACGTCCCGCGATACCGCGTCAGCCGGGCGCGGGCGATTTCTACGATCCAGCCGACGAGTTCATTGAGAAAATCCCGGTCGTGCGAAATCATCACGATTGCGCCCGAGTAATTGCGCAGATGCTCGCGGAACCACACGAGCGATTCAAGGTCGAGATGGTTCGTCGGCTCGTCCAGCAATAGCAAATCCGGCTCTTGCGTAAGCAGTCGCGCAAGGTGCGCCCGCATGATCCAACCACCACTCAACCCTTTAGCCGGACGTTGAAAATCACTATCCCGAAACGCCAATCCAGAGAGGATGCGCTTCCCCCGCGCGGTCACCGCGTGCCCATCATTCTCGGCAAACTCCGCCAGCGCCTCGTGGTATTCGTGCGACTCCAGATCGCCCGCCGCCTCGCAGCGGCGGATCACTTTCCGCGCATGAGTCAACTCCGGCGAAATCGCGATGGCCAAATCCAGCACCGTCTCATCGTCCACCGGCGCACTTTCCTGCGGCAGATAGCCGAAGGTTATCCCTCGCTCCATGCTGATGCGGCCTTCATCCGGCGACGATTCGCCGAGGATGAGCGAGAAGAGCGTCGTTTTCCCCGCGCCATTCGCCCCGACCAGCCCCAACCGGTCCCCACGATTTACTTGCAAAGAGACATCACGAAACAAAACGCGGCCAGCGTAGCTTTTGGAAACAGCAGAAAGAGTCAACATTAGCCGCCCCTTGTCGCCGCGACCCGCCCTACGAGGCAAGCGCAGAACAACTATCCGTGCATCCTTCCATCCAAGGGCGCGCTCCTTGGACGGTCGGGTGCTACTTACTTACCGCTTGGCACGTAGGCTTTGCCGTCGTGCTTTACGACTTTGACGGGCTGGCTCGTGGAGCAGGCGGTTACGACGATCACCGCGAAGGCGGCGACTAGGATTTGGATGGTGTTTTTCATGTTTGTTTTTGTTGTTTGTTTCGTTCTGGAGAAATGGTTTTACGCGTCGGGCGGTGTGGCAAAAGCGCGGCCTGTGGGCGCGGGGCGTTCGTTCACTTTGCGGAAGGCGGAGTCGGTCTCGCGGGCGGTTGCGCCGATGCGTTCCTGGAAGACAGCTACGCCGAAAACTCCGACGTTCGCGGTGCCGCGCTTTTTCAAATTCACGTAGCTCTCGGGCACGCTGCCAAAGCGGAACGCGGCAACGCTGGCGTCGCTCGTGCGGAAGCCATCCACGGCGAGGGTTTCTTCGGCTTCGACGATGTAGCCACGCTTCTTGGTGCTGCCGCTTTTGCCGTCGAGCACGTCGATGCCATCCACGCTGAGGACGACTTCGAGGCGTTTATCGGTTTCGTTTTTCACCACGAGCTCGTAGCGCTCGCCGGTGATGCCGACGACGAAGCGTTTGCCCTTCAGCTCGTGCCCGGCGAACCACTGTCCGTCCTTGTCGCGCACGCCGATGCTCACGAGGCCGTTCGCCGTGGGGTAAAGTCCGGTGCGGCGTTGGGACTGGCCGCCGAGGTAGTCGAGCATGGCGTCCACGCCTTCGTTGTCGTTGTAATAAAGGATGCCGGTGCCGCCGGGGCGCTCCGTCCAGCCACGGACGAAGTTGGCTTTTTCCACCCACGATTCGCGCTGCTCGGCCCATGTGGTGCCGATGCCGGGGCGCTCGCCGTGGGTCTGTACGAGGTGCGGCTCGCGCGTGGTCGGCGAAGTGCGAGTCGAACAGGCAGCGAGAAAAAGTGCGACGGTGGCAAAGATGACGTTTTTCATGTGCGGTCGGGTAGCAGCGCGAGGGCGCGTTGCACAGCTACTTCCGGTGCGTGGAGACGACGGATTGCCAGAACGAGGGGACTTCGCTCAGGAGTTTTTCCATCGCTTCGCGCTGGGCTTGGTGTTTGCGCCGCTCCAAGGAACCGTCGCTCCCGGCGACCATGACGATGCCGGACTTGGCCGCACTTTTTTCCAGCGTGCCATAGACGTAGCCGGTGCGTGTATCCACGAGCGCGAGGAGTCCGGTGGCGATGATTTCATAGCGGTTGTTCGGGAAGAGCCCGAGCGTGGCGACGGTGAGCGGCGAGAAAATTTGGCCGTCCGTGGCGTTGGTCTCGATGGACATGATGAGCACGGCGTCGGCGTGCAGTCGTGCGGCGGCTTCGCGGAGGCGGAGGTCGGCGACTTTCGCGGCATCGGGATGCTCGATGTCGCTCTCGACGAGGCCCGAGACGAGCGGCAGCCCGCGCAGATCGGGGAGGCGTTTCAGCGAGTCCAGTTTGCCGAGCGCGTCGAGTGCGCGGAGCTGCGTGAGGGCGTCCGAGCCTTGCGGCGCGATGGCGATGGTGGCGGGGAAAGTGATGGTCGGTTTCGCGTTGTAGGCCCGCGAGATGAGCGTGTGGGAAAACGCTTCCTGCTTTTGGGCGCGAGCGGCTTTGACGTTCGGCGTGTTGACGTAGGACGAGCATCCCGTGAGGAGTGCGGTGGCGGTGAGAGTGAGTGTTAGTGCGGTCTTGAGGTTCATATGCTAGAAATACAGCACTTCATGGCGACGGCGCAAGAACTTTCTGCTAAAAAAACTGCACTTTCTTTTTGACGTTGCGATTTTCCTGCGCAAGATGTGCGACGTGCCTGCTGAACAACCTGACTCTCTTTCTCGTCGCGAACGCCAGATCATGGACATCATCTGGCGCGCAGCTCGCGCGTCGGCCAATGAAGTCCACGATCAACTCTCCGATGCGCCGAGCTATTCCGCCGTCCGCGCGCTGCTCTCGGTGCTGGTGACGAAGGGCCATCTGCGCCACGAACGCGAGGGCAAGCGCTACGTGTATTTGCCCACCGCATCGCCGGAAAAGGCCAGCAAGAGCGCGCTCCGGCGCATCCTTTCGACGTTCTTTAATAACAGCCCCGCCGAGCTGGTGGCCACGCTCATTGACCCGAAGGACGTGGACGACATCGAGCTGGCACGCATCAAGGCGATGATTGACGAAAGGAAGCCCTCATGAACTTCACATTCGACTGGTTGCTGCGCTCGCTCGCAGTGGGCGGAATCGCGGCTGCGTGCGTCTTCGCGTGCCCTTCCGCGTGGCGCGGGCGCATCCGCCGCGCAGTCCCGGCGGCGGCATTTTTCGCGCTGCTCGTATCGCCGCTCGCGATTATTGCGCCGGTGAAAATCCACGCACCTGCCGCGTTCGCCGGGCTGGCTGCTGCGCCGGTGATGTCTGCGAATTGGCTCGGCATGATCTGGCTCGTCGGCGCGCTCTTCTGCCTCGCACGGCTGGCGAGCGGGGCGTTTGCGATTCGCTCGCTCATGCGCGAAACTTGCGCGGTCCCCGGCGCGGAATGGGCCGATTGCCTCGCCGCCGCGCAAGTAACACTCGGCATCTCGGGGAAGACGCACCTTCGCCTCGCGGGCCCCGGTTTCATCCCCAGTGCGACGGGCCTTTTCCGCCGCACCGTGCTCCTTCCCGATGAAGCACTGCACTGGACGCGGGAGCAGCGGAGGCTCGTGCTGCTGCACGAACTGGGGCATTTTCGGCGGGGCGATTTGTGGATTCACGCGCTCGGGCGAATCGCTTGCGCCGTGCATTGGTTCAATCCGTTTGCGTGGATTTTGCAGAACCAACTCTGCGTCGAGCGCGAGTATGCGGTGGATGAACTCGTCGTCGAACACGGCGTGACGCCGACCGCCTACGCCACCGTCCTTTGGCAGATGGCCCAAGCCGCCACGCGCCGCCCCACCGCTGCCGCCGCCTACCTCGCGATGGCGCAGCGCCAGCCCGGCAAGCTCGAACAGCGCGTCCGCCGAATCCTCGCACCCGCCCGGCAAAAGAGCCGCGTGCTCGGCGCGGTCGATGCAACCATCTGGCTAGCCGCTGCGCTCCTGCTCTTCGTCTGCTCCGTCTGCCGCCCGGTCGCTAATGATGTGCCGCGAGCGGAAGTCGAGCGCCGCTTCGCCGCCAATCCCTTCCCCGGCGGATAAGGCGCGGTCACACTCGTCGCGCCCAGCGACCCGCCGGGTGCATCTCACCGCAGGCGACCTTTCGCCGCAAGGCAACCACGGCTCGCTTCGCGAGAGGTTCGCTTCGCGAAATGTCTTCGGCGGGTCGCCAAAGACGACACGCGGGCCGCGTGTGCTACTCTTTGCCTTTTCTCAATTACACTCGATTTGCGGCACGTTGAGCTTCGCGTATCCTAGCGAAACGGCGCTGTTGAAGCACCAGGCCGTTTTCCTCTACCGATGCAAAGTCTAGCCTTTCCGTGCGCCGCCCAGCTTCTTGCGCCTGCATCTCACGCCCAAAGCGGTAGCCCTCCTCCATGCGGCGAGCGATGTCCTTTTTCTGTTCCAAAGTGAGTGTGATCGGCATGGGCGAAATGTAGCCCGATTGCGCTGGGTGTCGAGCGACGCTTCACTGGCAAATCGCTGCAACTTTCCAGGTAAAGGTGAGTTTACTCCCCACATGAAACTCGCACTCATTCTCGCCCTTTCCGCCACGACACTTTTCGCCCAACTGCCTGCTGGCATCGCTGTAAAGCGCGATGTCGAATACGTCCCTGGCGGCGGGCCTCGGCAGATGCTCGACGTTTATTACCCGGAGAAAACGGACAAGCCCGTGCCTCTCGTCGTCTGGATTCACGGCGGCGCGTGGTCCGCTGGGAGCAAGGACCGCCCGCCGGGATTGCCGGTGCTTTTGGAGCAGGGATTTGCCGTGGCCAGCGTGACGTATCGCTTTACCCAAACTGCCGTCTTTCCCGCGCAAATCGAGGACTGCAAAACCGCCATCCGCTGGCTGCGAAAGAACGCAACCTCGCTCAATATCGCGCCGGAGAAAATCGGCGTCTGGGGCGGCTCGGCGGGGGGGCATCTCGTGGCGATGCTCGGCGTCGCGGGCGATGTGAAAGACTGGGACAAAGGCGAGAACCTCGACCAGTCCTCGCGCGTGCAGGCGGTGTGCGATTGGTTCGGGCCGTCCGATTTGCTCACCTTCGGCCCACAAGGAGGCAACGCCCGCCCGAAGAACCCGCAGCCTTTTCCCGCGACGGATGCGGCGGACTCCCCCGAGGGCAAGCTCATCGGCGGAGCAGTCCCGGAAAACAAAGAGAAAGCCCGCGCGGCGAGTCCTGTGACCTATGTGACGAAGGACGACGCGCCTTTTCTCATCATGCACGGCGACAAAGACCCGCTCGTTCCCGCTGCTCAGAGCACGGAACTGCACGAGCTTTTGGAAAAAGCGGGCGTATCATCGAAGCTCATCATTCTCCCCGGTGCGGGGCACGGCGGGCCGCAGTTCAGCTCGCGGGAGTCGTTGGGAAAAGTGGCGGAGTTTTTCGCGAAGACGCTGAAGAACTGACGCGCTACTTCACGAGAGTCACGCGCCCACTGTCGAGGTCGTAGCGAGCGGCGACAATCTTGAGTTTGCCGGCTTTTACGTGCCCTTCGAGGATTTCGCTGCGGTCGGCGAGTCCTGCGGCGGTGCGGCGGGCGTTTTCGTCAATCGCGGCGTCGAGCGTCGGGGTGGCGGACTTTTGGACGGCTTTGACCGCGGGCAGGATCGGCTTCACGACAGCGCCGATTTTGCCGGGCAGCTTGCCGCCTTTCATCGCGGCATCCACAGCGCCACAGCGTTCGTGACCGAGCACGACGATGACGGATGCGCCGAGGTGTTCTACGCCGTATTCGATGCTCCCGAGGGCGGCGTCATCTACGATGCTGCCTGCGAGGCGGGTGACGAAGACGTCGCCAAGCCCTTGATCGAACACGAGTTCCGGCGATGTGCGTGAGTCGGAGCATCCGACGACGATTGCGAAGGGCTTTTGTCCTTTAGCGACCTCGGCGCGGCGATCTTCGCTCTGGTGTGGGTGGGCGACGTTTCCTTTCGCGTAGCGGGCATTCCCGGCCATGAGCTTGGCAAGTGCGGCGTCGGGCGAGATGCCGGGTGCGGCGTGGTCGGCAAAGGCGATGGAAGTGAGGATGGCGAAGAGTGCGGTGGTTTTCATACGTCGGGATCGCTAACAAAATGCGGAGCGGTGGCAACCTATTTGGGCGCGGCGTCCGCCATTTGCTGGAGCTTTGTGCCGAAATGATGCGCCAAAGCGACCATCTCGTCGGCCTCGCGCTCGGGCAGGACTTCGCGGCAGTTTTTCTCCCACACGGCGAGCCACACGGCGTAGTGCTCGGGGCGTAGGCGGAGGAAAATGTGCCGCCCCATCCCGCCGGAGTATTTTTGCGGGCCACCAGTCATCTGCACCCAGAAAGCGATGATCGTCTGCAAATGCGCGGGCCAATCTTGGACATGCTCGCGGAAGATCTCCTCTACTTTCGGTTCGTACCGCACGCGAGCGTAGAACCATTTCACCAGCCGCGCGATTCCCGCCTCGCCGCCGATCCGTTCGTAGAGCGGCGCGAATGGGGGCGCGTCCACGGGCGGGTTTGGCGGCACGATGTAGTCGAAGTTCATGGGGGCTATATCTTAAACAGGGCGCGGATTTTGCCGAGCACGCCGTTGGCATATTCCTTCGTTTTATCCTGCACGACTTGGGTGGGGGCTTGGGCGGCGAGGATGCCTTCGGTGTGCATCTTGCGGCGGGCGAGGAGTTCGCTCATGCGCGCGGCCATCTCGGCATTTTCTTGGAGGAGTGGCTGCATCTCGGAGCGGCGGATTTCCCATACGAGGCTGTCCTTTTTCGCCCGGACGGTGGCGGAGCGCGCTTCGCCGGTGAGCATACACATTTCACCGAAGGCATCGCCGTCGTGCAGCGTGGCTACTTGGGTATCGCGGCCATCTTTGGTGATGAAGACGTCGAGTTCGCCGTGGAGGATGACGAACATGGAGCATCCGTCGCTGCCTTGTTTGATGATGCGCTCGCCGCGCCCGAAGCGAAGGACGTTGGCGTTCTCAAGGAGGTGTTCGCGCTGGGCTTCGCTGAGTGGCGAGAGGAGTTCGAGCTTGCGGGCGCGCTCGCGGAGTTCGTCGATATTGCGGGTGGGGTTTGGCTTGTCGCGGGTGACGTGGACGACGCGCTGTGGGAATGGGATGGTGAGCCCGGCGCGACTGGCTTCGTACCAGATGTTCGTGCGAATGGCGTCTTCGATGTCGTTAAAGCGCGCGTCATCTTCGATGCTGTATTTGATCTCATAGACGATGGCCGAGTCGGCGAAATCCTTGAGGAAAACCTTCACGGGCGGATTGGTCAGCACGAGCGCCACGTCCTCTGCCGAGCGGCGGAGGATCTCGCGCACGATGTTGGGCGGGGTGCCGTATTCAAAGCCGACGCGCATCCGGTTGGCGTGCGATTTTGTGGGGAAACTGAGGTTGGTAATCGTGCTGGTGACAATGGTTTTGTTGGGGATGTCGAGATACACGTCGTCGTTCGTGCGCAGGCGGGTGGAGCGCCAGTTGACTTCGATAACTTCGGCACGGATGTCGGTGACGATGAGCCAGTCGCCGGACTGGAAGGGTTTGCCGATTTGCAGGGCGATGCCGCTAACGATGTTCGCCAGCGTCTCCTGCATGGCAAAGCCGACGACGACGGCCACGATGCCGGAGCCGGCGAGGAAGGCATCAATCGCCACCCCATGCCGCCCCTTTAATAAAAGCAGCACCGACGTGCAGAATATCCCGAAGCCAAACACTTGCTGGAGGAGCTTCGGAGCGTGGGTGCCGTAGCGTTTATGGAAGTAGTGCTCCCAGAAAAAACGACGCATCAACGCAAGCGCCGCAAGGATCGCTAGGATGATGACGAGTGAGCCAAACCCTCGGATACAGGTGATGTGCCACACCTCGACTGCCGACATCGGCTTCCCATCTGCGTCGTTGGCAAAATCATAATTGATTACATGCCACACTTTCAGCGGCGTATAAATGGTCAGAAGGAGGATGAACCAATGATACGCGACGCCAAAAGGGACGTTATAATGTCGCTTTAACCAACGCCCGAGGGCGAGGCCGACGAGGTAGATCCCGGGGGCTGCGACGAGCGCAGCGATCATCCGCGATTCTTGAGTCAGAGTGCTGAAAACGAGCGACATCATGGCCGCAAATGCTGAAAAGCGCGGATTGAAAACAACAGCAGCATTTGCATAGGCCCGCCGTCGCGGCTACTTGCGCCCAAAAAGGCTCCAGCCGCCGCTTTTTGACTCTTCGGTCTTGTTCTGCTGCACCTTGAGCTGCCCGAGCAGAGACTGAAGCGCGAGGTAGATACGGTGCCACTGCCCTTCGACAGAGGGAATGCTGTCGCTCATATCCGAGAGGTAGCGCAAACTCGGCGTGGAGGCGAACAGCGAATGCACTTCCTCTTTACGAGGTCCGCCTTTTACCTCTGCGGCCGCGATGGATTCGCTGCCTTGGGTGATGAGGCTCTTGAGGTCCAAAAACTGCGCCTCGTCCTCCGGCGTGAACTTTTTGTCGCGGGCAAGATTCACGTAATGGTTGAACTGTTTCCAGCACTCAATGTGCGTTTCAATGTGTAGGATGAAGTCTTCGACGTTTTTGTAGCTCATGGATGAAGGCGGGTCTTGGCGTGTTAATTTCGTGGACCGTGGGTGGAGAAAAATGAGCGCCCCCCCACGAAGATCGCGACCGGTGATTTCTATACCCGCATAATTGATGTGGAGTTCGGAAAGTGCGAGGCCCGTCTCCTGTGCAGACCGGATCGCGCTCATCACGGTCCGCGCGATTTCACCGATTGTTTTGAGGGGAAACCAGCTCGGAAGCGTGGATGTGACGATTTCGCCGTCGCGATGAACGCTGAAGCATCCCGACGGGATTCTATCAGCAGTGATGGGGATTCGGGTGCGTTGGAAAGGCTTCAGGATGCCCATTTTGCTTCGATTTGTTTGAGTGTTTCGCGAATTTGGCCCAGGCCCAGCGCGCGGGTAAATCCGACGCCGAGCGCCTCTTCGTCGCCAGAGAGAATAGAAAGGTGCCGCTGCGCGCCAAGCGCCTCCGCATCCTGAAGCTCCCCGCACTGGAGTTTTTCGCCGAGCGTCTTAAAAAGTGCCGTAGATTCGTGGATCCAAAGCGCCAGCGGAGCCGGATCATCCGCACCCCAATGCTCATATTTTACACGGTCGCCAGCTTCCACGGCGATCGCGAATTGAACCCCCGTAAAGCGCGCAAAAGATGCGAGCACCGTCTCCGGCGTCACCCGCTCTTCATTGGAGGCATCGGCAGCCTCGTCCATGAACTGCGCCGTCTCCATCAGCAGCGACTCGTAGTTGATAAAAATGGTGCGCGGCCTCGGCAAACCGTACGGCAGGACCTCAAAATTCCCGGCTTTCCAGCCCAGCATCTCCACGATGGCATCTTTACCGGATTTATCTTCGACGGTAGCATCGACGATTTCACCTTTTTGAATCCACACACGGCCCTCGCCGAGCTCGCTGGTAACCTTCAGAACACTGGTGCTTTGCGTCAGGCATTCGAGCTGGATGATGTCGAGCAATGTCTTGCTCTGCACTCCACGGAATCCACCTTGGCTCTCGCGTTCGAGAAGCGACTCAATGCAATCCACAAAGAAGATGATTTCACGTCCGGTCTTCGGTTTTTCAATATAGAGATCCACCCCGACTCGGTACGCCCGACCACGAAGGTCCTCATCCGTAGAACCCGTCATCACCACCGTCCGAAGGGCCGGAAAGCGACGGCGGACGATCGCGAGAACCTGAAAGCCGTCCATCGTCGGCATGTTCAAATCCACCAACAGCAGAGCATACGGATTGGCCTCAAGAGCAGCAATCGCCTCTGCACCGCTGCTAGAGGTACTAATCTCAGGTTGCGAGGGCAAGCGCGCGAGGATCTCTTGGTAAATCTCCAAGAGGTCTTGTTCATCATCGAGTATAAGGATTCTTTGGCGGCTGACCATGTTGCGCGGGTATCTATAGTGCTCTAGCAGGAATCGCGCAAGAGCGGCCTTGCCGACTGTCGGCGACGGAACAAAACCGGACAGCTTCACGTCCACTTTCTTCTGGCCCGCCGGAACGAGAACTAAGCTCATGTCTGAGCGGGCCCGCAGCAGTCTGTTGCCGCCGATGGCAGAGATCGTCTCCGCCGAGTTCGGAGCTACCGGCCACGCATCGACGGGGATGGCGCTATATCCATTTTCGGATGAAATCCCGGAAGCGGTTGTAGAAGAATCCGAGCAGAATGAGGACAGCTCCGAGAACAAGAAACGCGGTGATTCGCTCGAATGTGCCGAGCCTCCAGACATCGACGAAAAAGACAGCGCCCACCGCGAGCCCCAGCACGCCGAGCCCTGCGCGGCGATACACGCGCTCGCGGCGGACGATGCCGAGGATGAGGATGGTCAGTGCAAAAATGGCCCAGAACACCGTGAGTAGATTACTGTGCTTTTCGTAGGTGAGCCGCGTTCCGAGTTGCAAGCCGGTGGCCGCCATTGCGATGGCTAAAATGCGCGGGAAACTCTTGGCGGAAATACGGCCTTGCTCGCTCGCACTGCGGGTGAGTTCGAATCCAACGATACACAGCGTGAGAGCGAGCCATCCTTGAGCGACAGGTGGCAGAATCACGAGAAGCAGAAGCGCGATCCCTGCACAGGCTGCGGCGGGGATGTAGAAATCCGCCCGTCGCAGGCTTCCGGCGAAGAGTCCGCAAGCGACCGCCGCGAAGAAGACCGCGCGCCACTGCTCTGGCACGTAGTACATCGCCCAGATGCCCGTGAATGCGAGGGCCCCGACGCCTTGGGCTTGGGCGATTACCTGCCACGGGATGATGGAATCCCACGGGAAGCGGCGAAGCCTCGTGAGGACCGCGAGCGCCGCGAATGCACCGGGAACCGCAAGCGGCGGCAGCCACGAGTCTCCGCGGTCGAGGCGGTCAAAAAACGCCGCGATTCCAAGTAAGAGCGGGATTTGACCCGCGATGAAGACGCCCGGCGAACGGATCGCGAGACCGATGATCGCAAAGGCAAGAACGACTGCGGGCGCGAGCGTCTGGCGGGCGGCAATCTCGTGCTGGGTATAAAGCCAATAAAAGCTGACGGCGACGGCGATGGCCGCATCGGAAAACTCCGAGAAGAGCCGCGAGTATGGCCGAATCTCGACGCGACGCTGATGCTGCCACCACGCAGCGGCGCCGATTCCGCATCCGAGCAATCCGAGCGCGCGACCTCCGTGAAACGGCTGAAGCAGGAGCGAGGCGAGGGCGAGGGACAGAAATCCAAGAGTGGCCACCGGCAGCTCGGCGATCCCGATGAGATGCACGGATGCCATGCAGACGAGAGCGGTCGCGGCGAGGATGGTGGACTGGTTCTGTGTCGCGGCGTGGGCATATACGGCGAACGCGCCGAGCGCCGTAGCCAGCAGGATGCGGAACGCGCCGCCGCCGGAAAAACGCGCTGGGTTGAGCAGCGCCAGTCGCTGCTTCGTATGCCACGCACTGAAAACGTGCGCGGCGCACACGGTCAGCGCGACCGGCAGCGAGTGCGCTTGTTTATCGATCAACGCCACCGTCGCAAACAGCACCGCGCCCACCGCGCTCAACACCGCCGCAATTTCGAGCAGCCACGCATGGCGCTTGTGGCTGACGAACCCAAACAGCACGCTTTCCACCACGAGCACGATGGCCATTTGCGGGCCGGTGAGCTTCATGATCAGCCCTGCGGTGACGAACAGCGCGCCCTGCGCGAAGAACGTGCCGTCGAGCGCGAGGTTCTCCATTTCCCGCCTGCGGGCAAACGTTCCCAGCGCGAGCAGCGTGCCGCCGAATGCCACGGTAAACGCCCAATATCGATCCGGCTGATGCGCGATCATACTGAGGCTCGCGTAGGTGAAAAATGCGCCGTTGTTGAGCGTGGCAAACACCGCCCGCGACATCGGCGGCGCAGTCCTCGTGATGAAGACCGCCGCCGTGAAAAGCGCCCAATAGCCGGAGAGAAACGCGGGCCCCGTCCACGCCGGAGAGGGCGACGCGCCATGCACGAACCGCCACTATGCGTAGCTCGCATACGTCGCGAACAGGGCGGCGCTCGTCAGCCTCGCCCAGCCGTGCCGTGCGACGAAATAGACCGCGACCGCTGTGAGCAAGAGCGCGGAGAAAAGAGTGAACGTGCCGATCGGATTGATCGCCGACGTGTAGTAGGAGAGCAGCACGGCGAGCATCGCGATGGTCTCGGAGCGCTTTCGATTGGCGAACCACACGATGCCGCCCGCAAATGCGAGCAACAGCGCACCGCCCAGCACCGGACTCTCGATGACTCGGAGCTTCTCGACGAAATGCGCCGCGTAAAACGTGTAGTAGCCCGTCGCCAGTCCGCCCGCCATCAGCACGCGGGCGTAGTTGCCCATCTCTTCGCGCGTCTTTTCGAGCCACGCGCCGACTCCGAACAGCGCGCCGCCGCACAGCAGCAGCGTCGCGATCTTGCCGGCTGGGCCATGATGAATGATCCAAGTCTGGTAAGCGTAGTTGCCGAGGAAGACGAGGCCCGTCAGCAAAATGACGATGCCCACGCGGACGAGCCAGATGGTGCCGAGTTGCATCTCTAAAGAGTCCTTCTCCACAGCGGGCGCAGGCGGGCGCGGCGGCAGGATGGGAAGCGGCACCACCGGCGGCGGGAGTAGAGCTGGAATCTCCACATCCACCACGGTGGGTCGCCTGCTCTCGGCAAGGATCTTCGCAGCAGGCACCGGAGCGGGCTGTTGCTCGGGCACCACTTCCGCCTCGCAACGCTGGATCAGCCGCTCCACTTGACGCGCGAGCTCAGCCATTTCGTTCGCGATTGCTGTTTGTCGATTACGGATGACGTCGAGTTCGACGCGAGTCACAGGGTTCATTGGCGAAGAGAATGACAGAAGCTATCGGTTTGTCCAAATTGATGGTATCAACGAGGGCTGAGGGAGCGTGTGGGTGATTGCGCTTGTTCTGGCGGAGAGGGCGCGGCAAAGAGGTGCATGCTTCGTTTGGCCTCATGGATTCGGGAATGCGATGATGCTTGGTTTGGTAAGTTTTTGACGCCGCATCGGGAAATCGTTTTGGGCAATGCGCGCCTTGGTCCTGTCGATCCTGCGAGTGCGGATGGCTTGCTCATCACCGGCGGCGCCGATGTTGCGGCGGAGTTTCACAGTGAGCCGCCTGCGAACCTTTCGCTCATCCAGAATCCCGATCCGGTGCGAGACGCGTGGGAGTTTGCCGCCGTGCGATCTGCCATTGAGCGCGGCATCCCGATTTTCTGTATTTGTAAAGGGATGCAAGTGTTGAACTTGGCCCTTGGGGGGACGCTGTTCCCCGATATTCGCGGTCACGATTTGGCGGAGATGAAAACCGCAAACATTCAGCCGCTCCGCTTTGATACGATCGCTCGGCACCGGGTCGAAAAAGTGAACAGTTCCCACCACCAGGCGCTCGACCGGGTGGCCGAGATGCTCGAAATCGAAGCGTGGCACGCGGGCGACGGCATCATCGAGCAGGTGCGGATTCGTAATTATCCGTGGAGTCTGGGCGTCCAATATCACCCGGAGCGCGATTCCATCTATACGAGTCTCTTCGAGGATTTCTTCGGGCAGCTCACGCCGACCTTTGATGGTCGATAATATGACCGACAGTCCACGCACGATCACGATCCGCATTGGTTTCGAGCTTACCTATGAGGCTGTGGACATCACCCCGATCACGCTTCTCATTCAGCCTCGACTGGAGCCATGGCAGAGGATGGAAAAGTACCGGCTTTCATTTGAGCCGCACGTCAACGTGGAGGAATACGAGGACATCCACGGGAACACCGCGCATCGCTTCCGCCTTCCGGTGGGCCGCTCGACGATCCGCCAGGATGCGCTAGTGAGCGTTCCTTCCGAGCCCGAGAACTACGATCACGGTGGCGACCCGATTCCGGTGGGCGATCTGCCGACCGCGCTCTTGCGCTACACGCTTCCGAGCCGATATTGCGACTCCGATCGGCTGATGGATTTTGCGTTTGGGAAGTTTGGCCAGCTTCAGCACGGGTTCGCGCGGGTCCAGGCGATTTGCGACTGGCTTCACCGCAATATCCATTACCGGTGGGGCGGCGGCAGCCCTTATACGTCGGCGAGCGAAGTCATCAGCCAGGGCTTTGGCGTCTGCCGCGATTTTGCGCACACGGCCATCGCCCTCTGCCGCTGCTTTAATATCCCAGCTCGCTACGCCACCAGTCACTTGCCGGACGTGGGGTTTCAAGACTCCGGATCGCCGATGGATTTCCACGCCTATCTCCAAGTCTATATCGGGCACCGCTGGCATACGTTCGATGCGCGCTTCAACGTTCCGCGCATCGGCCGCATTCAGATCGCCTGCGGACTCGACGCCGTGGACGGGGCATTTTCTACGCTCTACGGTGCAGCGAACCTCGCAGCATTCCAAGTGTGGGCCTATCAAGTCGATCCTGCGGTGGTGCGCCTCGGCGACCCGATCGACCTTACAAAACGGCTCGACGGAACTCCCCTTCTGCGTTTCTCCTCACAGGGTCTCGCTCGATAAAAAGCGACGTCTCGCAGCAGTCGCGCCCTACTCCGCGATGGCCGCGATGTTTCGGCCAATCGGGATGACGCAACACGCTCGATTGGCAAATCCTCTAACATCCGGGCGGTTTTCGTATTTTCCCAACGCACTACACCATGTCTCCAGCGCATCCACGCACACACCTTTACGCACTCGCACTGGCGATGATCGTCGCCTCGGTGCTGATCGGTGTCGCCCTGTTGCGCTGCCAAAATCTCGAAGTTCGATACGTCCACACCATGGCTCCCGAGTTGAGCGACCTGAAGCTCCAGGGCGTCGCTTTGCAAAAGGAGGCATTCAAAAAAGACGACCTGCTCGTGCTCTACGGCAGCTCCGAACTCGTGAAAAATGTCCCGAACCGGGCGAGCGAGTTTTTTGAGCCCTACCCGACAGGCTTCCGCGTCTTCCCCGTGGGCAAAGCGGGCACCGTTTCCCTCGCCATCCTTCAGAAAATCGCCGCTGTCGGCAACGATCTGCGCGGGCGCAAAGTCGCGCTCTCGCTCTCCCCGAGCTTCTTCTTCGATGAGACGGTGAGCAGCGATTACTACGACGGCAATTTTTCCGCGCTCCAAGCCACCGAACTCGCCTTCAGCACCGAGCTTTCCCACGAGTTGCGGCGCGATGCGGCCAGGCGGATGCGCCTTTACCCAGACACGCTCGATGGGAACTGGACGCTCGATTTCGCCCTAGAGCGGCTCGCCGGCGACTCCCTCGCAGACCGCCTCCTATACGCCGCTGTGTGGCCGCTGGGGAAGGTCTCCAACGCCGTCGGTCGCGCGCAGGACCACATCGAAGCCGGCCTCCAAATCTCCGCCGAGAACCATCGCGACTCCGACACCCGTCCTTTGAAAATCCCCGGCATCAACTGGCGCGAAGTCATCCGCGTCGCCAACGCCACCACCAAGCGCCCGCCGCCGCCGCGCCTCACCCAGCGCCCGAAAGGCTCGCGCGACGCCAGCTTCGTCGCCAGCCTCACCGCCGCCGATGAATGGGACGACTTCGAGCTCATCCTGCGCACGTTCCGCGAGCTGGGTGCGGAGCCGCTCCTTCTCTCGATGCCCCTCCACGGACCCGATTTGGAAACGACCGGTGTTTCCGGCCAAGCTCGCGCGAGCTACGGCCAGCGCCTTGCCACTCTCGCGAAAGCCTACGCCACACCGCTCGTCTATTTTCAGCAATTTGAGGACGACCCGGCTTTTTGGGACGACAGCCTCGACCATCCCGGCGTAAAAGGATGGGCGCACTATAACAAAGTGCTCGACGACTTTTTCCACGACCGCACAAAACTTTGAACACAGCCCAAATCCTCGACATCCTCGCCCGCGTCGCCGAAACCGACGAGGTTCGCACCAACCCCGACCTCGCGCTCTACGACCTGCAAATCCTCGACTCCATGAAGACCGTCGAACTCATCACCACAATCATGGAAGAGCTAGGCGTCGCCGTTTCTCCGTCTGAGTTTGACCGCGAAGCATGGGCAACCCCGGCGATGATCATCGCCGACGTTAAACTACGCATGACGGCCTAGCGCATGGAAGCGTCTCTCAAATGGTTGGCTGCTCGCCCCCGCCTGCAAGTGACGCTGACGGCGCTGTACTACTTCGCGCTGATAGCCGTGCTCCTGCTCATGTATGGGCGCGGCAATTTCGAGACGCCGGAGTTTGTCTATCAGGAGTTCTGACGCTCCTTGGTTACGCCGCACTGGCGTCGGGGCGGGGACGAATGGAGGAATGCTCGGAGCGGTCGTGGCGGCGGGTCTTTGTCTCCTTGTCTTCGGGGTAGGCGACGCGCGAGTGCATCATGCTGCTGAGCGTGTGGCGGAAGCTCTCGGCGACTTCTTGGAGTTCGTTAAACTGGAGGTTGCAGTCGTCGAGTTGCCCGTCGGCGATCCGCTTGCGGATGATGTCGGTGATGAGCTGTTCGAGCTTTTGCGGGGTGACGCGCTCTAGGCAACGCGAGGCGCTCTCGATGGAGTCGGCGAGGGAGATGATGGCGGTCTCTTTCGACTGCGGCTTCGGCCCGCCGTAGCGGAAGGAGGACTCGCTGACTTCGGGCAGGTCTTCGTCGTGGATGGAGGATATCTTTTTATCCTGCCGGGCGACGTCTTGGGCATCGAGTGCCTTTTTGTAAAAGAAGAATACGAGCGATGTGCCGTGGTGCTGCTGGATGACGTCGATGATCTCCGTGTTCAGCTTGTGCTCCAGTGCGAGGGAGACGCCTTCTTTCACATGGGCGACGATGATCAGCGTGCTCATGGTCGGGGCGAGGTCATCGTGAGGGTTGCGGTCGTGCCGCATGTTTTCGGTGAAATACTCGGGCTTCACGAGCTTGCCGATGTCGTGGAAGTAGCTGCACACGCGGGCCATCGTGGCATTGGCTCCGATGGCTTCGCAGGCGGCTTCGGCGAGGTTGGCGACGGCGAGGCTGTGCTGGAAGGTGCCGGGCGCTTCGAGCGTCATGCGCTTGAGCAGCGGGTGGTTCAAATCGGCCATCTCTTGCCAGCGCACGCGGGTGGTGATGCGGAAGAGCCCTTCGATGGGCGGCAACGCGCCGCTCATCAGCAGCGTGAGGACGATGGGCGAGCCGACGGCGACGGCGGTGAGCGTCCACAGCGCGGACCAATCCATCGAACCCGTCTCGACCCAAATGTGCAGACGGGTGATCTTCATGAAAGCGATGCCGAGCACCCAAGTCGCAAGCCCCACGAAAAGCCCGGCGCGCAGAAGGTCGCTGCGTTTTCGCACTTCCAGCGTGAGGAAGACGGAGACGAATCCGCAGACGAGCCCCGTGGTCATATTCGAGACGACCATCGAGTAATCAGCATCAATACTCGCGAGCGTCGGGATGCTCAGCAGCGTGCAGAAAACGGTGACAAATACGCCCATCGCGCGCCCAAGCAGCACGCTGATGAGAAGCGGCGCGAAGGAGAACGGCACAGCCAGTTGCCACATGTCGCGCTTGATAAAACGACCGAGACTTTCCTTCGCGACATCGCCGGAGACGACGAGCGCATCGCCCGCAGAAAGGAAGCACCATTTCAGCGCGCCGAGGTGCGCGGCCATGACGAGGAGGAGCAGCAGCAGTCGTGAATTGCGGCCCCAGACTTCCGGGCGGTTTAGGCAAAGATGTGCGGTGCCTGTGCCGAAAATGAGGACGCCAACGAGGAGAACCTCGCTCGGCAAATCCGTGGTGCGCTGGAGGAGCAGCCAGCAAAACGCGATGGCGAATACGACCAAGAGCACAACCTTCGCGACAATGCCGTGTTCGAGTGTATCGAGAAGCTCGCTCTCGGTAACACGACGTCTCGTTTTCTGCGGTGCGAGGCCCTTTTTAACGAGCCGCTGACGTTCAAAGAAGCCAAGCATGTAGATTCATTTACGCGCGCAGTCTCCGCGCACCGGCCCACGCTGGCAAATGGAAAAATCGGCTTCCACAGAGCGGCCCGCAGCAGGCAGCGTCGCCCGATGCGCGTTACAATTGTCCAGCTCGACTCGGTGTGGGAAAACAAACCGGCCAACTTTGCCAAAGTGCGCGATCTATTAAAGAGCACGCCGCCCGCTGCCGGTGGGCTCGTCGTCCTGCCGGAAATGTTCGCCACCGGATTCAGCCTCGACCTTTCCGCGACGCTCCGCACCGGCACGGAGACGGAGGCGGCGTTCTGCGCGGCGCTGGCGAAAGAGCACGGCTGCTGTGTCATCGGCGGCTGCATCGCTCCGGCTACCGACGGGCGCGCACACAATATCGCCGCCGCATTTTCGCCGGACGGCGAACTCGCGCGGTACGTGAAGCAGCGCCCGTTCACTGGCGCGGGTGAGCACGAGGCGCACGTCGCGGGTAGCTCGCCCGTGGTCTTTGAGTGGGGCGGGTTCACCGTCGCGCCCCTCGTTTGCTACGACCTTCGTTTCCCCGAGCTGTTTCGTGCCGGGCTGGGGCTGGGTGCGACGCTCTTCGTCGTCATCGCCGCGTGGCCCGTGCGGCGGATCGAGCACTGGCTCACGCTCCTCCGCGCCCGCGCCATCGAGAACCAAGCCTACGTCATCGGCGTAAATCGCACCGGCAACGAACCGCGCTTCGCCTACACCGGGCGCAGCATCGTCGTGGACCCACACGGCACCGTGATCCTCGATGCGGACGAAAGCGAATGCGCAGCCAGCGCCGAACTCGACCCCGCGCTCCCGGCGAACTGGCGGGCGGAATTTCCTGCTGTGCGAGATTGGGGACGGAGCGGCCCCGTCGCGTGATCTGGCTACTCGCACATTCACAGGTTGCGTTTCTAGCCGTCTGCCGCAATTTAGACGCGTGCGTGAAAGCCCGATTGCAAACAGCTCCTTGGCACCGCAGATGCTAAATCTCGCAGCCCAATGACTTTATCCATACTACCGAGCCTGAGCCCGGTGAGTGCCGTGTTCCGATGACGACCGCACTCAGTTTCCTCGTTTTTGGATTTTTGATTTCGGTGCTCACGACACCGTGGGTCATCCGTGTCGCGCTTCAGGGAATCGGGCTTGATGCACCGACCGAGTCGCGCAAAAAGCAGGAGCAACCCATCCCGCGCCTCGGGGGTATGCCCATCATGCTCGCGCTGTCGCTCGCATTGATCATCATCCTACTGAAGCAGTCCGTAGGCGCTCTTGATTGGTTCCCGATCCTCGTGGGCTGTGTCTTGTTTTACACTTTGGGCCTCTGCGACGATATCAAGGCGATCGGCGCGAAGAAAAAGCTCCTCGGTCAAATCGCCGCAGCCGCGTTGGTGCATAGTCTGGGGCTGAGCATCGATACATTTTCGCTACCCGACATCGGGCGGGTGGACCTCGGGATATGGAGTGCGCCAGCGACGATTTTCTGGCTCATCGCCATCCCGAATATCGTGAACCTGATTGATGGTTTCGACGGGCTTGCTGGCGGGCTTGGTCTGTTTATGTCGCTGACGCTGGGCATCGTCGGGTTTCATTATCAGCACTATCCGCTGGCTTGGTTTGCGTTCGCCCTCGGGGGAGCTTTGCTCGGCTTCTTGGTTTACAATTTTCCGCCCGCAAAGATTTATCTCGGCGACGGCGGGGCCTATCTCATCGGGTTCGTCATTGCAGCGCTTCCCGTCGCAACGGCGCACAAGGGCTCGGTCGCTGCGGTGCTCGTGGTGACGGTCGTGGGCCTCGGGCTTCCGATTTTGGATACGAGCTTCGCGATGCTGCGGCGGGCATTCCGAGGGTTCCCGCTGTTCCATGCGGATGATGATCATTTTCACCATCGGCTTGAGCGGCTCGGGTTTTCTAAAGGGCGCATCTTGCTCGGCCTCTATTCACTTTGTGCGGTGCTTTCCATCCTTGGCCTCATGGTCATGTGGAACCAAAATCCGACCATCCCGATCATCGTCGGAGCGGGCGCTTTGTTCCTGATGGCGCTCGGCGTTATCAGACATTTCCACCGCGTAAAGACGTGGGACGATGCGCACCGCAAAGTCTCTCGCGTCCTCAGCCGCCGAACGGAAAACCGTTATGCGCTGCTGCAGGCCAAAGTGCTCATGATCGAGATGCAGCGCTGCGAGTCGGAGGAGGAGTTTTGGGCTGTCTTTAACGACACGATGCGTCGTGTGGGATTTGTCGAGGAGGGCGAAGTGGACGACGAGATTCGCATCGAGACAAAAGCGGACGGCGGCAGACCGTGGGTCATCTTTGCCCCTCGGGCAGACGGGACACCGATCGAATGGCGGCGCATCGTCGAGGTGTTTCGCCCGGTGTTTCTTTGCGCTCGCGAAAAGTGGAAGCGCGGTTAAAACGACGACATGGACGCACCACTTCCACCGGACGGTAAGAGACGACACTCTGGCGAGCGCCGTGCTCACAAGTCCCGACGCCCGCCGCTATTCCCGCCGGGAACGTTCATCCGCTGGGCACCGGCTATTGTTTTCGCACTGCTCGCCGTGCTGGCACCCTTGCTTTTCGGGGCGGAAGATCGGGTCGTCCAAATCGGGCTGCTTTTCCTGCTCGCCGTCGGGATGGTCCTGCGCCCGCCTTCTTTAGTGCCACTCAGTCGCCGGGCGAATCTCGTCATTTTTTTACTCCTCGCGATCTTTGTCCTCAAAGAATTTGCGCCGTGGCAATGGTTTGGCGCGACGCGATGGAGGAGTGAGCTCTCATCACCGGATTACGGCGTCATTTTCCCCAAGACTCACAACCCTGAGCCCCAACGCGCCCTCGATGCTTTGCTGGCCGGAGTGGCCGGCCTGCTGTGGTTTCAATGGGCGCGCACGCTGGCCTCGGAGCGCGGGACGCGGCGCGTGATGGGCTGGGCGCTCTTCGGTGCTGGTATCGCGCTGGCCGTCGTGTGTTTCGCCATGGGGAAGAGGCAAGTCGCAGCGGGCGGCGGCATGATTTACGGCTTGCGATTCGCGACGAGCTGGGCGGGCTGGGGACCATTTCCGAATCGCAACCACACCGCATGTTTCCTAGCCATGTCGCTCCTCGTTGGGATCGGCTGTGTGTCTTGGGCGGTCGTGAAGAGGCGGACGGCGCTCGTCGTCACAGGGAGCATCGGGCTCCTTCTCGTCGGCGCGGCTTTGCTCGCCAGTCAATCGCGCGGCGGGCTCCTCGTGGCGCTGGGCGTGGGTCTGTCGGTCTTTGCGATCTTCGTCAGTATACGCTTTTTCAGCTTACGCACGATGGTCCTCGTTACGACTGCTGGGACGCTCGTGCTCACCGCCGTGCTTTTGTTTGGAGGTGACGTGCTCGCTCGCTTCCAGTCCGTCGAAGCCGGAGCCGTCTCCAACGAAATGCGCGTAGCCATATGGAAAGATACCATCACCATGTGGAAAGACGCCCCGTTTTTCGGCCACGGGTTAGAGACTTTCCAACAGGTTTTCCCTCTCTACCAAAGCGTGCCGCTTGACGGTGCCGTTGCCAAACACCCCGAGAGTTCCTGGCTCGCGTGGCTGGCCGAGTTGGGCATCATCCCGCTCCTCACCGGCGTTGTCGCGTTGGTCGTATTTGCTAAGTCGAACCTCGACGCAGTCCTTGAGCGGCGCGGCGGCTTTTTCATCAGCATCGGCGCGTTGGCTGGGTTCATCGGCTTTCTCGCGCATTCCGCCATTGATGTCCCGGCGCACCGCTGGGCAACTGCCGGGTTTGCCCTCGCCCTCCTCGCCGTCGCATCGCCCGTCCGCAGCCCGGACGAGCCAGTGCAGCCTTCCTCGCGGCTCGGCGCATTCGTCCCCATCGTCATCGCGATTTTCTGGATGCTCCCGCACCTTGGCCTCGGCCCCGCGTGGTCGCCAGTAAAGCCCCTCCTTTTGCTCAATCGAGAGTATTGGTTCTCCAAAGGCGGCGGCGCGGACCGCCCTCCGCGCCCCACACTGGAGGAATGGCAGACCGTCGCCACGCAGTTCCCGATCGATTGGGAAGTCCACCAAACCACCGCGATGCGCGAGCTAGAACGGGACATCCCGCTTTGCAAAAAAGGCAAGTCGCTCGACCCCGCCGTGCAGTGGCGCTTCAACCTCGTCTCCCGTCTCGCCCCCGGCCTCTACGGCGAGTCCATGAACCAAGCCTACGCCATCGCCCAAGTCTCCGAAGCGCTCGCCATCGGCTACTGGCAGCTCGCTGTGGACCAAGCACAGCACGCCAAATCGGATGTCCTCCGCGATGCCGTCCGCCTTTTCCCCAAAATGACTGGCCCGTGGGACACGTTCTGCGAAGAGCGCCCCCAACTCCTGCTCACCTACGCCGGCATCCTCATCGAAGACCTCCGCTTCACACCCGAGGAAACCCGCCCACAGTTCGCCGTCTGGTGGGAAAAGCGTGCCCTCGTCGCAGAACTCACCGACGAAGAGCGCAACGTCTTCCACCGCTACGGACAACACTGGGTCACCCTCGAACAGCTCGACCAGTGGATCAAACGCAACGCCGTCCGCCGCAAACAAGACTATCGCCATTGGGCCACGCTCCTCCACAAACTCCACGACGACACCCGAGCGTGGGACGTTCTGAGTGGCGTAGATAAAGAGCCTTCCCCAATCGCCCTCCCACGCAACGCCACCGTGGCATCCATGCGCGAACTCATGAGCGCCACGCCCGACAACTTCAGCAACATCGCCGCCCTCGTAAGTGCTCTCGAAAAGGCCGACGAAACCGCCGAAGCCCGCCGCATCCTTCTACGCACAGCCACACGCGCCAACGCCCCTAAATGGTTCCTCTACAAAGCTGCCTTCGCGATGGCCGCAGATGGCAAGACCACGCCGGCCGTAGAACTCATGCTCCGCGCCAAGCTTTAGACCGTCCAGGTCGGAAAAGTGATCGAACAGCTTGACGCACACGATGCTTCACGCAATTTCCATCCTCACGATGCTTACCCGTTTTCTATACCCAGTCCTCATTGCCGCCGCCGCCGCCTGCACCTTCGCACAGGATCCCGCCGAAAAGCCTGCCCCCGACGCGCCCAAGCCTCCAGAGGCATTCATAAAGGCTAAAGAAGCCGCTGACAAAGGAGACTTCGCGGGAGCCCTCAAGCTTCTCGTCGCAGAGGCGGACAAAGGGAACCTTGAGGCCATGACTGCCGTCGCCGAATTTTACGTCGCAGGACGCGGCACCCCCGCTTCCCCCGAGGTCGCACTAAAATGGCTCGTCAAAGCTGCTGACGCAGGTCACCCACCCGCGCAAAACATGCTTGCAGGCCTCCTTTTCAACGGCGCAACCGGCGTGAAAAAAGACGAAGAACGCGCGCGCTTCTTCCTCCAACAAGCGGCTGAAGCCGGATACGCTCCCTCACAATTTCAAGCCGGAGCCCTCGCCGAATCCGCAGTGGACTCCAAAAGCCGTGAGCCCAACTGGAAGCCCTCCCGTGACTGGTACGAAAAAGCTGCGGCCCAAGGCCAACCCGACGCACTCCTCGCCATGGTCCGCTACTACGACAAAGGGCTCGGCGGCCCAGCCAGCCCCGAAAAAGCCACCGCATCCTGCCTCGCCGCCGCACGCGCAGGCTCAATCATCGCCATGAACGAAATGGCCGTCCGCTACCAACGCGGCACCGGCATTGCCCAAGACAACGTCGCCGCCATCGGCTGGTTCACCCTCGCCACACAAAACGGCGTCGCCTCCGCATTCATCAACCTCGGCAACTGCTACGAAACCGGCAACGGAGTCCGCATGGACCTAGTCAAAGCCGGAGAATACTACGCCGCTGCTGCTAAAGCCGGGAACCCAGTCGCTCAAGCATTGATCGCCCGACTCTTTGAAGAAGGAAAAGGAACCGAAAAAAACCTCGCATACGCCTACGTAAACTACAAACGCGCAGCCGACGGAGGTATCGCCGAAGCCGCTAAAAAACGCGACGAAATAAAGCCCAAACTCACCCCTGCCGAGCTCAAAGAAGCCGAAAAGATCCTCACGGCGAAACCCGAGGAGCCGAAGAAGGAAGACCCGAAGAAAAAGAAGTAACGCGAGCCGTCACACGCCCGCTTGCGAGAGCAGATTGTCCTCCGCGATGCCGTCGAGCTGCATCAGCGACTCCACATGCGTGAACCGTTCGCGCAGGCGCTTCGCATCGGGCATCCCACGGCTGTAGGCCATGAGCTGCGTGCGCATGCTGTGCATCGCGTGCAACTCGCTGCCCATGCGGACGACCTCCGCTGCGCAGTGCCGCCGGACGTGTGCCCAAATCTCCCGCAGCGGCGGCGGCGGGAGATGCTCGCCCGTCGCGAGGAAGTGCTTAATCTGCCGGAAGACCCACGGATGCTGCATCGCCGCCCGGCCAATCATCACGCCCGCAACGCCCGTCGTCTTTTTACGCAACTCGACGTCTTGCGGAGTGATCAGATCGCCGTTGCCGATGACGGGAATCCTCACCGTCGCTGCGACTTCGCCGATCACGCCCCAGTCCGCGAGGCCCGTGTAGCCTTGCTCTTTCGTGCGTCCGTGGACGGCGATGGCTTGGATGCCGCAGTCTTCGAGGATGCGCGCCGTCGTGGTCGCGTTGATCGTATCCGCGCTCCAGCCGATGCGCATCTTCGCAGTCACGGGCAAAGGAGCCGCTGCCTTCACGATGGCCGTCGCGATGCGGGCGAGCAGCGGGCAATCACGGAGCAGCGACGAGCCGCCGTTCTTGCTCACCACTTTGCTCACCGGGCAGCCGAAGTTGATGTCGATAAAATCGGGCCGCTTCCAGTCGCACACGATCCGAGCCGCCTCGCCAAGATGGTCCGGGTCGCCCCCGAAGATTTGCACCCCGAGCGGGCGCTCCGCCTCCTCGAAGTCGAGGTATTCCATCGTCCGCTCATTCTTCCGAAAGATGCCCTCCGCGCTTACAAACTCCGTCACCATCACATCCGCCCCATACTCCTTGCAGAGCTGGCGGAAGGTCGTATCCGTCACCCCCGCCATCGGCGCGAGATAAAGCGGGAACTTGTCCTGAAACCAAGGCAGCATCAGGCCAGAGCTTCCTTCACCGCCGCGAAGAGCAGCGGGATATTGAGTTCGTGGTGCCCTACAAGATACACGCCCTTGCCGCCCATCGCCGTGGGTCGCCGCTGCACATTTTCGCTCGGGCGATAGTGCCGCACCATGTCGAAGGTCGCCGTCGTGAACCGCTCCACTTTATGCCCCAGATTCCGCGCAATCGTCAGCGCCTTCAGGAAAACCTCTGGCATAATGACCGCGCTCCCCACATTTAAAACCACACCCCCTTCGAGCTGCGCACACACCGCCGCAAACGTCTGGAAATCCCGGTAGCTCGCCTCCCCCAGCACATCCCCGCGCGTCGTCGGATGCTGGTGGATGATGTCCGTGCCGATGGCGATATGCACCGTCACCGGCGCATTCAACTCCGCACCCGTCGCCATGATGCTGAGCTGCCGATTTGGAAATGTGAGCGCCTTCTCCCCCAGCGCGCGCCCCGCGCCGAGGCCCCGCGCCACCCCATTCGCCAGCGCCGCATTCATCATCCGTCCCGTCTCATCCACCATCCCGAACGACCCATCGTTCAGCCCCCGCTGCACGTCCTCGCTCGTCTCCCCATTATAGCACAGCTCGAAGTCGTGAATCGCCCCAGCCCCATTAAAAGCCACCGCGCTCACCAAGCCGCACCGCATCGCATCCACGATCAGCGGATTCAGCCCCACCTTGATCGCGTGCGCCCCCATCATCAGCAATATCGGACGCCCAGTCCGCACCGCCGCCGCCATCGCCGCGACCACCAACTTCAAATCCTGCACCGCCAAAAAGTCCGGCAACGAATCCAAGAACGCCGCAAACGTCCCCCCCGGCACATGCGGGCGAGCAAACGCCTCGACCGCCACTTTATTCGCGCGGTCAGCGACAGGATACGTGCGGATTTTTGAAAAATCGAGCGATGGAAAATTCATGTCGAACGCATTCTACACGGCTATCGGCTGAACAGCCAGCGTTGCAAATCGTGAAGTCGGCAGGTTTTACCCGAAACCTTAATGTGCGCATCCTTGCAGCAGGACGCTGGCGGGGCGCGAGGCTTGCTGATAGGAAGATTCTGTCCGAAATGTCAGCCCAACTTTATCCGCTATCTCCTTTGCAGCAAGGTATGCTCTACCATGCCATCGCAGAGCCGTGTAGCGGAGTCGATATCGAGCAATTAGTGATCACGCTCCACGAGCCTGTGGACGCGGGGCGCTTGCTCGCGGCGTGGCAGCGGGTGGTGGCGCGGCACGAGATTTTGCGCACGGCGTTTGAGTGGGATGGCGCGCAGCCTTTGCAGCGGGTGCATCCGGCGGTGGCGCTCGTTTTGGAAAATGGGGAGTCTTCGGAGTTTGCGGCGTGGTTGCAGGCAGATAGGGAGAGCGGCTTCGAGCTGGATCGCCCCCCGCTGATGCGGCTGACGCTGTTCCGGATCGCCGACGCTCATTGGCGGCTGGTGTGGACTTTCCACCACGCGCTGCTGGATGGCCGGAGCTTCCCTATCGTGCTAGAGGAGGTGTTCGGGTTCTACGATGGCGCTGCCGAGGAGCCCGCGCTGCCGCGTCCGTATCGAGATTTTATCGTGTGGCAGGCGACGCAAGATCCAGCGCGCTCGGAGACATTCTGGCGGGAGAAGCTGCGTGGCTTCCGTGCGACAACTCCGTTACCCGTGGAGGGGCTGGAAGGCTGCACGGCGACTCGCACGCAGGGCGACGCGGAGCTGCGGCTGGATGCGGCGCTCACGGCGAAACTGGGCGAGTTCGCGCGAGCGAACGACGTGACGCTGAACACGCTCGTGCAATGCGCGTGGGCCATCTTGCTCGCACGCTACAGCGGCGAGGAAGACGTGTGCTTCGGCGCGACGCGGGCGTGCCGACACTCGACGATTGAGGGCGCGGAGTCGTGCGTGGGGCTTTTCATCAATACGGTGCCCGTGCGCACCACCGCTGCCGCCGAGACTCCCATCGCGGACCTACTGCGCGGCCTTCGCCAAAGCTGGCTCGATGTCCGCGCGCACGAACACACGCCGCTCTCGCGAGTGCAGGCGTGGAGCGACTTGCCGCCGGGACAGCCGCTGTTCCGCACACTGGTCGTGTTTGAAAACTACGACCTGCCTGCCCAGTTCCGCGCTCGCGGTGGAGCGTGGGCACAGCGGGAGCTACGGCTGCACGAGCAGACGAGCTTCCCCATTTGCCTTGCAGCCTACGCGGGCGAAGAGCTGCGCTTTGTCGCGGAGTATGATCGCTCGCGGCTGGATGCGGCGACCGTCCAGCGGATGCTCGGGCACCTCGCCAACATCCTGCGCGCCCTGCCGCAGAGCCGCACGGTGGGGGAAATCGCGCTGGTTTCCGTCGCCGAGCGCGAGAGCCTCCTCGCCTCGCGCAAAGCTGCGCCGCCACGCGACTCCCGAGATGAACGATCGCTTCACTCCCTCTTCTCCGAGCGCGCTGCCAGCCAGCCGGACGCCGTCGCTTTGATCCAAAACGATGAGCGCCTGACCTATCGCCAACTCGACGAGCGCGCAAACGCCGTTGCCGCGCACCTTGCAAATGTCGGCGTGGGTGCGGGCGAAATCGTCGGCCTCTGCATGGAGCGTTGCCCGGCGCTCGTCGTCGCGCTGCTCGGCATCGTGAAGGCTGGTGCGGCGTATCTCCCCATCGATCTCGCGTATCCCGCAGAGCGCCTCGCCTTCATGCTCGCTGATGCGAAAGCGCCCGTGCTGCTCACGCAGCGTCACCTCGCGGACCGGCTGCCCAGCGACCACGGAGCGCGGCTCGTCTTCGTGGAGGACATCGCACTTTCCGCCGCTGCGCCCGCACACGAAGGCACGCCGGAGCAGCTCTGCTACGTGCTCTATACGAGCGGCTCTACGGGCAAACCCAAAGGCTGCTGCATCACCCACCGCAACATCGTGCGGCTCTTTACCGCGACCGAGCCGTGGTTCCACTTCACCCGCGATGACGTGTGGACGCTCTTTCACAGCACGGCGTTCGATTTCTCCGTGTGGGAGCTGTGGGGCGCACTGCTCTACGGCGGCACGCTGGTGGTTGTGCCGTTCGAGGTGAGCCGCTCGCCGGAGCAGTTCCACGAACTTCTCGTCCGCGAGGGCGTCACAATTTTGAATCAAACGCCGAGCGCCTTCCGCCAGCTCATCGCCGCTGACATTGCATCGCCCCGCTCGCACGAGCTGGCGCTACGCACTGTCGTCTTCGGCGGCGAGGCGCTGGAGATGCAGAGCCTCCGCCCGTGGTTCGAGCGCCACGGCGACACGAAGCCGCAGCTCGTGAACATGTACGGCATCACGGAGACGACCGTGCATGTCACCTACCGCCCACTCACCGCCAGCGACCTCACGCGCGGCAGCGTCATCGGTGAGCCCATCCCCGACCTCCAGCTCTACATCCTCGACCCCCAGCTCCGCCCTGTGCCCATCGGCGTCCCCGGCGAACTCTTCGTAGGCGGCGCGGGCCTCGCGCGGGAATATCTCCACCGCCCCGAGTTGACCGCACAGCGTTTCATCCCGAGCCCATTTGCACCGGGCGAAAAGCTCTACCGCACCGGCGACCTCGCCCGATGGCTGCCAAACCGCGACATCGAATATCTCGGGCGCATTGACCAGCAGGTGAAAATACGCGGGTTCCGAATCGAGCTTGGTGAAATCGAGAGCCACCTGCTCACGCACCCCGGCATCCGCGAAGCCTCCGTGCTCGCTCGCGACAAACGCCTCATCGCATGGTTCGTCCCCAGCGCCGCCGCGCCGACCACCGCCGAGCTGCGCGCCCATTTGAAATCGTTTGTCCCCGACTACATGGTGCCCGCCGCATTCGTCGCGATGGAGCGGATGCCGCTGACGAACAATGGCAAGCTCGACCATCGGGCGCTTCCCGACCCCGCCGAAGATCGCCCCGATGTCGCCTCGCAATACGTCGCCCCGGAGACACCCGAACAGCACGCGCTCGCAGAAGTCTGGCAGCGGTTGCTGAAACTTGAGCGCGTCGGCATCCACGACAACTTCTTCGAGCTAGGGGGCGACAGCATCCTCAGCATCCTCGTCGTCACGCAGGCCCGCCAACGCGGCATCGCACTCACGCCGAAGCTCCTTTTCGATCACCCCACCATCGCCGAACTCGCGGCGCAAAAAGCTGCCGACACGGCACGGCTCGCCGAGCGACCGGCGACCGGCGCAGTCCCGCTTACGCCCATCCAGCAATGGTTCTTCGCCCATCAGTTCGCCGACGCGCACCATTGGAACCAATCGTTCGCCTTCCGCCTCACGCGCCCCATCGAGCGCGAGCGACTGCTCGCCGCAATAGGGAAAGTCCTGCAAGCACACTCGGCGTTCCGACTACGCTTCGATGGAAAAGGAGCGCAGTTTTTCGGCGACGCGACCGCTGCGGAACTCTCAGAGCCCACCGCGCTGCAATCGTCTCTGCGACTCGACGGCCCGCTCATCCGCTTCGCGCTTCTCGACCCGCACACGCTGCTCATCGCCGCGCATCACCTCATCATAGACGGAGTCTCCTGGCGCATCCTGCTGGAAGACCTCGATCACGCACTACGCGGCCTCGCGTTACCTTCGCCGACGACCGGCTTCCACACATGGGCCGATGCGCTGCCAAGCGCGCTGCCTAGAGCAGCGAACGAGCGAGCCTACTGGCTCGATGTGCTGAGTTCCGCAAACACGCCACTACCCGCCGACCACAGCCTCGGTGAAAACACGGAAGCCTCCGCCGAAACAATCGTCTGCCGTTTTTCTCCCGAGGAAACGAACGCGCTGCTCCACAAACAACCACTCGGCGTGAGGACGCAAGAGGTTCTCCTCGCCGCGCTCGCCGAAGCCCTCGCGCATTGGACAGGCCGCGACAACCTCATCATCGAAACCGAGGGACACGGTCGCGAAGAAAGCGCGCTCAAAGACCTCGCGAACCTTGCGGGCACGCCGGACCTCTCCCGCACAATTGGCTGGTTTACGACGATCTTCCCGCTCCGTCTGCGCCGCGCTAGCACGCCGTCTTCGACGCTCGATTCGGTCGTCCACGCGCTGCGCGACGTGCCGCATCACGGCTTCGGATACTCGCTGCTTCGCCAGCATGATGAGGCTCTGAATAGCCGTGCCGACGTGCTCTTTAACTACCTCGGGCAATTCGACCAAACCGTAGCCGGACTCGATCACTTCACGTTCTCCGACATGCCGACAGGCCCGTGGCACGCCCCAGCCGCGCGCCGCACGCACACACTCGAACTCAACGCTCTCGTCATCAACGGCGTGCTGGAAGTCCGCTTTGCATACAGCGCCAATCTCCACAAAGCCGCGACCATCGAAGCAGCCGCGCAACGCTTCATGGCAAACGCGCGCGAACTCTCCGCGCGGAAGTATCCGCTCGCTCGCCTTTCGGAAGAATCGCTTGCCGAACTCACCGCGAGCCAGCCGACGCTGGAGGACGTTTATCCGCTTTCGCCGATGCAGCGGCTGTTCCTCGCAGTCGAGGCAGCGCGCCCCGGCAGCGGCACCGACCAATGGCACTGCCGCTTAAACGGACCACTAGACCCAGACGCGCTCCACTCCGCTTGGCAGCAAGTCGCAGCGCGCCATCCCGCGCTCCGCACCGGCTATCTGGCGGAGACTGCCGAGCCTCATCAATTCGTCCTCCGCGACGCACCGCCCTCGTGGTACTTCGAGGACATCTCGGCATCCACGAACGACGCACAGCGCACGCACTTCGCGCAGTATTTGAAGACCGATGCCGCGCACCCTTTCGACCTCGCGCAGCCGCCCCTCACTCGCCTCGCACTCTTCCAAGTGAGCGCGGAAGAGCATTGGTTCGTGTGGACGCATCATCATCTCGAAATAGACGGTTGGTCGTGGCCGCTCGTCTTCCGCGAACTCTCGCTCGCGCTGAATCATAAACTCGCCGAAGCCCCGCCAGTCCCGCCGTATCGCGACTTCATCGCGTGGCTGGCGACGCGCAATGCGAGCCGCTCCGAAGCGTTCTGGCGTTCGCAGCTCAGTGGCTTCCGCACACCGACTCCTTTGCCCGTCACGCCTGCGCTTGCGCCGGAATGTGAGTGCTCGGAGGCGTTCGATGCGGGGCAACTGAACTCCGCAGCCCGTCGCTTGCAGGTGACTGCGAACGTGATCGTCCAATGTGCATGGGCCGCGCTTCTCGCTCTGCATGGAGGAATTGGCGACATTGTTTTCGGCGCTGCATTTTTCGGTCGTCCGGCGGACCTCACTGGCTCGGATCGCATCGCCGGGCACTTCGTGAACAACCTCCCCATCCGAGTCCAAGTCAGCGCGGAAACCACGCTCGCCACAGCAGCAGCGACGCTCCACCAGAGCCTCTCGCGGGTTGCGGAACAGCAGGCCACGCCGCTCGCAGACATCCAGAGTTGGAGTGAGCTACCGTGGCACGCGCGCCTTTTTGAAACGCTCGTCGTCTTCCAAAACTATGTCACCGATGGAGCCGCGCAAACGTTCGGCTCCGCCACCATCGCGGACTTCCACGCGCCCGTGCGGACCAACTATCCGCTCACGCTCGTCGTCCAACCGGGGAGCGAGCTTCGCATCACCGTCGTGGCGAACGCGAACGTCGCCACGCAGGACGCGATTCGTGCGCTGACGGCCCAGCTTTGCGCGCTTATCCAAGCAGCAATCGCCGCTCCCGACCAATCACTCTCAAGCATTGCATCTACGCTCGCCGAGCTACGGACCGCGCCAACCGCAGCGGTGGCGAGCACTGGTTCGCAAGCGCCCGCTTCTTCGCGCCTCGAATCGCAAATCGCGAGCATCTGGGCCGAGGCATTCGGGCGCAGCGTTTCTGTGACGGATAACTTCTTCGATCTCGGTGGGCATTCGCTGCTCATGCTCCGAGTCCACGCTCGACTCGTGTCGGCGCTTGGGCGCGAGATACCTGTCGTAAAGCTCTTTCAACATCCGACCATCAGCGCTCTCGCGCGCTTTCTCGGCGGCGAAGCCAGTTCGCCAAATGTCGCGAGCGCAGCGCAAGACCGCGCGGCAAAAGCCCGAGCCGCCCTCGCGCGTCGTCCAGTCCCTAACCGCACAAATTTATGAGTAGCTCCCAAAATTCACTCGAAGGTATCGCAATCGTCGGCATGGCCGGGCGCTTCCCCGGCGCGCAGACCGTGGCCGACTTTTGGAAAAATCTCATCGCAGGCGCAGAGACAATCTCAACGCTGACCGACGAGCAACTGAGCGCGGCTGGCGTGCGGAAAGAGGATGGATATGTCCCGCGTCGCGGGCTGTTGGAACGGCCCGAGTTTTTCGACGCCGCATTCTTCGGCATCTCGCCGCGTGAGGCGGAAGCGATGGACCCGCAGCAACGTATCTTTCTCGAAGAAGCATGGACGGCCCTCGAAGATGCAGCCTGCGATTCCGCGCGCTATACCGGAGCCATCGGCGTCTTCGCCGGGATGTCGAACAACACCTACTGGGCGAACAACGTAGTGCATCACCCAGAACTCATCGCAAGCGTCGGCTGGCTCACCGCGATGATGGGGAATGAGAAAGATTACCTCGCGACTCGGACGGCGTATAAATTGAACCTCCGAGGTCCCGCGATCAGCATCCACACGGCGTGCAGCACATCGCTCGTGGCTGTGTGCCAAGCCGTGCAAAGCCTGCTCAGCTACGGCTGCGACATGGCTCTGGCGGGCGGAGTCTCCGCGACTTTCCCGCACGAGCGAGGATACGTCTATGATGAAGGCGGCATCCTCTCGCCCGATGGTCACTGCCGCGCATTCGACGTGAGTTCGGCAGGCACCGTGTTCAGCAATGGCTGCGGCGTCGTCGCGCTCAAACGCCTCGCCGATGCTGTGGCGGATGGCGACCGCATTTACGCCGTGATCAAAGGTGCGGCTCTGAACAACGACGGTAGCAACAAGGTGAGTTTCACCGCGCCGAGCGTGGACGGGCACACCGAAGTCATCGCACTCGCTCAAGCCCTCGCGGGTGTCGAGCCGCGCAGCATCGGGTATGTCGAAGCGCACGGCACGGCGACGCCGCTCGGCGACCCTATCGAAATTGCCGGGCTCACCCAGGCATTCCGAGCCGGGACGGACGAGCGGGGCTTCTGTGCGCTGGGATCGGTGAAGAGCAATATCGGGCATCTCGATGCTGCGGCGGGCGTCGCCGGATTGATCAAAACTGCGCTCGTCCTCCATCACGGGCGCATCCCTGCGAGCCTCCATTTCAAAGCTCCGAATGCGAAACTCGACTTGCCCGACTCGCCGTTCTTCGTCGTGAACGAAGCGCGGGATTGGCCAGCCAGTGCTGAGCCTCGGCGGGCGGCGGTGAGCAGCTTCGGAGTCGGTGGGACGAACGCGCATTGCGTGCTCGAAGACTTTCCCGCTGCTCCCGCGACGACGGATGAACTGTCACCGCAAGTCCTCACACTTTCGGCCAAGACAGAGACCGCGCTGGCCACGATGGCGGAGAACCTCGCGCAGACATTGGACGCGAATCCGCAGCTCTCGTTCGGCGACATCGCACACACGCTGCACGTCGGGCGTCATGAATTTGCCCATCGTCTCGCCGTCGCGGCTGCGCATCCCTCTGCCGCAGTAAATGCTCTTCGGGGCGTGGAGCGGCGCATTTCCGTGAAGGGCCGTGCATCGAGTTCGCAGCCGCGCGTGGTCTTTATGTTCCCCGGTCAGGGCTCGCAATACGCGGGCATGGGCGCGCAGCTTGCGGGGTCAGAGCCGGTTTTCCGCAAGGCGTTGCAACGGTGCGCGGATATTCTCCGCCCGCATCTTGGCTGCGATCTTGTAGAGCTGCTGAGCCTCACGACCGATGAAGCGCGCCTGCGTTTGCGCGAGACCCGCTTCACGCAGCCTGCGATTTTTTCCATCAGCTACTCGCTGGCAGAGCTGTGGCGTTCGTGGGGCGTCGAACCTGCGCTGATGATCGGCCACAGCGTCGGCGAATATGTCGCAGCCACGCTCGCTGGAGTTTTCTCGCTGGAGGATGGGCTTTCGCTCGTCGCCGAGCGCGCGCGGTTGGTGCAGGCCCAGCCTTCAGGCTCGATGCTTGCAGTGCGGCTTCCTCGTGAGGAGGTTGCTCGCTTTTGCAGCGCAGAAATCTCTCTCGCTGCCGTGAACGGGCCGTCGCTCTGTGTGCTCGCGGGGCCGAGTGAGGCCATCGCCGCCGTGGAGCAACAACTCGCTGCCGAGAACGTCGCGGCCAAGCGGCTGGAGACATCGCACGCTTTCCACTCCGCGATGATGGAGCCCGCTATCGCTCCGCTCCGTGCGGCTGCGCAGAAGGTTTCGCGCAATGCGCCGCAGACGCCGATTCTTTCCACGGTCACGGGCGATTGGCTCGCCGCAGATGAAGCGACTGACCAAGAATACTGGGCGCGACACGCACGGGCGACGGTGCAGTTTTCCCCGGCAATTGCGCGCCTGCTGGCGGAAGAAGACGTCGTCTTTCTCGAATGCGGCCCCGGCAATACGCTCACGCAGCTCGGCAAACAGCACGCGAAGTCGGACCGCGTTTTCGTCTCCACACTCCGCGATGGCGTGGCGGACATCACCAGCGCGCATCTCGCGGCAGGACAACTCTGGACTAGCGGAGTGGCTGTGGGTTGGCGGGCGATGGACGGAGACCGTCAGCGTCGCAAAGTCTCACTACCGACGTATCCTTTCGAGCGGCAGCGGTACTTTGCGGAAGCGCCAGCGGGATGCACGGCAACGACGCAACCGCGCATTGAGCTTGCGCCAGTCGTAGAAGCCACGCTCGAAGCCACAGCCGCGTCTCCAGAGGGACGCATAGGTGAAGTAATTGATGAGCTCCAACGGCTGTCCGGCCTCGATCTCACTGGAGCCAGCCCGGACCTTTCGTTCACCGAGCTTGGCTTCGACTCGCTCTTCCTCACGCAGGTCTCCGTTGCTCTCTACAAACGGTTCGGCGTGAAGATCACCTTCCGACAACTCCTGCAAGATTTGCCGAGCCCCGCCGCCGTTGCGGAGTTTCTCGACAAGCAAGCGCCCGCTGCTCCGCCGTCCAAGAAGGTCGCCGCCGCTCCAGCCGCACCGAGCAATGTGCCCACGCCGCGTGCCCACGGGCCGTTCCGTGGGATTGACCGCACTTCGACGACGCTCACGCCCGAGCAGGAAGCGCATGTCGCCGACCTCATCGCTCGCTACACCGCGAAGACTGCATCCTCGAAGCGGGCGACCGCGCAGCACCGCGCGCACCTCGCCGACCCTCGTGCGGTTGCTGGCTTCCGCCGCGAGTGGAAAGAGATCGTCTATCCGCTCATCTGCGACCGTTCGGAGGGCGCAAAGTTGTGGGATGCAGATGGCAACGAATACACGGACATCACGCTCGGTTTCGGCCAGATTCTGTTTGGGCATCGCCCGAAATGGCTCGTGGAAGCGGTGGAGCGGCAACTCAAGTCCGGTATCGAAATCGGCCCCACCTCATCGCTCGCCGGTGCTTTGGCGGAGCGGCTCTCGCGCTACCTCGGGTTGGAACGTGTGGCCTTTTGCAATACCGGCAGTGAAGCCGTGGCCGCAGCGTTGCGCGTGAGTCGTACGGTGTCGGGGCGCGAGCGAGTCGCGGTGTTTGGTGGTGCGTATCACGGCATTTTCGATGAGGTGCTCTTTCGTCCCGGCCCTGCGCCGATTGCGCCGGGCATTCCGCAGAGTGCGGTGCAAAATCTCGTCGTTCTCGAATACGGGAGCGAAGAGTCGCTCGTGTGGTTGCGGGAGAATGCCAGCGACCTCGCTGCGATCCTCGTCGAGCCGGTACAGAGCCGCCACCCAGCACTCGCGCCGCGCGAGTTTCTCCATGAGCTTCGGCGCATCGCCACTGCGGGCGGGGCGGCTTTGATTTTCGATGAGATCGTCACCGGCTTCCGAGTCGCACCCGGCGGCGCGCAGGAATACTTCGGCGTAAAGGCGGACCTCGGGACGTATGGCAAAGTCATCGGCGGTGGGATGCCCATCGGCATCGTGGGCGGAAGCCGCGAATACATGGACGCGCTCGACGGCGGTGCATGGAACTACGGCGACGACTCCTTCCCGGAAATCGGTGTCACATTTTTCGCCGGGACGTTTGTCCGTCATCCGCTCGCGCTGGCAGCGGCGAGCGCAGTACTCGATGCGCTGGAACGCAGTGGCCCAGAGCTTCAGCGCACACTCGCAGCGCGTGCTGCGGGGCTGACGGTGAGGCTCAACGCGACACTGGAAGCACACGGACTCGCGCTGCGCTGGCAGAACTTTTCATCGCTCTATTATTTACCGCTGCCGATGGAGCTGCGGTATGCGCCGCTCCTCTTCACTCACATGCGCCTGCGCGGGCTGCATGTGTGGGAGAATCGTCCGTGTTTCCTCTGCGCGGAACATACCGAGGCGGACATTGATAAAATCGCGACGGTATTCGAAGAGAGCGTCGCGGCGATGGCTGCTGCCGGACTGCTCGGCACGGTGACGCCTCAAGCGGCGGCTGAAACTTCGCCTTTGTCCGACGGGCAGCAGGAAATCTTTCTCGCTGCTCAACTCGGCGTTGATGCGAACGCTGCGTTTAACGATTCGATCCGCCTTCGCATTCGCGGCGCTATCGAGCCTGAGAAGCTGCGTGCTGCACTTCGCGAGATCGTCCAACGTCACGGCGCACTGCGCACTACGATCTCGGCGGATGGGAAAACTCAACGAACCCACGCGGTCCCTGACTCCGTTGAGCTTGCTGTTGTGTCCATCACGGATGAAGCGGCGCTCTTGCGCGCAATCGCGGTGCAGGCGGAGAAACCGTTTGCTTTGCAACACGGACCGCTCTGGCGTGCGACGCTGTTTTCGTTGAGCGAAAGCGAGCACGAGTTGGTTTTCACGGCGCATCACATCGTCTGCGATGGATGGTCATTCAGCACCGTCGCGAGCGAATTATCGGCGCTCTACTCCGGCGCGGCTGCGGCGTCGCTCCCGGCTCCAGAGAGCCTCGCTGCTTACAATCACGAGCAGATTGGACGGCGGAAAACGGCGGATTTTTCCACGAGCGAAGCATGGTGGCTCCAGCAGTTCGCGGCGTTGCCGCCTTTGCTCGATTTGCCGACGGACGCGCCACGCACGGGGCTGCGCACTTTCCGCTCCGCTACGCGAAGTGCGCTGCTGCCAGCGGCCACTTGCGAGGCGCTGCGCAAGGCTGCGGCGGCGAATCGCTCGACGGTTTTTGCGTCGCTCTTTGCGACGTTCGCCACCCTACTTGGTCGCCTCAGCGGACAGTCTGAGCTGGTGATCGGCATCGCATCCGCCGGGCAGGCTCGCGTGGACGGGCCGCTGATTGGCCATTGCGTGAACTTCCTGCCGCTCCCCGTGAGGCTCGGCCCAGAGTCATCACTCACCACCGCGCTGCCTGCGCTCAACACGCTCATCCTCGACGCGCAAGAGCATCAAGACCTTACGTTTGGCCGCCTGTTACAGAAGATCACCGTTCCTCGCGTCGCTGGGCGGATGCCGCTGGTGAGCGTGAGCTTCAACGTGGACCGCGCTCCGGGAGCGTTGCCGTTTGGCCCGGCGACGGCGGAATATCTTCCAGCGGAAAAGTCGCGCTACCACCTCGAACTCAGCTTCAACCTCATCGAAGAGGCAGGCGGTTACCGGATTTTCTGCCACTTCAACCGCGACCTGTTCGCCGCCCAAACGATAGAGCGATGGCTGTCTCACTACATCACGCTCAGCGGAGAAATCGCGGCGCGGCCAGATTCACCGCTCGGCACCCTCTCGCTCCTCACGTCTGTCGAGCAGCGCGTCCTCTTGGATGATCTCAATCAGACCGCACGCGAATACCCGCGAGCTGTTGGACTCGATACGCTCTTTGAAAAGCATGCGGCAGCTTCCCCCGAGGCTATCGCGATTGTGGATGGAGAGCGCCGCTTTACCTACGCGCAGCTCAACGAGCAATCGAACGCGCTCGCTGCCAGCCTCGTCGAGCGTGGTCTTGCCGCTGGCTCTTTTGTGGGACTTGCACTGGAGCGGTCTGCCGAGCTGATCGTGGCGACACTAGCGATCATCAAAGCGGGGCTCGCATACGCGCCGCTCGACCTATCGTGGCCTGCGGAGCGGCTGCGTTTCATGGCCGAGGATTTGGCGCTGCGGGTGATCATCGGTTCCGCTGAAATTGCGGGCATCGAGCGAATGGCCGTGACGCTTCACGGAGTTGGGAGCGCGAAGAATCCTATCGTGCCGACTGACGGCGGCAGCACCGCTTACGTGATCTACACGTCTGGCTCGACCGGCACGCCGAAGGGAGTTGTCGTCCCGCACCGCGCGGTTTCGCGCCTTGTATTAAATACAGATTACGCGGCGTTGACTGCGGACGATGCTGTCGGCCATGCGTCGAACCCTGCGTTTGATGCGGCTACTTTTGAAATCTGGGGATCGCTCCTCAATGGCGGGCGGCTCGTTGTTTTGCCGAAGACGACGATGCTCGACCCGGCACGCCTCGGTGCTGCGATTCGCGCCGAAGGAATCACGGCGATGTTTGTCACCAGTGCGCTGTTTAATCAGATCGCTAATCATGCGCCCGCGACGTTCCAGCCCCTCCGGCACTTGCTCGTCGGGGGCGATGCGGTCAATTCGCAGGCCGTTGCGCGAGTTTGGCAAAGCGGTGCGCCGGCACGCTTGTCGAACGCTTACGGACCCACGGAAGTCACCACGTTTGCCGTGACGCACCTCGTAACCGAACACCCGCACGGTGCTGCGATTCCTATCGGTCGTCCGATTGCGAATACCGAAGCCTACGTGTTGGACGCCTGCCGGCAACCTGTCCCGCTCGGTGTGGTGGGCGAGCTTTTCCTTGGCGGTGACGGTCTTGCACTGGGCTACCACAATCGGCCCGAGCTGTCGGCGGAGCGGTTCGTTCCTCATCCATTCAAGACGGGCGAGCGGCTTTATCGCACTGGGGATAGCGTGCGTTTGCGGGCTGATGGAGAGATCGAGTTTCTTGGGCGACTGGACAACCAGATCAAGTTGCGCGGCTTTCGCGTGGAGCTTGGGGAGATTGAGGCGGAGATGGCGAATCATCCGCAAGTGCGCGAGGTCGCAGTCAAAGTGTGCGGCCAAGAGGCAGGCGAGAAATGCCTCGCAGCCTACGTCGTAGCGCGGCCCGGCGAATCGCTGGACGAAGCATCTCTGCGAGCATTGCTCGCCCAAAGATTGCCGGACTACATGGTGCCGACGGTGTTTGTTTCGCTTGATCGCCTCCCGCTCAACGCGAACGGGAAAGTGGACAGGGCCGCTCTTCCTGAGCCCGTTGTCCGCTCGCAGGCCCCAACGCCCCAGACTCTCACGACGACGGCGGCTCGTGTGGCCGTGCTCATGGCCGCTTCACTTCGGCAAGCGGACATCCCGATTGACGGCGACTTTTTCCGGCTCGGCGGGCACTCGCTGCTCGCGATGGATTTGCTCGCGCGGTTGAAGGCGGAGTTCGGCGTTGAACTTCCTGCGAGCCGGATTTTTGAAACCGCGACGCCCTCCGGACTTGCGCGGTTCATTGATGAGCATCGGATTCAGGCTCCACCGGCGGACTCGCGCTTCATCGTTCCAATTCAGCGGGGCAATCCCGGCGTGCGCCCGCTCTTCCTTGTTGCAGGCGGCTGGGGCGGGGAGATCGAGTTTCTCGTCTATGGTCAACTCGCCCGTCATTTAGGCGAAGGCCAGCCGATCTTTGGGCTCAAAGCGCGGGGCGCGGGCACGGGCGAGGAACCGCATCGCACGGTGGCCGAGATGGCTGCCGACTATCTGCGCGAGATTCGGGCGATTCAGCCGCACGGCCCCTACCTCATCGCGGGCGAATGCGTCGGCGGCATCTGCGCGCACGAGATCGCTTGTCAGCTTCGCGACGCTGGCGAGGAGATCGGCCTTCTCCTCATGCTCGATACCAGCACGCCGAATCCCGCAGAACTCGCTGAATACCTCCGAGCCGAGGAGGAAAAGCGAACGCTCGAAATCAAATCACAGGGCCTCCTCGCTCGCGTGCGAAGCAGCATCTCGGCACTCGTAAAGTCCGTGCTCGGAAAGCCTCAGACGCCAGCGCCGGTGCTTCATCCACGAGGTCAAGCGGAGTATCCCGTCACGCTGATGAGCCATCATTTACAGCCGTATTCGGGACGCATCACGCTCTTTATTGATGCCGAAGCGCACGCTATTTACGACCGACTTGGCTGGGAAAAAGTCCCCGGCGCGAATCTCGAACTTCACGTCCTCCCAGGGACGCACATCACCTACATCCGCGACAACAACGTCACCGCTGCGGCGAAGCTCCGCGAGCTGTTGGACCGCGCTACGGTTTGAGCAACTTCGCGAGCAACGGGGCGACGGCTTTGGCATCGGCTGGCGTGTCCACTCCGAGGCTGATGTGCTTCACTTCTACGACGCGGATTTTCACGCCGTTTTCTAAAGCGCGGAGCTGCTCCAGCGATTCGGCCATTTCGAGAAGCGTCGGCTTCCATTTCACGAATTGGAAGAGCAACTCCATCGTGTAGCCGTAGATGCCTTGGTGACGGAAAAAGCGGAGGCCGTGCGTCTCGTTGCGCACGTAGGGCAGCGGCGAGCGGCTGAAGTAGAGCGCGTCGCCTTTTCGGTCCATGACGACTTTTACGGCGTTGGGATTTGCGATGTCGTCGTCGAGATCGAAGGCACTCGCGGAGGTGATCATCTTCACGCTGGAGTCCGCTGCGAGGGCGCGTGCGAGTTTTGCGACGGTGCCGGGATCGACGAGCGGCTCGTCGCCTTGGACGTTGATGACGTGGGTGAAGTCCTTGAGTTTTTTCTTCGCGACTTCGGCGACGCGGTCGGTGCCGGAGCGGCATTTGTCCGACGTGAGCACGCACTCTGCGCCGAAGCGGGCGCAAGCGTCCGCGATGCGCTCATCCTCCGTGGCGACGATGACGCGCTCGATTCCCTTCGCTCGGTTGGCGCGCTCCCAGACGTGCTGGATCATGGGTTTTCCCGCGAGGACGAAGAGCGGCTTTCCGGGGAAGCGAGTGGCTGCGAAGCGAGCGGGAATGACGACGGCGATTTTAGCGGACATGGGTCTGGCGTATGATGAAATCGGCGGCGTCGGCAAGGTCTTTGGCGACAAACTCCGCGCCCGCTGGCGATGCTGTCGCGCCGATCCCAGTCTGGACAAGGATCGAGCGCGCGCCTGCTGCGACACCGGCTTGGATGTCGCCTTCGCGATCCCCGATCATCCACGACGCAGCGAGGTCTAGTCCGTGATCGCGTGCCGCCTCCAGCAGCATTCCCGGTTGCGGCTTGCGGCGGGACGATGGCATGTCGGCGTGGTCGGGGCAGAAGTAAGTCGCGTCGATCAGCCCAGGGCCGAGTAATTCTTCGAGGCACGCGGCGACTGAATGATAGTCGGCCTCCGTGAATTTTCCGCGCCCGATGCCGCTCTGATTCGTGACCACGATGAGCCGGTAGCCCGCCGCTTTTAATCGCGAGAGCGTCGCCGGCACGCCGGGATAGACGACGACGCCCGCCGGGTCGCCGAGGTAGCCTGCGTCGTGCATGAGCGTGCCGTCGCGGTCGAGGAAGACTGCGGGCGTCATTCTCAGAACTCTTTGCGCCGCCCGACAAGGTTGATGCAGCGGGTAATGAGCGCCGTCCAGCCTGTCTGGTGGCTCGCGCCGAGGCCACGCCCGGTGTCGCCGTGGAAGTATTCGTGGAACCACACAAGCTCGCGCCAATGCGTATCGGTAGCCAGTTTCTGCGTGAGGGAGTCGTCGCGATGGCAGGGGCGCTCGCCCTTTTCATCGGGGAGGAAAATACGGGTGACGCGGCGGGCGATGCGGGCGGCGATTTCGTCGAGCGCGAGGAAGTTGCCGCTGCGTGTGGGATACTCCAGTTTCAGCGAGTCGCCGTAAAAACGGTGGTAGCGTTCGAGCGCTTCGATGAGCAGGTAGTTGAGCGGGAACCAGATGGGGCCGCGCCAATTGCTATTGCCGCCCCACATGCCGTCGGTGCTCTCGCCGCCTTCGTATTCCACGGTGACGGTGCCGCCGTCGTGGTGCAAAGAGAACGGGTCTTTGGCCAGCGAACGGCTGAGGGAGCGGACACCGTAGGGCGAGAGGAACTCGTCCTCATCGAGCATCCGCTGGAGGACGCGCTCCAGCCGTTCCCGCGAGGGGATGGCGAGGAGGCGCAGTTCGTCGCCGTCTATCGTGGTGCGCTCCATGTAGCTGGTGTGCGCGCCGATTTCTGGGCGGTTGTCGAGGAACCAGCGCATCCGTTTGCGGAAGCCGGGGAGCTGTTTGATCGTGTCTTGCTCCAGCACTTCCACGGCGAGGAGCGGCACGAGGCCGACCATGCTGCGGACGCGGAGGGGCGTGGATTCATCGCCTTCGCCACGCAGTCGGTCGTAGTAAAAACCATCCTGCTCGTCCCACAGCCCGCTGCCGCCGAGGGTGTTCATCGCGTCGGCGATGGCGACGAAGTGTTCGAAGAACTTGCTGGCGATGTCCTCGTAGGCGGGGCGTGTGCGGGCAAGCTCTACGGCCATCGAAAGCATGGTGACGCAGTAGAACGCCATCCATGCGGTGCCGTCGGCTTGCTCCAGCGTCTTGCCGCTGGGGAGCGGCTTGCTGCGGTCGAAAAGGCCGATGTTGTCCATGCCGAGGAAGCCGCCGCCGAAGAGATGCTGCCCGCGCGCGTCTTTGCGGTTCACCCACCATGTGAAATTGATGAGCAATTTCTGAAAGCACCGTTCGAGGAACAGCGTGTCGCGCTCGCCGCGAGTACCGGTGATTTTATACACACGCCAGCAGGCCCATGCGTGGACGGGCGGGTTCACGTCGCCGAAGTTCCACTCGTACGCGGGCAGCGCGCCGTCGGGCCGCAGATACCATTCGCGGAGGAGGAGCATGAGCTGCCCTTTCGCAAACTCGGGGTCTATGCGGCACATCGGGATCATGTGAAAAGCGAGGTCCCATGCGGCGTACCACGGGTATTCCCATTTGTCCGGCATGGAGATGATGTCGCCATTGTAGAGGTGCCCCCAGTCGGCATTGCGCCCGCGTTTGCGGGCGGCGGGTGGCGCTGGTTGTGCGGGGTCTCCGGCGAGCCAAGTCTTCACGTCGTAGTGGTAAAATTGCTTCGACCACAGCAGCGAAGCGTAGGCTTGGCGGATGATGTTGCGTTGCTCGTCGTCGAGGCCCGCCGCGCATTTCGTCGCGGCGAAAAGACGCGCTTCCTCGATGCGTGCGGCGAAGACTTTCTCGAAATCCTCGAAACCCTGCGATGCCAATTCCAGCGTGCCGCCGAGTCGCAGCCGCAGGACGATTTCGCCACCTGCTGGCACATCCAGCGTGTAGTGCGCTGCGCATTTCGTGCCCGTGAGTGCGGGGTTCACCGCGCCGGAATCGCCGTGAACGACCGCCCGATGAAAGGCGTCCTTCACGAATGGCTGCGGATTCGCGGAGCCGTAGAGCGCGTTCACGTTCGTCTCGTTTTCGGTGAAAAGAAGCGGCGCTTCCTTCTCCAGTACAAGCCGGTAATCGCCCAGCGAAGTGTGCGACGCCTCCACCGTCTGCGGCCCTAGCGCGCGGAGGAACGGGCGCTCGCCATCCTTCGTCCAGCTCCACGTATTGCGAAACCACAGCGTCGGCAGAACGTGGATGCGCGCCGCCTCCGGGCCGCGATTGGCCACGGTGATGCGGATCAAAATATCCTCCTCCGAAGCCTTCGCGTATTCCGCGAAGACATCGAAGTAACGGTCCTCCGCAAAAGCGTCCGTATCCCACAGCTCGAACTCGCGATCCTTTGGCCCACGGCGTCCATTTTCCTCGCGGAGCCATTGGTAGGGGAATGCGCGCTGCGGGTACTTATAGAGCGCGCGGAGGTAGGAGGAAGTGGGCGTGGCATCGAGATACCAGTAAGCCTCTTTCACATCTTCGCCGTGCGGCCCCTCGCCATTCGCGAGGCCGAAGAGGCGTTCCTTTAAGAGCGAGTCGCGCTCATTCCAAAGCGCCAACGAAAAACACAGCCGCGCCTGCCGGTCGCAGATGCCCAGCAGCCCGTCCTCGCCCCAGCGGTAAGTGCGGAGATGGGCGTGGTCGTGCGGGAAGTAACGCCACGCGTCGCCGGAGTCCGAGTAGTCCTCGCGCACCGTGCCCCACTGGCGCTCGCTGAGATACGGCCCCCAACGCTTCCAGTTTCCCTCGCGCCGTGATTCGGTCGCGAGGCGTTGATGTTCTGGAGTGTGGGCGGCGAGTGGTTCGCTGTGGTCGTCGGAGATCATGCGCGGAGCGTAGGGGGAGAACGGGCGTGGAAGCACGGACAAATTGATGGGCGCGCATATTTTCGCCCGCTACCGTGTCACCACGATGCGTGCATTACTTCTTGTCCTCGATTCTGTCGGCTGCGGCGCTGCGCCGGATGCCGCCCGCTATGGCGACGTGGGCTCGCACACGCTCGGCCACATTTACGAGCGCACGCCGGGCTTTTCGCTGCCGACGCTTGAGGGGCTCGGGCTGGCGGCGATCCTTGGCCGCCCCGGCACTCCGCGCGCATCGTGGGGGAAAATGCGGGAGCGCTCTGCGGGGAAGGATACCACGACGGGGCATTGGGAAATCGCGGGCGCGGAGCTGGAGGTGCCCTTTGCGACGTTTGAGCGGTTCCCGGATTCCGTGGTGCGCGCGATTGAGGCGGAGGCGGGCGTGGAGTTCATCGGTAACTTTCCTCGCAGCGGGACTGTCGTGCTGGATGAACTCGGCGCGGAGCACGTCCGCACGGGCAAGCCGATCCTTTATACGAGCGCGGATAGCGTGATGCAGATCGCCGCACACGAAGGCGTCTTCCCGCTGGCGAGGCTCTATGCGCTGTGCGAAATCGCGCGTCGCCACTGCGATCCGCTGCGCGTCGGGCGGGTGATTGCGCGTCCGTTTGTCGGCGAGCCCGGAGCGTTCAAGCGCACTGCCGGGCGGCATGATTACGCGATGCTCCCGCCGCGCACGGTGCTTGTGGCGCTTGAGGAGGAAGGGCACGCGGTTCATGGCGTGGGGAAAATCAGCGACATCTTTGCAGGCTGCGGGATCACGACCAGCACGCCGACAGCGAGTAATGCGGAGGGCATGGCGGCTATCGAGCGCCTGTGGCCCACGCACAGCGGGCTGATGTTTGCGAACCTCGTAGATTTCGACATGCTCTTCGGCCATCGCCGCGATGTCGCGGGCTACGCGCGGTGTCTCGTGGAGTTCGACGCTTGGCTGGCGACGCTCGTGTTTAATGCGGACGACCTCATCATCATCACCGCCGATCACGGCAACGACCCGACGCATCCCGGCACGGACCACACACGCGAGGATGTGCCGCTGCTCGTGATGCACGGTGGCGCGGCGGTGCCGCTCGGCACGCGCACGAGTTTCGCGGATGTCGCGGCGACGCTGGCCGACTTCTTTCGGCTCAAGACGTGGCCGAGCGAACGGTCTTTCCTGCCCTAGCCGATCATGGCCTTCGCGGCTGTGAGGGCGGCGTCGAGTTGCGCCGCATCCTTGCCTCCGCCGCGGGCGAAGTCGGGTTTGCCTCCGCCTTTGCCTCCGACGATTGGGGCGATGGTCTGGATGATTTTTCCGGCCTGCACCTTCGACTGGAATTCCTTGCCGACGCTCGCGATGAGCGTGACTGCTCCGCCGCTGGCTGCGCCGAGGACGACGATGCCGGGGAATGTTCCTTTCAGCGCTTCGGCGATGTGCATGACGCTGTCGCCGTCGAGGTCGCCGAGGTTGGCGACGATGGCGTTGTTCTCCGCGCTGGCGAGGAGCGTTTTGGCGCGTCCGGCGGCTTCGCGCTGCTGGGCGGACTTGAGCGATTTCTCCAGCTCTTTCTGCTGGGCGAGCAGTGCTTCGAGTTTCTTTTCGAGGTCGCCAATCGGGGAGCCGATTTTGGCGGCGACGTTGGCGAGGCGCGAGGAATCGAGCAGCGCGCTGTCGTAGGCGGTGAGGCCGGCGGCGGCTTCGATGCGGCGGACTCCGGCGGCGATGGCGGCTTCGCTGGCGATTCGGAAAAGGCCGATCTCGCCGGTGGCGCGGGTGTGGGTGCCGGCGCAGAGTTCCTTGCTGTATCCGCCGATGTCCACGACGCGGACGAGCTCGCCGTATTTGTCGCCGAAGAACTGCATGATGTCGGCGCGGCCACGCACGTCGGCGTAGGGCACTTCGTTCCAGACGACGGGCGCGTTTTCGAGGATGCGCTCATTGACGAGGCGCTCGATGTCGCGGACTTGCTGCGCGGAAAGCGCGGCGCTGTTGAAGTCGAATGTCAGCTTGTCGGGCGCGACGCTGGAGCCTTTTTGCGTGGCGTCCTTGGAGACGACTTCGTGGAGCGCCCAGTGCAGCAAGTGCGTGACGGTGTGGTGCCGCTGGATGGCGGCGCGGCGCTCGCGGTCCACGGTGAGGGTGACTTCGGCGCCGATGGACGGGATGGACTCAATGGACTCAATGGACTCGGTGGACTCCAAAAAGTGCAGCCATGTGTGGCCGACTTTGGTGGTGTTGGCGATGCGCCACGAATTCGCGCCGGCGGAAATCTCGCCGCTGTCGCCCACCTGCCCGCCCATCTCGGCATAAGCTGTGGAGGCGTCGAGGATGACGGCGGTCTTGTCTTTGAGCGCGACGACTTCGAGCACCTTCGCGGTGGTGGAAAGTTCGTCGTAGCCGATAAAGCGCGTGGCTTCCTTGGTCTCGACTTCCGAGAGCTCGATGACGGTTTTCTTCTGCGCAGCGCGGGCACGGGTGCGCTGCTCTTCCATGTGTTTCTCAAAGCCAGCGGTGTCCACCGTCAGGCCGCGCTCGCGGGCCATGAGTTCGGTGAGGTCGAGCGGGAAGCCCTGTTCGTCGTAGAGGCGAAATGCAAACGCCCCCGAAATCTCGGACGACGTTGCAAGCACAGGGGAAAGGGGAGCGCGGGCTTCCAGCCCGTGCTGGCCGGCATCCTGCCGGGCAGGTTCGACGCCCTCGGTCCCGAGCGCCTTCCTTTCATCCCAAGTCCACAGCCACCGATACGACTCCTCCGGCCCCGCGACATTATCCGCCCAAGGATTCCGGCAAATGTAAGCAAACTTCTCCGTCACATCGCTATCCCCGCGCATGAGCCGGTCATGGTATTCAGCCTCCCAAACTTGCCCCTGCGTTCCGTCGGCTTTGTTGATTGCGTTGGCGGTGAACGACTTCACCGAGTGCATCAAATCTGCGAGCGGCCAATAGACCGCTTTGTCCTCGGCATCCCGGCTTTTCACCCACGGCTGGAATAAAATGTGGACGTGATCCGGCATCACTACTGCGGCGAAGAGATCGTAGCGGACGCGGTCGAAATGGACGACGGCGTTGAGCACGATGTCGCGGGCTTCCAGGGAAAGGATTCGGCGATCGCGCGTGGAGAAAGTGATGTGGTAGATGCCTTGCGGGCGCTCGTAGTGGGGGAGACGGCGCTTTGTGTAGTGCGCGGCTCCCGCACATGTGCCCGGCAGGATGCCGGACACAGCGGGCTGGAAGCCCGCGCTCCCCCGCGCACCGTCATTCGCAATGGCGGCGTCGCCCGTGATTCGTGTGGCTTCGTTTTCGAAGAGGGCGATCCCTTTATCCAGCGTCTTATTAAAACTCTCCTCCTCCCGCTTGAGCGTATCTTTCACGAGCTGCTGTTTTTCGCGGAGGTTGGGGAAGACGTCGCCCATGTGCTGCGCGAGGACGTCCACGAGTTTGTAGAAGAAGGGCTCTTTGAAGCCGAGCGTGCGGCCGTAGCGGACGGCGCGGCGCAGGATGCGGCGGAGGACGTAGTTGCGGTCGTTATTGCCGGGCTGGATGCCGTCGGCGATGGCGAAGCTGAGGGTGCGGATGTGGTCGGCGATGACTCGGAAGGCGATGTCGATGGCGATCTGTTCGGGCGAAATGGCCGCTTTTTGCCCGTTTTCGCTGTTTTTGACGGCCGACAGAGTAGAAGTGTGACTGTCTGTCTCGCTTTTCTCAACAGAATGGCCCCGTACAGGACTGTCGGAGGGCATCTGCCCGGCTGGATGGGTGCCGACAGGACTGTCGGAGGGCGTCTGCCCGGCTGGATGGGTGCCGACAGGACTGTCGGAGGGCGTCTGCCCGGCTGGATGGGTGCCGACAGGACTGCCGGAGGCCGTTTGGTCGGCGGGATGCGGTGCGGTAGGGCTGTTTGGGAGCGTGCTGCGGTAGGTTTTGCAGCTCATTTTCTCCAGTTCATCGAACAGAGGGCGGAAAACGTCGGTGTCGTAGTTGGAAATGCGGGCGTTCTCGAAGTCGGTGAAGTTTTTCGTGCCGTGGATGATGGAGACGACGCGCTCGAAGCCCATGCCGGTATCGACGTGTTGGGCGGGGAGCGGCGAGAAGGTGCCGTCGGGGTTGGCGTTGTATTGGATGAAGACGTTGTTCCAAATCTCGATGCAGCGGGCGTCGGGGCCGTTGACGAGTTTTGCGCCTTCGCGCTGGCGCTCGACGCCCGTGTTCACGGGGCCGGGGGTGAGGTCCACATGGATCTCGGTGCAGGGGCCGCAGGGGCCGGTGTCGCCCATCATCCAGAAGTTGTCTTTCTTGTTGCCGTTCACGATGTGGATGTCGGGGTCGAGGCCGACGGAGCGGTAATGCGCGGCCCAGAGTTCCCAGGCTTCCTGGTCGCGGTCGGCGGGGTCGCCCTTGGATTTGTCGGGCTGGTAAATGGTGGCATAGACGCGCTCGGCGGGGAATTTCCAGCGGTTGATGATGAGCTCCCACGCCCAGCCGATGGCTTCCTTTTTGAAGTAGTCGCCGAAGGACCAGTTGCCGAGCATCTCGAAGAAGGTGTGGTGGTAGGTGTCGAGGCCGACGTCATCGAGGTCGTTGTGCTTGCCGCCGGCGCGGATGCACTTCTGTGTGTCGGCGGCGCGGGTGTCGCTGCCGGGGACTGCGCCCGCCCATTTGCTCACGTCCGCGCTGCGTTCGCCGAGGAAGATGGGGACGAACTGGTTCATGCCCGCGTTGGTGAAAAGGAGGTTCGGCGAATCCGGCATGAGCGAGCCGCTCGGCACGATGGTGTGCTGCTGCTGACGGAAGAAATCGAGGAAGCTTTGGCGGATTTGTGCGCTGGTCATCATATAGAAAAAGAGCGCGGAAACTACATGGCACCCGGCAAAGGTAAAGCGCAGTCGTGGCTCACTACGCCTCCGCGTGAAACCGTTTCACGCGAAGCCCAGATCAAAAGAGCGTCCCACCAGAAAGCGTGCGCTTCGCGGCTGGAGATTCACGCGGAGGGCCGCGTGAGCCACGACGCGATTGCCGCGCTTTTCAACCACGCTCGAAGCGCGACCATGCGAACGATACGCCGTTTGTGGTGTAGGCAAAAAAACGCCCTCGGCTGGTAGGACAACCGAGGGCGGTAGGATTGTTTTTTTGGGTTCGCTATGCGTTGGCGGGGGAGCCGTTGCGCTGGAAGAGGGCTTGGACGTCTTGTGGGTCCATGTCGCAGAGGTCTAGGCCCATGTGGCCTCGGGCGGAGGCGACTTTGAGCTGCTCGGCGAGCTGTTTTACGGCTGGGGCGGCGTAGTATTTCATGGAGCCGACGGTCTGCTGGGTTCCGAAGATGAGGACGAGAAGGAGGTTTTCGTCGATGTTGAGGATGAGCGTGCTGTAGGTCTCGCCTTGCTGATACATGCTGGCGAAGTTGTGCTCGTTGACGAGTTGGGCCATGAAGGCGGTGGCGTTGAAGGCGTTGGAGCCGAGCGTCGCGAGGGTGACGGTGTCCACGGATTCCGTGGAGCCGGATTGGTGGATGAGGTAGCCCGCTTTCTCTACGAGCATCGCGAGCATCGCTTCACTTTTTCTGACGACGTCTTTGAGGACGGCGTCGAAAAAGTTCATGTCTTCTTCTAGGAGTTGAGGAAATGCCATGGTCGTAGAGTTACTTGTTCAGATATTTGTGGATGAGCATTTTCGTGATCATGTTGAGTGTCTCGAAAACGCCCTCTGTTTTGCTGGCGACGCCCTCGAAGTATGGGACTTGGATGTCGCGGTTATTGAGCACGTATTCCAGATACTCGATGGGCGCGGCGTCGGGGGTGTCGCGCTTGTTGTACTGGATGACGTAGGGGATGTCTTCGAGGTTCAGGTTGAGGGACTTGAGGTTGTCCACCATGTGCCCGAAGGTCTCGATGTTCTCGGCCATTTTGTCGTATTGGCTGTCGGCTACGAAGACGATGCCGTCCACGCCGCGAAGGACGATTTGCCGTGTGGCGTTGTAGATCACTTGGCCTGGGACGGTGAAGAGGGAGAACTTGGTTTTGAAACCCTTGATCGTGGTAGCCTCAAGAGGGAAGAAGTCGAAGAAGAGTGTGCGGTCGCTGCTGGTGGCGAGCGAGGTCATTTTGCCCTTGGCGGATGCGTCGGGCACTTGGACGTTTGCGTGGACTTGCTCGAGATTCGTCGTTTTACCGCTCTTTGCAGGGCCGTAATAGACGATCTTGAGCTGAAGCTCCTTGGTTGCGCGATTGATGATTGCCATGGTTGTGTTTGGTAAGCGGGTTGGTTAGCTGTTTTGGCTGGCCAGTTCGTTGCAGACGAGATGCAGGCGATTGGGGAGGCTCTCTCCGCATTTGCCGAGTGCGGCGAAGAAGACTTTGCCGTTGCGGAACATGCGGATTGCACCGCTCTCGGTGTTGAGGGTGATGTCGTGAGTTTCCCCGAGCTGCATCTCTCCAGTGTAGCGGTCCATGCGGCTGAATACTTGCGGCATGAAGGCTGCGAAGGTCTCTGAGGAGAGGCCTTCTGGGAGTTGCTGCGCGACGACGAGGCCTTCTTCAAGGGCGACGACGACTCCGGCGATGCCTGCTAGGGAGCAGGTGAGTTTGACGAGTTCGTTTGGCGCCCAATTGGTCTTGTCCGGGAGGTTGAATAGCTCGCGCAGAGTGATCGGCATCCTTCCTGAAGGGGATGAGGTAATGTTGACCTGTGGTTCCGGTGTGATTGCTGGAGCCGTGGGGAGTTGAACGGGCGGAGGCGCCAATTTTGCAGCAGGAGCGGGGTGTGCGACTGGAGCGGGAGTCGGAGCGGCTGCCTTGGGCGTTGGCGTCGGTAATTGCCCTGCGGTGGGGCCGAAGAAGTCGGGGAGCGAGGTGTCTGCTTGGGCGCCCCGTCGTTTTGCGCCCGTCGCTGCGACGAACGCCGGAGCGACGATTTTCAGCGGAAGGGAGAGTTGGGTGTCATCCGGGATACCGATAGTGGAGGTGGGGATCGGGAGGAGGCGGAGCTTGAGCTGGCTCCATGGAAATACGACTTTCCCTTTTTGGAGCAAAGGTCCGATTTCTGATGCGGGTAGCACGATTCGAGTGTCGCCAGAAAGGATGGAAAGTGCGTTGCGATGCGCTTCCGGCCAAGTGGCGGCAACCTCGACTAGGAGTAATGAGAGTTCGCTGGTCAGGTTGAGCGGCACCGGTGCTTCTGCGACCGGGGCGGGCGGAGGCGCGGCTTGACGGGGAGTCGGAGCGACGACGGGCTGACTTGGCATCCGGAGCTTTTGCTCGGGGATCGGCGCTTGCGGAGGGATCTGGGCGGCAGAGGATTGAGGGCTCGTGACGTTGCGGTTATGGATTTCGTCAAACAAGCCGACTGCGTCCGTCGGTACTGAGTAACGGCGTTGGTCATCGCGGCGTTTGAGGGCGGAGGGATTGATGGTTTTGAAGATTTCCGAGAGGGGAACATCGACGAGGCGTTTATCTTCAATGTTTGTGGATCGAAATGTTCCGCTAGGGGCCTGCCGGTAGAGGCTGGCGAGGGACATCCGAACTGCACCGCTCGGGAGCTGCTTCATGATCGCGGCGACGGGAAGAACGACTTTCACGTCGGACGCGGGCATCTCGTTGACGGTGGACTTCAGGTCGGCAGGGAGTTTATCAAGGATTGCCCGGAGCGACAACGGCGCAACCTCGACACCGCCGTGGGAACCGGAGTGCCGCGATGTTGGAGTTTCCGAGATGGCGGTCGAAGGATCTTGCGTGTTGGCGTTTCTGCCGTTTTTGGTGAATAGCTTTTTTAGAAACTTGAGCATGTTGGCTGGAGTTGCGAAATGGAGAAAAGCAGCGGAGATGCCAGCGCCCGAGTATTCTCCGGAAATTATGGAATTCCTCTAAAAACCGAAAAAGGCGCCCAGCCTGCTGTCCGGCAAGGCCGCTCTTACTTTGCGGCTTTGCTCTGCGATGGAGATGGCGTAGGGGTGTCGGTCATCCGACAATGAAACGTCTTCTTTTCCTCGCAGCACTTCTGTTTTGTAGCTCCAGCGCGTCGTGGGCTGTGGAGGTGGTTTCGGATACGGCGGTTTGGGGGTTTGCTACGGATTTCCTTAGCTATCGCAATGCGACGAGTAAGGGGTGGAACTTCGGAAACAGCGTGGCGAATGCGCCAACGGTGACGCTTCTCGGGGCTACGCTGACGGGCAATCTCGGCGTGAATGATGCGGCGACGGGGATCACTTTCACGACGGCTCCGCTGACTTATGCGATTGGCGGTTTTACGTGGACGGGGGTGCCGGAGCAGGCGGCGCGGGACTCGCTCAGCAAGGGCGGGCTGCATGGGGGCTCGGGCTTTTTTGTGATGAAACTCGCGGCGACTGCGGGGAAGACTTACATCATCGAGATTCTCGCGCTGGATGCGTTTGCGCCGTCGGGTGGTCGCGTGATGGATGTGCTGGTGGATGGGGTGATGGCGAAGAACGATTGGCTGGTCCCGGTGGGCAGCCCTTACAATCGGGTGCTGCGGCTGCGCACGGTGGCGGATGCGGATGGCATCGACCTGCGGCTGGATCGGGGGCTGGCGGATTTGTCGGGGAATCCGGCGATTTCTGCGGTGGCGCTCACGGAGGAAGTGGCGTCGCCGCCGGTGATCGGCACGGCCCCGCGTTCGCAGACTCAGCCGATTGGCGGGACGGCGACGTTTTCGGTCGTGGCGGGCGGTGTGCCGCTGACGTATCAATGGCGGAAGGGCACGGTGCCCATCGGAGGCGCGACGTCGGCGACATACACGATTTCGCCGGTGACGGCGGGCGATGCGGCGAATTACGACGTGGTGGTGACGAATCCCCAGGGCTCGGCGACGAGCAGCGCGGCGACGCTGGCAACGGTGCTGCCGCTGGCTCCGGCGGGGAGCGGGATTTTGCAAAATCTCGCGGGCTACTGGCGCTTTGATGAAACAATGGGCGGGACGGCGGCGGATACTTCGGGGCAGCACAATAGCGGGACGCTGACGAATTTCTCCGCTGCGACGAATGCGTATTGGACGGCGGGGAAAGTGGGCGGTGCGCTGCGGTTTGCGGCGGGCTCGACGAGCGAACACGTGATCGTGCCGAACTTCCCGAAGACTGCGGCGAACTACGCCATCTCTGCGTGGGTGTGGGCGGATTCGCGTCCGGTATGGGCGAGCATCGTGAAAAACTGGTACGGGGAGTTTCATTTCGGCCTGGATTCGGGAACGGGGGAGCTGAGCAATTACATCGGGCTGACGAGTGGAAATCCGAGCGCGAAGGAAGCGGGCGTTTTCCCGACGGGTTCGTGGCAGCACGTGGCCTGCACGGCGGATGGCACAAATCTCCGCGTGTATCGCAACGGACTGCAAGTGGCGTCCACGGCTTACAGCGGCGCGCTTTTCACTCCGCCGCAAGCGCTGAGCATCGGGGCGAAAATTGTAGGGGCTTCGACGGACAGTCACTGGCAGGGGCTCATCGACGATGTGGCGCTGTGGAACCGGTCGTTGTCTGCGGGTGAAATCTACAATCTTTTCGCTGCGGGTTCGGCAGGCCTCGACATCACAAACGCTGCGCCGCCAACGCCGCCGACGGCGCTCGTCATCAACGAATACATGGCGGACAACGTAGGCGGAATCGAAGACGAGGACCGCGATTCGTCGGACTGGATCGAGCTATATAACGGCACCGGCGCTGCGGTGAATCTGAACGGCTACTACCTCACCGATGTCCCCACGAACCTCGTGAAATGGCGCTTCCCGGCAGTGACGATCAACGGCGGACAATACCTGCTCGTGTGGGCGAGCGGGAAAAACCGCCGTGTCGCGGGGCAGCCGTTGCATACGAATTTCCAGATCGATGTGGATGGCGAGGACCTCGCGCTCGTCGCGCCAGACGGCGTCACAATTGTACATCGCTTCAACACGCCGCTTGTGTTCACTGCGGGGCAGACTTTTCCGCACTACCCCGCCGAGACCAATATGAGCTTCGGCCTGCAAAATGCCGGGACGCAGACAGCGTTCTTCCCGGTGCCGACGCCCGGTCAGCCGAACGTCGCGCCGCTGGAGCCGCGCGGTGCGCTGATCAGCCAGCTTTCGCATCTTCCACTCGCGCCGACGGCGGGACAGGCCATCAATGTCACGGCGCGTATTCGCCCTGACCAGACTACCGCCGCGGTAAATACGATCGCCAGCGCCACGCTGCGGTATCGGCTGATGTACGGTGCCGAGCAGACCGTCGCGATGCACGACGACGGGCTGAATGGCGACACGGTCGCGGGCGACGGTTTTTTCGTCGGAACCATCCCCGCGTCGCTCGGCGCGGCTGCGGGGCAGATGGTCCGCTGGAACGTCACCGCCGTCACTTCTGAAGGGCGCACCACTCGTGCGCCGCGTCGTCTCATTACGGAATCGCCGGAGTACGAAGGTACGGTGATTGCGGACCCCGGCATCACGTCGCCACTGCCGGTCATCCACCGCTTTGTCGAAAATGCGGCGGCTGCGGAACTCATCACCGGCACGCGTTGCGAGATGTTTTACGACGGCGAGTTTTACGACAACTGCTTCACGCGCATCCGAGGCAACACGTCCATCGGCTGGCCGAAAAAGAGCTACAAAGTGGAGTTCAACAAAGGTCACAAGTTCCGCCTGCGCGCCACCCAGGGCCGCGTGGACGAATTCGACCTGAACACGACGTTTACCGACAAAAGCTACGTTCGCGCGCAGGTGGTGAGCGAAATGTACCGCGCCACCGGTCTCGCGACGCCGGAGATCTTTCCCGTCCACGTCCGGCAAAACGGGGCGTTTTATTCCGTGGCCCTCTACGTCGAGCAGCCCGACGGCGACTTCCTCGGACGCTACGGTCTTGACCCTGACGGCTCTTACTACAAAGCCGTCGGCGACCACGGCGCGTGCGATTTCACAGTGGCGTCCGCTTTCGACAAAAAGACGCGGCTCGATGAAGGCTACACCGACCTCGACGCGCTCGTCACCGCGATGGGACTCACCGGCACTGCGCTGGAGACGTGGCTCTTTGACAACCTCGATGTGCCGCAAGTCGTGAACTTCATGGCGGGCGTCGCCATCACACAGAACATCGACGCATCGAACAAAAACTACTTCATGTATCGCGACAGCGACGGCTCGCGCGAATGGATGTTCATCCCGTGGGATCTCGACCTCAGCCTCGGGCCCGACGCGTTGAACACCGACACGATCGTCTATTCGCAAAACTCGCCGTCCACTCCAGCATGCGCGAGCCATCCGTTCCTCGGCGTGCGCCCGTGGCAGTTGCAGGCGAACAAGTTCAACCGCTTGCAGGAGGCCATCGTCGGCAATCCGCGCACCCGCGCCATGCTCGTGCGTCGCATCCGGGCGATGAGCGATCAATTTCTTGCGACGAACTGGTTTCAAAACCGCATGGACGTGCTCAAGCCCCTGCTCCAGGCCGACGTGGACGCCGACCGCGCGAAGTGGGGCGCGAACTCGCATTTCAATTGGAGCGGCGGCGGAATCGTCACGCTCACGCAAGCGATGGACCGCATCAAAAATGAATACCTCGCGCCGCGCACCGGCTATCTCATGACCACTCACGCGGCACCCGAGACGCTGAACTTCTCGACCGGAGTCGGCAGCGCGGGAATCCCAGCCAGCCAGCCCTCTGCGCCCGTAATCACGTTTGGCGACATCGAGGCGAATCCCGCGAGCGGTTTCCAGGATCAGGAGTTCATTGAGCTGCGAAACACCGGCACCGCATCCGTGGATATGAGCGGCTGGATACTCAGCGGCGGCGTCACATTTACGTTCAAAGGCGGCACCGTTGTGCTCCCCGGCGAGAGTATTTACGTCACGCCAAACCGCTACGCATTCCGCCAGCGCACGACCGGACCGCGCGGCGCAGAACGACGACTCGTCACCGGCGACGCGTCCGGTCACCTTAACAATCTCGGCGAAACGCTCGCGCTCAAAAACGTCACCGGAACCACGATAGCGAGCATCACACTTCCCGCCACGCCGAGCCCGGCGCAGCAGCATCTGCGCATCACCGAGCTGCACTATCACCCGCCCGGCGATGGTCTCGCGGAGTTCATCGAACTGCAAAACACGAGCACGTCCGTGACGCTCGACCTCACGGGCATTCACTTCAGCGACGGCGTCGAGTTTACATTCACCGCCTCCACGCTCGCGCCCGGCGAACGCATCTTCGTCGTCCGAAACACCGCCGCATTTACCGCGGCGTTCGGCGCGGGATTCCGAATCGCGGGCGAGTTTGCGAACGACACGAATCTCAGCGACGGCGGCGAACGCGTCGCGCTCGACGACGCGGGCAACAGCACGATTCAAGAGGTCACCTACAACGACACAGCCCCGTGGCCCCTCGCCGCCGACGGCTCCGGCGCATCGTTGCATTTCATCGTCGGCAGCACCGAGGCACCCGGAGTGCCAGAAGCAGTCCGCTGGTTTGCCTTCGCGCCAAATCCCGGCAGCGTTCCCACCGACGCCGATGGCGACGGCCAGAGCAACCTCGCCGAATGGCTCGCCGGCACCGATTCCGGCAACCCCGCAAGCCGCTTCGTGATTTCGAGCACCGTAAAAAACGGCGACGGCAGCATCACCGGCACATTCCCCGGAGCGGCCGGAAAAACCTACCGCGTCTTCACCTCGCCCGACCTCGCTACGTGGACGCCGCTCGGCGCAATCATCGCGCCCGTGGCAAGCGGTCCGCAGACATTCGCCGACCCGACGCCCGGAACCGGCGCGCGCTTTTATAGAATAGTCACGCCTGCGCCGTGAGTCGGTTGAGATATAGGACCTTCTGCGATGATAGACTTGCTACTTGCTTCCGGGATTCTTCTGTGGGTGGTCGCTGTGGTGATGGTTCTTGCTTGGGTGATAGGGCTGTTCTCCGGCGGTGAGCGGATGTCGTGGAAACGCCTAGTTATCGCGGTGGTGCTTTTGGGTACTGCTGGATGGCTTCTAATTCTGTGGGCAGCGGCAATATCGGCGAGTTGCTAAATGTTCGTCCGCCCACCCAGAAGCGGCGCGCGGTTTTATAAAGTTGTCACACCGGCGCCGTGAGCCGAATCGCCCCCTTTCTCATCAAGAAAACCGACCACATGCTCGTCACTCGGCGAAGCGAATAGCGACCTTAGGATTGCTCAAGAAGAAACTCGGACGATAAGGAAGCTATGATTTTCGCCACCGATCCCGCGTGCAAGACACATAATCCCGGCAAAGGGCATCCCGAACAACCGGCGCGCTACAGCGCTGTTTATGCGGCGCTGGACGCTGCGGGAGTTATTGCAAAAGCAAAGGCCATCGGCCCGCGGGCGGTGAATCGAGAGGACCTCGAACTCGCGCACGTGCCGCGCTACCTTGACCTCGCCGAGCGCGAGATTCTCGGTGGCTACGATCATCTCAGCACGGGAGACACGAACATTGGTCCCGAATCGTGGGACGCGGCGACGGCGGCTGCCGGATGCGCGATTGCCGCGACGGATGCAGTGGTGAAGGGCGAGGCAAAGACGGCATTCTGTCTTGTGCGTCCGCCGGGACACCACGCGAACGCTGTCAAAGGAATGGGCTTTTGTGTTTTGAACAACGTGGCCATCGCCGCGCGACATGCGCAACGACGGCTCGGAATCGGGCGTGTGCTGATTGTCGATTGGGATGTGCATCACGGGAACGGCACGCAGGATATTTTTTACGAGGACGGCAGCGTGTTCTTTTTTAGCACCCATCAGTCACCGTGGTACCCTGGGACCGGTGCCGCGAATGAAACGGGTGTTGGGGCAGGAAAGGGCACGACTTTGAATTGCCCGTTCCCGGCGGGAAGCGGTCGCGTGGAAATCATCGGTGCTTTTGAAAAGAAGCTGGTTCCCGCGATGGAAAGCTTTCGTCCGGAGCTCGTGATGATCAGCGCTGGCTTCGATTCGCGGCAGGGCGACCCGCTGGGGAACTTCACGCTCACCGACAAAGACTTCAGCGATCTCACTGCCATCGTCCGAGCCATCGCGGAAAAGACCGCAGGTGGACGCGTGGTGAGCATGCTTGAAGGCGGCTACAATCTCGGGGGACTGGCGAGTGCCGCAGCGGCCCATGCCGTTGCGTTACTTTAGCGGGAAATTGTTACGTCACTGCGGAAAAAGACGCGGTGATCGCAAGGGTTTCGCTCCCCGTCACTCCGCCCCGGCACCCTTCTTTTTGCCCGAGCCAACGCCGGGATACGGCTTTACCTGTGCGCGCTCGGCCCATGCTTCCCACTTCGCGGTGAGTTCCTTTGCTTTGTCGGGTTGTGCGGTCGCGAGATCGTTTTGCTCGGTGCGATCCTTTGCGAGGTCGTAGAGTTCCCATTTTCCGTTGCGTCCGAATCGCACGAGTTTCATGTCTCCGGCCCGCACCGCTGCGTTGCCTTCGTGCTCCCAAAATATCGCATCGCGTTCGATGGGTTTGCCAGCAAACGCGGGAAGAAGACTCCGCCCTTCCAAGGGCAGAATGGGTTTGCCGTTGAGTTCTTTGAGCGGTGTCGCGCCTGCCGCGTCCACACACGTCGCCATGATGTCGATCAAGTGCGCGGGCTGTTTGCGAAGTTCGTTTTTTGCCGCGATGCCGGCGGGCCAATGTGCGATGAGCGGCGTCGCGATGCCGCCTTCGTGGTTGAAGTGTTTGTATCGTCGGAACGGTGTATTTTGCAGGAACGCCCAGCTTTCGCCGCAGAACCAACTGGAATTGGTCAGGCTCGGATTGCCAGTGTTCTTTCCGCCCGGTCCCGACTCGGCGTTGCCGCCGTTGTCGCTCATGAAAAGGATGAGCGTGTTGTCGAGCACGCCGCGCTCTTTCAGTCCGGCGACGAGTTCGCCCATCGCTTTATCCATGTGCGCGACGACGGCTGCATAGACGGCCATGAGATTGTCGAAGCGGTCCTTGTCCGCCTCGCTCAGGCTCTCCCACGCTTTGATCGCTTCCGGCCGCGGCGCGGCCGGCCATGCTTGATCCACGATGCCCATTTCGATCTGCTTCGCATGGCGTTGAAGCCGCAGCGTGTCCCAACCCTCTTTGTATTTGCCGCGAAACTTCGCGATCTCATCCGCCGGAGCTTGGAGCGGGAAATGGGGGGCATTGTGCGCGAGGTAGAGGAAAAACGGCTTCTTTGCCTCTTTTGCTTCGTCGATGAACTTCAGCCCGAACGTCGTCCACAGGTCCGTGGAATACCAATCCTTCGGGATGCGCGCATCGCCTTCCTTGAGCGCTTCGCCGTTGAGGAACAGCTCCGATCTCGGCGAGCCCGCCATGTAAAAGCCGCCCGCCGCCGCGTTCAGACTGCGATCAAAACCGCGTCCCCATGGAGTCACTCCTGAGTTTTGTCCGACGTGCCATTTTCCCGTCATCGCCGTGAAATATCCGGCGGGTTTCAGCACCTCGGCAAACGTCGCGCATTGGTCATTCAGTCGGCCCCGATATCCCGGGACACCTTTGTCTTCCACCATGTGTCCCACGCCCGCCTGATGCGAATAGACGCCCGTGAGCAGAGCGGCGCGCGTCGGGCAGCAGCGACCCGTATTATAAAACTGCGTGAACCGCAGGCCGCCCGCCGCGAGCGCGTCGAGATTCGGCGTCGGGATTTCCGAGCCGTAGCAGCCGATGTCGGAAAAGCCCATGTCGTCCACAAGCACGACGATGATGTTTGGTTTGTCAGCAGCACAGGTCTTAGCGCACAGAGTCGCGATGAGTGCAAAGGTGGTGAGAAGAGTTTTCATGGTTGAGTGGATCGGGCGTAATACCGCGGAACGGCCGTAATAGGGACGATGATCTCGTATGGGGCCGTGAGGGAGGAGCCTGTGAGATTCCGACCGTGTCGATATAACCAGTGTGTATCCGTTATGGGAGGCAGACTCCTCGCCGAGGTAGATGCGCTTCGCGGCACTCGCACGACTGACCCCGTCAGATGCCTCGAAACTGCCGCCGATAGAGGCGCCTTTATCCGTCGGAGAATGGGGCGTCTTGGGAGTGATTCTGTAAATTATGGTGCATTTCTTGCACTGCCAGGCTTCGGCTTTTTTGAAATAAAACTCTAAAAGACCGCTTGCAGGGCTATTTCCTCTATGGCAACTACAAAACTGATTTCGTCACATAAACTAACCGCAAAAACAAAAACAATGATACCGCAACGTCCCACAGAAAAATTCATCCGTGAACATTCGCCATCGCTTGACGATGTGATCTTCACGCGTCGCCAATTCCTTTCGCGCACCGGCATGGGCTTCGGCGCGATGAGTCTCGCCGCACTATTTGGCATTAACCCGTTTGCTGAAGGTGCTGCCGCGCTCGCTCCAGGAAGCGCGAGCTTGAACCCGCTCCTGCCGAAACAGCCGCACTTTCCGGCCAAAGCGAAGCACGTCATCCACATCTTCGCATCAGGCGGTCCGACGCAAGTCGATACGTTTGACCCGAAGCCCGAGCTGACGAAATACGACAACAAATCTATCCCCGGTCACGACGGCCTCGCATTCGGCTCGCCGTTCAAATTTCCAAAGTGCGGCAAGTCCGGCCTCGAAATCTCGGAAGTCTTCCCGAAACTCGGCGAAGTCGCCGACGATATCGCCGTCATTCGTTCGCTGTGGACCGACGTTCCAGCACACGAAGTCGCCCAGCGTTTCATGAACACGGGTTCGCTCCAGCTTCCTAAGCCATCGTTTGGCTCGTGGAGTGTGTATGGCCTCGGAACGGATAACCAAAACATGCCTGGCTTCATCACCATCGGTGGTCGCCCAGAATGGCGTCAGGCTTCGTTCCTGCCCGGCGTCTTCCAAGGCGTGAACGTCAACTACAGCCGTGGGATGAATCTCGACGACGTGATTCTGAACATCCGCAATCAATTCAGCCCGCAGGAGCGCCAACGCCGCCAACTCGACCTCGTGAAAGAGCTGAACAAAGAGCACGCCAAGGCACTTCAAAAAGATGCGCAGCTCGAAGCCCGTATCGAGGCATTTGAAATGGCGTTCAAGATGCAGAGTGAAGCGACCGACGCCTTCGACGTGAGCAAAGAACCCGAAGACATCCAGACGATGTACGGCAAAACCGATATGGGCTCCAAGCTCCTCGTCGCACGCCGCCTCGTGGAACGCGGCGTCCGCTTCGTCCAAGTCGAACACGGTGGCTGGGACATGCACGGCGGCATCGAAACTGGCTTGCCACGCACCGCAGGTGCGATCGACACGCCTGCTGCAGCACTCATCAATGACCTTCGTCAGCGCGGTCTGCTCGACCAAACCCTCATCATCTGGGGCGGCGAATTTGGCCGCACCGTCACCAAAGATCGCAACGGCAACGACGCTGCGGGCCGCGACCATAACGGACGCGCGATGGTGGCATGGATGGCAGGCGGCGGCGTCAAAGGCGGCCAAGCCTACGGCGCAACAGACGAGTTCGGCTCGAAAGCCGTGGAGAACAAAGTTCACATCCACGACTTGCACGCCACACAGCTCGCGCTCCTCGGCTTTGACCACGAGAAGCTCACCTATCGCTACAATGGCCGCGACTTCCGCCTCACCGATAACTACGGCAAGGTCGTGAAAGCGCTCATCGGCTAAACCGAGCGACACAGACTTACAGAAGCCGCCCGCTGGGAAACTAGCGGGCGGTTTTTTGTACCCGAGAAGGGCTTGGGCGTTGACGGCTCGCGGCTTCCCGCCCAAGTTCACATGTAATGATTCTGCCCGCTGTAACTCAACTCCTCGTCATCCAAGATCGCGACCGCAAGTTGCGCCAATTAAAGCTCGAACTTAAGAACGCTCCGCTGGAAAAAAAGGCGATGGAAGCGCGTCTCACCACGGCTTCTGCGGCGCTCGATGCAGCTCGTCTGAAAGCCAAAGAAATCGAAGTGAAGCGCAAGGAACTTGAGAACGAAGTCCGCGCCCGCGAAGACCGGATCGGCAAGTATGAGCAGCAGAAGCTCGGCACCAAAAAGAACGACGAATACCAAGCCTACGATCACGCGATCGAGAGCCTGAGAAAAGAAATTGCCGGAATTGAAGATAAGGAGTTGGCGTGGATGGAAGCCGCTGAGGCGCAAAAACCCGTCATCGCTGCGGCGGAAAAAGACACCGCCGACACCCGCGCGCTCGTCCAGCGTCAAACCGCCGATATTGACGCAAAGGCGATAGCGCTGGAGGCCCAAGTCATCGAGGTCCAGGCCGACCGGGACAAACTTGCCGCTGCTGTGGACGAAGAGCTTCTCGACGACTATCGCCGTCTCTTTGAGCGCAAGGACGGGCTCGCCGTGGCCGCGCTCTCCAACGAAACATGCCAAGGGTGCCATGTGAAGGCTCAGACGCACATCGTCCACTCCGTCAAGGCGGCAAAAGAGGTGACGACTTGTTTGAACTGCGCGCGGATTCTCTACCTCGAAGCGTAGTCGCATTTGCTCGCTTGCGCCATTCGCGAATTCTTGCGATGAAGACGCTGCATTTTATGAAAAACGCCATCCTTCTTCTCTCTATCGGAACCATCGTAGCCCACGCGGAGCCTCTCAAAGTCTTGCTCGTAGATGGGCAGAACAACCACAACTGGGTGCAGACTTCGCCGGTTTTGAAGGCGATTTTGGAAGAGGGCGGCTTGTGCAAAGTGGACGTATCCACTGCGCCGGACAATAAAGCGACCGACGACAAATGGGCTGCGTGGAAGCCGAAGTTTGCGGACTACCAAGTCGTCGTGAGTAACTACAATGGGAAGCTCTGGCCCGAGGATGTGCGCGCTGCTTTTGAGAAATATGTGAGCGGCGGCGGCGGCTTTGTCCCTGTTCATGCGGCGAATAATTCGTTCCCAGAATGGCTCGCCTACAATGAAATGATCGGCCTCGGCGGCTGGGGCGGGCGCTCGGAGAAGAGCGGCCCTTACCTCCGTTTGCGGGATAATAAATGGACGCCCGACACCACGCCGGGCCGTGGCGGAAGTCATGGCGCCAAACACGAATACGTGATGACGGCGCAAGCTCCGACGCACCCCATCATGGCCGGCATCCCTGCAAAATGGCTGCACACGGCGGATGAACTCTACGACCGTCTGCGGGGGCCCGCGAAAAATGTGACGGTGCTGGCGAGCGCAAAGTCCTCCCCGGACAAAGGTGGAACCGGCGAAGATGAGCCACTTTTGATGGCGATTGATTACGGCAAAGGCCGCGTTTTTCACACCGCGCTCGGGCACGACACCACTTCAGTAAATTGCGTGGGCTTCGCCGTCACATTCCGTCGCGGGACCGAGTGGGCTGCTACGGGAAAAGTGACGACTCCGGTGCCCACGGAGTTTCCAACGGAAACTGCGAGCAAGGCGCGTCCGTAGCGCGTTTTAGCGATTGAGTACCATCTCGATGGAGCCTTCGAAAAAGCCACCGATCTGAATCGCGGGCGAGGGGGGAGGAAGACGTGTCAACTGGCGGCACACCGCTTCCAACGAATCGTCCACAATCCGGCTCCCGCTCGACCTCGCGACGCGCGCCCAGAGCACTGCGCCATCGGCGGCGACACGAAATCGAATGACGCCCCGTTGTGCTCCGGCATTTGCATCTTCTGCGGCGAGAGGTTGCTTCCACAGCGCTTCAAAATCCCCGTGGATGAGGTCGAAGTAACGCTTCGTTTGCTCCGCGATGACCGCACTCGTGCCAGTCCCGTTCGCAGCGCCGGGGCCGGACTTGGTGCCGTTTTGTGGAGCAGAGCCTTCACGCTGAGGAGACGGTGTCTCGGCGGGCTTTCGCTCGGTCGGGCGTGGAGTCGTTTTCACGGCGGGCTTGATGGGCGTCGGCGTGAGCTTGGGCTTTGGGGTCGTGGGTTTCGGCGTGGTTGGTTTTGGAACAGGAGTAGGAGTCGGAGTAGGCGTGGGCGCTACGATATCGCCGGGCGTTTTCTGCTCTTGTGGCGGTGGCTCGGGCGGCTGAGGCGGCTCGTCTTTCATCTCGGGCTGCGCGGGCTCCGGTGCTTGGCTGGCAGGGACTTCGCCGCCGTTGAGCCATGTGATTTGCTCCACAGGGCGATAAGGGAAAAGCACGCGAGAGACGTAGAGACCGCCGCCGATGACGCCTCCGTGCAAGAGCAGCACGATGAGGAACGTCCCCCAGAAACGGTCTCCTTTTTCACGCTCGGGCGCTAGTGGGTCGGAATACATCGGGCGCTATTCTGCTTTTGGCGTGTTGCCGATGCCGACTTTTTTCACGCCGGCCCGCTTCACTGTCTCCATTACGTCGGTCAGTTTTTGCACGCTGTTGTCTTTGTGTGCGCGGATGAGCACGGCGGTTTGCGGGTCTTTGGAGACTTGTGCGGCCAGCACGGATTCCACGTCGTCGAGCGTCGCGGGCTGCGCGTTTATGGTGAGGGTTCCGTCGGCGAGGATGGAGACCGCCAGCACTTTGTCCGTATTCACGGGGCTCCCCTGCGGGTCGCCGCTGGGCAGCACGAGGTCGGTGCTGTTTTCGATGAGCGGCGTGGTGATCATGAAAATGATCAGCAGCACGAAAGCGAGGTCGAGCAGCGGGGTGACGTTCAGTTCGCTCACCGTGGCGAGTTGATGGCGGTCGGAGAACTTGCGCTTCATGGCGTGGGCTCCCGGCGGGGCGCGTGGTGGTCCACGTATTTGTGCTCGAAGACGCTCGCCAACTCCGCGGCGAAAAGCTCCAACTCCACGACCATTCCGCGCAGCGAGCTGATGAGATAATTGTGCCCGAACATCGCCGGGATCGCCACGAGAAGACCCATCACCGTGGTGATCAGCGCCGCAGAGACGCCCGGAGCCATCGTCGCGAGGTTCGCCTTTCCGGCCTGCCCCACATCGCCAAACGTCTCCATCACGCCCCACACCGTCCCCAGCAGGCCGAGGAACGGCGCACCGCTCACCACCGTCGAGAGCAGCACCATGCGAGACTCCAGAGCCAGAGCACTTTCGCCTACCGAGCGCTCCAGCGCAGTCTTCACTACGCCCATCTGCGCGGGAGAAATTAGCACCGCAGTCTCCAGCCGTGCGGCGAAAGTTTCATCCACCTCAGCCGAGCCGAGCATCTGCAAGCACAGCTCCTCGCACCCATCTTGGTACACCGAGAAAACCGGCGTTCCTCGAAACAACTCCTGCGCTTCATAGAGATTGAGCGGCTGACGGTTGCCTCGAAACGCACTCAGAAAATCCTCCCGTCGGGCCTGCGAGCGCCGGAGTTGCCGGAACTTCGTCCACATCACCGTCCACGAAAGCAACGACGCGAAGAACAGTGCGAGCAGTACGAGTTTCCCCGGCAGCGTGCAGTGTTCGAACGCATAAATGAGCCCGCCGCTTTGATCGGCTGCGAGGATGTAAAAAGACGAGATCGCCATCGCGGACAAGTCCCTAGCAGGCGCGACGCGGGACGCAACGCACGCTTCGCGAAAAATGCACCACCCCAAAACCTTCGAGCCGCCGCACTTGCAATCCGCCCATCCATTCCCCAATCTCCCGTCCCTAATAATATGGCACACGAACTACCGACACTACCTTACGCCCTAAACGCCCTTGAGCCGCACATTGACGCGCGCACCATGGAAATCCACCACGGCAAGCACCACCAGACCTACGTCACGATGCTGAACAAGGCTCTTGAATCCGCACCGGAACTCGTCGCCACGCCGCTCGCCGACCTTTGCAAAAACGTCAGCACCGCCCCCGAGGCCATCCGTGGAGCCGTCCGCAACCACGGCGGCGGGCACTGGAACCACAGCTTCTTCTGGCAGATCATGAAAGCGGGCGCAGAAGGCAAGCCCGTCGGCAAACTCGCCGACGCCATTACCGCGACGTTCGGCAGCTTCGAAGCATTTCAGGAGAAATTTGCAGCAGCAGCAGCAGGCCGCTTCGGCTCCGGCTGGGCATGGCTCGTCGTCAACGGCGGCAAACTCGAAATCTGCTCCACGCCCAACCAAGACAACCCGCTCATGGGCAAAGCTGTCGCTGGCTGCGAAGGAACCCCCGTCATCGGCCTCGACGTGTGGGAGCACGCCTACTACCTCAACTATCAGAACCGCCGCCCCGACTACGTCAAAGCGTTCTGGTCTGTCGTAAATTGGGCGCAAGCGGAGGCAAACTTCACCGCCGCGAGCTGACGCGGATTTCCACAATAAGCGGCCCTCGCGAAAACACTACGTTTTGCCCCTCCCTTGCCATGCTAGGGCTGTATTTCCTTGCGGCCGTGGACCATTGGACGGGGTTGGTGCGGAGCAGTCTTTAGATTAGCCCGCCGAGCTTGCGCCCGACCCAATATGCGACGAACGCGGCGAGCAATCCGGCGCACCAAAACGGGTGGCACCAGAGGCGGAGGCGGAGCTCGTCGGGCTTGCGCTCGGGGAGGAGCGAGAGGCTGTTCACGAGTTGCGAGAGTTCGGCGGGTGTGTGGAACTTGCCTTGCGTGAGTGCGCTGATTTCGCGGAGCACGTCGAGCTTTGCGGGCAGGCCTTCTTTTTCCAAAGTGGGCACCGAGACATCGAGCGAGGCCTTCATCCGGCGATCGGCGGTTTCGCTCGCGATTTCGAGTTCGTATTTGCCGCCTTCGCGCGGGACGAACGGACCGGAATAGACGCCCCATTCGGGGTCTTCGTTGAGGAGCTCTATGGTTTCGGTGGTGCCGTCGGGAGCCTTGGCGGTGACGGTGACTTTTCCGGTCGTAACGGGCACGCCGAGCTTGTCCATGACCGTCGCATTGAGCCGCACCTTGTCGCCGCGGCGTGGCTGCTCGGGCGTGTAGAAGAAGCGGATGCCTTCCTCCTGCGCGAGGTGGCGCTGGTGGGACATCCAGCGGACGACCTGGCCCCAAAAGCGGTAGTGATACGTGTCCTCCACGCCTTTGCGCCAGCGCCATGCAGCGTCGGTCCCCATGTAGAGAACCTTGCCGTTTCCAGCGGCACGTGTGACGAGCAACGGGATGCGGCCGCTTTGATTGCGCGCGGCTTCGTGGACCGCCAAAACCTCCGCGCCACCTTTCGCTTTCACTACCGGCGCGTACCAGTAAAACCCGGGCAGTCCGCGCCACACGGCTTGGTTCGCGCTAGGGTCCGTCGCGAGCATCGTGAGCCAGTGGTTGAGGCCGCGTGTGGACAGTTCGAGTCGCGCTTCCGCACCGCTGACGATTCCGATGCCTTTGGTGTAATCAGTCTCGACAGGGATGAGGTCGGCGAGCGCTGTGCCTTCGAGCGATTTCTGCCGACCGAGCGGGCCGGGGAGAAAGACGAGGCCGCTGGCCTGCTGCGTGACGAGGCCGGCGAGCATCTGCGCTTGTTCGGGCGAGAGCATGCCTTGTCCGACACCGACATCGCCGAGGAAGACCACATCGTAGCCCTGCAAATCTTCCTTTTTCGTGGGGAACTCCGGCAGGTAGCCGACGCCTTCGCCAATGCCGATTTGCGGGTGATAAAGGACGGTGTTCACGACCACGCTCGGGTCGCGCATGAGCGCATTGCGGAGGTAACGGAACTCCCAGCGCGGCTGTGAATCGACGACAAGGACCTTCAGCGTTTCCTTGCGCACGGCGAGGGGAAATGTGCGCTCGTTGTTGAGCGGGAAGACGTCTTCTCGCTCGAGCGGGATGCTCACTTTGAAATCGCCCGCGCCTTCATTCTGCGGTGTGAAGACGATCATCTCCTGCATCTGTGCCATCGCAGGGAGCGTGATCTTTTTCGAGCCCGTCGCGCCGCCGGGGCCGCTGATGTTCACGGTGGTTTTGACTTCGCGCGGCAGGCGGTTTTGCAGGGTGACGACGACACTCACGCGCTCGTTGATGAGGGCGTAGCTGGGCGCGAGGACGCTGAGGACTTCGACATCCGGCAGATACGTTTCGCTGCCGACGCCGACGGTGTAAATCGGCACTTCCTTCCGCGCGAGAGCGGTGGCGGCGGTGATGGGGTTTTCGCCGAGATTGCGGTCGCCGTCGGTCAGCATCACGACGGCCCGCAGGTCGCTGTATTGCTTGAGCGCGCGGTCGAGCGGGGTGTTGAGGTCGCTGCCGATTTGCGTTTCTACATCAAGCGTTTTGGTGTCTTCGGGCGGTGTGGAAAACGGTTCGATGGTGACGTTGTAGCGCTTCGTTAGCGGCTCCCAGAATTTCGCATCCACCTGCTGTTTGAGCCACGCTTCGCGAGTTGACGTGTCCTTGTCGCCGGTTAGCACGTCCTTCGTTTTCATGCTGCCCGAGCCGTCCCACATCACGACGACACGTGGTTGCTCGGAATGCTTCGCGAGCACGACGCGCTCTGGCTTCAGCAGTGTGATTGCGACAGCGACGGCGATGACCAACCGGAGGACGTGCAGCGCAATGTGCCAGCCGTCCGATCCCTCGCGCTTCAGCGAGCGAAAGAAAAACCAGACGCTCGCCGCGAGGAATGCGGCGGATGTGGCGAGAGCCCACGGTGCGGTGTTGAATTGCCAGCCTTCGGTCATGGGTTAGTAATGCACGCCGCTCAGCCGCGGGATCACGCCGCCGAGTGTAGCGCGGTGAATCGTCGCTCCGGGCGTGTCGAACCATTTTACCGAGCCATCGGGGGCGAGGAAGACGACGCCTATTTCGGTCCCGGCTTTTGCCGCCCTTGTAATTTCAATTTCGGTTTCCTCTGCGAGGTTAAGCCATTTCAGCTTCAGCTCTACCGGTGTCATCAGCACACCCATGTCCACTAGTGCATCAGGATCAATCTTCGCGTTCCGCCGCATCAGTTCGAGCAACAACGCGGGAGTGAAGCCTGGGTCTTTTGAGCAAGCTCCCCACACCACAGCGTGGAGCGGCATCACTTGTTGATTTGACACCAGATCCACGAGGTCGCGCGTTTCATTGCGTGCGCTCATAGCCAGCGTCTTGTTGGCGAGTGCGTCGAATCTATGGAGCCGCCACACGAGGATCGGGTCCGGTTCAACGGGGAAAAACCGCCACGCGGAATCGTGTGCCCAGTCAATTTTGACCGAGCCGCCGTCGCGTTCCACCGATGCACGGCGGAATGTGTCTTGCCAAACCAGCCGTTCCACTGAGTAACCGGCTGAGCGAAGACTCAAAAGATCGGCCTCGCTGGCGATGGCCACTGCTGCGATTTCGTCGTGAAAAATATCAATGTCGTTGCTCAGACGCGCCGACGCCGGGTCAGCATTCAGGGCGATTCCTCCCGCGATATGACTCTCCATCCTACGATTCGCGGCAATCACGCGAAGCACTTCACTCTGGAATGGTGTTAAAGGCATTGCTCGATTTGGTAGGCTGCGTTCCAAGCCGCACGATTCCCATGCTGCCGAAGCCGACGGACGACCATCTCCACCTGCCCGATGGTGTGCAGCGGCGTATTCGGCGACTGAAACCAAAAGCAAAATGGATACTTCTGTAGCGCCTCACGCGCCATCTCAACGGCAGCGGCGGGTGCCGTGCGTGTGTCAGTCGGATATGCGGTTGTCATAGCGGAGTTGTAGCGGAAGATGCAGTGAGGTTCACGCAATAGTTTTGTCGAGCGGAAGGGTTCACGCTGCCACCTCCTCACGTTTTGCCGCTGCGGGGACCTTGGGTTTCGGTTTCTGCGGGATGAGCGCTTTGCTGGTTGCGAGCAACATTTCGAGGGTCATGAAGAGCATCGTCGCCATGATCATGATGGGCCAGATTTCGCTGGTGAGGCGGTCGGCTTTCATCGTGAGCGCGCCGGTGAGCACGTCGAGTTTGGCGTTGGGGAGCAGCTTTTTAATGGCGTCGGCGTTGAGGTAATCGGGCGCATCCTCGGCTTCGGCGCGGTTGAGGGCGATGAGGCGGTCGGCTTTCTTGTAAACGCCAGCGTGCCAGCGTGGATCGCGTCGGCGGTCGGTTTCTACGGCGGTCCATGTGTCGTCGGCGGAAGGTTGCCAGTCGCCGGCGATTGCGAGCGCGGGCGGCGCGAGGCGCGTGCCGCCTTGGGCGAGCAGGCGTTGCATCATGGGCAGGAGGACGAAGCCGTCGCTGAAGCTGCCCCACTCCGGGTCGGGCGCGGTGGCGCAAGCGAAGATGTGGCCGGAGCCGATTTGTTGTCCGATCAGAAACGGCTGACCGTCGGCGAAGACTCCATAGACGTGGGCGGTTTCGCTGGCGATGCGACCGACCTGACGGCGGGCAAATTCGAGGCGGGCGAGCGGGAGCGACGTGCCGTTGTCGGTGCGGGCGAGCGGGCCGTCGAGTTCGTCCCAACTCACTACTCGGAAGGGTTCTTTGCCGTTCTCGGCTGCGCCCCATGTAATGCCGAGCGGGCCGTTGCCGCTATCGCCGCCAGCGGGGAACGCCAGAAGGACGCCGCCACTTTCCACGAATGCCTGGAGCTGCTTGGCGACAGCGTCTGTGGGCGGCGGGCCTTGCCAGACGATAAGCGCGGCGTCTTTCCATTTGATGTCGGCAGTGCGAGCCGGCGGGATGAGTTCGGCGGTGCGGTCGGTGCGCGTTTTATCGGGCGCGGCAGCGAAGGCGATGCGCTTGGCTGCGGGAAGGTCACTCACGATTGCCGCGTGGAGCGGGACCGGTGTGCGGTAGGTAAAATAGGCGGCGTTGTCCCCGAGGTTTTCATCGGCGGGGAGCTCGTATTTTCCCCAGCCGCCGCCTTCGGGGAGCTTGGCGATGTCGTATTTTATCGCTTCGCGGCGGATGGCGGAGTTGAGCACGAGGTCGGTCTGGCTCGTGGCACCATCGCGAGTGATTTTGAGCGGGAACGTGCCGGTCGCGCCACCGCTACGAGTTTCCAGCGAGACGGCGAACGTGCCTTTTTCCGGCGCAGTTTTTGACGGGCGAAACTCAGCGGCCTTCACCGCGATGGAGAGATTCGTGCCGGGCCCGGAGGAGAGGTCGAGCAGGCGGATTTGCGTTTCGGGCAGGCCGGTCAATCGCGCCGCAATGTCCTGCCACTCGGTGCTCACGTCGCGCCAATTGCTGGTCTGCAAATCACTCGCGAGCCAGATTTCCGCGCTGCCGGGTTTGTTTTTAACGAGATACGCCAGCGCCGTGCGGAACATCGCGGGGATGTCGGCGGCGGTATCGGTGGCCTCGGCGGTTTGGAGGGTCGCGAGGGTCTTCAAATCGGCGACTTCCAGCGGGGCGCGGAGGACGTTTTCGATGAAGACGAAGCGGCTGCCGATGCTGTCCTTCGCCGCTTCCGTAAGCAGCGCGATGGCCTGCTGGCGTTTGGTATCCTGCCGGTCGCTGGAAACCCGCGCCTCCATGCTGGCGGACCGGTCGAGCATGACGATGATGACCTCCGGCGCACCGCCCGCCGACTTGCCGAGAAACCCACCAGTCTTCGGCCGCATCATGGCCCAGATGAGAAAGAGCACGGCCAGCGCGCGGAACAGCAGGAGGATGTACTGCCGGAGCTTTGCACGCTTCGTCGCAGCTTTGTTGGCTTTGAGGAGGAAGTACATCGCCGCCCACTGCACCGTTTTGTAACGGAGCCGGTTGAGCATGTGGATGATGATCGGCAGGAGGCAAAGCGAAAGGAGCCACAGGGACCACGGCTGGAGATAAGTCATTTACCTTCCCCCCTTCTTCGACTGCCGTATCCGTTGCAGCATAAACTGCGTGAGGACGCCCTCGAACGACTGGTCGAGATACGTGAGGTGGTAGTCCACTTGGAACTGTGTGCAGCCGTGCTTCATCGCGGCGAGGTAGTCATTCACGGCTTCGCGGTAGGCTTCACGGATGACGGCGGGATCGGTGATCAGGTCCGCCCCGTTTTCCATGTCCACGAAGCGCACGGGACGCGTGAAATCGAAGTCGTATTCCTGCCGGTCGAGCAAGTGGAAGACGGCGAGGTCGTGCTTGTAAAAGCGGAGGTGCTTAAATGCGTCGAGCAGCTCGCCCGGCTCGGCAAAGAAGTCGCTGATGATCACCACGAGCGCCCGGCTGCGCATCCGCTCGGCGAAATCGTGGAGCGTCTGGACGATGTTCGCTTCGCCCGATGGTTTTGCTTCTTCAAGGAGCTTGTAGAGCTGCCGGAGGTGCGACGATGTGTTGCGCGGCGCAAGGTCCACGGCTTTCTCTGAAAACGCGGTGAGCCCCACGGCGTCGCCCTGATGGACGAGCAAATGCGCGAGCGTCGCAGCAAGCCGGCGGGCGTAGTCAAAGCGCGTCATGTTGTCGGCCGACGCAAATTTCATGGAAGCGGACGTGTCCACGACGAGGTAGCAGCGCAGGTTCGTATCCGCTTCGAATTCACGAATGAAGTATTTGTCCGTGCGGGCGAACACGCGCCAGTCGAGGAATTTCAGGTCGTCGCCGGGAGCGTATTTACGATACTCCGCGAACTCGACGGACGCGCCACGAGTCGCCGAGCGATGCAGCCCAGTGACGGAGCCGAGCATGGGCGTGCGGACGGCGAGTTGCAGCCGGGAGAGGCGGGCGATTACGGCTTGGTCTAGGAAGTCCATGCGGGATGCGGGATGCGGGATGCGGGATGCGGGATGCGCAGCACAGGGTTCGAGGAAAGACGCGAATTGGCGCGCGGTCGATGCGAGCAACCCCAAGTGCATAGCGCGAATCGAGAAACTACGGATTCGTGAGGATCGTTCATTTGAGTAGTTCCGTGACGAGCCAATTCAACTCCGAGGCCGGCGGCGAATCAGACAGGTGTTCGCGAATCAATTCCTGCCACTCGTCGCGCATCATGCTTGCGCCAACGCCGGAAGCCCAAAAAATTTCGGGGCTTGATTGACCGAGGGCATGGGATTCTGCGTCTTTGATCTCCGAAAATAGACGGCTGACGAGAGGTTCGAGCGACTGATATGGAGCTCCACAAAGCCGTGACGCGATGAGAATTCCGAGGGTCAAAAAAGGTAGCTCTTCTCTTTGCCTATATGGATGCGGGATCTCGAGTTCAGCGAGTGCCGCCCTTACAGTCGAATACGCTTTTTGGTCGCTCAATTTCGTTACGTCTGTAAGCAGGCAGCCAACCACCACACTTAGGAATGGTGCCGAGAATCCCATACTGAAATCGCGATCGGTAGCATCCAAAGCAATTGAGAACCCAAACAGTCGAAAACGCCGGAATTGCGCTTTGTCGTTGCCGCGGACTCGGCCACCAAGTGACAGAAATGTTTCCGACAAGTCGGACCAATCAGCTTCGAACTGCTGCCTGCTCGGAAGCGAACCGGCGGTCAAAATCTTTCGCAACACGTCATCGTATCCAGCGCTTCCCGGATCGTTGGGCACGTTGTTGCGTATTTGAGACGGCCCGATTTTCGCGGCGCAGTGGTTGAACAGCCGAGCTATGGAAGGTTTACTTGCGCGAGCGGTAACGGTCATTTGCGGCAATCTCCAGCTATTGTTGTTTTTGCGCTGCACGCATGACATGACCGCGCGCGGGAACGTTTGTTTTCACGCAACCCGTCCCGCGCATCTCGCCTCATGTATCCCGCATCCCGCATCCCGTTCTACCCCTCCGTCTCCTTCATCACCCGCCGGATGATCTCCGCCGAGTCCACGCCTTCGCTCTCCGCGTGGAAATTAACCAGAATGCGATGCGCGAGCACTGGTTCGGCGACGGCTTGCACGTCTTCGAGGCGGGCGAGGTAGCTGCCTTGCAGGACGGCGCGGGCTTTGGCTCCGAGGACGAGATACTGCACGGCGCGCGGGCCGGGGCCCCACATGACCCACTTTTTGACCCAGTCCGGCGCCTCGGGCTCTTTCGGGCGGCATTTGCGGACGAGCTTCACGACATATTCATAGACGTGCTCGGGGACGGGGACGCGGCGGACGATGTCCTGAAACATGAGGATGTCCGCGCCGGTCATGATTTTTTCCAGCGCGGGGACGGAGGCTCCGGTGGTGGCTTTGGCGATTTGGAGTTCCTCTGCGGCGCTCGGGTAGCCGACGTTGATGAGGAACATGAAGCGGTCGAGCTGGGCTTCGGGCAGCGGGTAAGTGCCTTCCTGCTCGATGGGGTTTTGCGTGGCCAAAACGAAGAAGGGCTTTTCGAGCACAAAGCGGTGTTTTCCGGCGCTGACGACTTGTTCCTGCATGGCTTGCAAGAGTGCCGCTTGGGTTTTTGGCGGGGTGCGGTTGATTTCGTCGGCGAGGACGATGTTGGCAAAAACGGGGCCTTTAATGAACTCGAACTGCCGGCGTCCGGTATCGGTGTCCTGCAAAATCTCGGTGCCCGTGATGTCGCTTGGCATGAGGTCGGGGGTGAACTGGATGCGGCTGAAATTGAGCTGCATCACATCGGCGAGCGAGTGAATGAGGAGCGTCTTGGCAAGACCGGGAACGCCCATGAGCAGGGCGTGGCCGCGTGCAAAGATGCAGGTGAGCAGTTTTTCGACGACGTGGTTTTGGCCGATGATGACCTTGCCGATTTCAGCGCGGAGTTTTCCGTAGATGTCGCGCAGTTTGTCGATGGCGATTACGTCGGCTTCCTGAGCTGCTGGAGAAGGGGTGATGTTGGTTTGCATTTATTGGTTTATAGGCGGACTCGGCGCGGTAGGACAAGTGAAGTGGCTGAAATGTTCACGCTTAAAATGTGGAAATAATTGGCAACCTTGGGTGAACAAATGGTTGAAGTAACTGTCGCATGGAGGAGGATACGCTCGCCCGACACCTTTTCTTTCAATGAAATCACTCCTTTTCGCCATCGCTGCTTTTCTCCTGCCAGCGTTTCTTTTCGCCCAAGACTTGCCGCCGACGCTCGCCGGGGTGGCTCGCACGGAACTGCCGGGGGCACGAGCCACAGTCTCGGGGACTGTGACGGGAAATGGTAAAGCTACGACGCTGACGCTCACGCTTCGGACGCTGACGGATCCGGCAATCATCCTCACGAGAACTCTTAATCAGGACGGCGTGACGGCGGATTCGCCGTTCTCGTTTTCGCTGACGCGTCTGACGTTTGGGGAAAAATACCTCTGCAAAGTCGTGGCGAATAACACGGTGGCACCAGCGGCGGAATCGGCAGACCTGTTAATCGAAATCCCCGCATCCGCACCGCCGATCATCGGCACGGTGACTGCGACTCAAGTCCTCGACGGGAGCGCAAATATCAACGCGCTCATCACGGGGAACGGGAGTGAGACGACCGTGACGCTCGTCTATGGCGAAACGGACCAGTATGGGAAAACGGCGACGGCAAAAGTGGGTGCGACCGCCGTGGATGAGGTGACCACTTTCCCCATCACGGGGCTCAAGCTTGGGGCGACTTACCACTACAAGATCACTGCGAAGAACGGCACCGTGCCGGACGCGGCTACGGCGGATTTGACCTTCGTCATGCCCGCGAAAAAGCCCCTCATCCTCGTCACTCCGACGGTGGATGTCATCACGGAGAGCACCGCAGACATCACGCTGACGGTGGACGCGCAGGGCGCGGAGACTACGGTGAAGGCGGACTTCGGTACGGCGGCCCCCGCCTACGGCAGCACCGTCACCGTGGCGGAGAAAGTCCCCTCCTCGCAGACCGGCGTGAAGAAGCCCGTGGCGACCGTCGTTCACCTCACTGGCCTGATCGCGCAGACGTATCACTATAAAGTAACTGCGACGAACTCCGTGGGCGCGACAGCCACGGCGGACCTGACCTTTACTCTTCCTCAAGCGCCCACGGTAAAACCGGAGGTGACCGTCAAGAGGGAGACTGCAAACCTCACCGCCACCGTTACCGCGCACGGCGCGAAAGTGGACCTCACCCTCGCGGTGACCATCGGGGAGAAAACAACCACCGTCACCCGCCTCGCTGCCGTCCCGCAGGATGGGCGAAATGTGGCAATCTCCTTCGACCTGCAAGACCTCATCCCCAACACGCGATACAGCTACACCCTCACCGCGTCGCACCCGAAGAACACGAAGACGACCACGATAAAAACGGGCACTTTCCAAACGCTGCCTGACTTCCAGCAATCACTCTCTGGCGTGAACAGCGGGCTCATTAAAAATGCGGACGGCGACATCGCAGGCGCGTTCAAATTACTGGCGAATAAAGGCGGGAAGTTCACCGCCAGAATCTCCATCGGCAACGAGAGCTACGTGGTCACGGGCGAGTTGGGTGCAGACGGGAAGTTTCGTGGAACGACTCCCTCGGGCCTTTACATGGAAGTGACCGCCAGCCTCGTCGCGGGAGCCCAGACAAATACCGGCGGCAACAACGGCGGTGGGGGAGGACCCGGCGGCGGAAATAACAATGCCGCAGCGAGCGGTTCGCCCAGCAATGTGAAGTTCGACTTCAGCTTCTCCCGCGATGACGGCACTTACAGCGCTGCGACGACGACGAACGAAGTCACCAAAGCGCGCATGACGGAACTCGCCGGACTTTACACCATGACGCTCCCCGCTCCGACGAATACGACCACCGCCGGTCAGTCGAATAGTGGCCTGCCAGAAGGCGCGGGCTTCATGCGCATGACGGTGAAAGAATGGGGCGGCGTCAGCATCCAGGGACTCCTCGGCGACGGCAGCAAGTTCACCTACGGCTCCACGCTCTCCGGCACCGACACCGCGACTGGCATCCCGCTTTGGCTCTCGCCAAAAGACGCGCGAGTGCAGGGCATCGTCACCCTCGCCGGGACGACCGACGTGACGGCTGCTGGCGACCTGAAATGGTATCGCCCGCCAGACGATGGAGCGACCAAGTTTGCCGAAGGCTTCTACACCACCGTGAACGCAACTGGCGGAGCCTACACACCGCCCGCAAAGCGCGAGCGCGTGCTCAACGCCGACACCAGCGACGCCACCATCACCTTCCAAGGCGGGAACCTCACCAGCAACATCACGCGCAACTTCACCATCGATAAAAACAACCGCGTGGAGCTGCCAAAAGGCAACGTATCCAAGCTCACACTCTACCCGACCTCCGGCACATTTACCGGCACGTTCGAGCACCCGTATGATGGCGAGATGCGCAGCTTCCAAGGCGTCCTCCTGCCCAACCAAAGCGTCGCCACAGGTGTCTTCGCAGGGCAGACACAGACAGGCACCGTGAAGATCACACCCGGCGCGACCGTAGTCACCACGCCACCGGCCCAGCAGCCCGGCAACGGCAACGGAGCTGTGGGCATCTCTCCGCAGCTCAATCTCGGGCGGTAATCCAATCTGGGCTTGGACGTCGTTGGCGTGGTCAAACTCAGACAATCAACATACAGTCGCCGTAGCTGTAAAAGCGGTAGCCGCTCGCGATGGCTTCGGCGTAGGCGCGGAGGATGAAGTCGCGCCCGGCGAATGCGCTGACGAGCATGAGGAGCGTGCTTTTTGGGAGGTGGAAATTGGTGAGCAGCACGTCCACGGCGCGCGGTTGGTAGGGCGGGTGGATGAAGATGTCCGTCCGCCCTTCGCGTGCGGCGAAGGGCCGCCCGATGGACTCCAGCACGCGCGCGGAGGTGGTGCCGACGGCGACGATGCGGCTGGCGGCGTTGGCGGTAGCGGCAGTCTCGGCGGAGATGGCGTATCGCTCGAAGTGCATCCGATGCTGCGTGATGTCGTCCACTTGCACGGGGCGGAAAGTGCCCGCGCCGACGTGGAGCGTGAGGAATGCGTGGGGAATTCGCGCGAGTATCTCGGGGGTGAAGTGGAGCCCTGCCGTGGGCGCGGCGACTGCGCCGCGATTGCGCGCATAGACGGTCTGGTAGCGTTCATCGTCTTCGTCCTCGGGTCGTCGGTCGAAGTAGGGCGGAAGCGGCAGTTCGCCGACGCGGTCGAGGTCCACTAGGCCGTCGAACGAGATGATGCGTTCTCCGTCTGGGCAAATGCTGGCGACGACTCCGCGCACGCCGCCGACGGTGAGTTCGGCTCCCTCGCGCATTTTTCGCCCCGGCTTCACCATGCACATCCACGCGCTGGGTCCGGCGGGTTCGAGGAAGAGCAGCTCGATTTTGCGGTCGTCGCTGAAGGCTCGTGCGGGGATGACGCGCGTGTCGTTGAGCACGACGAGGTCGCTTTCCCGAAGGTAGCTGGGGAAGTCGCCGAACGTGCGGTGCTCGATCGTGCCAGTGGCGCGATGGAGGACCATCATCCGCGATTCGTCGCGGCGCGCGGCGGGGTGGCGCGCGATGCGGTCGTCGGGAAGCGTGAAGTCGTAGTCGGACAGCGCGAGGCTCACTTCGACTCTGCCGCCGGTCCCTGCGCGCTGACTTCAGCGTAGATGGACTTCGGCACGGGCTTCAGGTCCCAGATGATGCCGAGCCAAGAGAAGACTTTCAGCACGTAGAAAGTAACGTCAATTTCCCACCAGAAAAAGCCCTGCCGAGCCGCGGCCATGTAGCGGTGGTGGTTATTGTGCCAGCCTTCGCCGAGGGTGATGAGCGCGAGCAGCAGGCTGTTGCGGCTGTCGTCTTCCGTATTAAAACGTTTGCGGCCCCAGACGTGCGCGAGCGAATTGATGAATAAGGTGCCGTGGAGCAAGAACACGGTGCTGACAAAAAAGCCCCAGATAAAAATCTGCCCGCCCGATGTGCCGAGTTGCGGCCAGACGTAGTTCAGCAGCGCGCCAAAGCCATACAGCGAGACGCCAAAAATCGCGGGCACGATGAGGTCGAAACGGTTCAGGAAAACCAACTCGGGATACTTCGCGAGGTCCCGGATCGTGTTGTAGTCCGTGGGAAAGTTCTTCGACGTCGTCATCCAGCCGATGTGCGCCCACCAAAAGCCGCGCTGCCTCGGCGAATGCGCGTCGTGCTCATCGTCGGAGTGCTTGTGGTGATGCCGATGGACCGCCGCCCACCAGAGCGCGCCGCGCTGCACCGCCGTATTCCCCCACGCCGCAAAGATGAACTGCGCCACGCGGCTGGTCTGGAACGTCCGGTGCGAAAAATAGCGGTGATAAAACCCGGTGATCGCGAACATTCGCAGCAAGTAAAGCGCGGCGGCGACGGCTACGGCAGCCCAACTCCAGCCCACGAGCGGCAGGAAAAGACAGCCCGCATGGATGAAGATAAACGGGATGGCGCGGGCCCACTCGAAGCGGTCGGGCTTTGCTCTGGCGGCCTCGGGACCGCCGGGGAAGTAATCGGAATCAAACCATTGGCGCAGGCGAATGAGTGCGCGTTTTGTGATGGATGGATGGTGATTCGGTAGCTCGGACATCAGATGTGAAATTAAATACGTTCCGAATGTACACGAAGCTACAAGCCTCAAAGATGTATTTTCTGCAATTTCACAACTTTACGGAGACATCGCCCGTGCGCGCGTCCACGCGGCGCGGCAGTTCACGAACATGAAAAAAGCCATAATCCCGAGCCAGATGGACTCCGCAGTGATCGCCCAATACGCCAACCCAGCGACCCCGATAAACCCAATCGACGTCGCCACGAGCAAGCTTTTCACCGGCCCAATCGCGAACCACAGCAGGGAGCGGAGGATTTGCCCGCCGTCTAGCGGATAGACGGGCAGCATATTAAAGATAAGCAGCATGGTGTTGATGCTCCCAAGGTTGAACAAGAGCAGCGCGACATCGAATGGGACCGCGGGATTATCTGCCGTAAGCTTCCCAGCAATTACGAAGACTGGAAAGAGCGCCACATTCACCAGGGGCCCCGCAGCAATGCTCCACAGCATCGCGCCTGGACGCTGCGGCGGGGCGACGTAGGCGACGCCGCCGAGCGGCCAAAGGACGATCCGGTCCGCCTGTCCGCCAACCTGCCGGCACGCGAGCGAGTGGCCGAACTCATGGAGCAAGACGATGGCGAATAGCCCGAGATACTCGAAGACGTTCCAAAGAACCGACGAGTACGCGTGCGAAGCAAAGATGCCGTACCGAGTCTGAAACTCGTACGCCGCCACGGCAAACCACGACCAATGGAGAAAGACCGTGATGCCGAAGACCCGAAAAAGACGGATGGAACCCTGATTTGTAGGCGTCATTGCGGAGACGTGTTAGCAGGCGGCGCACGAAGCACAACCGCGAAGCCGCGCTCGACTCGCCTTTGCGTGTCCGCTAACTCGGCGCACGATGTTTGTGCGCGTGTTCACTTTTATTGCGGCTCTGCTTTTCGCCGGGTGCGGCTACGACCCGACGGCTCGGCTGCTCGGCGCGTGGGAAGGGCGCGAGGCGGATGGCACCCGGACGATCATGGTCTTTGAAAAAGGCGGCAAGCTCACGGTGATTGCGGGCTACGAGCGCGGCAGAGGTACTTACTTGATCCACCCGAATACCGCCCCGCTCCACATCGACCTCGATTTCCAGCTTGGCCCTACGCGCATCATCGCGAAGTCGTTGCTCGTATTTCTCTCCGCCGATCAGCTCAAGCTCGCCCAGCCCAAGCGGGAACGGCCGGCGGATTTTAGCGAAAAAGTGATCCTCCTAGACCGCCGCGTGCCGTGAACCATGCTACCTGAACTCCACACGCCCATCCCCGGCCCTCGGTCCCTCTCTCTCGCCGCACGGCTGCGTCGCGCTGAGTCGCGCAACGTCACCTTCACCTCTCCCGAGTGGCCCATTTTTTGGGAGCGCGCACACGGCGTGAACGTCTGGGACGCCGACGGCAACCGCTTCCTCGACCTCACCTCCGCATTTGGCGTCGCCTCGCTCGGCCACGGCGCGACCGCTGCGGCGATGACGGCCCAAGCCGCCCGCCTCGTCCACGCCATGGGCGACGTCCACCCCACCGAAGCCAAAGCCGAACTCTGCGAACAACTCTCCACCATCACCTTCGAGCGTTGGAAGCGCGGCCCCGCCAAAGTCATCCTCGGCAACTCCGGCTCCGACGCTGTCGAAGCCGCCCTCAAAACCACCCTCCTTCACACCGGAAAGCCGGGCGTCATCGTATTTCGCGGCGGCTACCACGGCCTCGGCCTCGGCGCGCTCGCAGCAGGCGGGCTCCCATTTTTTCAGGCCCCCTTCCGCCCCCAGCTCGCCGACCTCGCCGTCGTCCTCCCCTACCCCTCCAACTCCGACGAACTCAACCGCGCTCTTTTGGAAAAGAACATCGGCGCGATTCTCGTCGAGCCCATCCAGGGACGCGGCGGCTGCGTCCTTCCACCGCCCGATTTTCTCCCCATGCTCCGCGCCTTTTGCGACACGCACGGGCTGCTCCTCATCGCCGATGAAATCCTCACCGGTTTCCACCGCACCGGCCCCCTCTTCGCGTGCGATCACACCGCCACCATCCCCGACCTCATCTGCCTCGGCAAAGCCCTCACTGGCGGCTTCCCGCTCAGCGCCTGCATCGGTCCACAGCACATCATGAACGCTTGGCCCGAGACCCACGGCGAAGCCCTCCACACCAGCACCTTCCTCGGCCACCCCGTAGGCTGCGCCATGGCACTCGCTTCTATCAAAGCGCACGCCGACCCCGCAATCAGCGCCACCGTGCGGGAGAAAAGCGCACGCCTCACCTCCGCTCTCCGCCGCATCACCCACCACGAGATTCGCGGCACCGGTCTCATGCTCGGCATCGCGCTCGTAAAAGCCGACGGAAAACCCGACACCGAGCGCGCCATCTCGATCATCCAGCGCGCCCTTCGCGCCGGCATCATCATGCTCGCCGACGGCCCCGCCTCCCACATCCTCAGCCTCCTCCCGCCATTCACGATAACCGACGAAGAGCTAGACTACGTCGTCGAGTGGCTGAGTCGGGAGCTGTGAACTCGCGTCATTGCCCAATCATCGCCGCGAGCTGCTTGCGGTCGGCTTTGCCGTTCGCGTTCATGGGGAAGCTGTCGAGGAAGACGAATTTGCGTGGCACCATGTAGGGCGGCAGGCGCTCGCCGAGTTTCGTTTTGAGCTTCGCCGCTTGCTCGAAGTCGCTGCCTTGCTTCGGCCCGCTCAGCACGACGAACGCGGCCACGCTGTCCACACGGTCGCCTTTTTTCACGGGCAGCACGACGGCATCGGCGATCTCGTCGAGGTCGCGGAGATTCGCCTCCATGTCGCCAAGCTCGATGCGGTGGCCGTGGAGTTTGATCTGATTATCCATCCGCCCCTCGCAGAAAATCATCCCATCGCGGTCGCGGCCCCAATCGCCCGTGCGGTAGCAGCGCGTCGCCTCGTGTGGCGCGAACGCTTTCTCCGTGAGGTCCGGGCGGCGCAGGTAGCCGGGGCTCACATTTGGCCCGGCGATGACGATCTCGCCGCGCTCGCCAGCCGGGACAGGCTGGCCGTTTTCACCCCGGATGATGATCTGCGTGCCGGGCATCACGCGCCCGATGGGCAGCGGGTTCCACTCCGCGATCAGCTCGCGCGTCACGGGCACACTCGTTACCGCGACGGTCGCCTCGGTGGGGCCGTACGTATTCCACACTTCCACGCCGGGGAAGCGCTCCAACATTTGCGCGCCCGTCTCGGGAGCCATCGTCTCGCCGCAGAAAAAGAAGCGTTTCATCGCAGGCAACATCGCCGCCGAGAACCCGCGCTCGATCATGCACATCTGCGCGAAAGACGGCGTGGACATCCACTGCGTCGCCCCGCAAGTCCGCAGCGCCTCGAAGAGCTGGCGGAAGTCTGCCGCCGTTTCTTTCGTGAGCGAAAAGATCGTCCCGCCCGTACTCAGCGCGAGGTAAATATCATGCACGCTGAGATCGAAAGTGAACGGCGCGTGGTTCAGGAACACCTCGCCGCCGGGCGCGAACTCATGCGCCCCGCGCATCCAGCCGAGATAGTGATCGAGGTTTGCCAGCGTGATGACGACGCCCTTCGGCTCGCCCGTGCTGCCGCTGGTGAAGAGGACGTAAAACGGGTCGCTTTCCCCCACACGCCGCGCCGCCTCGTAGCTCCCGCCCGCCGGGATCGCCGCCACTTTTTCCGGCGTGAGGAGCACGCCCGCCTCGGAAACTTCCATCACCCGCTCCACGCGCGCCGTCGGCGTCGAGACATCAATCGGCACATACGGACGCCCCGTTTTCACCGCCGCGAGAAAGGTGATGAGCATCTCCGGCTCTTTGTGCCCGAGGATGGCGACGGGCACGCGCCGCTCGCCCAACTCCGCATCCAGCCAAGCGGCGACGGCATCCGAGCGCGCACCGAGTTCGCCGTACGTCATGCGGCGTTCGTGGCTGATGTGCGCGAGTTTTTCCGGCGTGGAGCGGACCCATTCCGCAATCTGATCGAGAAGGTGCATGGCGCGAGCATCGGTAAACTCGACGGTAAAACTCAAGCTCTGCTCTCGCCAAATTCGCAGCGGCTCGCCAACGTCGCACCCATGTCCGACGCCACTTTTAGCCATCTCGATGAAACCGGCACGGCCCGCATGGTAGATGTCGGGCACAAGCCCGTGCAGCGGCGCGTGGCGTGCGCAGAAGGGTTTGTGTATTGCGCGGCGGCAACGGTGGAGGCGCTGCGGGCGCAGGCTTTGCCGAAGGGTGATGTGCTCGCCGTGGCGCGCATCGCGGGGATCTTGGCGGCGAAGCGGTGCGATGAGCTGATCCCGCTCTGCCACTCGCTGCCGCTCGATTCGGTGGACGTGGAGTTTTTCATCGAAGCGGAAGCGGTGCGCATCCGCACGACGGCGCGGACAACGGCGAAGACGGGCGTGGAGATGGAGGCGCTGACGGCGGCCAGCGTGGCGGCGTTGACGATTTACGACATGTGCAAGGCCGTGGATAATGGGATGACGATTGGCGGCATCCGCGTGACGGAGAAACGCAAGGAATGAAGTTCGCCCGCATCACTCTCAGCGACCGCGCGGCGGCGGGGATTTACGAAGACCGCAGCGGGCCTGCGATAGAGCAGTTTTTTGCTGAGCACGTCGCGACGGCTATCGAGTGGCAGCGCGTGCTCATCCCCGACGAGCGCGCGGAAATCGAGCGCATCTTGCGGGAAGTTTGCGACGCGGGCGAGACGGCGCTGGTCGTCACCACGGGCGGCACAGGGCCATCGCCGCGCGATGTCACGCCAGAGGCCACGCGGGCGGTGCTGGAGCGAGAGCTTCCGGGCTTTGGCGAGATCATGCGCGTGCAGTCGTTCGCAAAAGTGCCGACTTCCATCCTCAGCCGCTCGACGGCGGGGACTCGCGGGAAAACGCTCATCATCAACCTACCCGGCAACCCCCGCGCCATCGGCGAATGCCTCCCGCTTTTGCTCCCGGCGATTATCGAGTGCCTGGACCACCTCGGTTGGGAGCGGCTGCGCAACTTTTCGAAATAGCGACTGTTCCAAAGCGACGACTATGAACTCTAATTCTTGCGGACATATCACTCCTCTTCTCACCCGGCGCGACGTGCTCTCTACACTCTCGTGCGGCTTTGGCTGGCTGGCATTTTCGGGCCTCGCGGGCGCTGCGGAAACGGGGCCGCTGGCACCGAAGGCGTCCCATTTTCCCGCGAAGGCAAAGCGGGTGATTTTCCTGTGTATGCGCGGCGGGCCGTCGCATGTGGATACGTTTGACTACAAGCCGAAGCTCACCGCCGACACGGGTAAATCCGGCAAGCGGCCCGGCACGACGCTGCTCGGCTCGAAGTGGAAATTTGCGCAGCACGGGAAGAGCGGCTTGTGGATGTCGGAGCTGTTCCCCGGCGTCGCGCAGCACGCGGACGATATGTGCCTCGTGCGCTCCATGCAGACGAACGTCCCGGCGCATCCGCAGGCGATGGTAAACTTGCACACGGGCAACTCGCAGTTCGTCCGTCCGTCGCTCGGCGCGTGGTCGCTTTATGGGCTCGGCACGGCGAACGAGAACCTGCCGGGCTTCATCACCATCACGCCCTCGCAGGGCTTCGGCGGGGCGCAAAACTACGGCAGCGCGTTTCTGCCCGCGATTTATCAGGCGACAAAAGTGGGCAGCGAAAACCGCAGCGTGAACGGCGCGCAAGTCCGCAACATCGAGAGCACGCTGAACCCCACCGCACAGCGCGCCGAGCTGGAACTCATCCAGACGCTGAACCGCGAGGCGCTGCGCCGCGATCGCTACAACCCAGAGATTGAAGGCGTCATCGAGAGCTACGAACTCGCCTTCAAAATGCAGAGCCAGATGCCCGCCGCGATGGACATCACGAAAGAAACCGACGCGACGAAAAAGCTCTACGGCATCGGCGGCGGCGCGACGGACGACATGGGCCGCAAGTGCCTGCTGGCGCGCAAATTCATCGAGAGCGGCGTGCGCTTTGTGGAAGTGACACATGGAAATTGGGACCACCACTTTAACCTCTCCACGACGCTCGCGGGCAACGCTGCCGCTGTAGATACGCCCATCGCCGGGTTGCTCACCGATTTGAAACAGCGCGGGCTTTTGAAAGACACGCTGGTCGTGTGGAGCGGAGAGTTTGGCCGCACGCCACACGCGCAAGGCGGCGACGGGCGCGACCATAACAACAAAGGCTTCACGCTCTGGATGGCGGGCGGCGGAATCAAAGGCGGCATGAGCTATGGCTCGACGGACGATTACGGCTACGAAGCCGTGGAGAACAAAGTGCAAATCCACGACCTCCACGCGACCATCCTCGCCACGCTCGGCCTCGACCACGAGAAGCTGACGTATCGCTACGCCGGACGGGACTTCCGGCTGACGGATGTGAGTGGGACGGTGCTGAAGGAGATCATGGTGTAGCCGCGCTACCGCTTCGCCCCGCACCCGCCTTCGAGCGCCACGAACTCGTCCTCATCCTCGGCGGTCTTCGGGATCATTGTCGCGGGATTGATGGCGCGCTGCCGCTCGATCCAGCCGCCGCCGAGGGACTCGTCGCCGCGATAGCACACGGCGGCTTGGCCGGGCGTCACGGCGCGCTGGGGCTCGCGGAGTTTGATGACTGCTTCGCCGCGCTCGCCGGGGAAGACGGTCGCTTCGGCACCGGGATGGCTGTAGCGGATTTTCACCGTCACGTCGAAAGGCGCGGAGGCGTCGCAGTGCCAAATGCTGTTCGCCACGGTGAACTCGTCGCACCACAAATCCTCCGCCTCGCCCACGATCACGCTGGCCGTCGCCGGGTCAATATCCACGACGTAGCGCGGCGAGGACGAGCCGCCCGGTAAGCCTTTGCGCTGGCCGATGGTGAACATCTCGATGCCCTCGTGCGGGCCGTAGTCGCGCCCCGATTTATCGCGGATGCGACCGGGGTGAAACTCGCCCTCGCCCATGTGCGATTTCAGGAACGCCTTGTAGTCATTCCCCGGCACGAAACAAATCTCCTGGCTGTCCTGCTTGTCCGCCGTCTTCATCCCCATCTGCCGCGCGATGGCGCGAATCTCCGTCTTCTCCATCGCTCCGAGCGGGAGGATGACGCGCTGGAGCTGCGCCTGCCGGAGCGAGAAGAGAAAATACGACTGGTCCTTGCGCGGGTCGCGCCCTTTGCGCAGCACGGTGCGCTCGGGCAAATGGTCGGCGATGGCGTAGTGGCCCGTGGCGATGAAGTCCGCGCCGATGGCCTTCGCCTTCCCCCAGAGGTTTCCAAACTTCACCTTCTCATTGCACATCACGCAGGGGTTTGGAGTGCGCCCGGCTTTGTATTCCTCGGCAAAGTAGTCAATCACCGCGCGCTCGAAGTTCACCGACTCATCCACGACGTAATGCGGGATGCCCAGCCCGTGCGCGACGCTGCGAGCATCGGCGATGGCCTGCGGGCCGCAGCATTTATCCTCCGCGCGCGACATGCAGTCTTGCGGCCACACTTTCATCGTCACGCCGATGACTTCGTAGCCCTGCTCCTTCAAAAGATACGCCGCCACGGATGAGTCCACGCCGCCCGACATGCCCACGACGACACGCGCTGGCGGTTGCGGCGGCGTGTGGCGAGTTGGTGTGGTGTCGTTCATAGCGCACACAGTCTCTCGCTTTGGCACGCGGCTCAAATCCTTTTACGCTCGCGGGTGGGCGTCGTCGTAGGCGCGCTTGAGCCGCTCGACGGTGACGTGGGTGTAGATTTGGGTGGTGGAAAGTGAGGCGTGGCCGAGGAGGGTCTGCACGCTGCGGAGGTCGGCCCCGGCGTCGAGGAGGTGGGTGGCGAAGCTGTGGCGGAGTTTGTGCGGGGAGATGTTGGCGGGGATGCCGGCGTGGTCGAGGTAGCGTTTGAGCGAGAGCCAGACGGAGCGGATGGAGAGGCGTTTGCGGCTTTTGTTGATGAAGAGAGGGCCGGTCTTCACGGCGGCGGCGTGGCGGTATTGCTGGATGGCTTCGAGGGCGAGGCTGCCGACGGGGACGATGCGTTCTTTGCGCCCTTTGCCGAGGACGCGGACGGTTTCGTTGTAGGTGTCTATGCTCGGGACATCGAGGGCGGCCAGTTCGGCGATGCGGAGGCCGCTGCTGTAGAAGAGTTCCAAAATGGCGGCGTCGCGCTTGGGCATCCATGCGGGGGCTTTGGCGCTTTTCTGCATTTTGTGCGGGGCGGCGAGGAGGGCGTCTATTTGTTTGGGGTTGAGGACGACGGGGAGTTTTTTGTCGAGCTTGGGGAGTTGAACTTGTTTGAGCGGGTTATCGGCGAGGCCGTGGCGCTCAATGAGGAAGCGGTAGAAGGTGCGCAGGGCCGCGAAGTGGAGGCGGATGGTGGGCTTGGCGATGCCGAGTTTCATCCGCTCGAAAAGGTAGCGGCGGAAGTGATCGGGGCGGAGTTCACTCCACGCGGGCTGGGGGAGTTTCTCGCGGAAGGTGGTGAGGGCGTGGCGGTAGTTGATGAGGGTGCGGGGGCTGACGTTGCGCTCGACTTCGAGGTGTTCGAGGAATTGTTCGGCGAGCGGGTCGCTCATCGTGCTTCGATGGTCGCGGTGCCGCTGTCAGTCTTGCTGGTAAAGGTTCCTTCTCCACGTCCCTCTTGGCCGACAATGACGCCGAAGATCTTCTTGGCGGGTGAGGTGTGCCCGGTGCCTTGGGCGGTGCCGGTGAAGATGCCGGTTTTGTTTTTGATGGTGAGTTTTACCCGGTCGGCAGGGATGGGGTTCACGATGCGGACGTTGCCTCTATAATCGATGTCGAAGGAGCCGACGAGGGCCGTATCGCCGAACTCACCGAGGAGAAGGCTGACCTGTGCTTCGGTGTAGCCGAGAGAGGTAAAATCTTCGGTCGTGTCGAGGTCCACCACGCGGCGACCGGGCCGGTATATGCCGCCGGTGACGGGGCATTCGGCGTTGAAGCCGTTGGGGAAAAGGCCGCTGGCTTTTGTGGCACCGAGGGGTTGGACCCAGCGGAGCGTGCCTTCGCAAGTGCTGCCGAAGTCTTCGGCGGCAGTGAAGGTGATGAAACCTTGAAGGAGTCCGTCGGCTGGTCTGTAGAGTTGTGCGGAGACGAGGAATCGTCCATCGCCGCCGAGCGGGCCTGCGGTGGTAAATGGAGTGCCATCGGCCAGTTTCCCCAGTGCGCTGATGGTTCCGAGCTTGCCGACTTTCATCGTTATGTAGCCGATTCCTTCTGGTGCGCCGGCGCCTCCGAGTAATGGGTCGGGGGCGATGCGGGCAGTGTAGTAGCCGGAGATGAGCTGGGGCTGGACGTTTTCGGAATCGAAGACGGCGCGCGATGCGTCGATGGTGTAGGAGCCGAATTCATCGTTGATGGTGGCGGTGAGGACGGTGGGCTTCGGGTCGGGCTCTTCGACGAAATCGTCTTCGTTTTGCTCCAGGGAGAAGGTGCAGTCGAGCGAGACGCCGCCATTTTTTCGGGGGATGGTAAAAGCGGAGTCGCCCTGGGCGTTAAAGGTTCCGCTGAAGCGGAGTTTCTCCAGCCCGAGTTGAAGGGTGCCAGTGAATGCACCGCCGGGCTCGACTTTGATGACGAGCGTGCGGGTCATATCGCTGGTGCCGGTGTCGAGGATCCCGGAGTAAAGGCCGGAGCGGAAGTCGTGTTCGAGGTTGAAGGTGGTTGAGGTGGAGTTGCCGCTGCGGTCAATGGCGGTGAAGCGGACGGCGTTCGATCCGTTTTGGAGGTAGAGAACGCCGCCCCAAAGGCGCGCCGTGGGCTTGGCGGGCAGCGGGTCGGGGATGTCGCCGAGCAGCGGGTCGCTGGCCGGAGTGCCATTGAGCTGGACGGTGACGACTTCCACGTCCGGGGAAGTGCTGAGCGAGTAGCGCTGGGGCGCGGCGCTGGTCTTCGCGCCCGGCGAGAGGAGCTTCATTTTTGGCGGAGTGAAGTCGAGCGCGCCGACGACGGAGACGGCCCACAGGTCGTCCTCGTAGGCGGGATTGTCAACGGTGCCAATGCGGACACTTTTAAAGGTGGATTTCCCCGCGACTTCCATCTTCCGGCTACCGGAAGTATCGCCAAAGATGAGCGACACGTCGGACGCTTCGCTGATGAAATAGCGGTCGTCTTCAGTGAGGAGCGGGATGTGAAAGCTGTTCGCGGCCTGTGGAATGATGCGGGACTTGAGGGAACCGGTGATGGTCAGCTTCTCGCCGCGCCACTTCGCCTTCACCGTGCCGATGGGGTCCGCGCCATCGAGGATGGTGAACGTCGCGTGGTCCCCGCCGAGGACGTAATCGGGCGCATCGGCGAGCGTTTTATCCAAAAGGAAAGTGCCGATGCGGATGCGGACGATGGAAGCGCCCGTGAGCGTGGCGAGGTCGCCGCTTTCCACGAGGATTTGGAAAGAGCCGGAGTAATTATCCACGGTCTCGCGATTGTCTCCCGAGCCGACAATGGCTTGCGCGGCGGATTCGGTGAACGAGAGCGCCGGGATATAAGTGCCGAGCGGATCGAAGACGTTTGCGCCGTGGTTCGCACGGAGTGAGCAGCAGAGAGTGGCGAGAAAGAGAATACAGACACGCATGGCGGAAACAACTACGCGAGAGGCGCGGGTTTGCGAGTCGCAATTTCCATTTCCCAAAGCCAGCCCAGCCCGCTACGCCATTGAGCAGAGAACTTTCATTTAATGCTCCTAGAACTCATGCGCACCACTTCCGCCCTCCTCATTCTATCGCTTTTGGGCGCTTGCTCTTCTACGGGAGGGAACGCGGTGAAGCCCTCGTCGGGTGCCCGGATGAAGGTGCGCACCACCGCCTATCATCACAGTGAGCCGGGCGGGCGGGCCAACGGCATCGGCGGGCGACTTTCCGCAGCCCACAGCGCGGCGTCGGACTGGAGCTGGATGCCCCTCGGCACGCGCTTCCGCATCGTAGAGACGGGCGAGGACTTCGTGATCGAGGACTACGGCAGCGCGCTCGTTGGGAAAAAGACCATTGATATTTACAAGTCCACTCGCCGCGAGATGAACGCGTGGGGTGTGCGGTTCGTGGACATCGAGATCATCGAATGGGGCAGCGCCGCAGTCAGCCTACGAGTGCTCCAGCCGAGATCGAAATACGGCTACATTCAGCGGATGGTGACGGGGCTGCGCAAGCAGCTCGGGCAGTAGCCCTACGCGGGCACGATAGCCTTCTCGTCGCTCTTGCTCACTTCGCTCTTCAGGTCGCGTCCACCACGGCCAGACCACCAGAGGACGATGGGCGAAGCGATGTAGATGGACGAGTAGGTTCCCACCAAGATGCCGATGAGCATACAAAGCGCAAAGTCGTTCAGCACAGGGCCGCCCATGAAGAAGAGGATGAGCGTGGTGATGAGCGTGACGCCGCCGGTAAGGACGGTTCGGCTCAGCGTTTCGTTCACCGAGACGTTCATGATGTTCGCGATGGAGCCGCCTTTGCCCGCCTTGATGTTTTCGCGGATGCGGTCGAAGACAACGATGGTGTCGTTCACCGAATATCCGGCGATGGTCAAAATCGCGCCGACGGTGACGAGCGAAAGTTCCCGCCCCAGCAATGCGAAGACGCCAATCGTGATGGCGACATCGTGGATGAGCGCGACGAGCGCGCCGATGGCGAACGAGAACTCGAACCGCACGGTGAGGTAGATCAAGATGCCGACCATTCCGAGGAGCAGCGCGGCGATGGAGCTCTTTGCGAGTTCATCGCCGACGAGCGAGCCGATGGTCTCTTTGCTCTGCTTCACGAACTTGGCTTCGGGGAATTTTTCCTTCAGGTGCGCTTCGATTTTCTCGGCGGAGCCTTCTGCATCGCGGACGACAAGGAACTCGGCTTGCGCGGACTTTTCTGTCTGCACGGACGCTTCGCCAAAGTTGATTTCTTTCAGCGCATCGCGCACGGGGTCGAGTTGCGGGCGGGTGCCCTCGGCGCGGAGGACGAGCCGGTCGCCCCCCTTGAAGTCCACACCGAAGTTCTTCCCGCCGCGTGCGCCGAAGATGCCCATCGAGGCAACAATGACGACGATGGAGATCGTGATGGCGGTCTTCCGCTTGCCCATGAAGTTGAAGTTCGTCGCGGGGATGATGTTCGACATCGTGATGGTTTTGAGGATGCCTTTATTCATCACCCACTCGAACAAATTGCGCGTGACTACGAGCGCGGTGAACATCGAGGCGATGACGCCGATGATGAGCGAGACAGCGAACCCTTTCACCGGACCGGTCGCCTTCCAGTAAAGGATGACGGCGGTGATGAGTGTGGTGAGGTTCGAGTCGAAAATCGCGGAGAACGCTTTGTCGTATGCGGCGCTGAGTGCGGTGGTGAGAGATTTGCCCGCAGCTTGTTCTTCACGGAGGCGCTCGTAGATGAGCACGTTCGCATCAATGGCCATACCGAGCGTGAGCAATATGCCCGCGATGCCGGGGAGGGTGAGGACGGCGTTAAACATGCCCATCGAGCCGAAGAGCATGGCGATGAAGACGACGAGCGCCAGATTCGCGACGAGTCCGGCGAAGCGGTAGTAAAGGAGAACGAGGAAGACGGTGATCGCCGACGCAAGCAAGCCGGAGCTGATGCCGCTCTTAATGGCGTCTTGGCCGAGCGAGGCGGAGGTTTCGCTCTGCGACTCGATCTTCACAGGGTTTTCGAGGGGATTTTCAAGGATGCTGGAGAGGTTGCGAGCCTCTTGTTCGTCAATGGAGCCGCCGCTGATGTTGGCGCGGCCTCCGTTGATGGGCTCGTTGATATTGGGCGCGCTGTGGACTTCGTTATCCAGCATGATGGCAAACCGATTGCCGACATACTTCGTCGTCAGCTCGCCGAAGAGTTTTGCGCCTTCCGAGTTGAAGTTGAGGATGATCTCCCAACCCTTCTCGCCGAAGTAGGGATACGCCTGCGTGACCATCGAGCCGGGGATGTCGGCCTCACGCTTCACGAGCAATTTCTCCTCGGAACTCGTCTTGTTTCCGAGCTTGTCTTTGCTCTCATGCTTCAGGATTTTAACTTCGTAAGAGGGGTCCATCACCTGCGTTCCGCTTTCGATTCCCATGAGGGCGCGCTGGCTGTCGGGGTGAACCATTTTGAACTCTAGCTTCGCAACCTTTTCGATCTTCTCACGGTTCTTGGCTACGGATTTTTCATCTACGCCGGGGAGTTGGATGAGGATGCGCCCGGTCTCTGCTGGTCCCGCTGGAGCGATGAGCGGCTCACTCACGCCGCCGTCGTCCACGCGCTTGCGGAAGGTCTCAATCGCTTGGTCGATCATCGCTTGGGTGATGGTCTTAGTATTCCCGTCCTTATCGGGCGAAGGCATGAGCCGAATCTGCCACGACATGCCGCCTTTGAGGTCAATGCCTTGCTGGATTTTGCCGACGACGGTGCGGGTTTTCACGCCGTCTTTATCCGTGAACTCATCGAACGGCGGAAACGCGGAATAGACGCACAGTGCTGTGACGAAAATCGTGAGTAGCGTTCCAAGGATGCGCTTGTTCCGCTCTACAGAGGACGCGAGATACCACACGAAAAGGACGAGGATGAGGAATCCCACGCAAAAAGTGATGACGACTGGTGACAGCATAATAGGAAAAGGATCAGGCTTCTTTCGGGAGGACGTTTGCGATGGAGGATTTATCCACCGTGAGCTTCGTGGAATCGTCCACCTTCAGCACGAGCGTCGGGCCGTCTTTGACGTTGCTGACAGTGCCGTGGATGCCGCCGGTCGTGACGACGCGGTCGCCGGTCTTCAGCGCGGCGATGCGGTTGTTCATCTCTTTCTGGCGCTTCTGCTGTGGGCGGATGAGGAAGAGCCAGAAGACGACCACCATCATCAGCATCATCGGGATGCTATCGGCGATGCTGGCCTGCGGCTTTGGCGGCTCAGGTATCGGTGCCTCTGCGAGAATCGAGAAAAGAAAGCTAGTCATGTGTATGTGAAAAAAGTGCCCATCCGGCAGCGATAAAAAGGCGAGAATCGCCCTCCGAACGCCCCAGAAAAAGGGGCGGCAGACTATTCATGGAACAGGGAATGTCCACGGTTTTTCTCGAAGCGCGGACGACCTTGGGTTCCCGCCCGAAAAACGTCTATCGTTCCACGTTGGACGAAAAAAGGAGTGAGCTTCGGCACGCGGGCTTCTACAGTGCGCGGCATGTCTGATCTTTGGAATGGCCTGAACTCAAACGCCCGCGCGATGCTGGGCCAACGTGACTACTCGCAGAAATCGCTCGCCGACCGGCTGGCGACGAGCGGTGTGGATGCTGGGGAACTCATCGCCAAGCGCGAGGAGCTGGATGCGGCTTGGATTCCGGGTGTGGAACTGTTTGCACGGCGCGTCTTTCCTCAGCGGCACCGGGGTTTTTTCGGAGAGTTTGCGCGGATGGAAGACGGGATGCTGAACGCCATCGGACTTTGGCCGAAGCAGTGGGCGACAGCTCGGATGTTTGCGACGACGGCGAAGGGCTTTCACATTCACCCGCCATCCATCCCAGACGGGACTTCTCCGGAGGCTTGGTTTCAGCGTCTCTATATAGAGGAGCCAAAAAATTACGCGCTCCGGCCTTACGATCTGGAGCAGTGGGATGCGATGTTCTTCGTCGCGGGAAATGTGGAAATGTTGCTCGTGGATGAGCGCGCGGGGATGCCACGGAGGGTAATGCGGTTCATCATCGAAGGCGACGACCAGCGCGGGCCGAACAATGCGGGCGTCGTCATCCCGGCGGGCGTGGCCCATGCGCTGCGCTCGGAAGGCTCGGTGGATACGATCATGGTCTATGGGACGAGCACGAAGTTTAACCCAGCGTTCGAGGGCCGCATCGCGGATGGTGTAGAGCGCGCTCCGCTGCCGCCCGAGTGGGAGGCTTATATTGCGCGGTGAGCCTTATTCCAATTCGCTTTCAAGTTGAGGCAAATTCGCTGGTCTTTTTTGCCACTGGCTGCGTTGCGATTCAGTCACGTAGTGCAGCGACTATGCTCCTTCATCGCGCCTTGCCAGCGGCAAAAAATCCTGCGCGCCTTTGCCTCAACCTGAAAGCTCATTGGAATTACCGCTTCCGCCCGGTCACTTTTGCGCGAGGGATGAGGTTTCCGTTCGCGTCGTAGCGGTCCACGCTGAGGAGGGTAGAACGTCCGTCGCGCGTTCCGTAAATGTTGTTGTTCGTGCCGGTGAGGACGCCTTGCGCGTTATAGACCACCTCTTGGATGACGCGAGGCGGGTTGCCACCGTCGAGTTTGTAGGTGCATTTCTGAAAGACTTGGTTCCGGGCGTTGTAGTAAATGCCGGACATGGGGTTCATGTCTTCGTCGAGTTGGTAGAGGATGGTCTGGTATGGCGTCTTGGAGCCGAGGACGTAGAAACGCTCGATGGCTCGGCGTTTCTCCGGGTCCGTTTCCTTGGAACTCCAAGTGCCATCTTCAAACTGTCTGTTGGTGATCCTTTTCGCGATTTCTTTCGCGGGTAGCGAGGTGGCGAGAAGGATGAGTGCGAGGAGTGTTTTCATGCGGCAGCTTGGTGTGAATTAAACTGGAGATCGTAGAGGCGGCGGTATTCGGGGGAGCGTTCGTAGAGGTCGGCGTGTTTGCCCACGGCCTTGATGCTGCCATGGTCCATGACGACGATCTGGTCTGCCTTAAGGATCGTGGAAAGGCGGTGGGCGATAGCGATGACGGTGCGGCCTTTGGAGAGTGTCTCCAGTGCTTCCTGAATGCGCCGCTCGCTCTCGGTGTCGAGCGCACTCGTGGCTTCATCAAGCAGGAGAATGGGCGCATCTTTGAGCAACGCTCGCGCGATACTGAGGCGCTGCTGCTGGCCACCTGAGAGGTTGCAGCCTTTGTCGCCGATGACGGTCTCATAGCCCTGCGGCTGCGCGGCGATGAAGTCGTGCGCATAGGCCATTTGCGCGGCGTGTTCGATTTCTTTCTGCGTGGCCTCCAGTCGCCCGTAGCGGATATTTTGCCGGATGCTGTCGTGGAAAAGGAATACATCCTGACTGACCGTGGCGACGTTCGCGCGAAGGGAAGGCTGGGTGATCTTCCGCAGGTCGTAGCCGTCAATTTTCACCGAGCCCTGCTCGCCTTCGTAGAGCCGCTGGAGCAGCGCGAAGAGCGTGCTCTTTCCACTGCCGCTCTCGCCGACGAGCGCGCATGTCGTGCCTGCCGGGATGTGCAAGGAGACGTGGTTCACGGCTGGCTCGGTCGTGCCAGAGTAGGTAAACGTCACGTCCTCAAAGCGGATGTCGCCGCGCACTTGCTCCAGCGCGACGGCGTCGGGCGCGTCTTGAATGGCGGGCGCGTGGTCGAGCAGCTCGAAAATCTTCGACGTGGAGGCGAGGCACTTTTGCATCATGAGCTGGATGCGGCTCAGTGCCTTGAACGACGGATAAATCAGCACCAGCGCGCCGACCAGCGCCAGCATCGTCCCGTTCGGCAGCGGCTTCTTCCACGCATAGAAAAGCGCAGCGCTGATGCCCAACGAGGCCACGGTCTCCACTGCTGGGCCGGTGAGTTCCATGGCCTTTCGCCACTTCATCACAAAGCGCAGCATCGCTTGATTCGCCGCATTAAAACGGTCCGCCTCGTAGTCCTCGCGGGCGTGCGTTTTCACCACGCGGATGCCGCCAAAAGCCTCGTGCATGAGCACCATCATCTGCCCCGCCTCATCCTCTTCGCGGGCCGCGCTCTTGCGCACTTTTTTGCTCACGAGCAGCACTGGCAAAAGGCAGAGAGGGAAGAGCAGCAACGCTGCGACGGTGAACATCGGGTCGAACCACACCATCATCCCTACCGCGCTAATAATCGTCACCGGCTGCTTCACGATGTCCGCCGCGATGCTCGTGAGCGCCTGCTGCGCCATGCGCGTTTGGTTAAAGACCGTCTGCACCAAGTCGCCCGCCTTTTGCCGGTTAAAAAACTCCATCGCCTGCCCAAGCGTGTGCCGATAAACCTGCTGACGAATGTCATCCAACACCCGCTGCGACACCCACAGCACGCAGTACGCATTCAGATAGGAAAACACCCCGCGCACCGCCATCACCGCTGGCACCAGCAGGCAGATCGTCAGCACGACTCGGAGAGGCGAGCGTCCATCCGGCCCCGGTGCCGCCCACTCGCGGAGATACTCCGGGAGCTTGGCGATGTGGTCCGCCCGGTCCCCCGGCGCACCCGTGAGCACGAGGTCGCCCACATTTTTGAACACAAACACCAGCGCCCCATTCGCCGCCGCAAAGCAGATGCCGAAAATAATCCCCGCCCAAAACCGCCCCATGTAGGGCTTCATATATCCAAACAGCCGCCCATACGGCCCTCGCGCCGTGCGCAAAAAGTCACGGAACGACAGCTTCGCCATGTCTTTTCGAGAAATGCGTTTGGCCATAAAGTCCGCGCAGTAAATCACGCAGAACGCAAACCGCCGAAATAATTCTTTGTTCGTTTTATTCGCCCACAAAATTCGTTCCCACGCTCGACACTCGGCGGCTGCATGGCGAGAGTGCGCGCGATGTTTCATCTCACCATCCTCGGTAGTGGAAGCGCGGGGAATTGCGCGCTCGTGGAGACGCCGAAAACGCGCGTCTTGATCGATGGCGGATTGAGCTGCCTTCAAATCAAACAGCGTCTTGCATTGTGCGGCGTAAATCCGCTGGAGCTCGACGGCATCCTCCTCACACACGAGCACGGCGACCACGCGGGTGGGCTGGATGTTTGGTGCCGCCAATTCCAAACGCCCGTGTATGCCAACGCGCTCACCGCGGAAGCGCTAAAGCGGCAGTCTCCCAGCCTAGCGAAGGATTGGCGCACGTTCATCACAGGTTCGGATTTCACCATTAAAGACATCGCGGTGCAGACCTTCAGCGTGCCGCATGATGCGATGGATCCGGTCGGTTTTGTTCTCCATCACGGTCCGGCTGCGCTCGGCTTCCTCACCGACCTTGGCTTTGCCACGAAACTCGCGTGCGAGCGGGTAAAGCAGGCGCAAACACTCGTCATCGAAGCAAACCACGACGAGCACCTCCTGCAAAACGACACGAAGCGCCCGTGGTCCACGAAGCAGCGCATCATGTCCCGCCACGGCCATCTTTCCAACGCCGCAGCGGCAAGCGTCGTCGCGGGAATGGTCGGCGGAAATCTAAAGCGAACCGTGCTCGGTCACCTGAGCCGCGACTGCAATTCGCCCGAGCTCGCCGCGTCCGCCGTGCGCAAAAGCGTGGCAAGCACGGGAGCGGCGGAGGACGCGGTGGAGGTTTTCGTGGCGGAGCAAAAGACGATCAGCCCGAGGTTTACGCTCGGCTAAGAATCGCTGCTGGCGCGGTGTTGCTCGGAATGCGTAACTTTGCCGCATGGCTGAAGTGACTAAAGATCAAGTAGCGGAAATCCTCGAACACATCGCGACGATGCTCGAGCTGAAGGGCGAGAACATTTTCAAGATTCGCGCGTATCAAAATGCGGCGCGTGGGATTGAAACGTTCTCGGGCAGCTTGGCGCAGGTCGTCGGCGAGGGGAAAGTGGCGGAGATCGAAGGGGTCGGGAAGAACATCGCCGAGCGCATCACGGAGATCGTCCTCACGGGAAACTGCTCGTATTACAACATCCTCAAATTGGAGTTCCCACCCGGAATTTTCGGGATGTTCGGCATCGTGGGCATGGGGCCGAAGAAGATTCAGGCCGTGTGGAAGCAGCTCGACATCACGACGGTGGAGGCGCTGGAGGCAGGGTGCAAAGATGGGCGTGTGGCTCGGCTGAAGGGCTTTGGCGAGAAGACGGCGGCGAACATTTTGAAGGCGATGGAGGATGTGAAGAAGCACGCGGGCCGCTTCCGCATCGGCGATGTGGCGTCGGACGCGGAGACGCTGCGCGAAGACTTGCGCTCGCTGCCGGAAGTCATCCGCGTGGAGGCGTGCGGGAGCTTCCGGCGGCGGCGGGAGACGTGCGGGGATTTGGACTTCTTGGTTTCCACAAAATCGCCGGAGTCGGTGAGCGAGTTCTTTGTAAAACACGAGATGGTGGAGAGCATCATGGCGCACGGGGCGACGAAATCTTCGGTGCGGCTCAAGAGCGGGATTCAGGCGGATTTGCGCGTGGTGACGGACGATCAGTTCGCATTTGCGCTAAACTATTTCACCGGCTCGAAGGAGCACAATATCGTGATGCGCCAGCGGGCGCTCTCGCGCGGCTGGACGCTGAATGAGTATCGGCTGGGCGTGGACGAATCGCCGAAGGTGACGCCGCAGCCCGTGCCGGAGATTCGTGATGAGGCGGAGCTGTATCGGGCGCTGGGCCTTGATTTCATCGAGTCGGAGCTGCGGGAGAATCACGGCGAGTTCGCGGCAGCGGAGGCGCACACGCTGCCTCGGCTGGTGGAGCTGCAAAACTTGCGCGGGTGTTTTCATAATCACACGAAGGAGAGCGACGGGCGCAACACGCTGCGCGAAATGGCGGAGGCGGCACGGGAATTGGGGATGGACTATCTCGGCATCGCGGACCACTCGAAGTCGTCTGTGCAAGCGCGCGGCCTCGACGAGGCACGACTACTCGCGCAGGTCGCGGAGATTCGCGCGCTGAACGAGGAGTATGCGGGCGAGTTCCGCATCTTTAGCGGGAGCGAGGTGGATATTTTGAAGGACGGGACGCTGGATTTCCCCGACGAGATTATGGCGCAGCTCGACTACGTGGTGGCCAGCGTCCACTCGTCGTTCCAGCTCACGGAGGCAGAGATGACGGCGCGCATCATCCGCGCGATGGAGAACAAGCACGTGACCATGCTAGGGCACCTCACCGGGCGGCTGCTGCTCCAGCGCGATGCGTACTCCGTGAACATCGGGGCCATCATTGACGCAGCAGCGGCGACGGGCACCATCATCGAGCTGAACGCAAATCCGCGCCGCCTCGACATGGACTGGCGGCACTGGGCAGCCGCGAAGGCGAAGGGCGTAAAAACGTCCGTCAACCCCGACGCGCACCACACCTCGCAGCTTGCGTACGTGTCCTTTGGAATCTGCGCAGCGCGCAAAGGCTGGCTGACGCGCGACGACGTGGTGAACTGCCTGCCGCTCGGCAAAGTGGAGGCCGCACTGGCGGCGAAGCGCGAAGCCTCCAAGAAATGATTTCACCAGCGGTTACCCGGAACCAGCATGAACAAACTCACCATTTCCCGTCGTCTCACTGAATCCGGCATCATCGCCATCCTCCGCTCGCACACCGGCGCGAAGCTCATCGAAGCAGCCAAAGCACTCGTAGCCGGCGGCATCCCGGCGGTGGAAGTGACCATGACCACGCCCGGCGCGCTCAACATTATCCGCGATACAAAGCGGGCGCTCGGCGACAGCATTTGCATGGGCGTCGGCAGCGTGCTCGATGCCGAGACGGCCCGCGCCGCGCTGCTTGCGGGGGCGGAATACATCGTCACGCCCATCGTGCGCCCCGAGGTAATCCTGCTCGCGCATCGCTACGGCGTGCCGGTGATAATGGGAGCGATGACGCCGACGGAAGCGTTCACCGCGCACGAGCTGGGCGCAGATTTCATCAAGCTCTTCCCCGCAGAGACGCTCGGCCCCGGCTACGTGAAATCGCTGCTCGCGCCCCTGCCTGCGCTGCAAATCATCCCCACCGGCGGCGTGACCCCGGAGAACGTCGGCGAATACATCAAGGCCGGCTGCGTAGCCGTCGGCGCTGGCTCGCAACTCGTGAACCAAGCTCTGCTCGACAACGGCGACTTCTCCCAAATCACCAAGCTCGCCGCGAAATACGTCTCCGCCGTGAAAAAAGCGCGCGGGCTCTTGCCGCCAGCGTCGGCGTAGCCTCTACCGCTTCGCAAGCTGCGCAAACCGATATGCGCCGATGCTGAGGAAGATCGCGTTGGGTAGCCACACGAGCATCGCGGGGTGCAGGTGCGGCCTGTTGCGGGTCATGTCGGCGGCGATGAGGATGACGAAGTAGAGCATCGCAATGCCGAGGCTGATTGCGAAGCCGACGGACGTTTCTTTTCGCTGCGCGGTGATTCCCAGCGGCACGGCGAGCAGGGCAAATGCGATGGTGGCGAGCGCGAGGGAGAGCCGCTTGTTGAGCTCTACGGCGGCTTCCGGCTTATCGTCGTCGAGCAGTTGCTCGACGGTGAGCATCCCGATGCCGCCGGTCTTCTTCTTTTTCTCGTAGAGCGCTTGGAGCGACATGACGATTTCGCCTTCGCTGGCGACGATGCCGCTTTTTATGCCACGACGGTCGAAGCGGTTCTTCGGGTCGTCGGTGTTTCCCATGACTTGCTCGTAGCGGAGGTCTTTGTAGCCGAGGACGAGTTGCTTCTGCTTCTCGCCGTTGACGGGCATCTCTTTGACTTTCAGCGAGCCGCTGCCGGCGACGGTGACTTCGTTGAGGTTGCCCTCTTTATCGTGAATATAGACGATCATGTTCTCGATGTTCTCCTTGTCGTTTTTCTCCACGTAGATTTTCTGGCCGGGGAAGACGTCTATGATTTTGTCGTTGCCGAAGACGGCGATGGGGTTGTTCGTGGCGAGGTTGAAAATCGCGTTCTTCATCTTCTCCTGCGCTCGCGGTGCGACCTCCAGATTGATGTAGGCGCACACGGACGCGAAGAGGATCGCGAGGATGGCGACGGGCACGCAAAGCCTCGGGATGCTGACGCCGCTGGAGCGAAGCGCGGTGATCTCGTTCTCCGCCGACATGCGCCCAAAGACGAGCAGCACCGCAGTGAGGAAGCCCCACGGGATCGTGAACGTGAGCGAGAACGGCACGACGTATGCAATGATGGCGAAGAAGATGTCCGGCGGCGGATTGGCAAATTGATCGAACAGCTTTTTGAAGACGTTGCCGAGCACGAGCACGACGGTGAGCACCGTGATGGCGAAGAGCGCGGTGACGAGAATCTGGCGCGTGAGGTAGCGGTCTATGATGCGCATATCAGCCGAGTTGGGAGGCGACTTGTTGTTGGACTTCGGCGACTTGGTCGAGCCGCAGCTCGGGGTCGGGGATTACGAAGATTTCGCCGGTCTTCGCGTGCTCGTAGATGCGGGTGAGCGTTCCGTCGTCGCCGCGCTTCACTTCGCGTTCCTTGAGGATGCGCTTGCGCTCCAGCATGAGCGCGAGGATGTAGCGCGCGTTGGCAAAGTCGGTCGCATTTTCCTCCATGTATTTGCGGAGCAAATCTTCGGCGGTCTGCTTGCTCACCGTCTCGATGACTGCGGGTGAGGCCTCATATTTCGAGCGCCAGTGGGAGAACGGCTGCACGTTTTCGTTGCGGCTTTTGTAAGACTCCTCGCAGACATCCTCGCGGCGAAACTCCGCCTTTTCATAGTAGAGCAGCGTGTAAAAATACTCGCCGTCTTCAAATGGGCGGCCCGTCGCAGCGCAGGTGTGGGAGCGGCCTTGGATCGTCCAGTCGGTGTTCATTTCAAAAAGAAGAGTCTCGGGAAATCCCGGTTCGTCGAGCGTAGATACAGCAAGTAGCAGCCGATGAAAAAGAGCCCGATGACCGGTGCCCACGCCGCCACCCAAGGCTGGAGGTGCGCGCCTTTCCCCAGCGAGAGGAAAAAGAACATCGTCATCAGGAACACGAAGAAAATCCCGATGCACCCCGCCACCGATGCAAGCACCGCGCGGCGCGAAAACACGATACCCATCGGCGCGGCCATGAAGACCACGGCGAGGCAGGAAATCGGCAGCGCCCAGCGGTGATGCCAGTGCGTGTTAAAGGGCGCGAGTTGCGCGGCGGGGAAGTCCGAGTTCAGTGCAAGGTAGTTCTCCAGCTCCGGCACCGAGAGCTGCTCGGCCTGCATCAGCGCGCTGGCGAGGCGCTGTGGAGTCTCGCTCCATCCGGTGATACTCTCGAAGTTTTTCGCCGCATCTTTCGACGACCAATCGCGGATGGCGATCACATCGCCGTCCGCAGTGAACGTCACCATCCGCCCGTAATTCAGCACCCAAGTGCGATTGCGCGGCTCGTAGATCGCTCCAGCCGCATACCAGCGCGTGCGGGGGTGCCCATCGGCGTCGAGCTGGGAGATGTGTACATCGTCGAGCGCGTTCTGCGCCGGGCGGATGCGGCGCGCATACCACAGCCGGTTCGTGCGGCGGTCCTTCACCAGCAGCGACACGGCGTTCCCCGCTTGCTCGGCCTTTTTCGCGTTTTTGATTCGCTCCAAGTCCGCCTTACTCACCGCCTCGGAATGCGGCGCAAGCTCGTAGTTCAGCCACAAACACGCGCCCGACGCCAGCACCCCGCACATGATGAGCGGCGCAAGCACCCGCATCACACTCCGCCCCGCCGTGAGCATCGAGATGATCTCATTCGAGCGCGACATTTTGCTGAGGCTAAACAGCAGCCCCAGCAACAGCCCGAGCGGCATAGACAGCAGGATAAAATGGGGCATCTGCCGCAAATAGAACCCGGCCACGACTTTGAACGAAGCCTTCGCTTTGATGAAGTCCTCCGCGTTGTCGAACAAGTCCGCGATGATGAGCAGCCCGATAAAGGCCGCCACGCAGAGGAGAAATGGTTCGATGAAATTCCGCAGAACGTAGCGGTCAAGAATGCGCATTGCTCGCTAAGGTATCGCGCTTCGGAGCGGGAGACTTCAAGCAGGAGTTTGTAAAACGGCCCGCTTTTATCACTGAAATATCTCGCGAGCTTCGCCGATCCGCTTGCTCCAATAGTAAGGGCGGCGCTTGGCGTGGGCGATGGCGAGGATGACAACCTTTTCCGCCCACAGCATGTAGGCGATATACGTCTCGCCAAAACGAGGCGTGAGATTCACGCGACGCGTGGGTGGGCGGCGGAGATTGTAGTGCAGCGGGGTGGCGAGGATGTTTTCCGTGTGGCGCCAGAAAGTCGCCTCGAAAGCCACGGCGAGCCCCCCGCTTTCATCCACCGCAGCGTAGTGTCGAATCGCCTCGTGAAGCTCATCCTTCGCCGCTGGATGGATTTGAAAATCATCGCTCATTTCGAGCGGGCGATACCGAGTTCGCGAAGTAAGGATTCCGTGCTACGACGAAGCTCCCCCCCCGAAATCAGCTCCACTTTCCCCTCTTCGACATCCTTCACCCGGCGGGCGATTTCCGCGTCCCACTCGGCTTCGATGCTGGAGTCCTCGGGCATTGCGTATTCTTGCTGAAGGTCGCGCAGGAGTTCATCTACCTCTGTCGGTGCCAGTGCGCGAATCTCTTGTTTGATGTGTTCGACGGTGGTGCTCATGCCCGAAGTTAAACCACACCTGTCTGCGCTCGTCAAACGCCGGATATTTCGCAGATTTTTTGAAAGAAATGGGAAGATGCTACGTTTTAGGGAAAGGCTGAAGAAATCGGCTACGCCTGTAAAATAGCGGGACAGCGGGCGAAAATGCTGATCTAAGGAAAGCACAAACAGCGATGGACAAACAATTGAGCTTTGCAGCAGCCGAATACGCCGGAAAAAAGAAAACCACGAGGA